>NZ_AUJR01000005.1 GCF_000424325.1 [Clostridium] clostridioforme AGR2157
ATCAGAATACTTTACAAGAAGGATGTCACTGTATGTCCATGCTGCGGCGGGGCCATGTCCTATGAAGTATGTACTGAATGGACCCCAAAAAGAAGCAGCGCCTGATCCCAAAGCAACCGGATATGGGACATAAGATTTGGGGGTAAGGGGGAAGTATGCCTTAAACCAGTGATATCCTCTTGAGTTCCTGTCGAAAAGCATCCAGCAGAGCTGTCAGACAGGTGAAAGCCGGAGCATTGAATCCCCATACCGGACGCGACTTTGTTCAATTCGGAAAAACCGAAAGTGTGCTGAATAAGGGGGCAGAAAAGATTGCCCTCTTATTCAACCCACCTCCGGTTCTTTCCTTAGAAACTATGCAAAGCAAGTAACTATGCAAAGTAAATCCATGGAATCCCTGTTTCAAGCCATTTTTTCTTGCGCTGCTTTGCATAGTCTCCGAAGATATTTATGAGAGCTATTCTCGAAAATATCATATCGGAGGTGCCTTTATGGACAAAACATACTTACCAGACCTAATCTCAGGACTGGAACAAGAACTGCTCCGGCTTGGTTATACCAAAGGGAGCATGACATTTTACCGCCGGCGTTGGAACCAGCTGATGGCCTATGCGGAAGACAGGGGTGAATGCTATTACACGGAACAGCTTGGCATGGATTTCCTGAAAGAGTTCTTCGGGATCACACAGGAGGATTTTTCAAGGACCCTGCCACAGGCAGAAACACAGGAGATCCGTGTGATCCGTATGGTTGGGGATTTCCAGCTCCACCATGCGGTGCTGCGGCGTTATCTCAAGCATAAGGAAATACTGACAACCCCGTTTTTTGTGGATATCCGAAGCCGGTTCCGGAGTTCCTGTGAGAAAAAAGGCTATTCCCAGGTGACTACGGAGCATTATGTGAAGCAGTCCTCTTATCTGATGGATTATCTGGCCGCACAGGGGATGGATGATTTCACAGAAGTCACTCTGGATACGGTTAATGCGTATATCCGGACACTGGCAGGTTTTTCCTACAAAACGGTGGAGCAGCATATCTGTTCCCTGCGTGCCTTTTTCCGTTTCCTGTACCAGGAAGGCACCGTGCCGGATGATCTTACGGCAAAGATGCCCATGGTAAAAGCCAGGAAGCAGACTGCCATCCCCTCGGTCTGGACCCATGAAGAACTGAAACAGCTAATCGGGGCCATCGACCGGGGAAGCCCGAAAGGCAGACGTGACTATGCCATCATTCTGATTGCGTGCCGTCTGGGGCTGCGCTGCACAGACATCAAAAACCTGTGCTTTGAAAACTTCAACTGGACGGAGAAAAAACTCTGCTTTACCCAGTCGAAGACAGGACAGCCCATAGAACTGCCGCTTGTCCCGGATGTGGGCTGGGCAGTAATCGATTACCTGAAATACGGGAGGCCGAAGGTTGACAGCAGCCGTATCTTTGTCCGCCATATGGCCCCATTCCTTCCCTTTGCGGAAGGGGACCATCTGGACCAGCTGATAAGGGCATATATGGTAAAAGCCCATATCCCAATGCGCGGCAAGCACCGGGGGATGCACAGCCTCCGCCATACCATGGCAAGCGTCCTTTTGGAGAAGGACACCCCTCTCCCGGTCATCTCCGATATCATCGGACACCTGGACACGAATTCCACCGCCGTGTATCTCAAGGTGGATATGGAACGGCTGGCGGAATGCCCCCTGGACTTTGAGGAGGTGATCCGTCTTGGCTGAACCCACTTTTACAGGCCCTTTCCGGAAAGAAATGGAAGACTTCATCTCCCTCAAACGGTCTGTCGGATACAAATACAACACAGAGCCTGGCATACTAAAGCGTTTTGACAGCTACCTTGCGGCAAAATATCCGGATGCGGCTACCCTTTCCAGGGAGGCTGTGACCGGCTGGTGCTCCAGAACAATGCACGAATCGACCGCAAACCATTGTTCACGGGCCTCGGTGGTACGCCAGTTTTCAAAGTACCTGGACAGCATTGGGACCAGCGCATGGATACTTCCAAGGAATTATTATCCTGCCGGCCAGCAGTATGTGCCGCATATTTATACCCCGGATGAACTCAGGCGTTTCTTTGCAGAAACAGATAAGTGCCGCCTGTGCCCGGAAGTCCCTTACAGGCATCTGGTGATGCCGGAGTTCTTCAGGTTGCTCCTTTCCTGCGGGCTACGATGTTCGGAAGCCCGGCTGCTCACGGTACGGGACGTTGACCTGCATCAGGGGATACTGACGGTCCGTGATTCAAAGAACCATAACAGCCGCCTGGTCCCGATGCCGGAATCCATGACCTTGAGACTACGCAGGTATGCCGGACAGGTCCATCCTTTTCCAGAGCCTTCAGGATATTTTTTCCCAGGTTACGGCGGAAAGCCGATGACACTGGGGAATATCTATAAAAACTTCAGGCGCTTTCTCTGGAAGGCCGGCATCTCCCATACCGGGGACGGCCCCAGAGTCCACGATTTCCGGCACGCCTACTGCATTTACCGTCTGAAACAGTGGGCACAGCAGGACCGGGACCTCATGGTATTGATCCCTATGATGCGCACTTACCTAGGACACCAGACCTTTCATGAAACAGCGTATTACCTCAGATGGACGGCAGACGTTTTTCCTGATATCCGGGTGAAGCTGGAAAAGTGCTATAAGGACATCATCCCGGAAATGGAGGGAACCGCCTGTGAAGCCGACTGATTTCTCCATGCACCTTACAGCTTTCCTGTCTGACTATCTCCCTGTCCAGAAGAATGTCAGCAGGAACACGATAAAATCCTACAGGGATACCTTTAAGCTCCTCCTTCTTTTCTGCGAAAAAGAGGAATCACTCCCGGTGGAAAAGATCACCATGAAGAGGCTTTCTTCCGATCTGGTCGAGCGGTTCTTAAACTGGCTGGAAACAGAACGGAAAAGTTCAGTCTCTACAAGGAACCTGCGGCTGACAGCGATCCATTCTTTTTTTCGGTATGCCCAGTCCGAATCACCGGAATCCCTGTACCACTACCAGAAAGTGCTGGCCATCCCAGTAAAGAAGAAACGGCAGGCAGTAGTGGAGCACCTGTCCCCGGAAGGGATCAGGCTTCTGCTGGAGCAGCCGGATAAATATACAGCTCATGGACGGCGGGACCTTGCTCTGATGAGCCTGATGTATGACAGCGGCGCTAGGGTCCAGGAGCTCATCGACCTTTCTGTCAGGGATTTCATTCCAGGAAACAGCCCTGTGCTGATCCTTACCGGAAAGGGCAACAAAACACGGCGGGTCCCCATCATGAAGAATACGGCTGCGCTCGTGGAAACATATATCTCCGAAAACAGGCTGGATCTGGCACATAAGGCCAGTTACCCGCTTTTTACGAATAAACAGCACAACAGGCTGACGAAGGAAGGGGTTGCCTATGTCATCAACAAATACGCCGTCATGGCACACGAAATATCTGACAAAGTACCGGAAAAGGTAAAGTGCCATATGCTGCGCCATTCCAAGGCGGTCCATCTGCTGCAGGCAGGTGTAAACCTGATCTATATCCGTGACTTTCTGGGCCACAGCGATATCAAGACCACAGAAATCTACGCAAGGGCCGATACGGAACTAAAGCGAAAAGCCCTGGAGAACGCTTATCCGGAACTGGTAGATTCCAATCTGCCGGACTGGAGCGAAAACAGTGACCTGATGGCGTGGCTGTCCGAGTTGTAATTGCTATAAGTAGAATACTATGCAAAGTAAAATCTGAGAGAATCTTTTATTTATAAGGAAAAACAGTACATTCTTTGCATAGTCTTCTGCTTTGCATAGGGCGGCATACTTTCCCCGCTGTTAGCCAACATTGTCCTGAATGAACTGGACTGGTGGGTAGCGTCACAGTGGGAAGGCATGGCAGACCATATGAGAACTCCTTGTAAGGTCACATATTATCCGAACGGGGCAGAGAAAAAGTGCAACAGCTACACGGCGCTCAAAAAGAGCAACCTTAAAGAAATGCGTATAGTCCGGTATGCAGATGATTTTAAAATCTTTTGCAGGAACCGTAAGGACGCTGACAGAGCATACCATGCGGTTAAGGACTGGCTGCTAAAGCGGCTCAAATTGGAAATTTCAGATGAAAAATCAAAGGTCACAAATCTTCGGAAAAGAGATAGTGAATTTTTGGGGTTCCGTATGAAGTTGATAAAGAAACGCAGGACATGGGCAATCAGTTCAAATGTCTGTGACAAGGCAATGTCGCATATGCAAAATGAACTCTCAAAAGCAATAACAGAGATTCAAAACAGCAAGACAGCAAAAGACATAAAGTGCAACGTTCACGAATACAACGCCAAAGTCATAGGTATGCAGAACTATTATTGCATTGCTACGAGGATAAATCTGAATTTTAGCCGAATGGCTCACATGAATAACGGCCGCTTTCTTCATCGGATAGATGGATATAAAAAGCAGGGCGAACTAAACAACAAATATTTAAAAAACCGGTATGGAAAATCGAAACAAATGCGCTGGATTGGAGATACACCAGTAGTGCCTCTGGCATATGTGCAGTTTAAAATACCAATGCGTAAGAGCAGGAAAATCAACCCATATACTCCAGACGGAAGAATGGAAATCCACAGAAATCTGAAACTGAATGTTGAAGATATGCTCTGGCTCATGCGCCACCCGGTAGCAGGAGAAACAGTACAGTTCAATGATAACCGAATCTCTCTCTATGCCGGACAGGAAGGTAAATGTGCAATCACCGGGGAACATCTGGAAGTGATTCACTGTATTTGTTACAGAAAATCGAATGAGTGTAAAAGTGGCAGAGACAGTTACCGTAATCTGTTGCTTTTATCGCCTGCCGGATATGAACTTATCTCTACAACAAATAGTACCAAGTTCGCCACACTGACAAAAAAGTATGAATTGAATAAGGCACAAATTACTAAAGTAAACAAACTGCGTGTTACCGCAGGGTTGGCAGAAATGTCAATGTAAGCCGTAACAAACTGATTTAGCTGATGTGAAAGAGTGGGTGTGTATCACTGCTGAAACTATGCTTGATGGGGCGCCGGATGCGGTGAAAGTCGCATGTCCGGTGCTAACCGGGGGAAAAGCCGGAGATAACATCAAAGGCTTACCTATCGGAACCGATGGCCTACATCAAGACAGAGAGCGACGTTCTGAAATTTGTCAACGCCCTGATAATCAACACGAAGGGACAAGGGAAAGAGGGGACGAGTTTTGGACGAAGGCCGAGACACTTTTGTACTGCGCCCTTGTGGCCTATATCGTCTTTGAAGGGCCGGAGGAAGAACGGAACATGAACACGTTAGTCGAAATGATTAACAGCATGGAAGTAAGGGAGGATGATGAGAGTTTCAAAAACGGTGCGACCCTAATTGCAGTGTAAAACTCCCGTAGTAGGGTGACACCACTGCAAACCTGATAAGAGGTGCTAAGGAGGTGAAAAGCGGCACACTCTTGTAGGTAATTGATATGACTGGAGGCGGCATGGAAGCCAAATATTCCATGTATCCGACCTCGACTAATACTCCTGCCGGCTGTCTGGTAACAGGCAGTCGCGAAGCATAGGTGAAGGCGGGGACACTGCTGGTGACAGCACACCCCGGGTTCCACTGCATATGGATTCAACATTCCGCATTTGCTAAAGCTTCGTTATGAACCCTATCCTGCTCTGCTGTGCAGAGAGGACGGAATAATAAATCTACCTCACGTGATTTCGTTTTGTCACTATGGGGGATGGCGTTATGGCCGCCATAGAATACGTGTAAAACGTATCGGGGAGACCCAGGTTTACGGAGCAGAGGAAGTCCTAAGTGCAGTATTAAGGCAGTCATATTGATAAGGGCGAACTGCCCGACGTTTAGGAATAACCGGGGACGGCCCGCACTGAAAGGGTAAGGCCAGACGGCGGCTCCCTCTCGTTCCGCTGTCCCGGGTAGGAACGGTTTACCCGTTGCAGGGCCTCCACACTCGGGGAAGGCTACGGGCCAGAGGACATACGGGCTGTTATCGAAGGCCGCGCCCCCTTGCCCTCCAGCCGGGCGGCGGAGCCTATGAAACCGGGCCGCAGGCTCAACCTGATTATCGACATTCAGAACCGGCTTCAAGGGAAAGGCCTGGCCTATGAGCGGTGGGCGAAAGTATTCAACCTAAAGCAGATGGCGGCGGCTCTGGCTTACTTGCAGGACAACGGCCTGACGGAGTATGAGCAGTTGGAGAAAAAGGCCGTGGAGGCCACGGAGCGGTTTCACGTTCTGGCCGGAAAAATCAAGACGGTGGAGGCCGCGCTTGCCGCCAATGCAGAGCTCAATGGGGCCACGGTAAACTATGCAAAGACCCGCCCCGTGTTTGAGGCGTACAAGGCTTCACGGTACAGTAAAAAATTTCTTGCGGAGCATGAGGCGGATATTGAGATTTACCGGGCGGCTCGGGCCAAAATGAGTGCCATTTTAGACGGGGCGAAGCTCCCAAAGATAGAGAAGCAAAAGGAGGAAGGCCGCAGACTGGCGGCGGAAAAAAAGGAGTTCTATGCAGAGTACCGGGAGGCCCGGCGGGATATGCGGGAGGTCACGACGGCAAAGGCTAATATTGATTATCTGCTCGGCTTGACCGGGCAGGAGAAAAACAAGGAACAGGAGCGATAGCGAATGAGACGCAACCAATCAAGCGGAGCGCCGGAGCTTCGGGCCAAGTTGGCCCGAGGTTCCGCAGGGTTTGGGGCCTGCCCCAACAAGCGGGATTTTTCAGGTTTCGGCGGGAGCCGGAACGTGGAAAATTCGCAAGTGTATAGACACTTGCATCGCTTGCCGTTTAGCGCAAACCCGTTAATCGCATGAAAAAACGGGGGTTTTATTCCCCCGCTTCTCTGGCTTCTTTGGCTTTCTGTATTCCTTTTTTCGTATCAGTTACTATGACTAAATCAGTTTCATCAATGCCGTTGAGGAGCTCGTCGAGCTGGCGGCGCTGTGTGGTCTTATCCGGCGCTTTTGCTGGAAAGAAGATTTGGTCTACCGATATATCAAAAAAGTTACAAGCTCATAAAAATATTTGTAGGCTTGGGTGCTGTCCGCTGTTCTCAATGGATGCAATATAGCGCGGCGCAATGTTCAGCCTGTCCGCTAACTGGTTGCGCGATATACCCTTTGCCTTTCTTGCTTCTTTTATGGCTTGACCGAAGGCCTTAAAATCATACTTCGCTTTGACTTGCTTCATATTTTTCACCCTACTACATTTTACCGTTCACCTTTTCATTTTGGATATGATTACACATAGCATAGTATTAATGGTAATATAGCATATTATTTGTGAGGTAAAATTTTGAATAAAGATAAAGCTCCCCCAACTGATATACAATAATTTTAGATAAGGGGAAATCTAATAAAATAATTTTAGACTATCTCTTGACAACAAAGAAAGCAAGTGATATATTCTATATGACGATATAAAGCATTTAGTCATAAGGAGGTGAGAAAAATTGCCGCGCTTTACAGAACAAGAAAAAGAAATCATAAACAGGAAACTTTTGATAGAGGGGGAAAAGCTGTTTGCAGCACACGGCTTGAAAAAAGTAACGGTTGATGATTTAGTAGCTGCTGTAAATATATCGAAAGGTTCATTCTACGCTTTTTATCCGAGTAAAGAACACTTATATGTAGAAATCAATTTTCGCTTACAGAAAGAGCTATTTACTAATATTGAAACAACAATTAAAGGAAGAAAGTATGAAAATCATAGGGACTTAACAAAAGATGTTATCACTTTGGGGGTAACTGGGTTGATCAATTCTCCTATTCTTTCGCAGATTGATTTGTCTTTAATGGACTATCTGCAAAGGAAACTTTCGCCAGATATATTTGACAGTCATATGCACAATGATATACGTATACTAGAAATGCTTGAAGATTTAGGGGTTATTTTTACGATTCCGCATACGGTTATCATAAAATCCCTGTATTCTGTTTTATCCTGTTTGGAACAGTTCAAGGAGGATAAAGAACTGAATATGATAAAAAATCTTTTAGTGAATGGCATTGTTCAACAAGTAGTAGCAGAGTAACAATTTTGTTTGGTTATTTGACAGGCAGATAGCCAAACATATTTTTTACAATTTATATGACTATATATTTGTATGAGTCATAAAGTCTAAGGAGGACAAAATAATGATTGATGTAAAAAAACTGTATTTTAGCTATACTGACAAACCGTTTGTCGAGAATGTAAGTTTCCATGTTGGGAAAGGAGAAATTTTTGGATTTTTGGGCCCTTCTGGTGCCGGAAAATCAACCATTCAAAAAGTTTTGACCGGACTTAATACAAAATATAAAGGCAGCGTAAAAGTTGCAGGTACAGAAATACGGGAGCGTACAAATCAGTTTTATGAAAATATCGGTGTTGATTTTGAATTTTCAACCTGTTATGAGAAATTCACTGCACGACAAAATCTCGCCTATTTTGCTTCTCTGTATGAAAAGCAGCCCCGGTCTATTGACGAACTATTGCATATGGTTGGATTGGAAAATGACGGAGATAAAAAGGTTGGCGATTTTTCCAAAGGTATGCGTTCCCGCTTGAATTTTATCAAAGCGTTGATACATGACCCAGACATATTATTCCTTGATGAACCGACAAGCGGTCTTGACCCTACGAATAATCGTTTGATGAAAGATATTATCCTTGCAGAAAAGAAACGTGGAAAAACGGTTATCATCACTACTCACAATATGTTTGACGCAACAGAGCTATGTGATCAGGTAGCCTTTATCGTTGCCGGAAAAGTAAGCGCATTGGATAGTCCGCATAATTTGATTATGTCAAGGGGAGCTGCAAAAATACAATATACCTACTATGACAAAGGTGAGAAAACGGGAGAATGTCTGCTTGATAGAACCACAGAAGATAAGTTATTGAAAAACTTAATTTCCGAAAACCGCCTGCTTTCCATTCATAGTAGTGAGCCTACATTAAATGATATTTTTGTAGATATTACAGGGAGGACACTTCAATGAGATTGGGACGTTTAATTTGTGGTGATATACATTTCCAATGGAAATATGGTTTCTATTTTATCTACTTTATTTTAACAGTTTTATATGTGTGTGGGATTGCCGCTTTGCCGGAACATTGGAAAACGGATATTGCTTCTATTATGATATACTCTGACCCGGCAGCAATGGGATTGTTTTTCATGGGAGCGATTGTTCTTTTGGAAAAAAGTCAAAAGGTATTAAATGCTATGGTGGTATCTCCTGTAAAAATATCTGAATATATACTTTCAAAAACAGTTGCGTTGATTGCTATTTCTACGGTAATTGCATTGATATTAGGGTTAGTTTCCGGCAGCAATCATTTGCTTGGTATCGCAGTTGGTACTGCTTTAACATCAGCAATCTTTACTATGCTTGGAATTATTGCAGCTACAAAGATTTTAAACTTGAACCAGTTTCTTATTGTAATTATGCCGATAGAAATTGTTTGCTTTGTTCCACCTATTGTTGGTCTGTTTGTGACTTTACCAAATGTGTTTCGCTTTTTTCCGTTCATAGCTTGCATGAACCTTATAACTGGAAAAAGTATGTTACTATCGTTCGATATGGTACTTGTAATTGCTACGTTGATTATCCTCTACATAATTGCAAGGCATACAGTTGAGCATATGTGGAAAAGTTTGGGAGGTGTAAAGCTATGAAAAGGATACTATCCAGTACCATACAAGTATTTAAGCAAATCAAAAGCGACCCTATGATGTTTGCGGCTTGCTTCACCCCTTTTATTATGGGAGCTTTAATCAAATTTGGTATTCCATTTTTTGAAAGAATAACAAAGTTTTCTTTACAAGGGTACTATCCGATTTTTGATTTATTGCTTTCTATCATGGCTCCTGTACTGCTTTGTTTTGCATTTGCCATGATTACGTTAGAGGAAATTGATGATAAAGTATCGCGGTACTTTTCAATTACCCCTCTTGGTAAGGCGGGGTATCTCTTTACAAGGTTGGTAGTACCCGCAATTATTTCAGCGGTCATTGCTTTTATCGTACTTTTGCTTTTCTCATTAGAAAAGCTACCCATTGGAATGATGATTGGTTTAGCACTTCTCGGCTCGGTACAGGCAATCATTGTTTCACTTATGATTATTACCTTATCCGGTAATAAATTAGAGGGTATGGCTGTAACAAAACTTTCTGCACTTACACTGTTAGGCATTCCAGTTCCTTTCTTTATAGATAGTTACTACCAGTTCGCGGTTGGCTTCCTCCCATCATTTTGGGTAGCAAAAGCCGTACAGAATAAAGCTGTTCTTTATTTTCCCATAGCATTGGTAGTAGCTTTGATCTGGTGCTACTTTCTTATAAAACGTCTGTTTCGGAAGCTGGCAGGATAAGGGGGCATATATGAAAAAAAATAAAATCCTGCCAAACGAAAATGTAAATAAGGCAATCCGGGTTTCCACAATTACACTAATCATCAACCTGATTTTATCGCTACTTAAATTTGCCGCCGGATATATAGGAAAGTCAAGTGCCATGCTGTCAGACGCTGTTCACTCAGCCTCTGATGTATTAAGCACAATCATTGTGATGGTTGGAATTAAAATATCAGAAAAACGACCTGATAGAGAACACCCCTATGGTGCTGCAAAGCATACAAATTCTGACGCACTTATGGCTGACGCATGGCACCACCGCTCTGACGCACTCTCGTCAGTTGGTTCTTTAATGGGCATTTTAGGAGCGCGTTTGGGCTTTGCCATTCTTGACCCTATTGCAAGCGTTGTAATTTGCAGTTGTATCTTAAAAGCCGCTTTGGACATTTTCAGAGAAAGCATTAACAAAATGGTGGATCATAGCTGTGACAACACTACAGAAACAAGAATTAGGGAACTTGTACTTCAACAGCAAGGGGTTGAAGGTATTGATGATTTAAAAACCCGCATGTTTGGAGCGAAAATGTATGTAGATATTGAAATATTAGCCGATGGCAGCTTAGTTCTTTATGACGCTCACCGAATAGCCGAGGAAGTCCATCAGGCGATTGAACACAGCTTTCCACAATGTAAACATTGTATGGTACATGTTAATACTAATGAACTTTCCCATTCTGCATAGGACGGGGAAGATGATTTAAGGTCACTGAAAGGAGGTGAAGTAGGTTATGGAACAATACTGGTGGATTATCATGATTGCGGTTTTGATTGTCGTTGGCTTACTTAAAATGGTTATTATGAAAAAATACAACGATAAAAAGAATCCCAAAAAGCGTCCGCATAATGATGAAGATTAGTAAAGAGCAACTAAAAAGGAAAACTGCTATCTGTGTAGCAGCACAAAACGGCAGTTTGAAATGAAACCGCCGTTTTCCTTTTTCAAAAATTAAAATTCACCCTTTTTAAGGACACGGCGGTATCAAGGAGGTATCGCTGTGTCTTTATTTTATCAACATAATTTAACAATCTTTTCATGAAGATTATGAGGAACAGGCCGAGGCACTAAACGAAGTCATTGAAAAACTTCGGGCCGAACAGGCAGAGCTTGAAAATGGCATTGACACCGAAAATCCGTTTTTGAAGGCGTTCAGGCAATACGGCAACATTGAGAAGCTGACAAGAGATGTTCTGATTGAATTGGTTGACCATATCAAGGTATACGAGGGCGGGAACATCAGCATAGTATTTCGGTTCGCTGACGAGCTCCGCAGAATACAAGAATTTATCGAGGTCAACAATCCGAGTGAAGCGGTTTAGAAAAACCGCATTTTAATAGGTGGTACACTTTCCTAATAAAAGTGCCCCGGTTGGTGGTAACGCCCCCGCCCAGGCCCTGCTTGCCGCCCGCGCGGGAGCCACCTATGTTTCCCCGTTCCCAGGCCGTCTGGACGACATCTCCATGCCCGGTATCGACCTGATCTGCGAGCTCACTGAGATTTTCCAGATGCATGATATCGACACCCGGATCATCGCCGCCAGCATCCGCAACCCGATCCACGTGATCGACTGTGCAAAGGCGGGTGCGGATATCGCCACAGTAACTTACAAGGTGTTGGAGCAGATGACAAAGCATCCGCTGACCGACCAGGGAATCGCTAAGTTTCAGGCGGATTACAAGGCTGTAATCGATGAATATAGCGATTGAAAAAACTCAAACGGACCATGCATGTCTATCCCTTTGTCCGCATTGTCTATAGCAGCCATAGTTCTTGCGTTCGGTTCCTGGCGCAGGGTTACATTACAATATTACACATTAAACCGGAACAGAACAACATCCCCGTCCCTCATGACATATTCCTTGCCCTCGGAACGTACCAGGCCCTTTTCCTTGGCCGCGTTCATGCTGCCGCAGGCCATCAGGTCATCGTAGTTGACTACTTCGGCGCGGATGAATCCGCGCTCAAAATCACTGTGAATCTTACCTGCTGCCTGAGGCGCCTTGGTGCCTACTTTGATGGTCCATGCACGGCTCTCCTGGGGACCTGCTGTCAGGTAGCTCATAAGGCCCAGAATGCGGTAGCTGGCCGCAATCAGCTTCTCCAGGCCGGACTCTGTAAGACCCAGGTCATCTAAAAACATTTTCTTTTCATCGTCGTCCAGCTCGGCTATTTCCTGCTCAATCTCAGCGCAGATAACGAATACTTCACAGTTGTTCTCATCGGCAAACCCGCGGACAGCCTGAACATACTGGTTGTCGGCTCCGTCGTTTGCAAGGTCATCCTCTGCCACATTGGCGGCAAAGATGACAGGTTTCCATGTAAGAAGGTTCAGGGTATTGATGAACTCCCTGGTATCATCGTCATCCGGCTCAAAGCTGCGGGCCAGCTTTCCATCTTCCAGGTGGGCCTTGATGGCCTTTAACAGCTCTACTTCCTTTGCCAGTTCCTTGTTGTTGAATGCGCCCTTGGACTGCTTGGCAATGCGGCGCTCCAGAATCTCAATGTCGGAGAAAATCAGCTCCAGATTAATGGTTTCAATGTCCCGGAGAGGGTCAATGCTGCCGTCCACGTGAATGACATTGGGGTCGTCAAAACAGCGCACTACATGTACAATGGCGTCCACCTCACGGATGTTGGAAAGGAACTGGTTGCCCAGACCCTCGCCTTTGGAAGCGCCCTTTACCAGACCGGCAATGTCCACGAACTCGATGACAGCAGGGGTTGTCTTTTCTGAGTTGTACATGGCGGTTAGCTTGTCCAGACGCGCGTCGGGAACCGGAACAACGCCTACATTGGGGTCAATGGTACAGAACGGATAGTTGGCTGATTCCGCACCTGCCTTTGTCAGAGAATTGAAGAGGGTACTCTTGCCGACGTTGGGGAGTCCTACAATACCTAATTTCATATGATTACCTTCCTATCTGTATGTGATATATGATGGTTCAAATACGCCCGGGCTCCTGGCGGGGGCGTTCTGATTCTATTACAGCTTTATTATCATATCATAAATGGTGGGTAAATTAAAGGGGAAAATGTGCGGGAGGAGGGAATGGGAGGAGGGGGTACGCGGACGGGGAAGGGGGGCGGGAAAATGAACGGGCGGGGCGGGGAGTTTTGGCTCATGGTTCCCTCGGGGGCTGTCTCTAAGCCTGAACCCGGGACGAAGCAGGGGTACAGCGGCAAATTACGGAGAAATCTTGATGATTTCTCCTCCATGTGCCGCCGTCTTCGGGCCGTGAAGGCCCTCAGCCGCCCCCTGCTTCGCCCCCGGTTCAGACTAAGAGACAGCGGCCCTCGGTAAAAATCGCCAAATCTCCCCGCCCCGCCCGCCCATTTTCCGGCTGGTCAGCCGCACGTCCGCTGACTCATCCTCCCATAAGGAGAGAAGTCGTGTACGTTGAAAGAGAAGAAATAAGAAGGAACTCTGTATAATGATATGCATGAGATTTTTTCTCTTATATATTGGGGCAATGAGTTAAATGTTATGGGAGAGTGTTATGGGGGAGGGCGCGTGTTTGAAAAAGCGCGATAGTTTTTCTCGCAAAGAATCATGTCCATGTTTAATGAAAAAGAGGCCAATGTTAACGGAGAGAAGTATTCTCATATAAAAAGAGGAGAGAGCTTAAGGTAATGCGGAAGAATGTAATTTTAAAATATGAGAGTTTTTCTCGTACAATAAGGAAAATACCGGAATGTTAGCTGCAGTCAGCTCATCTTTATATAGGATTCCTTCTTATTATATAATGCTTTCTATATGATACATTCTATATACTACATGTTATATAACACATTTTATATAATACATTTTATATATTACATTTTATATATTACATTTTATATATTACATTTTATATAATACATGAATACGCGAAGTATCATGGGAAAGAAAGCATTAACAGGTTGCCGGAACCCGCTAAATATTTATCCACAAAAAACAGCTCGCTGAATAGATTGTTTATGACAGGTGATGCGGGGGATTTATAATATAGACGCTTTATGGCAACAATAGTTATGGTTGGATTTTAGTGATGAGTTTTATCATGTTTTTGGGGTAATTAAGCAGGATTGTAAAATATAAGATAGCAGGAGGTTATTATCTATGGAAGAAACAATTGTCGTCGTTGGGGCGAATCATGGGGGGACGGCGGTTTTGAATACGATATTGGACCAGTTTCCGGGAAAAAGGGTGGTGGCGTTTGACAGAAACTCTAATATCAGTTTTCTGGGGTGCGGCATGGCCCTTTGGATCGGTGGGCAGATTTCAGGGCCTGAGGGGTTGTTCTATTCCAGTAAGGAGGCTTTTGAGGAAAAGGGCGCTGTCATTCATATGGAAACAGAGGTTACCAGAATTGACTTTGACGGGAAGGCTGTGTATGCCAGGGGAAAGGATGGGGAGGACTATGTGCAGGCGTATGATAAGCTGATTCTGGCTACGGGGTCTGTTCCTCTGCGTCCTGAGATTGAGGGGATGGAGCTGGATAATGTGCAGTTTGTGAAGCTGTATCAGAATGCCAGGGATGTGATTGAGAAGCTTAAGGATTCTTCCATTAAGAAAGTGGCTGTGGTGGGCGCCGGATATATTGGGGTGGAACTGGCTGAGGCGTTTAAGAGGAATGGCCGGGAGGTGGTTTTGATTGACCTGGCGGATACATGCCTGTCGGGATATTATGACAGGGAGTTTTCTGACAGGATGGCGCACAATCTGCAGGAGCACGGTGTGAAGCTGGCTTTTGGGGAGAAGGTGGTGAGACTGGAAGGCGGCAGACGGGTGGAACGGGTGGTGACGTACCAGGGATGTTATGAGGCGGATATGGCGGTGTTCGGCATTGGGTTTAAGCCTAACACGGCCCTTGGACAGGGGAGGCTCAGGACCTTTGGAAATGGGGCCTACCTGGTGGACCGCAGGCAGGAGACCAGCGTACCGGGGGTGTATGCGGTGGGGGACTGCGCCACGGTTTATAATAATGCCATACAGGCCGCGGATTATATTGCCCTGGCTACCAACGCGGTGCGCTCCGGAATCATCGCGGCCCATAACGCGTGCGGTAAGGTTCTGGAATCCGTGGGGGTGCAGGGGTCCAATGGAATCAGTATATGGGGACTTCATATGTTCAGCACGGGAATCAGCCTGGCCAGGGCAGAGCGGATGGGATACGATGCGGTGGCAGCGGATTATGAGGACTGGCAGAAGGCGGAGTTCATGGAGAACGGGAATCATAAGGTAAAGATACGCATTGTATATGACAGGAAATCCAGAATCATCCTGGGAGCCCAGATGTGCTCGGATTATGATGTTTCCATGGGCATTCATATGTTTTCCATGGCAGTGGAGGAACAGGTGACGATTGATAAGCTGAAGCTGTTTGATTTATTCTTCCTTCCCCATTTTAATAAGCCGTATAATTATGTGACCATGGCCGCCCTGGGGGCTCAGTAGGATTCCGGCTGGTAAATACCTTCTTGCTTTTTATACTGCTTCGGGGTAAAATGTGAAAGTATATCACTTAGCAGGAAGGAGATTTTCTTTATGGAAGCAGTTACGGGAGCGGATTTGAGTTTTGTGAATCTGGGCATTACCATAGAGCATCTGCCTAACAGCATCACTGTGTTTGGGTTCAGGATTGCATTTTACGGTATCATTATAGGGCTTGGGATGCTGGCTGGCATGGCCATTGCGTGTTCAGACGCTAAGAGAAGAGGGCAGGACCCGGATATTTATCTGGATTTTGCGCTTTACGCCATTATATTTTCAATCATGGGGGCCAGGGCCTACTATGTTATTTTTGACTGGGCTAATTATAAGGATGATTTGCTGCAGATATTTAACATCAGGGCCGGAGGACTGGCTATTTACGGAGGTGTCATTGCGGCGGCCCTGACTCTTATCGTATTTACAAAGAAAAGGAAGCTGTCCTTTTTCTCTATGGCTGACAGCGGCGTCCTGGGCCTGATTACGGGACAGATAATCGGCAGGTGGGGGAATTTCTTCAACTGTGAAGCCTTTGGCGGGTATACGGACAACCTGTTTGCCATGCGTATACGGAAAAGCCTGGTGAATCCCGCCATGATATCCCGGCAGCTTGTGGACAATGAGCTTGTGGAAAATGGGATTGCCTATATTCAGGTGCATCCCACCTTCCTGTATGAATCACTTTGGAACCTGGGCGTGCTGATGTTCATGCTGTGGTACAGGAAGCGCAAGAAGTTTGAAGGGGAGATGCTGTGGGTATATTTCCTTGGATACGGACTGGGAAGGGTTTGGATTGAAGGACTGAGAACGGACCAGTTAAAGATTCCGGGAACGGGACTTGCCGTGTCGCAGCTTTTATCGGCAGTGTTGGTGGGGGTGTCGGCGGCAGTGATTATTTACCGCCATCGTCACTCGAAAAAGGGGGACAAAGTGGAGGAAGCTGCCTAAGATATGCGCTCATCCCCCACTTTTGGGAAAGCGGCAGGAAAGTGGTGGTGAAAATTATGGGATTGTCCCCCACCAGGGGCATCACAGGCTGGAAAAATCAATATTTTGTGTCTGTTGCGGGACTCGTTCCACATATAGAGGCAGTTGCGGTAAAGCCCGCAGCTGCCTTATTTTTTCGCAATTTTTTAAAAGATTTCCATAAAAACTTCTTGCCATTTCCCAAAATCTGTACTATGATGGACATACAAGTGGTAGAAAGTGGTGTAAAGTGGTAGAAGATGGTTGTTAAGTGGATGAAGTGGGGGATTTAGGATGTCTCCCACAATAGTCCACTACCGCTCCGGTGTACGGCAGGTGATAAGTTATGTTCATGGGTGAGTACAATCATACAGTCGATGCGAAGGGACGGCTTATCGTACCTTCCAAATTCAGAGAGCAGTTAGGCGATGAATTCGTTGTTACGAAGGGCCTTGATAACTGCCTTTTTGTGTATGAGAATTCAGAATGGGCCGCCCTGGAAGAAAAGCTGCGCACACTGCCTCTGACTAATGCGGCCGGACGTAAGTTTTCACGTTTCCTCTTAGCAGGAGCTACCACCTGTGAAGTAGACAAGCAGGGAAGGATTCTCCTTCCGGCCGTGCTTCGGGAGTTTGCCGGAATCGAGAAGGATGCGGTACTGGTAGGTGTGGGCAGCCGCATTGAAATATGGAGTAAGGATAAGTGGCTGGATGCAAACACCTTTGATGATATGGAAGAGATTGCAGAACATATGGAAGGTTTGGGAATTTAATGGAGGAATCAACATTTGTACATAAGTCCGTACTTTTATATGAGACAGTGGGAAGTCTGAATATCAAGCCGGGAGGTTTGTATGTGGACGGCACCTTGGGCGGCGGCGGACATGCCTATGAGGTGTGCAAGCGTTTGGGCAGCGGAAGGCTGATTGGCATAGACCAGGATGCGGACGCCATAGAGGCGGCCGGGAAAAGGCTTATGCCATTTCAGGACAAGGTGACCATTGTCAGAAGCAATTACGCCAATATTAAGGAAGTACTGAAGGATTTGGATATTGAGGGAGTGGACGGAATTTATTTGGACCTGGGAGTATCCTCCTATCAGCTGGATACGGCTTCCAGGGGATTTACCTACCGCGAGGACGCACCTCTCGACATGAGAATGGACCAGAGGAACGATGTCACGGCCGCCCATATCATTAATACCTACAGCGAGATGGAGCTGTACAGGATTATCCGGGATTACGGAGAGGATAATTTTGCAAAGAACATAGCAAAGCACATTGTAAGGGCAAGAGGGGAACACCCCATAGAGACTACCGGGGAGCTGGCGGAGATCATAAAGGGAGCCATTCCGGCCAGGGTAAGGGCAACGGGAGGCCATCCGGCCAAACGGACCTTTCAGGCCATCCGGATTGAGTGTAACCATGAACTGGAGGTTTTAGAGCAGTCCATTGATACCATGATAGACCTTCTGAATCCGGGAGGCCGCCTCAGTATCATTACCTTCCATTCCCTGGAAGACAGGATTGTGAAGAGCCGGTTCCGGTTAAATGAGAATCCCTGTATCTGTCCTCCTGATTTTCCTGTCTGCGTGTGCGGGAGGAAGAGCAAGGGGAAAGTGGTGTCCAGAAAACCCATATTGCCGTCAGATGAAGAACTGGAGGAAAACAGCCGTTCTAAAAGCGCAAAGCTGCGCGTCTTTGAGCGGGGAGAGTATTAGTCAGAAAATAAGACCTTTTTCCGGTCATGATTCCGGTCATGATTCCGGTCATGAAGATACGAAAGACAGCAGGCAGCGAGAAAGACCGGCCCGTGCCGGTGTCAGCTGCCGGATTCAGATAGAAGGGAGGATAAGGTTATGGCTGCAAGGGCGCAGGCGTCGTCAGGACGCAGGAATACACGTAGAAATACCAGACCCATGTACGGCAATGATTATGTACAGGGTTCTGCCGCACCAAAGCTAAGGTCCCAGACTGCCCCAAAGCAGGAGACAAGGCCGGGGAAACCATCAGGCAGCCAGTCGGTCCGGAGTAATCACCGGATTCGCCGCAATCAGGAGCGTGCCATGTATATGGACCTTCCATATGTCATCATGCTTACCATTGCGTCTGTATTTACCTTATACCTCTGTATCAACTACCTCCATGTGCAGTCCTCCATCACGGCCAGGATGCACCATATTGAGCAGATGGAGGCAGAGCTGGAACAGCTTAAGGCGGAGAACGACGCCCTGGAGACCAGCATCAATACCAGCATCGACCTCAACAAGATATATGAGATTGCCACCAAGGAGCTGGGAATGGTGTATGCCAAGAAGGACCAGGTGCTGTTATATGACAAGACAGAAAGCGAGTATGTAAGACAGTATGAAGACATCCCGGAACACTAAATCCGGGGGCCGTATGGGGAAAGGCAGCAGCGGCAGCAGGAAGGACAGCCCAAACGGCCCCAGGGCTCAGGAACAATACAGAAATGAACAACGGAACAATCAAAGGGGGAAGTATTATTATCCCAAGTATATACAAGAGAAGCTGGCAATCACCGTCCTGGTGATTACGCTGGCTTTATTTGCATTAGTCATGATTTTGTACCGGATCATAAAGGACAACAATGAGCAGTACAATAAAATCGTGCTCTCCCAGCGCCAGCAGGAGTATGACAGCCGTATCATCCCATACCGGCGGGGAGATATTGTGGACAGGAACGGCACCTATCTGGCTACCAGCGAGAAGGTGTATAACCTGATCATTGATCCGGGCCAGATTATGTCGGACCCGGAAAACTATCTGGAACCCACCATCCAGGCCCTGGTCACCAACTTTGGTTTTGATGCGGAGGAGCTGCGGACCCTGATTGAGGAGCGGAGGGAGTCAGCCTATCTCAGATACAATAAGGGACGCCAGCTCACCTATGACCAGAGGGTGGCCTTTGAACAGATGGCCAAAGAGACAAATGAAGCCTACCGCAAGAGTGATAACGACGCGGAGGCCAGGAAGCGGATTAAGGGTATCTGGTTTGAGGATGAATATAAGCGCATTTATCCCTATAATTCCCTGGCCTGCAATGTCATAGGCTTTACCAGCAGTGACGGAAGCGTGGGCACCGGCGGCATTGAGCAGTATTACAACAGCAGCCTGATCGGGGTCAACGGACGTGAATACGGATACCTGGACCAGGATTCTAATTTGGAGGGCGTGGTGAAGCCGGCCGTGGGCGGCAATACGGTGGTATCTACCATTGATGTAAACATCCAGAACATTGTCCAGAAATATATTGACGAGTGGCAGACCAATGTGGGCAGCAAGGTGACGGCTGCCATTGTCATGAATCCCAACAACGGGGAGATCCTGGCTATGGGAACCAGCAATAAATTCGACCTGAATAATCCCAGGGACGTATCCGGCTATACGGAGCAGGAGTTGTTTGACCTGGGGAAAAAGGAAGCAGTGGCTGTGTACCGGCGGGAAAATGACGGTGCAGTCATTACCGAGGACCAGGTGCTGGAGCATTTTTCCAGGGAAGATGTGATTTCCTACGGACAGCAGGTGGCGTGGAATCAGATATGGAGGAATTTCTGCGTCAGCGATACCTATGAACCGGGTTCGCCATCCAAGATATTTACCGTGGCAGCCGGCCTGGAGGAAGGGGTGCTTAAAGGAAATGAAAACTTTGAGTGTACCGGTTACCTCCACGTGGGAGACTATGACATCAAGTGTACGGCCTGGCGCAGGGGCGGCCATGGGTGGCTGAGCCTCCAGGAATCCCTGATGCAGTCCTGCAATGTGGCCATGATGCGCATTGGAGCCATGATAGGAAGAGAGCGCTTTACCAAATATCAGGGCATCTTTGGATTTGGCGACAAGACGGGCATTGACCTGCCCGGAGAGGCAGATACCAGCGGACTGGTTTACAGCGCGGACACCATCGGGCCTACGGATCTGGCCACCAATGCCTTTGGACAGAACTACAACTGTACCATGGTGCAGCTGTCTGCGGCGTTCTGCTCTGTCTTAAACGGCGGTTCCTACTATGAACCCCATGTGGTGAAGCAGATTCTCAATGAGCAGGGGTCTGTGGTGGAGAAAAAAGAGCCTGTGCTGGTGCGTGAGACCGTATCCCAGTCCACCTCTGATTTCCTGAAGGAGGCCATGTTCCAGACCGTTGAGGCAGGTACGGGAAAGGCGGCCCAGGTCATTGGCTACGATGTGGGCGGCAAGACGGGTACTGCTGAGAAGCAGCCCCGAAGCGCCAAGAATTATCTGGTATCCTTTGCCGGGTTTGCGCCCATTGAGGATCCCCAGGTGTTCGTGTATGTGGTCATTGACACGCCCAATTATCCGCCGGGAGAGCAGCAGGCCCACAGTTCCTATGCAAGCGCTGTTTTCTCCAAGATCATGACAGAAATACTTCCTTATTTAAATATATTCCCCACCAAGGACCTTCCTGAAAATGAGGCAGTCCAGGAGAGCCTGCCATCCTCAGAGGGCATTAACGAGCCGGTTACAGAGGCGGAAGGCGCAGAGGGAACAGAGGGGACTCCGGCTGAGACAGAGAAGCAGTATGAGACTGATGAATACATGCCGGGCGGGGATGAAGGAGAGGGTGCCGGCAGCGGCGTGCCGGATGCAGTCCCCACCGTGGCTGAGGACGGAAATGGAGAAGGAACAGGTCCGGCGTCCCTTCCTGTGCAGGCCCCGCCCCGTAAACCCAATGAAGGAAACGCCCAGGCAGGTCCTGACCGGGAAAGCAGCCAGGGAACAGAACCGTCCTCAGCGGAGGAAACCGCCAGGCCGTCTGAGTAATCAGGAGAAAGATTCATAAAATGTGACGGGCTCCAATATATTATTAACAATGATGGACACCGGAGCTGCTCATGTATTCTAATTTAACGAAACACAGAAAGAATATAGCCGTCCTGGCACTGCTCATAGCCATCGTCATGGTGAGCCTGTCAGGACGGCTTGGCTTTCTTATGCTGTTCTGCTCCGAGCACTACAGCGCCATGGCGGAGGACCTTCACCAGAGGGAGCGTACCATTAAGGCGGCCAGGGGACGTATCATTGACGCCAATGGGGTGGTCATTGCGGATAACAGGACGGTGTGTACCATTTCCGTCATATACAATCAGGTAAAAGACCGGGAACAGGTCATACGGGTACTGTGTGATGAACTGGACCTGGATGAGGAACTGGTGAGGAAACGGGTGGAGAAGCGCAGTTCCAGGGAAATCATCAAGACCAATGTGGACAAAGAGCTGGGGGACCAGATACGTTCCTACCGGCTGGCAGGCGTCAAGGTGGATGAGGACTATAAACGGTATTATCCCTACGACAGCCTGGCTTCCAAGGTCCTGGGGTTTACCGGGGGAGACAACCAGGGCATTATCGGCCTGGAAGTAAAGTACGAGAAATATCTGAAAGGAATGAACGGCAAGATACTCACCATGTCCGACGCAAAGGGCGTGGAGATAGAGAATGCCGCAGAGGACAGGATTGAACCCATACCGGGCAATGACCTTCACATCAGCCTGGATGTGAATATACAGAAATATGCGGAGCAGCTGGCCTACCAGGTGCTGGAAAAGAAAAATGCCAAGAAGGTATCCATCATCGTCATGAATCCGCAGAACGGAGAGCTGATGGCTATGGTCAATGTGCCGGAGTTTAATCTGAACGACCCCTTCACACTGAACCAGAACCTGCGAAGCCAGAGCCTCCAGGAGATGGCTGCCAGGAACCAGGGGGCCACAGGGGCCGGCAAACAGGAGCTGTTAAACCAGATGTGGAGGAATACCTGCATCAATGATACCTATGAGCCTGGTTCCACCTTCAAAATCATTACAGCGGCAGCCGGTCTGGAATCCGGTGTGGTGAAGCTGACAGACCAGTTCTCCTGTCCCGGATTCAGGGTGGTGGAGGACCGGAAGATAAGGTGTCATAAAGTGGGGGGACACGGGGCCGAAACCTTTCTGCAGGGTGCCATGAACTCCTGCAACCCGGTGTTCATCGATGTGGGGCAGCGCCTGGGCGTGGATGGCTATTACAAGTATTTTACCCAGTTCGGACTGAAGGGAAAGACGGGAATCGACCTGCCCGGCGAGGCAGCCACCATCATGCACAAAAAAGAGAACATGGGACTGGTGGAGCTGGCCACGGTTTCCTTTGGGCAGTCCTTCCAGATTACACCCGTTCAGCTTATCACCACGGCTGCTTCCATTGTCAACGGAGGAAACCGGGTGACCCCTCATTTTGGCGTGGAGACCGTGAGCGCCGACGGTACGTCGGTCCATAAGCTGGATTATCCTTCCGGGGGAAGAATCCTGTCAGAGGAGACCAGCGCCACCATGCGGTATGTGCTGGAGCAGGTGGTATCGGAGGGAAGCGGCAAGAAGGCAAAGTTAGAGGGATACCGCATCGGAGGCAAGACAGCCACGTCGGAGAAGCTTCCGCGAAGCCTTAAAAAATATATTTCGTCTTTTATCGGATTTGCTCCGGCTGACAATCCACAGGTCATGGCGCTCATTACCATTGATGAGCCGGAGGGGATTTATTACGGCGGAACCATAGCTGCCCCGGTGGTCGGAGATTTATTTAAGAATATACTTCCTTATCTGGGAATTGAGGCAGTGCAGGAAGAAACTGCTGTGCACCTTTCCAATCCATAGTTGATTATTCCCGGAAAAAGACGTATACTAATTACCAAATAAGACATACATATGAGATTGAGGTGCCTTTATGATTCATGAAACCATACTAGCTATTATCATTGCATTTGCCATCAGCGCATTGCTTTGCCCCATTATCATCCCCTTCCTGCACAAGCTTAAATTCGGGCAACCGGTCAGGGACGACGGACCACAGAGCCATCTGAAAAAGCAGGGAACGCCTACCATGGGCGGCCTGATTATACTCAGCAGCATCATCATTACATCTGTCTTTTATATTCCCAGCTATCCTAAAATCATTCCCGTGTTGTTTGTCACGGTAGGATTTGGCATTATCGGTTTTCTGGATGATTATATCAAGATTGTGATGAAGCGCTCCGAGGGGCTGAAGCCCATGCAGAAGTTAGTCGGCCAGTTCATCATCACAGGCATCTTCGCCTGGTACCTGATTAACAGCGGGGAAGTGGGGACGGATATGCTGATTCCTTTTACGGGAGGTTTTGACGGGGGCAGCTTCCTGTCCCTGGGAATCTTCTTTGTACCCGCACTGTTCTTCATCATGCTGGGTACGGATAACGGAGTGAATTTTACAGACGGTTTAGACGGTCTCTGTACAAGCGTTACCATACTGGTTGCCACCTTTCTTACCATTGTGGCTATCGGTGAGGACATGGGCATCAGCCCCATAACGGGAGCAGTGGTGGGAAGCCTGCTGGGATTTTTGCTGTTCAATGTATATCCGGCCAAGGTGTTCATGGGCGATACAGGTTCCCTGGCTCTGGGCGGCTTTGTGGCTGCTTCCTGTTACATGATGCGCATGCCTTTGTTTATTCCCATCATAGGACTCATCTATTTAGTTGAGGTGCTGTCCGTCATTATCCAGGTGACCTATTTTAAGCGCACCGGCGGCAAGCGTATTTTTAAAATGGCGCCCATCCACCACCATTTTGAGCTGTGCGGATGGTCGGAGACAAGGGTGGTGGCTGTATTCGCCATCGTGACTGCCATCCTCTGCATGGTGGCTTATCTGGGGCTGTAGGTATTAGATTGATGTACATGTATTGTGAGTGCTCATAACGAGGAGGTTAGTTGACAAATGAACCAAAGTCAGAGAGTTTTAGTGGCTGGAACGGGAATCAGCGGTATTGCTGCTGCGAAGCTGGTTCTTGAACGGGGCGGCGATGTGGTGCTTTATGACGGCAATGCCGCCTTAAAGGAAGAAGATATCAAAGAGAAATTTGACAGGGATGCAAAGGTGACCGTGGTTCTGGGGGAAATCAAGCGTTCCGACCTGCTGGGCGTGGAGCTGTGCATTATCAGCCCCGGCATACCGCTTGACAGTCCTTTTGTGGCCGTGGTGGACGATGCCAAGATTCCCATTCTGGGAGAGATTGAGCTGGCCTACCAGTGCGGCCTGGGGAAGCTGGCCGCCATTACGGGAACCAATGGAAAGACCACTACCACAGCCCTCACGGGGGAGATATTAAAGGCCCGCTATGAGGAGACATTTGTGGTGGGAAATATTGGTGACCCCTACACCTCCAAGGTTCTGGAGATGACCGAGGATTCCGTGACCGTGGCAGAGGTGTCCAGCTTCCAGCTGGAGACCATCATGGATTTCAGGCCCAATGTCAGCGCAATTTTAAACATAACGCCGGACCATCTGAACCGCCATGGCACCATGGAAAACTATATCCGCATCAAGGAGTGCATTACCCTGAACCAGACAAAGGAGGATGCGGTGGTGCTCAACTACGACGACTCTGTCCTCAGGGAGTTTGGCCAGAATCCGGAGCTTAAGCCCAGGGTCATCTGGTTCTCCGGCAGGGAAACGTTAAAGGACGGTTTCTGCATGGACGGGGAAAACATCGTGTACTGCCGGAACGGCCGTCAGACCGTTGTGGTCAATGTTCATGACATGCAGCTTCTGGGACGCCATAATTATGAGAATGCCATGGCAGCGGCAGCCATTGCCCTGGAGATGGGGGTTCCCATGTCTGATATCACAAGGATCATTGAGGGCTTCCATCCGGTGGAGCACAGAATCGAGTTCGTAAGGGAGCGCACCGGGGTCAGGTATTATAACGATTCCAAGGGAACCAACCCGGATGCTGCCATCCAGGCCCTCCGGGCCATGCCGGGCCCCACCCTTCTCATTGCGGGAGGCTATGATAAAAACAGCGAGTACGATGAGTGGGTGTCCGAGTTTGAGGGCAAGGTGAGATACCTGGTGCTCATAGGACAGACCAGGGATAAGATTGCGGAGTGTGCAAAGAAGCATGGTTTCACGGAAATCATGTATGCAGAAGATATGCAGGAGGCAGTGCAGGTATGCGCCGTGTATGCGGACATCGGAGATTATGTACTGTTAAGCCCCGCCTGCGCCAGCTGGGGTATGTTTAAAAATTATGAAGAGCGGGGACGCGTCTTTAAGGAGTGCGTCATGGCTTTGTAGGAGGTAAATGCGTATGGCGGGAAAGGTGCAGACGGCAGCCGGACCCTCTGGCCAGATGAGACGGCCGGCCGGGAACGGGGACCGGATGGAGCATCAGATGCCAAAGAAAAAGAAGAAGGCAAAGCGTTTTTATGATTACAGCCTTTTGTTCTGCATCATTTTCCTGACAGCCTTCGGGCTGGTAATGATTTACAGTGCCAGTTCCTACTCAGCGCAGCTGAGTAAGGCATATAACGGAAACGGTGCATATTTCATGCAGAGGCAGGCGGGAATCGCGGCGGTGGGACTGGTGGCCATGCTCATCATTTCCAAGATAGATTATCACATATTCGCCCGTTTCTCCGTGTTTGCCTATCTCATGTCATACATACTTATGATTGCGGTGAGCCTGGTCGGCCGTGAGGTCAACGGCAAGAAGCGCTGGCTGGGAGTGGGGCCTTTAAGCTTCCAGCCCACGGAGTTCGTCAAGATAGCCCTGATCGTGCTTCTGGCTGCGGTGATCACCACCATGGGCATGAAGATTAACAAATGGAGAAATATGGGGTATGTAGTGGCCCTGACCATGCCCATAGCAGGCCTGGTGGCCATGAACAACCTGAGCTCCGGCATCATTGTCTGCGGAATTGCGTTCGTTATGCTGTTCGTGTCCTGTAAGGTGAAATGGCCCTTTTTCTCCATCGGGGCCCTGGGACTCACCACCCTGGCCTTTGCCGGGCCTATCGGCAAGTTCCTGACCACAGTGGGACTTCTGCAGCCTTATCAGTACCGGAGGATTGAGGCATGGCTGAACCCGGAGTCCGACCCTACGGACAAGGGATTCCAGGTCCTTCAGGGACTCTACGCCATTGGATCCGGCGGACTGGTGGGCCAGGGGCTGGGGGAGAGCATACAGAAGCTGGGCTTTTTGCCGGAGTCCCAGAACGATATGATATTTGCCATTATATGTGAGGAGCTGGGGCTGTTTGGGGCTGTGTCCATCATCCTCATATTCCTGTTCATGATTTACAGGTTCATGATTATAGCCAATAATGCCCCTGATTTGTTCGGGGCCCTTCTGGTGGTGGGCGTCATGGGACACATTGCCATCCAGGTTATCCTGAACATCGCGGTTGTGACCAACACCATTCCCAACACGGGAATCACCCTTCCCTTCATCAGTTACGGGGGAACATCGGTGCTGTTCCTTTTGATGGAAATGGGAATCGTCCTAAGCGTGTCCAACCAGATAAAACTTGAAAAGTAACAGCAAGAATACCGCACAAGCGGGCGCGTCCCGGCATATGCTTTAAGTAGAAGGTGTTTTCTACGGAAGGCATAGATACCAGGAGGTGCCCCATTGTCTGTCATTCAGGTTTGTGGTCTTACTCCCTTAAAGGGAGAGATATCCATACAAGGTTCTAAAAATGCCGTACTGCCCATGATGGCTGCGGCTTTACTTCACAGAGGGGTTACGGTGCTGACCAATGTCCCGGTCATACGGGATGTGGCCTGTATGCTGGACATACTGGAAAGCCTGGGCTGCCGGTGCTGCCACAAGGGGGACTGCCTTGTGATGGATGCCCGCAGAGTCACGGGGACATCCATCCCCGAAGAGTATGTCACTGCCATGCGTTCCTCCATCGTGGTGTTAAGCGCCCTGTTAGGACGTATGGGAGAGGGCAGCAGCTGTTATCCGGGCGGATGTCTGATAGGGGCCAGGCCCATTGACCTGCATCTGATGGCGCTGAGGGCTCTGGGAGCCGATATCAGGGAACGGGACGGGACCATAGAGGCCAGCTGCAGGAAGAACGGCGGACTTAAGGGGACAGAAATCCATCTGTCCTATCCAAGCGTGGGGGCCACGGAACAGGCCATACTGGCTTCGGTCCTGGCAGATGGGGTGACCATCATCCACCAGGCTGCCAGGGAACCGGAAATCAGCCAGCTGTGCCGCTTCCTTAATAATATGGGGGCTGTTATCTGCGGCATGGGAACAGACCATCTGATGGTACAGGGAGTGGCCGGGCTTCATGACAGCAGCTTCAGGGTGGAGGGAGACCGGATTGTGGCCGGCACCTATGGAGCTGCCGCTGTGGCGGCTGGAGGAGAGGTCCTTTTACGGGGCATTTGCCCGTCTGAGCTTAAGGTACCTTTGGAGGAATTTCAAAAGGCTGGCGCAGCAGTGGACGCCGACGAAGAAAACTGCCAGATTCGGATATGTATGAGGAAACGTCCCCTTCCCCTTCTTATTAAAACAGAGCCATATCCCGGATTTCCCACGGATTTGCAGTCGCCCTTTATGGCATTTCTGGCCACTGCCCAGGGAACCAGTTATATAGAGGAGCAGGTCTTTGAGGGAAGATTTGCAACGGCAAAAATCCTGAAGCAGATGGGTGCCGTCATACGCACAGAGGACCAAAGAGCCGTGATTGAGGGGCATTATCCCCTGAAGGGCGCTGCCGTCAATGCCTGTGACTTAAGAGGCGGGGCAGCCCTGATGGTGGCGGCCCTGGCTGCGGAGGGGGACACATTCATCGGGGAATGCCATCACATTGAGCGGGGGTACGAGGACATATGCAGGGATATGGCAGCTTTGGGCGCCCATATCCGCTGGGTGGAGAATGATTTTACCAGGTGAGGTACTGTAATGAGAAATTATGGTAGTAAACATCATATAGGGGCAGGTATTGCCGTGGCAGTGGTGCTGCTTCTGGCAATCCTGCTTTTGTCTGTGCAGATTCAGCATGTGACGGTGACTGGAAGCGACAGGTATTCTGCCAAACAGGTGGAAAACCTTCTGTTCACCGGCAGGTGGGGGAAGAATTCAGCCCACGCTTATTTTTCGGACAGGTTCCGTCCCCACATCCAGATTCCCTTTGTGGAGGATTATAAAATCGTGTTCCACAATCCGTTTAACGTGGAGGTGATCATATATGAGAAGAGCATCGTGGGATATGTGTCCTACATGAGCAGCTTCATGTATTTTGACAAGGACGGCATTGTGGTGGAAAGTTCGGGAAGCCGGCTGCCCGGCGTCCCGTGGATTACAGGCATGGAATTCGGCAGAATTGTACTGCACCGTCCCCTTCCGGTGGATGATAAGAACATTTTTGAGGAGATACTGAACCTGACACAGCAGCTGTCAGTCTATGATATTGCCGTGGACCGCATACAGTATGATTCCCATGGGCAGGCCACCCTGTTCATCGGAAAGATGGAGGTTACCATGGGAGATCACACGGATATTGACGGAAAGATATCCACGCTCAACGATATCCTTAAGGCCCAGCCTCAGCTTACGGAAATCAGCGGGACTATGAAACTGGACAACTATTCGGAATCCAACAGCGGGGCGGGGATTACATTTAAAAAGAATTGATTTGCTTCTTCCGGCATTAAACATATACTGGAAGACAGACAGCCGCTGTTAGGCTGCTATTAATTAAGGAAGAAAGTCAAAAAATAAACTCCCGGTTAACGGTTTCCTTTTTAAGGCAGTTATTTACGTCTTAGAAAATAGTGGTATGAATCAGGTGTTGTAAAGTAAGCTGGAATTTGGTACAATGTCAATGAGTGTTTTTAAAAATATTAGGAAATGTAAAAAAAGGTGTTGATATTTTTTGTGAAATCAAATATAGTATTAGTTAGACCAGAAATCGATGAGAAATTGATATTGATGATAGAATGAAAGCATGGCTTGAAATGGTAGTAAGGGAATAAAAGGAGGATATGGATCTTGTTAGAGATTAAGATAAATGAGTCAGAGAATGCCGCCAGGATTATAGTAGTAGGTGTGGGCGGCGCAGGAAACAATGCAGTTAACCGCATGATTGACGAAAACATTGCAGGGGTGGAGTTTATTGGCATTAACACTGATAAACAGGCCCTTCAGTTTTGTAAAGCCCCCACTGCCATGCAGATTGGAGAGAAGCTGACCAAGGGACTGGGAGCAGGCGCCAGGCCTGAGGTGGGAGAGAAGGCTGCTGAGGAGAGTTCAGAAGAGATTTCACAGGCATTAAAGGGCGCTGATATGGTGTTCGTTACCTGCGGTATGGGCGGCGGAACCGGAACCGGAGCAGCTCCTGTGGTAGCTAAGATCGCAAAGGATATGGGGATTCTTACCGTAGGCGTGGTGACAAAGCCCTTCCGTTTCGAGGCCAAGACACGTATGAGCAATGCCCTGTCCGGTATCGAGCAGCTGAAGAACAGTGTCGATACCCTGATTGTGATTCCCAATGACAGGCTTCTTGAAATTGTGGACAGGCGTACCACCATGCCGGATGCCCTTAAGAAAGCGGATGAGGTGCTTCAGCAGGCTGTTCAGGGTATTACGGATTTGATTAATGTTCCAGGTCTGATTAACCTGGATTTTGCTGATGTCCAGACTGTCATGATTGACAAGGGCATCGCACATATCGGTATCGGCAAGGCCAAGGGCGACGATAAGGCCATTGAGGCGGTTAAGCAGGCAGTATCCAGTCCTCTGTTAGAAACTACCATTGAAGGCGCAAGCCATGTCATCATCAATATTTCCGGTGATATCAGCCTGATCGAGGCCAATGAGGCTGCCAGCTACGTTCAGGAACTGGCCGGCGATGAAGCAAACATCATCTTTGGCGCCATGTTTGATGAGAACGCTCAGGATGAGGCTACCATCACTGTCATTGCCACTGGTTTGGACGAGCATGGAGCCAATGCTTCCGTGGCAAAGGCCATGACCGGTTTTACCAGTTTTAAGACAAAGATACCGGCATCAGGAGCGCCGGCCGGACAGCAGGCACATGCGGCAGCGCCTGAGGCAGCGGCAACCGCGTCTGCACCTTACACCAGCAGACCGGCATCCCAGGGATATACAACCCACGGCTATAATCCGGCCGGAGGCGGCCAGGGATACACAGCGCCTAAGTATAACCCCAACCAGGGATATTCCGCAGGCAGCAGCCAGAATTCCAACCAGAATCCCGCACCTGCGTCAAGCCAGCCTTTCAGACCGGCTACCAATAAGGAGATGCAGATTAATATTCCGGATTTCCTGAAGAATAAGAGATAAGCTCTAACCATATTCGATTATCCGTTCCGGCTGTCATGAGACAGCCGGTTTTTTTGCGGTTATGGGTTTGCCCCAATAAAAAAGAATGCCGGGACGGTATCTGTTAAAGTACGTTCCAACATTCATCATAGATTCATTTTTTTTTATTCTCCGCTCTTTTCCTGCAAATCCAGCAGCAGGGCCACCAAATCATCCACTGTCTTTTTTGACCGCTCGCTGAGCTTACCATAGGAGGCCATGAGTTCATGACCAGCCTTCTGGTCTGCCAAGCATGTGTCATGGACGGGCTCTGTCTCCAGAAGGAAGCTGCCGGTGGTGTTCAGAATCCGGGCCAGCTGCTTCAGTTTAGCCACATCCGGCTGGCGTTTGCCTGTTTCGTATCCGCAGTAGGTACTGGCTGTCAGGCCTAAGGCGTCCGCTACCTGCTGCTGCGTGTAACCCATTGCAATTCTGGCTATTTTCAGTTGTTCGGAAAATCCCATTATCACACCTCATTTCCGGGCCGCCTTCCGATTGGCGTATCGTCAATTTATTGAGAAAATACATTGACATAGTGGCAATTCGCTGATATTATAAATATATATTGGCGATATGCCAATATAAATAACAATACGCCAAAGGATGGCAGCCTACTGCCGCTTGCCCAGACGCAGTTTCAGCGCTTTGACTGTGTCCAAAAGGAATAGCTGCTCATCCTCCGACAGTTCCTTGGCAATGTCATAGAGCTCTTCCAGCAGCTTTGCGCTTTGAAAGGCCTGGTTTCCGGATTCCATGTCTCCTGTGCCGTCGGTGAGCCATTCTTTATTAATTTTCAGTACCTTGCAGACTGCATTAATGACAATGGCCTGCGGTTCTGTCTTGTTCTTTTCCAGGTTGAAGATGACACCTCTGGATACGCCGATGGTCCGGGCAAGGGAATCCTGGGTATATCCCTTTTGTTTCCGCGCATAGTTGAGTCGTTCTCCCAATGTATTCATTTTTATCACCCCCGCAATCAGTATACAATGAGCAAAATTCATTGTCAATGATTTTTTGGCGGAGCAGGTACAGGAAAAATATAGTACGTTTCATTGACAGTGAATTCTTTATCTGCTATAATTCATTAATAGAGCAAAAAGAAAGGAGGGATAACATTGACAATGCAAAAGGAAGAAAAACTGCAGAATAGGGTATTAAAGGAAATCATTGACAACGCAAAGGAGCTTCCGGTGGAAAGCCAGAACCTGCTGCTTATACTTGCCAGGGGAATGGTGCTTACGCGAAACTGTATGATGCGGCACAATGCTGCGGACCAGCCGCGCATGCCGCCGGACAAGCATTCTGCATGAATCATAAAACTATGTAATGAAAAAGGAGAGATAAACGTATGAAAAAAAGACTTGTATCACTGTTTCTGGCGCTGACCATGACATGGGGGCTTACGGCCTGCTCAGGCGGTTCTTCTGCCCCGGCTTCATCAGCTGCCGTGGCTTCGGCCCAGGGGGAGGCAGCAGCGGATTCCAAGACGGAAAACACAGGCACTGATGCCGGGGCCAAGGGCGCACAAGAGCAGGGCGCACAGGGCCAGGGCGCACAGGGCCGGGGAACAAAGGACCAGGGCACACAGGGAGGCAAGGCCGGCTATACGCTGAATATCGGCTCTGCCATGAGCTCCACCAACCCATCCAGCGTTGCCCTGCGGAGCTTTAAGAAGGCAGTGGAGGAGAGGACCGGAGGCAGCCTGGCTGTAAACATATACACGGATTCAGCCCTGGGTGGTGAGGCCGACCTTTTGGAACAGGTCACATCCGGTACGGTAGAGGGGATGATGCAGATGGGCGCAGCCAACTGGGAGCCCTATAATTCGGAAGTGAACGTGGCCCTTCTGCCGTTCCTGTTCACATCCCTGGACAATGCCAGGGATGCCTGGGCCGGTGAGTTCGGCCAGGAGTTCTGCGAAAAGCTTCTGGAGCCAACAGGCGTGACCATCCTGTCTGTGTGGGAATCCGGCTACCGCCACATGACCAACAACACCAGGCCTATCCTGGCCCCTGGCGATATTGCGGGCATCAAGTTCCGCACCAATGAAAACAGCATGAAGGTCAAGATGTATGAGGCGGTTGGAGGCTCGGCTGTCATCATGGCGTTTTCCGATGTGTATACAGGCCTTCAGAACAAGACCATTGACGGCCAGGAAAATCCTCTGGCAAACATCTACACCTCATCCCTCCAGGATGTACAGACCTATTTGTCCCTGACCGGCCATATGTATGATGCTGCCCCTCTGGCAGTCAATACAGCATGGTTTGAAACCCTTCCGGAAGAATACCAGGCCATACTGTTTGAGGAAGCTGACAATGCAAGGAAAGTGGACCTGCAGGAAAATGATGAGTCAAAATACCTGGAATTACTAAAAGAGGCAGGTATGGAAATCAATGAGGTGGATAAGGAAACGTTCCAGGAGGCCATGTCAGGCATCTGGGAGGAGTTTGCTTCCCAGTACGAGGACGGACAGTATTGGATAGACCTTGCTACTTCCTTTAATAAGTAGGTATCCGCAGTACCGGGGTATGGCTCCGGCCATGCCCTGGTCTTGCCACAGAATGGTATGAAAAAGAGGAGGGTAAGAAATGGTCCTGAAACTAATTGACAAGGTAAAATTCCTTCTGCGTATCCTGGGCTGCATCACGGTATGTACCCTGACCATCATCATAGGAATACAGGTGGTGAACCGGTATGTGTTTGGAACTTCGTTTACATGGGTGGAGGAGCTGGCTGGTATGGCCATGGTCTACATTACATATTTCGGCGCAGCCATGGCCACTATCAATAACAGCAACACGCGGATTGACTTTTTTATCCGCAAGCTTCCCGGACCAGTGTACCGCGGTTTTGAGATTCTGGATGACTGTATCTGCATTGCATTTCTTCTGGTAATCTGCCGCTATGCAGCCAAGCTGGTGGGCACCAATCTCCATGCCCTTTCCGCGGCCATGAAGATACCCCTTGCCGTCAACTATGTGGGCGTGCTGAGCGGCTGTGTGCTGATGATTGTTTTTTATATGCTGCGTCTCTGGATTGATGTGGAGAAGTTCAGGGGAAGAAACATGGATTATGTGGAGGAGGAGCTGAGTCGATAATGAATACTGGATTGATTGTTTTGTTTGTTGTGTTGGGAATCTGTCTGCTGATTGGATTGCCTGTGGCTTTTTCCATCGGAATCAGCTGTATGGCACTGCTGACAGTCAATGGCTACCCGCCTCTGGACATCGTTGTCCAGCGCATGGCCAGCGGCGCCAAATCATTTAATATGATGGCAATGCCTATGTTTATCTTTGCCGGTTCCCTGATGGTATACGGCAGTACGCCCCGCCTCATGAGGTTTGCCAATATGATGCTGCGGAAAATGCCGGGCGGGCTGGGGGCCACGGCACTTGCGGCCTGCGGATTCTTCGGCGCTGTCTCAGGGTCCGGCGTGGCAAGCGCTGCGGCCATCGGCAAAATCATAGGTCCTGAAATGCTGGAGCAGAAATATCCAAGGGGGCTGACCGTGGGACTGATTGCGGCCGGAGGAACCATGGCCTGCATCATTCCGCCAAGCATCGTAATGGTGGTCTATGCGTCCTCCTCCGGGGCATCGGTGGGAGATATGTTCCTGGCCGGTTTTGTACCGGGATTTATCTGTATCATTGCCCTTATCGGACTCAATACATTTTTCGCCGTTAAAAGGGGAAACAAGGAGAGCGTTGAGAAAACGGATTATACGGCAAAGGAGAGGCTCAAGATTACAGGTGATGCCCTGCTTCCGCTTTTAATGCCTATTTTCGTGCTGGGAGGTGTGTTTTCAGGTATCTGCACCGCGACAGAGGCATCGGTGGTGGCTGCAATCTATTCCTTCATTCTGGCAGTGTTCGTGTACCGTGAGCTGACTTTGCGGGAGTTCTATAAGGTGGCGGCGGAAAGTGTTGTCACCACAGGCGTCATCATGCTGATTATCTCGGCTGCCACGCCTTTTGGGTGGATTATGTCCATACAGAATGTGCCCACCCTGTTTGCCGGCTGGCTGCTGTCCATCACATCCAGTAAGTTTTTTATCATGGCATTCATATTCCTGCTTCTTTTGCTGCTGGGAACCTTCATGGAGACCATGTGCATCATTATTCTGGTGACGCCCATTCTTCTGCCCATTGCCCAGACCCTTGGAATGGGAGTGATCCACTATGGGGTTTCCATGCTGATGGCGCTGATGGTAGGCTCCCTGACCCCGCCCCTTTCTGTTAACCTGTTTACGTCGTGCAGGGTGTTGAATGTAAAGTATGACGAGGCATTTCCGGATACCCTGTGGGTCATTCTGACAGTGACGGCCTGCGCCCTTCTCACCTTTGCGGTGCCGGGAATCACGGAGCTTCTGCCGGCCATCTTAAAGTAAGGAGAACCATATGGACATGGATAAAAAGGATATGCTGGAACGTGTGGTAAAGGCAGCCCGCAGGGCGTACATGAAAGGATTTGCCGCAGGCAGCGGCGGCAATGTGAGCATACGGATTCAGAGACAGGTGTACATATCTCCAAGCGGAATCTGCCTGGGGGACTTGACGGCGGAGGATATGATTATGCTGGAGGCGGATGGTTTTCCGCCGTCCATAGGTGAACCGGATGCCGGCAGCCGGCGGCCGTCCAAGGAAGCCGGGATGCATCTGGCATGCTACAGGAGCCGTCCGGACATCCTGTGCCTGTTTCATCTGCATTCCCCCTATTCCATTGCAGCTGCCTGCCGCAGACAGGGAGACAGAGGTCCGGCCATGGGGATGCCTGCCTACACTCCGGGATACGCCATGCGCGTGGGAAGGATACCCGTGGTTCCCTATTACCGTCCGGGAAGCAGGGAACTGGCTGAGGCTGTCTCCAGGGTGATTTGCAGCCGGGACAGCCTTCTGCTGGCAAATCACGGCATGGTGGCTGCGGGCAAAAGCCCGGAGGCAGCGCTGGCTCTCGCGGAGGAGATTGAGGAGAATGCCCATCTTGCCATACTTGTGGGGGACCAGGGGATTCCGCTTGACGCAGAACAGACAGAGACGCTATTTCAGACCGGAGGAAAGGTATGAGGGATAAGGACCTGTTATTGGGAATAGACATAGGCACCACCGGAACAAAATGCTCGGTATATGATTTTCGCGGGAAACGGGCGGCTTCTGCCTACCGGGAATATCCCATGATCCATCCGCGGCCCGGATGGACCGAACAGGACCCTTCCCGGTGGTGGGATGCGGTGTGCCGCAACCTGCAGACCATATTTCAAAGCCAGAACATAGATAAAAACAGGATTGCAGCGGTGGGGACCAGCAGCACCAACGCAGTGGTCCTGGTGGACCGGCAGGGGCAGCCTGTGTGCAATGCCATCAGCCTCCACGACCAGAGAAGCGGTCCCCAGGCGGAATGGCTGAAGGAAAATATCGGGGAGGAGCGGATTCGCGCTCTGGCCGCAAACCGCATTGCCAACGGCTCCTTCTGCCTACCGGCCCTGCGGTGGCTGGTTGAGAACCGGCCGGATTTGATAAAGGGTGCGTATAAGCTGATGGTACCCTGCGGCTATGTGATTCAAACGCTCACAGGAGAGTTTACCATGAACCGGCCGCGCATGAGCCTGACCCTTATGGCGGATATCCGCACGGGCCAATGGGATACAGAGATTGCAGAACAGACAGGCCTGCCGGCCCGGCTGCTGCCAAGTCCCTGCGGTTCCGCTGAAATCGTGGGCACTGTGACGGAATGGGCGGCCTCCATGACAGGACTGGCGGCAGGAACGCCGGTTACAGGCGGCACCATTGACACGGTAGCGGCCACCATAGGGGCAGGCGCCGTGGCGGAGGGGGATTTCGCCCTGACCATAGGAAGCAGCGGAAGGCTGTGCAGCATTGCGGGACAGCCTATGGAGGACCCAAGGCTGCTGAACATATGCGGGGCTTATGACGGACAGTATATCATTGTCCAGTCCACCAACAATGCCTGCGTGTCTCTGCGCTGGTTCAGGGACACATTCGGAGGGGAGGCTGCAAGGGAAGCCCAGGCAGCCGGGTGCGGTATATACCCATATCTGGACCGCCTGGCGGCCGCTGCCCCGGCAGGGGCGGGAGGCCTTATATGGCTTCCCTATCTGGCCGGGGAGCAGAGCCCTGTCTGGGATACACAGGCCAGGGGCGTGTTCTATGGGGCAGGGCTGGAGACGGATTACCCATCATTCATAAGGGCTGTCCTGGAGGGCGTGGCATTTTCACAGCGCCACTGTCTGGAGGTGGTCCTGGACCAGGCTGCCAGGCCGGATATCATACCCCTTGGAGGCGGCGCGGCCAACAGCCCTCTGTGGTGCCGGATATTTGCCGATGTGCTGGGGCTGCCTGTGGCCCGGCTCCGGTCTAATGAGACAGAGACCCTGGGCGATATCATCATCGCTGCCCAGGCAATGGGAATCCATGAGATTGCGCCGGACTTTGGAAAGGTGCTGGCAGCGGACGGTGAGGTGTTTTGGCCCGATGATGTCCGGGCTTCTGTATATGACAGACAGTACCGGGTTTACCGGGAACTGTACCAGGCTTTAAAGCCTGTATTTGCGGGAGGGGGAGAGCAATTAAATTATGTTATCAGGCAGCCACGCCCGACGTGGCCATAGCGGATTCAGTGGGGCCTGGGATTATCCGCAAGGCTGGGAATGGCGCTGGGAGCCAGGCTTAAGGGTGGAATGCGCGGAACAGACAGGAGCCATCGTGACGGTGGAGGAACACAGCATATACGGCGGCCTGGGCAGCGCGGTGGCGGAGGTGCTGGCAGAGCACTGTCCGGTTCTCATGGAACGGATGGGCGCAGTGGATTTTGCGGAGTCCGGAGATTACGGACAGCTGATGGAAAAGTACGGATATGGACCGGAATCCATTGCGCGAAGATGTAGGGCCGTGATGAGGCGTAAGCAGGACAATGAGACGCGCAGACTGCTTAAAAGTATGGCAGGTACGCCTCAGAACGTGGTAAATAAACCATGAAAAAGGACATGTAAATAGAGACGCAGGCAGCCGGAAAGCTGCCGTCATACCGGATATGGGTGTGGCGGCGGCTTTCCGGCTTTTTGCGGACAAAAACACCATATTTAGTATGGGACTCGAATTCTGTCGATAAATATTGTACTTGTAATCGGTTATTTCGACAACATCCGCGCTTTGAAACCGCTATAATGGCTTTCAGAAAGTTTGCCAGGGAGGTGAGGCCGGACTGAGTGGTTTATACAGTATACATAGATGTGGTATTCGCGGTCAATACCATTATGGACATGATGGTTCTGACCATCTTAAACAGGGTTTTATCATACAGGACCACAAAGCGGCGTATTCTGGCCGGAGCTGTCATCGGCGGTATATGGTCCTGTGTGGTGAGCCTGGTCCCCGGTCTTCCGGCCGCAGTGGAGATATTGGGAACGTATGTGGCGGTGAGCAGCCTGATGGCTGTAGCCGCTTATCATCTGAAGAGCCCTAAAGAGGTAATTAAATCCGTGGCAGGTATTTACCTTGTATCCGTGGTTCTGGGAGGTGTGATGCTGGTGCTCTATGAGCACACCAGGGCAGGGTATTACGCATGGCTTTTGGCGGAGTCAGGACATGGAAGAGGGATTCCTGTCATGGTCTGGATTTTAATGATTGCAGGGGCAGCCGCAGCCTGCTATGGATTTTCAGGGGGAATAAAGGAATTAATCCGTACCATGGCCCACAGGAAGGATTTATGCAGGGTTACCATGATTTACGGCGAAAAGAAGGAGACAGTCACAGGGCTTATTGACACGGGCAACCGGCTGAGGGAGCCTGTGAGCAGCCAGCCGGTCCATGTGGCGGCAGCCGGTCTCATGAAGCAGCTGTGTCCGTCGGTAAAGGGTGTGGTCTATGTGCCGTACCAGTCCGTGGGAACCAGCCGCGGAATTCTGCCGGCCGTGTTCATTGACCGGATGGAGATAGAGCAGGAGGGCGGCAGGTACAGCCTTGAGAAGCCACTCATTGCCATTACGAAGCAGGAGCTTTCTCCCTCAGGGGAGTATCAAATCCTGATACAGAAAAGCGACTAAGGAACTTGAATAACACACAACGTACAGGAGGACATTTCCATGATTATAAAAGTATCCATACCAAACCGTTTCCAGTTAAAGACCATCCCCAGCTTCAGGACCGTACTGATGCCTAAGCAGGGGGAGGTACATTATATAGGAGGCGCTGATATACTGCCTGCCCCTCTGGAAGCGGAGGAGGAGAGCCGGATGATTAGTCTTTTGGGAGGCGAGGACGACAAGGAGGCCAGGGCTGCCCTGATTGAGCACAACCTGAGACTGGTAGTCTACATAGCGAAGAAATTCGACAACACCAGCGTGGGGGTGGAGGATTTAATTTCCATCGGCACCATCGGTCTCATCAAAGCCATCAATACCTTTAAGCCGGATAAGAACATCAAGCTGGCAACCTATGCTTCCAGATGCATTGAGAATGAGATTCTCATGTATCTCAGGCGGAATAATAAGACACGTCTGGAAGTGTCCATAGATGAGCCTCTGAATGTGGATTGGGATGGAAATGAACTCCTGCTGTCGGATATTCTTGGAACGGATGAGGATGTGATTTACCACGATATCGAGGATGAGATAGAAAAAAGCCTGCTCAACAACGCCATCAGCCGCCTAAATCCCAGGGAACGCAAAATCGTGGAGCTGCGGTACGGCCTTACAAACGAGGACGGGGAGGAAATGACCCAGAAGGAAGTGGCCGACCTGCTGGGAATCTCCCAGTCCTATATATCCAGACTGGAGAAGAAAATCATGAAACGGCTTAAAAAAGAAATCGTCAGATTTGAATAAGCATGGAAAGTCAGCGCAAAGAGCTGGCTTTTTTGCTGTCGGAAGGCTTGCCTAACCGGAGGTACTGGGTCAATGACCAGGGAGTGTGGGAGCCGTATCACAGGTAAAGAAACGCCCGAAAAAGGCCGCATCCACAGGCTGGATGTCCCTTTCCGGGCGTTGTTTGTGTTATTTGAGCTGAACCATGTTATCCTTGATGCGGAATGTACCGAAGCTGCGGATAAAGCTGGAGATGCGGCTGAAACCATACTGCTTCACATCAAAGGAAGGGTATGTCTTTTTCAGCTCATCGTGTATGATGCTCAGATTATCCACATGACCGTTATATCCCTTGATGATGCGGATGATTTCCTTTTCAATCTCAGTCTTGGAGATGCTGGCGCTCTTTTCCTGGACAAAATAACCGCCGTGGAGCTTGACCACCTGGAAGTCGTTGTTGTTCAGGCTCTCCAAAAAGGTGGAGAGTTTGGAGTAGCCGTAGTTCCTGACATCAAAGTCTGAAAAGCGCTTCGTAAGGAAGTTTCCCACCTTTGCAAGGATGATGGGCTGGTTCTGGCTGTTATTTTCAATGAGGAGCTTAGTGATGGCTTTCTGGATTTCATCGATGTTGGTAATGGTCTTCTGATTCTCGATGACCGATGTCTCCGGCGTATCGTCAGAGGATATGATTTCCAGCAATTTAAACGTATCGCAGGCTGCGCGGAAGGGTTTTGGGGTCTTCTGCTCCCCGATTCCCATGACAAACATCCCCGCCTCCCTCAGGCGCTGGGCCAGCTTGGTAAAGTCCGAATCGCTGGATACCAGGCAGAACCCATCTACATTACCGGAGTAGAGGATGTCCATTGCATCGATAATCATGGCCGAATCGGTGGCGTTCTTTCCTGTGGTGTAGCTGTACTGCTGGATGGGATTTACGGACCAGTCCAGAAGCACATTTTTCCAGCTGCGCTTTTCGTTATCTGTCCAGTCGCCGTAAATACGTTTGTAGGTGGCGATTCCCACATCCGACACTTCGTCCAAAATGTACTTGATATACTTGGGGGAGACATTGTCTGCATCAATCAATACTGCAAATCTGCGTTCATTTTGTTCCATAGATATGTTCACTTTCTGTTGGCATATGTTTCAAACAAGCACTAACATGAATAGTTTAACACATCTGCTGAAAGGCTTCAAGAGTCAGCTTAAATAGGACTTCATACTTTTCAGCGCATTTTTTTCAAGGCGGCTTACCTGGGCTTGACTGATATGGATTTCCTGGGCAACCTCGGTCTGGGTTTTTCCCTCAAAGAAACGCATGTCGATGATATGGCGCTCCCGCTCCGGCAGCCGTTTCATGGCCTCCACCAGAGATAAATCCTCCACCCAGTTTTCCTCCAGATTCTTTTTGTCACTGATTTGGTCCATCACAAAAAGAGGGTCACCGCCGTCCGTATAAACCGGCTCATACAGGCTGACAGGGGTCTGTATGGCGTCCAGCGCATAGGTGATGTCTTCCTTTGAAACACCTATTTCCTGTGCGATTTCCATGAGGGTGGGTTCCTTGGAATTGGTTTTGGTAAGCTGCTCCCTGGCATAGAGGGCCTTATAGGCAGTATCCCTCAGGGAACGGCTGACCCGGATGGAATTATTGTCCCTCAGATATCTGCGCACTTCTCCCAGTATCATAGGCACTGCATAAGTGGAAAATTTGACATTCTGCGTGATGTCAAAATTGTCGATGGCCTTGATTAGGCCGATGCATCCAATCTGGAACAGGTCGTCGATGTTTTCCTGGCTGTTTGAAAAGCGCTGGATTACGCTGAGTACCAGGCGCAGGTTCCCTTTGATGTACTGCTCCCTGGCCTCCATGTCCCCGTCCAGTATTCTTTGAAACAGTTCCTCCTTCTCTTCATTGCTCAGTAAAGGCAGTTTGGCGGTATTGACTCCGCATATCTCAACTTTGTAGCCCGACATAATCCTTACCTCCGTTATAATGCCATACGCCCTGAAATGAAAAATACAGGGCTGTACTGGATGAATCTGCTATAACGAAATGATGTACGGATTCCAGATGTTTTATACGGTCTGTGGGGATAAAAAGATTTCCATTTTTTTCTGGTTTGTGTGGAACGGCCAAAGAATTTATACCTGCATATATACTTCAGAACAATAGATAGTAGATAAAATATGTTAATGGAAGAAGACAGCAGAATTCTAACAATTGTAACAGAATTGCGTAAGGACGCTATAGGACAGCGTCCTTTTCTGTTTATGGTCATAATTTCCCATGCGGGCCATATGAAGTCATCTATCCACGGTCACAAGGGTCCACCGGTCATTCTGCTGCATGATGAAACATGGTTTTTTCACTCGGTATCTGTAATAGGCTTCCGCCAGGGTCTGGAATAGCCTGTATTTCATCATGGTGGTACAGATTGGATAGATCGTCATATATGTAAATGCTCCTTTCAGGGGTGATATTATATTTTATTCGGCATGTCCTGAAATATGACTGGTGATTTGGGGGTATGGTGCGTATCCTCGTATTTACGCCGGACGGAACACTACCTGCCTTCTCCAGGTATGCGAAATGAGATGCAGGTGCCCATTCCCTTCTTGCTGAGTATCTTAAGTCCGGCTCCTTCCCCGCAGCGCATGATTAGGCGGCTGTTTACATTGGTAAGCCCGATATTCTCGCTGCCCGGATTGGCTATCTTTTCATACAATTTTTTTATATCTGTTTTTTCCATTCCCACTCCCGAGTCAATGACGGAAAAAATCAGCTGTCCGCTCCTTCTCACAATGCGCAGCTTGATGAAGCCTGATCCGTCCAGGGGCTTAATGCCGTGGTACAGGCTGTTTTCAATCAGGGGCTGGAGAATCAGGCGCATGATGGGGACGCTCTCCAGCTCCTTTTCGTATTCATAGTAGAGGATATACTTATCCTCATAGCGGTACCGCTGAATGCTGTCATATTTTTTCAGATAATCGATTTCATCCTTTAAGGTCACCATGGAGTTGGGATTCTGGAGGGAATATTTAAGGATATCGGACAGTGCCTCAATCATCTGGTTTACCGCAGTGGGCTTATGGGTATATTCCATGGCTTTGAAATCCAGGGTCTGCAGGGTATTGAACAGAAAATGGGGATTAATCTGCAGCTGCAGGGCCGTCATCTCAGCCAGCTTCTGTTCCTGCTCCTTCAGGGCGAGCTGGCTGCGCAGGAAGGTCTGGTTCAGAAAGAGCTGGACGATGTTATTGAGGATTATATCGTATTCATCCTTGATGAACGCGGGCTTTTCCGGGTTAAATACGCCCCGCTCCGCATCCGAGAACACCTCCACAAAATAATCAATCTGCTGAAAATTCTTTTTGGTGATGTTATAGGCAATCCACAGGGAGGTGGAAATCACTGCGGCCAGGACCATTAGAAACTGCAGGAGCAGGGTGTAAAGGGCCTGATAGTAGTTGGAGTGGCTGATGCAGGCTGCGATATAAGTCCCGCAGTCAGCCGGGATGATTCTCACATAGTATTTTCCGCGGCTTAAGTCCACCCACCCGCGGCAGGCGTCGTCCGGCGACTGCTCCAGACGGCTGACCAGCAGATCCTTGTCGGCCCGCACCAGGGGGGCTGGGTAACATCGCCCGATGGGAGGCACTGGTTCGTCCATTTCCAGGATGTGGTGGAGCTGGGAAGAATCATCCACCTCCAGCCCATGTGTTTTCTGGATAACTGGCCGTTCATTGGACAGGACCAGAATGGGGACGGCATTGGAGAGCCGGTGGAGGAGTGGTCCATGCCGGCAGGAGGAAGCCCGGCAGGAGAAATGCCGGAATACACCATCCGTCAGTCCGATGATTTTGCGGAGAAGACACTGGGGCTCCAGTGGCAGTGGCAGGCTAATCCAAATGCAGGATTTTATTCCCTGGAGAAAAATCCGGGATACCTGCGGCTGTATTGTTACCGGAATCCGGGCAGGGAAAATCTGCTCTGGTATGCGCCAAATGTGCTGACCCAGATTCCGCAGAAACTAAAGCTGGCTATGACCGTGAAGCTGTCTCTTTCAGGCAGGGAGGACGGTGATTTTGGCGGAATCGGCATGGTGGGCCATGATTACGGATACGCAGGTTTGTACCAAACGGGAAAGGGAATCCAGGTAAGATGTTACAGGGGAACGGTCACGGAACCCATGTTTGAGGGGGAGGCAAGTGAGAAACTGGTCTTTTCACAGGAAGCAGAGGGGGAACAGGCCTGGTTCAGGCTGACGCTGGAGGAAGATAAGACGTACGGTTTTTCGTATTCTCCTGACGGCAGGAACTTTACCCGGATAGAATATTCATTTCCCCTGAAACGTGCCACATGGACCGGTGCAAAACTCTGCCTGTGGTCCTGCTCACGGGAAAACCGGGAGTCTGAGGGGTATTGTGATTATGAGTATGTGGAAATAAATTAAAAAAACGAGGCTGTCTGCGTAAGACAGCCTTTGTTTATGATGAGGATGCCGGAACATGTTCTAATGAACTTCCGTATTCTTCCGATATAAAATCAACAGTCCTTTAAGGAGCAGCGCATCGTCCACCAGTATCTTATGGCGGCACAGGGGCGTGATGAACTTAGCCAGTCCGCCTGTGGCGATGATGGTGGGAGGCTCTCCCAGCTCCTTTTCCATGCGGTCCAGAATCCCGTCTATCATGTCCGCGTTGCCGTAAATGATGCCGGAGCGCATACAGTCAATGGTATTCTTCCCAATGACATGGCTGGGAACCTCCAGGCTGATGTAGGGCAGCTGGGCCGTCTTGCTGCTTAGTGAGTTAAGGGAGACCTTGAGGCCGGGAAGGATGACACCGCCGATATAATTTCCTTTTTTATCCACGGTACACAGAGTGGTGGCCGTACCCATATCTATGACCACCAGGGGAAGGGGATGTTCGTGGCTGGCTGCCACCGCGTCCACAATCTGGTCGCTTCCAACGGTCTTGGGGTTGTCCATGATGATATTCATGCCGGTTTTCATGCCGGAGCCCACCAGCAGAGGACGGATTCCCGTCACCTTTTCCACGGCGTTCAGGATGGTGGAATTAACAGGGGGAACCACGGAAGAGAGAATGGCTCCTTCTATGCTTGCAATATCAATCTGATGCATCTCCAGGATATTCTTAAAGCTCACCGCGTACTCTGTATCCGTGCGTCCCTGGTCCGTGGTGACCCGCTCTATGAAATATGTTTTTGTCTCGTCTATGCCGCCGATGACAGTATTGGTATTGCCCATGTCGATTGCTAAAATCATTGGGGGAACTCCTTTCAATCATATAGGATGTATGTTATACTTTAACATGGATTGTAACATAGAAAAAGAGGAAAGACAACCGGAGGAATCATATGTTAAAAGGAAAGACAGTCCTTCTTGGAGTAACAGGAAGCATTGCAGCTTATAAGACAGCCAGCCTGGCCAGCATGCTGGTTAAAAAGGGCGTGAAGGTCCATGTCCTGATGACGGAGAACGCCACTCACTTCATTAATCCCATAACCTTTGAGAGCCTGACAGGCAACAAATGCCTGGTGGATACATTTGACAGAAATTTTGAATTCAGCGTGGAGCATGTGGCCCTGGCAAAACAGGCGGACGTGGTCATGATTGCTCCTGCATCGGCAAATGTCATCGGTAAGATTGCCCACGGCATTGCAGATGATATGCTGACCACCACGGTCATGGCGTGCAGGTGCAAAAAAATACTGGCGCCGGCCATGAACACCAATATGTACGAGAATCCAATTTTACAGGACAACCTTGATATTTGCAGGCGCTATGGCATGGAAGTCATAACTCCGGCCTGGGGCTACCTGGCCTGCGGGGACACCGGGGCCGGAAAGATGCCGGAGCCGGAGGTATTGTACGAATATATACTGCGGGAGGCCGGCTATCCTGGGGACCTGGCAGGCAGACGGATTCTTGTGACAGCCGGGCCCACCAGGGAGCCCATTGACCCGGTGCGCTACATCACAAACCATTCCACGGGCAAGATGGGGTACGCCATTGCCAGGGTGGCGGCCTGCAGGGGTGCTGATGTTACCCTGGTAAGCGGCCCGGTGGACCTGGCCCGCCCCCTGTTTGTGGAGACGGTTCCGGTGGAGAGCGCCAGGGAAATGTTTGAGGCGGTTACCGCAAGGAGCGGGGAGCAGGACATCATTGTCAAGGCAGCAGCGGTGGCGGATTACCGGCCTGCCACGGTGGGAACAGAAAAAATCAAGAAATCGGACGGTGATTTATCCATTGCCCTGGAGCGGACCGACGACATCCTGGGGTGGCTGGGGCAGAACCGGAGGGACGGACAGTTCCTCTGCGGTTTTTCCATGGAGACCCGGAATATGCTGGAGAATTCCAGGGCCAAGCTGGAAAGAAAGCATATTGACATGATTGTAGCCAACAACCTGAAAGTGGAAGGCGCGGGATTCGGTACGGATACCAATGTGGTGACGCTCATCACCAGGGAAAGCGAGACAGAACTTCCCATCATGTCCAAGGAAGAGGTGGCCGACCGCCTGCTGACTGAGATTCTGAAACGGACAAAGGGACAGGATTGTGGGATAAATCCACGGGATGGGGCGACAGAGACCCATGGGACCCAAATAACAGAATAAGCGGTACAGACAGATGATGAGGATTGAATCCTGTATGAAACGGGGTTCGGTCCTTTTCTGTTCCATGGACTGATAATGTCTTAACAAAGTTGTTGTGAAATGTATCTAAAAAAACGTGGAATTCACGGTAAATACCCTGCTTATATTGTGAGTATAGACTAAAATGGCGAAATAAAAATCTGAATATTGACTTTGAAACTGTCAGAATGTATAATTAATACATGATTGAAACGGGTTTCAAGAATAAATCGCACAAAGAGCGGAAGAGTCGGAAGGAATATAATCCGCAGACAGGCAGGATGGTGGGCTTATGACGAGCATACGTGATGTGGCAAAACTGGCAGGCGTATCCCCCTCAACCGTATCCAGGGTAATGAACGGTACGGCCAGGGTGGATGATGAGAAGAGACAGAAGGTGGAACGGGCCATATCAGAAACCGGTTTCAAACCGAATGAGGTGGCCAGGTCCCTTTACAAGCGTTCATCCAAAATCATAGGCATACTGGTGCCAAACATCATCAATCCGTTTTTTAATGAGCTGGCTGGGGCTGTGGAAGAAGAATGTGACCGCAGAGGATACCGCCTGACGCTCTGCAACTCCAACGATGATTTGGAAAAGGAGAAGCGGAACTTAAGCCTGCTGGAGCGGATGAATGCAGACGGAGTCATCCTGATGACTAACATGGATGAGATACATAAGGAAGTCGGAAACTGCCGGATTCCGGTAGTGATGATTGACCGGCAGATTGAGGGGGGCAAGGAAATTGCCTGTATACAGTCCAACCATTACCAGGGCGGGCGGATGTCCATGGAGCATCTTTTGGAATGCGGCTGCAGGCATATCGTTCAGATGAGCGGTCCCCTTCATCTGTCCAGTGCCAGAAAGCGCCACCAGGGATATCTGGATGTGTGCAGGGAGCGGGGAATCGAGCCTGCCTGCATAGAGGGAAATTACAGTTTTGAATCGGGAACCGAGATGGCAGCGCGGCTGCTGGAGAAGTATCCGGATACGGATGGAATCATAGCGGCTAACGACATGGTGGCCATATCGGTTTATAAGGAGCTTCACAGGAAAGGCATAAGGGTGCCGGAGGATATACAGTTAATCGGGTTTGACAACATATCCCTAAGCAGCCTGTTCACGCCGGAGATTACCACCATTGCCCAGCCCATAAAAAAGATGGGGCAGGATGCGGTTCGGATGCTGACAGAATACGTTGCCGGAGCTCAGATTAACAGGAATAAGGTATTCGATGTCAAGCTGATTAAAAGGGACACAACTCTTTAGGGAATGTCCGCAGCGCAGTACCAGGACATTCCCAGGCATCAAAGGGATAAAATAAAATGTAAAGTAGAAAAGGAGGAACTATGAAGACAGCAGTGGTAGGCAGCATCAACATGGACATGACAGTGACAGCCGAGAGGATTCCCTTAAAGGGGGAAACGCTGAAAGGAGAGGACATCCGCTACATACCCGGAGGAAAGGGTGCCAATCAGGCCGTAGCCATGGCAAAGCTGGGGGCGGATGTGGAGATGTTCGGCTGTGTGGGCGACGATGAGGCCGGAAGAAGCCTCATAAGGAACATGGAGGACATGGGAGTGGGAACCACCCACATTAAAGTGGCTCCAGGAGTGAACACAGGCCTGGCAGTCATCACCGTAGGGGACCACGACAACACTATCGTGGTGGTGGCAGGAGCCAACGACAGGGTGGACCGGGAATATGTGGACAGCATAAAGGATGTACTGCTGGCATGTGACATCGTATTGCTGCAGCATGAGATTCCCCAGGATACCATCGAGTATGTAATTGATATCTGCCACGATAATGGGGTGAAGGTAGTACTGAATCCCGGACCGGCCAGACCGGTGAAGCCGGAGGTACTGGCAAAGGTGGATTATCTTACGCCAAATGAACACGAGGCAGCCATCCTGTTCGGGGATATGCCCGTGGAGGAGATGCTTAAGGCACATCCCGGCAAGCTGGTGATTACCCAGGGGTCCAGAGGCGTATCCACATGCCTTCCAACAGGAGAAATTCTTACCGTACCTGCCAGGAAAGCCAATGTGGTGGATACCACAGGAGCAGGAGACACATTAAACGGGGCATTTACCGTACAGATTGCAGGGGGCAGCACCATGGAGGAAGCGCTCCGGTTTGCCAACACGGCAGCCAGCCTGTCCACTGAGCGCTTCGGAGCCCAGGGCGGAATGCCTGACTATAGCCAGGTATTGGAAGCCATGAATCAGGAGAAAATGTAAGGCATTGACAAACGCGCTTTCGGCGTAGAGAAGACGGAGGAACAAAACATGAAGAGACACGGCATACTCAACAGCAATATTTCCAGGGTACTGTCATCCATGGGGCATACGGACAGAATTGCAATCGCTGACTGCGGACTGCCCGTACCGGAGGGAACAGAGCGAATTGATTTGGCTGTGACATTTGGAAATCCCCGGTTTATGGACGTCTTGAAAGCGGTTTCAAACGATATGAAAATAGAAGCAGTGGTTCTGGCAGAGGAAATCAAAGAACAGAATCCACAAATCCTGGAGGAAATCCAGGAGCTTTTTACCAGCTTTGAAACCGGTTTCAAACCAGGAAAATTGGAATTTGTCCCGCATACCCGCTTTAAGGAGATGACAAAGGAATGCAGGGCCGTTATCCGGACCGGAGAGACAACGCCCTATGCCAACATCATCCTGCAGTCCGGCTGTATCTTTTAAAGCAGAATCTATCTGGAGGGAAACAACATGAAAATTGAAATGAAAGGAATCAACAAATCCTTTGGGCAGAACCAGGTCCTAAGGGATGCGGGCTTTGTGCTGGACGACGGAGAAGTACACGCCCTGATGGGAGAAAACGGCGCAGGTAAGTCCACGCTGATGAAAATTCTGACCGGCGTCTACACCCGCGACGGGGGCACCGTCAATGTGGACGGAAAAGAAGTGACCTACAAAAGTCCCCAGGAAGCGGAAAGGGCAGGCATTGTCTTTATCCAGCAGGAGCTGAACGTACTGTTCGACCTGACGGTGGAGGAAAACCTTTTCCTGGGCAAGGAAATCAAAAAGGGATTTGGAATATGTGACCGGAAGGCCATGAGGGCAAAGGCAGAGGAAACCCTAAAACGTCTGGGAGTCAGCATCCCCACGGACAGGGTGATGTCTGAGCTCTCCGTGGGACAGCAGCAGATGATAGAAATCTGCAAGGCATTGATGGCGGACGCAAAGGTCATCATCATGGATGAGCCCACGGCAGCCCTTACCCAGAGTGAGACAGAGGTGCTCTTCGAGGTGATGCAGTCCCTGAGGAAAAAGGGAGTGTCCATCGTCTATATATCCCACCGCATGGAGGAAATCTTTGAGCTTTGCGACCGCATTTCCGTTCTCAGGGACGGCACCTACATAGGGACAAAAAAGATACCGGAAACCAATATGAATGAAATCGTCAAAATGATGATTGGCCGTGAAATCGGCGAGCGGTATCCAAAACGTGACTGCGCCATCGGCAGCGAGGTATTCCGGGTGGAGGGCCTGACAAAGGAGGGGATGTTCCGCGATGTGAATTTCTCCGTAAAGGCCGGCGAGGTCCTGGGAGTATCCGGGCTGATGGGAGCGGGGCGCACGGAAATCATGCAGGCTATTTTCGGAAACCTGTCCTATGACAGGGGCAGCATTTTCATCGACGGAAAACAGGCGGTGATTAAGAATCCACTGCAGGCCATTGAGCATGGAATCGGATTCATAACAGAGGACCGCAAGACAGAGGGACTTCTGCTGGAGGAGAGCATTGAGAAAAATGTGTCCCTGACCAATCTGGGGCGTATCTCAGGCAAGGGCAAGGTGGTAATCAGCAGAGAGAAGGAAAATGGGCTGGTCACAAAGGCCATAGAGGAGCTGCATATCAGATGTTTCGGGCCCGGACACGAGTGCGTGAACTTAAGCGGCGGCAACCAGCAAAAGGTGGTATTCGCAAAATGGATTTACACGGAACCCAGAATACTGATTCTGGATGAGCCTACAAGAGGCGTGGACATCGGCGCCAAGAAGGAGATATACAGCATCATAAACCAGCTGGCCGAAAAGGGGGTTGCCATCATCATGGTGTCCTCTGAGCTGCCGGAGGTATTGGGAATGAGCGACCGGATTATGGTGGTGCGCGAAGGTATGGTCAGGGGAATCATCAATCAGGGTGAGGCTGACCAGGAGAAGATAATGACATTGGCTACGGGAGGTACCTTATAATGAATGAAAATAAGAATAAAGTCATCAATTACGCCCAGGATTTCGGGGCGCTCATCGCCCTTATCCTGCTGGTGGCAGGCATCAGCATTGCCAGCCCAAGTTTCCGCACCGGGGCCAATTTCCTGTCCCTGCTGCGCCAGTCTTCCATCAACGGACTCATTGCCTTCGGCATGACCTTCGTCATCCTGACGGATGCCATTGACTTATCCGTGGGATCGGTGCTGGCCCTCAGCACGGCTCTCTGCGCCGGAATGATTACGGCCGGGGTTCCGGCTGGCCTGGCCATGACTCTGGCACTGGTCCTTGGATGCGCCATGGGCGTCATCAGCGGCGTTATGGTCACCAAGGGACGTCTACAGCCCTTTATCGCAACACTGATTACCATGACGGTATACCGCGGACTGACCATGATATACACCAACGGAAAGCCAATCTCCAACCTGGGAGACAGCTTCATCCTGAAGGTGGTTGGAAAGGGAAAGTTCTACGGCGTCCCGATTCCGGTCATCCTTTTGATACTCCTGTTCCTGCTATTTTACTTCCTGTTAAATAAGACCACCTTCGGGCGCAGGATTTACGCAACCGGAAGCAACTGGAAATCAGCCAAGCTGGCGGGTGTGAACATACACAGGACAAAAGTCATCGCCTATGCCATATCCGGCACCATGGCAGCCTTATCCGGTCTGATTCTTCTCTCCAGACTGGGCTCTGCGCAGCCTACACTGGGAAGCGGCTATGAGCTGGACGCCATCGCCGCAGTGGCCCTGGGAGGCACCAGCATGAGCGGCGGCAGGGGAAAAATCTACGGAACCCTGATTGGCGTACTGATTATCGCGGTGCTGAACAACGGCCTTAACATCCTGGGCGTATCTTCCTACTATCAGGATGTAATCAAGGGTCTGGTCATCCTGATTGCGGTACTCTCAGACCGCAAGAGATAGAAAAACGTTAAATTGAGCACATGAATCTGGTATTAATTTAAGAATATGAATTTTGGGAGGGAAAGACCGTGAAGGTTAAAAAAATACTGGCTCTTATGGTAACAGGCACAATGCTTATGACAATGGGAGGCTGCAACGCCATCACCATTGACGGGGAGGAAAACGTCAGGGAGGGAAGCAGCGGAAACGTGATTGGTTTCTCCGTATCCACCCTGAACAATCCATTTTTCGTGACCTTGACAGAAGGCGCCAAGAAAGCCGCGTCAGAAAAGAACGTGGAGCTGGTGGTCGTGGACGCGGGAGACGACGCTGCCAAGCAGACCAGCGACATTGAGGATTTGGTGTCCAGAAATGTGGGTGTGCTGATTGTAAACCCGGTGGATTCAGATGCGGTTGCTCCGGCAGTAAAGAGCGCCATGTCCAAGGGAATCAAGGTGATTGCAGTGGACCGCGGCGTCAACGGGGTGGATGTGGACTGCCAGATTGCCTCAGACAATGTGGCAGGAGCCAGGATGGCAACAGAGTATCTCATGGAGCTTGTGGGCGAGGGAGCCAAGGTGGCTGAGTTACAGGGCGTGCCAGGGGCCTCGGCCGCCATTGACAGAGGCGAGGGCTTCCACCAGGTGGCAGACAAATCCCTTCAGGTGGCTGCCAGCCAGACCGCTAATTTCAACCGTGCAGAGGGCATGACGGTCATGGAGAACATACTTCAGTCCGACGGCACCATCAAAGGTGTGTTTGCCCACAATGACGAGATGGCCCTTGGGGCAGTGGAGGCAGTTGCCGCTTCCGGAAAGGACATAAAGATTGTTGGATTTGACGCCACGGACGATGCCCAGAAGGCGGTGAAGGACGGTAAAATGGCGGCCACGGTTGCCCAGAAGCCGGATAAGATGGGTGAGACAGCCATCGAGACCGCTGTCAAAATCATGGCAGGGGAGACTGTTGAGAAATCCATACCCGTGGAAGTGGAGCTGATTAAATAGTTTAAACGGATTGACAGATGAAAAAATGGACCCGCCAGAACCGGAGTTTCCGGGCTGGCGGGTCCATAGCTGTTTTAAGCCAAAGGCCTTGACTAATGATTCCAATCATAATAGAATAAAAATTGGATGATTTTGGGCGTACTTCCAAAGTACGTCCATCTTTTACTCAATGGAAAACGGAGGACGAATAACTTGTCACAGACAGACAACCAGATGACAGAAGAGATAAAAAAGCGGAGGACATTTGCAATCATATCCCACCCCGATGCCGGAAAGACCACGCTGACAGAGAAATTCCTGCTGTACGGCGGCGCCATCAACCTGGCCGGAACCGTCAAGGGGCGCAAGGCTGCCAAGCATGCTGTGTCCGACTGGATGGAGATTGAGAAGGAGAGAGGCATCTCGGTGACCTCATCTGCCATGCAGTTTAATTACGGCGGATTCTGCATCAATATCCTGGACACACCGGGACACCAGGATTTCTCAGAAGATACTTACCGTACCCTGATGGCGGCAGACTCCGCGGTCATGGTCATCGACGGTTCAAAGGGAGTGGAGGCGCAGACCATCAAGCTGTTTAAGGTATGCGTCATGCGTCATATCCCCATCTTTACCTTTATCAATAAGTTTGACCGTGAGGCCAGGGATCCTTACGAGCTTTTGGACGAGATTGAAGAAGTGCTGGGAATCCGCACATGCCCTGTGAACTGGCCCATTGGATGCGGCAAGAGCTTTAAGGGCGTATATGACCGGTTCTCAAAGAAGATAACCACCTTCACGGCTGCCATGGGCGGCGCCAAGGAGGTGGACAGCCAGGAGTTTGCCGTGGACTGTGCGGAGGTGGATTCCATAATCGGACAGGACTATCACCAGCAGCTGAGGGATGATATCGAGCTCCTTGACGGGGCCAGCGATGAGCTGGATATGGAGCGTGTCAGGATAGGGGATTTATCCCCGGTGTTCTTTGGATCGGCCCTGACCAATTTTGGCGTGGAAACCTTTCTGGAGCATTTCCTTAAAATGACCACGCCGCCTCTTTCCAGGAAGACCCTGGACGGGGAGATAGACCCGCTCCGCCCTGACTTCTCTGCCTTTGTGTTTAAAATCCAGGCCAACATGAATAAGGCCCACAGGGACAGAATTGCTTTCATGCGCATCTGCTCCGGCAAGTTCGAGGCAGGCATGGAGGTAAACCATGTGCAGGGAGGAAAGAAGATCCGCCTGACCCAGCCCCAGCAGCTCATGGCTCAGGACCGGAAAATTGTGGATGAGGCATATGCCGGCGATATCATCGGCGTATTCGACCCGGGGATTTTCGCCATCGGCGATACCCTGTGCGCTTCCAATGAGAAGTTTCAGTTTGAGGGCATACCTACCTTTGCGCCGGAGCATTTTGCCAGAGTGCGCCAGGTGGATACCATGAAGCGCAAACAGTTCATAAAGGGCGTGAACCAGATTGCTCAGGAGGGTGCAATCCAGATATTCCAGGAGTTTAATTCCGGTATGGAGGAAATCATAGTGGGCGTGGTGGGCGTACTGCAGTTTGAAGTGCTGATCTACCGTCTGCGGAACGAATATAATGTAGAGGTCACCCTGGAGAAGCTGCCCTTTGAGCACATACGCTGGGTGGAGAATCCGGGCGAGGTGGATGTGGCCAGGATTCAGGGTACATCTGATATGAAACGAATTAAGGACTTAAAGGACAATCCGCTGCTGCTGTTTATCAACAGCTGGAGCGTGGGTATGGTATTGGAACGCAATCCGGCACTGAAGCTTTCAGAATTCGGAAGAGCCTAATACCATGTAAGAAACAGGACCACGGGACCAGACTACGGTCCCTAAGTGCTCATAACGAGGAGGTAAAAATCATGAGTAAGATTGATGCTGTACGGGCTGCCATGGTGGAGGCCATGAAGGCTAAGGACAAGGCCAGGAAGGATTCACTTTCCATGCTGCTGTCCGCCCTCAAGAATGCGGAAATCAACAAGAGGGAGCCTTTGACGGAAGAAGAGGAGAACGCGGTCGTCAAGAAAGAAATCAAGCAGACCCAGGAGACATACGAGATGGCGCCGGCGGACCGTGAGGACATCCGGTCAGAGGCAGCCGCCAGGATGGCTGTATATAAGGAGTTCGCGCCCGAAGACATGAGTGTGGATCAGATTCGGGAAGTCATAGCCTCTGTCCTGTCTGAACTGGGAATCGAGAACCCCACGGCCAGGGATAAGGGAGCCATTATGAAGGTCCTGATGCCCAGGGTTAAGGGAAAGGCAGACGGTAAGATGGTCAATGAGACGCTGGCTTCCATGTTCCGGTAAGGACGGCCCCAGGGCTTTTACAGGCCGCAAACCTTCCGGTTTGGCGTGCTGAGCGGCAGGCCGGATGGAGCAGGACAATAAAAGGAAGCGGGGCTTAAGCTTCGCAGGAAAAGGAGACGGTTACGATGTATAGGAAAGAGATTGAAGGTTTTATTGATTCCCACAGGGAAGAAATGATAGAGGATATCTGCACTCTGTGCAGGATTAACAGTGAGAAGATGCCTTATGTGGAGGGCAAGCCTTACGGGGAAGGTCCGTTCCAGGCCCTTCAGGCAGCTCTTGGCATTGCAGAGGGATATGGCTTTTCCATCCGCAACTACGACAACTATGTGGGGACAGCCGACCTCAATGACAAGGAGAGACAGCTGGACATTCTGGCCCACCTGGACGTGGTTCCTGCTGGCGAGGGATGGACCGAGACAAAGCCCTTTGAGCCGGTGGTAAAGGACGGAAAGCTCTTTGGCCGCGGTACTGCTGATGACAAGGGCCCGGCCGTGGCTGCGCTCTATGCAATGAGGGCAGTGAAGGAGCTGGGTATCCCGTTAAATAAGAACGTCAGGCTGATTCTTGGTACGGACGAAGAGTGCGGAAGCTCTGATATCGTAAATTATTACGGCATGGAGGATGAGGCGCCCATGACCTTTTCTCCGGATGCGGAATTCCCGGTCATCAACATTGAAAAGGGACGTCTGGAAGGTCATTTCCACGCATCCTTTCAGGCTTCTGAGGCAATGCCCAGACTGGTGAAGGTGGAAGCCGGAATAAAGGCCAATGTGGTTCCGGGCAAGGCCAGGGCCGTCGTGGAGGGCGTTGACCTTAAGACATTGGAGGCAGCGGCAGAGGCTGTGGAGAAAGAGACAGGGATCTCCTTTGTACTGGAGGGTGATTTGCCGGTTATAACAGTCACTGCACAGGGAGAAGGCGCCCATGCATCCACGCCCCAGGAGGGGAAGAATGCCCTTACAGGCCTGCTGGTATACCTGACACGCCTGCCTCTGGCAGAGTGCCCTCAGATGGATATGGTGAAGAACCTGCTAAAGCTTTTCCCTCACGGCGATACCTGCGGAAAGGCAGCAGGAATCAGCATGGAAGACGAGCTGTCCGGTACTCTGACTCTTGCCTTCAGTATGCTGACTGTTGGTGCCGATGGCCTGGAAGGCGTATTTGACAGCCGATGCCCAATCTGCGCCACGGAAGAAACTGTGCTGGGAGTGGTAAAGCAGGCCATGGCGGACCAGGGGCTTACACTGGAAAATGATTCCATGATACCGCCTCACCATGTGGACGGAAATTCTCATTTTGTAAAGACACTGCTGTCCGTATACAAGGACTACACAGGCCTTGAGGGCAGCTGCCAGGCTACAGGCGGCGGCACCTATGTCCACACTCTTAAGAACGGCGTTGCTTATGGCGCGGCCCTGCCGGGAACAGACAACCGCATGCATGGAGCCGATGAGTTCGCGGTGGTGGATGAGCTTGTCTTAAGCGCCAAGATATTTGCACAGGTCATTGTGGAGCTGTGCAGCTGATATAGGAAATATATGACAGTGTCTGCCGGGGGCAAAGCGGGGGCAGACCAGGGCCTTGGGATGCGCAGGCTGGAGCGGGAGCTGCTTAAGTCGCGTACTTTGGTGTTTCCGGAAAAAGTGCTTGACAAATAGGTTCATGTGATGTATTTTCTTAACTAAGATAAATCCCAGCGATTTGATAGGAATCAATATAGGAGGAACTTATGAATCAGTTAAGAGCCATGCAGATGAATATGGATATGATGAACAGCATGTACATGATGATGTGCTGTGTATCCGCATGGGCAAAAAACTGAATGTAAGTTTTATCTGTATGGATTGTGATTAATCAGGAGATATCCCGGTAGCAGGGAAAGATTCAAGGCCGCAAGTCCGTGCAGGACATGCGGCCTTTTTGCTGTGATTTTGCCATGGACGCTGCGGCCCGGCGTGATGTGGCTGAGTATGGCTGAGGCGTGAGCATGTGCGGGACTGCGGATATGAGCAGCGGGAACAAAAGAAAGGAATTAAACCTATGGAAGCAAATAATGAAAATCCCATCATCCAGCTGGTGGGGCTGGGGAAACAGTTTCAGACCATGAATGGTCCGGTTACTGCCCTGGAAGATATCAATTTGGAAATCCGGTATGGAGAGGTGTTCGGTATCATCGGCCTGTCCGGTGCGGGCAAGAGTACCCTGGTGCGGTGTATCAATTACCTGGAAGTGCCCACCTCAGGAAAGGTCATATTTGAGGGAAAGAACCTGTCTGTGATGAAGGACAGGGAGAAGCGTCTGTCCAGGCAGTCCATGGGCATGATTTTCCAGCAGTTTAACCTGCTGTCCCAGAGAAACGTGCTTCAGAATGTATGCTTCCCGCTGGAGATTGCGGGGGTATCCAAGGCCGAAGCCAAAAAGCGGGCAGAGGAGCTTTTGACACTGGTGGGTCTGGAGGACCGGATGAAGGCATATCCGGCGCAGCTCTCCGGCGGACAGAAGCAGAGGGTTGCCATTGCCAGGGCCATGGCAACCAATCCGAAGGTCCTTCTGTGTGACGAGGCCACCAGCGCCCTGGACCCCAATACAACCAAGTCCATTTTGGAACTGCTCAAGAAGATAAACCGGGAGATGGGAATTACCGTCATTGTCATTACCCATGAGATGGCGGTCATTGAGGCCATATGCGACAGAGTGGCTATCATAGACCACAGCCACATCGCGGAGGTGGGGAATGTGTCCGATATCTTCTCCGGTCCCAAATCCGATATCGGCCGCCAGCTGATTCTGGGGGATGTGGCTGAGCAGAACCTGAGTTTTGGCAATTCCCGCCAGATTCGCATTATCTTTGACGGAAGGGAGTCTTCAGAGCCTGTGATTGCCAATATGGTGCTGGCCTGCAAGGTTCCGGTGAATATCATGCATGCGGATACCAGGGATATTGAAGGCAAGGCCATGGGGCAGATGATCATACAGCTTCCGGAGGATGATACGGATGCCGGCAGGATTTGTAACTATCTGAAGACAGCCAATGTAAAGTTCGAGGAGGTGCGGTAAGATGCAATTTGATTCTACGACCATAAATATGCTTGTAAAAGGAATATGGGAGACCATCTACATGGTGTTCCTGTCCTCTGCCTTATCCTATGTAATCGGCATTCCTCTGGGAATCGCCCTGGTGGTTACGGACAAGGAGGGCATCAGTCCGGTGCCTCTGTTTAACAGGGCCCTGGGGCTCATCATCAATCTGCTGCGTTCCGTGCCGTTTATTATCCTCTTAATCATGGTACTGCCCATTACCAAGTTCATTGTGGGAAAGACCATTGGCTCCAATGCCACGGTGGTGCCTCTGATTATTGCCGCGGCCCCCTACATAGGGCGTATGGTGGAGTCTTCCCTGAAGGAAGTGGACGCGGGCGTCATCGAAGCAGCCAAGTCCATGGGCGCATCCACCTGGCAGATTATCGTTAAGGTGCTGCTGCCGGAGGCTAAGCCGTCCCTGCTGGTGGGTGCGGCCATATCCGTGACCACGATTCTCGGATACTCTGCCATGGCAGGATTTACCGGAGGAGGCGGACTGGGCGATATCGCCATCCGTTACGGATACCACCGTTACCAGACCGATATGATGATGGTGACCGTAGTGCTTCTGGTCATTATTGTGCAGCTGATCCAGGAGGTCGCCATGCGCATGTCCAGGAAGAGCGATAAGAGAATCAGGTAGGAAGATCCGGGAATTGAAGCCGGGAAGAGAATCTGCTGAGGCTGTCCGGTTTCCTGACAATGACGGTAAAACGTATATGACCGTCATGTGAGGAAGGACGTGCAGCCTGAGCTGATGATAAATGCCTTAATATGGCGAAAATAACAGGGGCAGAGCCCCAAAGCGAGGAGGACACAATTATGAAGAAAAACATCTTAGGCGCAGCCGTGCTGGCTGCAGTACTGGCATCGGGAGCGCTTAGCGCATGCTCCGCCAGCCCAAAGGAGACCACGGCAGCAGAGACCACGGCAGCAGCTACCGGGGCGCAGGCTGCTGATTCCAAGGCAGAGGATACCGCAGCGGCAGAGGAGGAGACCACGCAGGCCAGTGCAGAACTGAAGGAAATCGTGGTAGGAGCAAGCCCTGCGCCACATGCGGAAATCCTCAATGCGGCTAAGGAAGTTCTGGCATCAAAGGGCTACGAGCTGAAGATTGTGGAATATACGGATTACGTGCAGCCCAACAATGCACTGGATTCCGGCGACCTGGATGCGAACTATTTCCAGCACAAGCCATATCTGGATTCCTTTAATGCGCAGAACGGAACAAAGCTGGTCAGCGCAGGCGCCATCCACTATGAGCCCTTCGGTATTTATGCAGGCAAGACAGCATCCCTGGAAGAACTTCCGGACAAGGCGACCGTACTGGTGCCAAACGATGTGAGCAATGAGGCAAGAGCCCTTCTTCTGCTGGAGGCACAGGGTCTGATTAAACTGAAAGACGGTGTTGGCCTGGAGGCTACTAAGAATGACATCGTGGAGAACACTAAGAACCTGGATATCGTAGAGTTGGAGGCAGCACAGCTTCCACGTTCCATTTCTGACGGCGATATCGCGGTTATCAACGGCAACTATGCAATTGAAGCAGGTCTTAAAGTCAGCGATGCCCTGGCTACTGAGGATTCCCAGTCCCTGGCAGCTACCACCTACGGCAATGTAGTGGCAGTGAGAGAGGGAGAAGAATCCAGCGATGCCACCAAGGCCCTGGTGGAAGCATTGACCAGCCCTGAGGTAAAGCAGTTTATGGAAGAGACATATGAAGGCGCTGTAGTGCCGCTGTTCTAAAGCGTGTTTTAAGGGTGTGCCCTGTATTCGGATACATTGACGCAGCCGCAGGGGCTTGAGAGAGGAGATAATCCATGGAAAACGAAAAAGGAAACGGATATGGAGCCGGAGAAGGCCAGGGACCGGATTATCATACAGATAACAGGGAACCTGTGATTGTGGCGGAACAGCCGGCCCAGGAGGTGACTGGGGATTTTGAACAGGCGTCTGGCGGTCAGGATGCAGCGGACCGGGGAATGCCGGGGCAAAGCGGGCCAGAGCGGGGAACTGCGGGCTGGGGGACCGCGGGCCAGAATTGCGCCATCCAGGATGGCTCCGATGGATGGCGCAGCCCCATGGATGCACCCTCACGGGAGGACAGATGGAGCGATACAGGGGATAAACCTTATCTGGGAAGTCCCTGGGAACCAACCCAATCCGGAACAGCATATGATGCAGGAAAGAATAATGGCGCCAGCGGAAATGACAGCCAGCCGGTATATAAGCCAGCCCCGGCTTCTTATGGTCAGGGTCAGCCGGGGGCAGGCCAAAGCGGCAGTGGCGGCCGGGACAGTGGTTTCAGCCAAAATGACAGCCGCCAGGAAAGAGGCAGCGGCCAGCCAGGCGGGAGCAGTCAATACCAGACCCAATACCAGACCCAATACCAGTCTTACCCGCCTGTGTACCAGGAAAAGAACAATATGGCAACGGCATCTCTGGTCATGGGGATTCTTTCTCTGTGCAGTATCTGTTGCTGTATGCTGTTCGGCATTGTGTTCGGAGTACTCGGCATCATATTTGCCATTATGTCAAAAAAAGGAGACAGAATGGACGGTCAGGCAAAGGCCGGACTTATACTCTCCATTATCGGTATTGCTGTCACCGTGCTTGTCATCATCTTCTTTGTTGCGATTGAGGTGTTCACTGTCATACCGGAACTGAATTAATTGGCTAAAATAAGGTTTTAATGGGACGGTACCTGGCATATAGTAGGTAGCAAGAGAGGCCGGGAGGCTGTGGACCGTGAGGATTTACGACCTTAAACAAAAAGAAGTGATTAATGTAAAGACCTGCAAGCGCCTTGGATTTGTGGGAGATGTGGATTTCGACATGGAAACGGGCTGTCTGCTGGCCCTGATTGTGCCTGGTCCGGGCTGCATATGCGGTTTTTTGGGACGGGAGAAGGAATATGTAATTCCATTCTGTGACATCTGCCAGGTGGGAAACGATATCATATTGGTGGACATTAAAGAAAAAGATGTAACGGAAAGCATTAAATGCTGAAAGGAAACATACAGCGCGGATTCCAGCCGGATTCGCGCTTTTTCCGCGCCATGGGACAGAGGAGTGGCCGCCAGGGTCTCCCCTGCCGGCCGGTTTGTGAGAAAAGTTGTATGAAAAGCATTTGCTTTATACAATTCTAACTATACAAATGAATTGTGAAGGTTTTATGATGGAAATGTGAAAAAACTGTGAACGATACCATAAAATGGTCACAGGTTCTCGTGAATGGCTGTCAGGATGTCCTTAAGCTTTCCCACTTCGATCTGGCCCGGTGCAGAGGCTTCTTTTACAGAGCCAAAGGTCAGGCAGGAGCCGAATACTTCCCCTGACAGACGGCTTATGAGCCCGGTGCCTTTCATGGACATAGTGATAACTGGGCAGGATAGGGACTGGCTGGCCTTATTGGTGGCTGAAAGAAGGGTCAGCACATCACCGGCTGACTGGGGCATGACCGCAATTTTGGCTATGTCTGCGCCCAGTTCCTCCATGTGATGCAGGCGGCGCAGAATATCATCCTCTTCGGGAGTGGCCGCAAAATCATGATTGGACAGGATGACGCGTACCTGGTGCCTGTGGGCCAGGTCCACCGTCTCACGTACCATATCGTCACCCGAAAAAAGCTCCAAATCCACCAGCTGGATATGACCGGAGCAGATGGCGTGTTCCAACAGGGAGCGGTACGCCGGGTGCGGAGCGGACAGACGGCCGCCCTCCTTTTGGGTACGGAAGGTAAAGAGCAGGGGAATGTCTTTCAGGGCAGCCTCCAGACCGGGAAGGACCTGGTCCAGGATATCCGGCTCCAGTATGGAATCAAACCAGTCCGCTCTCCACTCAGCCACATCCACAGGCTGTTCAGTGAAGGATTCTGCCTGGTGAATCAGGGATTCGTAATCCTTTTCCACCAGCGGGGCGCATATTTTCGGCATTCCCTGTCCAAGTACAGTTTGTTTTATAATGACATTTTTCATGATAAAGAGCACCTTTCCTGTAATCTTTTTGGATTTGTCTGGATTCATTATAAAGCGGGGAGGGGATTTCGTCCATACCGTAATGAAAAAAGAACAAAGTCCTTGCGATTCATACTTTCTTCGGTTAAAATATATGAAGCGTTTAAGACGATACGTGAAAAAAGAAAGGAAGAGTAACCCAGATGAAATGCCCCTATTGTAATGAAGCAGACACCAAGGTCATAGATTCCCGCCCGGCAGATGACAACAGCTCCATACGCAGGCGCCGCCAGTGTGAGCGCTGCGGTAAGCGCTTTACCACCTACGAGAAGCTGGAGACCATGCCGTTAATGGTAATAAAGAAGGATAATTCCAGGGAGACTTATGACCGCTCCAAAATTGAAGCGGGAATCATTCACTCCTGCCACAAACGGCCGGTATCCCCCCAGCAGATTAATTCCATGATTGATGAGATTGAGAACCAGATTTTCAACATGGAGGAAAAGGAAGTGCCCACCTCCGCCATCGGAGAGCTGGTGATGGGAAAGCTTAAGAACCTGGACGAGGTGGCGTATGTGCGTTTTGCCTCAGTCTACCGGGAATTTAAGGATGTGAATACGTTCATAGAAGAGATTGGAAAATTGCTGAAAAAATAGATTTGGAAGGAATACTTATAAGTATGCTGGAAATGTTTTATCCCCGCCGTTACGAGGTATCCACCTATGTGATACCTTTTGACTATTATCATGCACAGGGAATGCAGGGCGTGATTTTTGACATTGATAATACCCTGGTGCCCCATGACGCGCCGGCAGACGGACAGGCAGTGGAACTCTTCGAGCGGCTTCGCGCCATGGGAATGAAGACATGTCTTCTATCCAACAATAAGGAACCCAGGGTAAAGCCCTTTGCAGATTTGGTGGGTTCCTGCTATATCCATAAGGCAGGCAAGCCGGGAGTCAGGGGATATGAGAAGGCCATGGAGCTTATGGGGACTGACAGGGAACATACCCTCTTTGTGGGGGACCAGCTGTTTACGGATGTGTACGGTGCCAACAGGGCCGGCATCTACAGTATCCTGGTAGGGCCCATGACCCCCAGGGAAGAGATACAGATTGTGCTGAAGCGTTACCTGGAAAAGCCGGTGCTGTATTTTTATAAAAAACATGCCGGAAACATAAACCAAGACAGGGAGTAAAGTGAGACAATGGACGGAAAGACAAGAGTATGCGGGCTGATTGCAAATCCGGTGGAACATTCCATGTCACCCATGATGCATAATTTTTTTGCGCAGAGAACAGGGGTGAACTTAGCCTACGTTCCTTTTAAAGTGGAGGAAGACAGGGTTGGGGACGCGGTAAAAGGGGCCTATGCCCTGAATATACTGGGGATGAATGTGACGGTTCCATATAAACAGCGGGTTATGGAATTTTTGTCTGAACTGGATGAGGATGCCAGGGCCATCGGGGCAGTCAATACACTGGTCAGGACAGATGCGGGGTATAAGGGCTATAATACGGATGGCGCGGGCCTTAAACGGGCCCTTGCGCAAGCCGGTATTCCCACAGAAGGAGAACACTGTTTACTCATTGGGGCCGGAGGTGCGGCCAAGGCAGCAGCCTATGTGCTGGCAAAGGGCGGGGCTGCAAAAATCCACATCCTCAACCGGAATGAAACCAGGGCCAGGGAGCTGGCCGACTGTATCAACTCACTGACAGGCAGCGGTCTGGCGGAGGCCCTGTCTCTGGAGGGATACAGGAAGCTTCCTGCCAGAAAAGGCGGATATCTGGCCGTACAGTCCACCAGCGTTGGCATGCATCCCCATGTGGAGGATGTCGTTATTGATGATCCCCGGTTTTATGAGATGATTCATACCGGTGTGGACATTGTCTATACTCCCGCCAGGACCAGGTTCATGAAAATGGTACAGGAAGCAGGAGGAAGGGCAGTGAACGGTCTGGACATGCTTTTATATCAGGGCGTGATTGCCTATGAACTGTGGAATCCCCAGGTGAGGGTGGACAGCGGGACCATAAAGGCGGCAAAGCAGATGATAGAAGATTACCTGATAAAAAAACAGGCCGGGGAGGGCCGGGGAGAGAACCTGATACTCATTGGCTTCATGGGAGCGGGAAAGACCAGTGTGGGAGAACATTTCGCAGCACGCTACCGGATGCCCATGATTGACACGGACAGGGAGATTGAGGCGGCAGCAGGTATGTCCATATCCGACATATTTGCCACCCAGGGAGAGGAAGCCTTCCGGCGCCTGGAGACAGGCGTACTGGAGAAGCTGCTGAAGCAGGGAGGCAGGTCTGTGATTTCCGTGGGCGGCGGACTGCCTCTCAGGGCGGAAAACAGGGCGCTTCTGAAACATCTGGGAACCGTGGTATATCTGGATGTCCTGCCTGAGACTGTCATGGAACGAATCGGAGCCGATGTGTCGGACCGTCCCATGCTTCACGGCAGCGATGTGATGGGCCGTATTATAAGCCTTCTGGAGTCGAGAAAACCCCATTACCTGGAAGCTTCTCATATAATTGTGGATGTGAACGGACGGGACGTGGATGATATCGTGGAAGAGATTCACCGCAGGGCAGTGGATAAAACATGCTAAAAAGGGAGAAATTTATACTGCCGTTAAAAAAGAACTTGAAAATGCTCCCTACATAGTATAGAATATAAAAGATTAAAGACTTATGGGGCGCTTAGGCAAGCGTCATGAACGAACTCAAGGAGGAATATCTTTATGATATCAGCAGGTGATTTTAGAAATGGCATTACTCTGGAGATTGACGGACAGGTTGTCCAGATTATGGAATTCCAGCATGTTAAGCCAGGCAAGGGCGCAGCTTTCGTGCGTACAAAATTAAAAAATGTAATCAACGGCGGCGTGGTAGAGCGCACCTTCCGTCCTACAGAGAAGTTCCCTCAGGCCAGAATTGACAGAGTGGACATGCAGTATCTGTATGCCGACGGAGAATTATATAACTTTATGAACCAGGAGACCTATGACCAGGTTGCCCTGAATCAGGATATTATCGGCGATGCCCTGAAGTTTGTGAAAGAGAACGAGGTATGTAAGGTCTGCTCTTACAATGGCAGCGTATTCTCCGTAGAGCCTCCGCTGTTTGTTGAGCTGGAGATTACAGAGACAGAGCCAGGTTTCAAGGGCGATACCGCAACCGGTGCCAACAAGCCGGCAACTGTGGAGACCGGTGCAACCGTATACGTACCGTTATTCGTAGAAATCGGCGATAAGATTAAGATTGACACCAGAACCGGCGAATATCTGTCACGTGTATAATACAACTTGTCAGATACGCTCTGGGAGGCGGTTTGTAAGAATTGCTCCGGTATATGCCGGGGCAGTTTTTAACTTTCCGGGAAAAGGAAAGACCTATTGTCACAGTAAAGGAGAGTATACATTGTGAATAAGATTCTGGATATGATGGAGCGGGAATTAAAGCAGGCATTTACAGCCAGCGGATATGAGGATTCATTCGCAAAGGTGGTTTTATCCAACCGTCCCGACCTGTGTGAGTACCAGTGCAACGGTGCCATGGCAGCGGCTAAGGCATATAAGAAGAAGCCAATCGATATAGCGAACCAGGTGGTGGAACATCTGGTTTCAGGCGGATCCCACCCTGTTTTTTCTGAGGCAGAGGCTGTGATGCCGGGATTCATCAACCTGAAGCTGTCAGAGGCGTTTCTGGCAGAGTATGCGGGTGCCATGGCTTCGGCAGATAAGCTGGGACTGGAAGCGCCTGAGAAGCCGGAGACAGTTATCGTGGATTACGGCGGGGCCAATGTGGCAAAGCCTCTCCATGTGGGCCATCTGCGGGCGGCCATTATCGGGGAGAGCATAAAGCGCATGGGCCGTTTCCTGGGCCACCATATGATTGGTGATGTGCACCTGGGGGACTGGGGACTGCAGATGGGCCTTATCATTGAGGAACTAAAGGACAGGAAGCCGGAGCTGGTGTATTTTGACGAATCCTTTGAGGGACCATTTCCCCAGGAGGCCCCGTTTACAATCAGTGAGCTGGAGGAGATATATCCTGCGGCCAGCGCCAGGTCCAAGGTGGACGAGGTGTTTAAGGAGAGGGCCCACCAGGCGACCCTGAAGCTCCAGAGAGGATATGCCCCATTCCGGGCAATCTGGCAGCATATCATGGCAGTCTCTGTGGCTGACCTTAAGAAGAATTACGCAAACCTGAACGTGGAATTCGATTTGTGGAAGGGTGAAAGCGACGCAGAGCCATATATCGGGGACATGATTCAGATGCTGGTGGATAAGGGGCTGGCCCATGAGAGCCAGGGCGCTCTGGTGGTGGATGTGGCTCAGGATACGGACACCAAGGAGATTCCGCCCTGCCTGATCCGTAAGTCCGACGGGGCTTCTCTTTATGCCACATCCGATTTGGCAACCATTGTGGAACGGGAACAGGATTTTAAGCCGGACCGCTATATTTATGTGGTGGACAAACGCCAGGGAATGCACTTTGAGCAGGTGTTCAGGGTGGCTAAGAAGGCAGGTATTGTGAAGGAAGGTACCCCCATGATTTTCCTGGGCTTCGGCACCATGAACGGGAAGGACGGAAAGCCCTTTAAGACACGTGAGGGCGGAGTCATGCGTCTGGAAAAGCTCATTGAGGAAATCAATGAAGCCGTATACCATAGAATCATGGAGAACAGGACCGTATCAGAGGACGAGGCCAGGAGTACGGCGGCTGTGGTAGGGCTGGCTGCCCTCAAGTACGGCGATCTGTCCAACCAGGCTGCCAAGGATTATGTATTTGATATTGAGCGCTTTACCTCATTTGAGGGTAATACAGGTCCGTACATCCTCTATACCATTGTCAGAATCAAGTCCATTATCGCCAAGTACAGGGAGAACGGAGGCCAGGTAAGCCAGGATGCTGTTGAAAAGAAGATTCTTGCCTGCACCGGAAGTTCGGAGAAGGCCCTGATGCTTATGCTGGCCAGATATAATGAGGTTCTGGAAAACAGCTTTGCGGAGACAGCGCCTCATAAGATATGCCTGTACATTTACGAGCTGTCCAATGCCTTTAACAGCTTTTATCACGATACCAAGATTCTGGCAGAGGAGGATGAAGCCAGGAAGGAGAGCTATATCGGCCTTATTTCCCTTACCAGACGGGTGTTAGAAGCCTGCATCGGACTGTTGGGTATCGAGGCTCCGGAGCGCATGTAACCGCGGGGATGTCCTGGGATGACCTGATACGTCCTGCTCTGGGGCAGGGGTATCAGGAATCCCGCTGAAAGGATGCATGAAGCAGATGAATATTGTCAGGATGAACACCAGCAGCTTCTGGAAGGGGGAGATTGGTGTGAAGGGCCTGGTTGAAGACCAGGGGGAAACATTTGAGGTAAATTTATATCTGGGAAGCGGAAGAGTAAGGGATTACTCCTGTTCCTGCAGCAAAGGGAATTCTTACAGGGGAATGTGCGCCCATGGGGAGGCCCTTTTTGCGTATTATAATCAGCAGAGGGAGGAGGCGTCCAAACCAACGGTTCATACATCCTCCCAGGTTCACACCATGATTCGGGAATACACCAACCGGGAGGTGGCCCTGATTCTGGCAGAGGAGGTGGACGCCCAGGTAAGGCTGGTGCCGGTGCTGATTCTGGACGGAAAGGACACGCGTCTGGAGTTCAAGGTGGGAATCACCCGTTTTTATGCTGTGCGGGATTTGAGGGCCTTTAAGGAGGCCGTTGAAAATGGCGCCCATGTGGCCTATGGAAAGGACCTGTCCTTTCATCACCACAAATCGGCTTTTACAGACAGCAGCAGGGAGCTTCTGGCCCTGCTTATGGGAGGAGTAGAAAACCAGAAAGCGGTCCGCAGCCTGACGCTAAACCGTATGAACCGTGACCGCTTTTTTGAAATAATGGCCGGCCGGACCGTGGAGGTCCAGCTTCCCGGCGGGAACCGGGTCATGATGGACATGGAGGATTCTGATCCGGTGGCATCACTTAAGGTGGAGAAGACGGGAAGGGACGGACTGAAAGCCAGCCTTATGGGGGTGGCTCCAATGAAAGGAGGCGAAGCCCCAAGGCCGGTAGCCGGCTGCTTCCGCGGGGAGCGGTTCCTGTATGTGGTGTCCGGCCAGAGGCTCTACCGGTGCAGCGAGTCATGTACCCAGGTCATGGGGCTGTTCATGGAGCAGATGTGCATGGAGCGGGATGAAAGCGTGATGGTGGGACAGAGGGATATTCCGCTCTTCTATGAGCGCGTTATCAAGCATATTCTTCCCTATTGCCGCCTGATGCTGGAGGACGTGGATTTTAAGGATTATGAGCCGGAGCCGTTAAAGGCGTCCTTCCGGTTCGACACAGGGGAGGATGGAGCTCTGGTGATGGAACCATCCCTTGCTTACGGCAGTTATGAATTCCATCCCCTGGAGGACGAGAACCTTCCCAGGACTATATGCCGTGATGTGCCGGGGGAGTTCAGGGTTAGCCAGCTGATTCATAAATATTTCAGGTACAAGGACCCGGAGGGAAGACGGCTGGTCATAAGGAATGACGAGGATGAGATTTACCGTCTTATGACAGAGGGGATGGACGAATTCCGCTCTATGGGAGATGTATATGTGTCTGAGAGCCTGCGTCAGTGGAAGGTTCTGGCGCCGCCCAGGGTTACTGTGGGTGTTTCTGCTGTCAGCGGCTGGCTGGAACTGGACGTGGACATGGGCGGTATGAACAGCCAGGAACTGAACCGGATACTGGCAGCCTACAGCCGGAAAAAGAAGTACTACAGGCTGAAAAGCGGACAGTTTCTGGGACTGAATGAAGGCGGTCTCACGGTCATCAGCCGCATGGCGTCGGAAATGGGAGTGACCAGGAAGGAGCTTCAGAGCGGCAGGGTCCGTCTGCCGGCTTACCGCGCCTTTTATCTGGATTATCTGCTTAAGGAGAGTACCGGAGTAACATATTACAGGGACCAGATGCTAAAGGCCATGGTAAGGTCGGTCAAGTCTGTGGAGGACAGTGATTTTACTGCGCCGGAGAAACTGAGGGGCGTGCTGAGGGAGTATCAGAGAATCGGGTATGTCTGGCTGAGGACCATGGACAGTTACGGATTCGGGGGAATCCTGGCCGATGACATGGGACTCGGAAAAACCATACAGATTATTGCCCTTTTGGAGGACGCCTATGGCTCAGGCGAACAGTCCCCGTCCCTGATTATATGCCCGGCTTCCCTGGTGTACAACTGGGAGCATGAGATCCGGCGTTTTGCGCCGGACCTTAAGGTGCTGTCGGTGGTGGGCAGCAGTTCGGAGCGGGAGGCCCTTTTAAAAGAGGTTGGCAAAAATCCGCAGGACTATCAGGCCATTGTGACGTCCTACGATTTGCTGAGAAGGGACATAGGATTATATGAAGCCGTCCATTTCCGGTATCAGGTCATAGACGAGGCTCAGTATATCAAAAACGCGTCCACACAGAGCGCCAGGGCAGTGAAGTCCCTGGATGTGCAGACCAGGTTTGCCCTGACAGGAACGCCTGTTGAAAACCGTTTGGGGGAGCTGTGGAGCATTTTTGATTATCTCATGCCGGGCTTTCTCTTTGGAAGCCAGTTTTTCAAGAAGGAATATGAAATCCCCATCGTAAGAGACGGCGATTCGGCAGCCCTGGAACGGCTGAAGCGGATGATAGGCCCATTTGTGCTGAGGCGGGTAAAGAAGGATGTATTAAAGGACCTTCCTGATAAGATGGAGGAGGTTGTATATTCCAACTTTGAACCGGAGCAGAAAAAATTATATGCAGCCAATGCAGCCAAGTTTAAGGAGAAGCTCAGCACGGGCGGCTTTGGCCGGGCAGGGGAAGGGAAGCTCCAGATTTTGGCGGAGCTCATGCGCCTGAGACAGATTTGCTGCGACCCGCGGTTGTGTTACGATAATTACAGGGGCAGTTCCGCCAAGCTGGAGACCTGCATGGACCTGGTGAGAAGAGGTGTGGCGGGAGGACATAAGATATTGTTGTTTTCCCAGTTTACCTCCATGCTGGATATCATTCATACAAGGTTAGAGAAGGAGGGAATCAAGAGCCACGTACTGACAGGAGCCACCTCCAAGGAAGAACGAATCCGTCTGGTGGGGGATTTTGGGAAGGATGAGGTGCCTGTATTCCTGATTAGCCTGAAAGCAGGGGGAACCGGCCTCAACCTGACCGCGGCGGATATCGTCATTCATTATGACCCGTGGTGGAACGTGGCTGCCCAGAACCAGGCCACGGACAGAACCCACCGGATTGGCCAGGATAAGCAGGTAACGGTCTATAAACTGATTACCAGAAATACCATAGAAGAGAACATCTTAAAGCTTCAGGAAGCCAAGAGCCATCTGGCGGATGCAGTGGTGCCTGAGGGCACGGTATCCTTTGGAAGCCTGACAAGAGATGATATACTGAATATCATAAAGGAGGAATAGGAAATGAAAGTATTAATGTTAAACGGGAGTCCCCATGAGAAGGGATGTACCTACACCGCCCTTGCAGAGGTGGCAGGAGAGCTCAATCAGGCTGGCATTGAAACAGAGATTATGCATGTGGGCGGCGGGACTGTCCGTGGATGCATGGGCTGCGGCGCTTGCGGTAAGCTTGGAAAATGCATTTACGGTGACGATAAGGTCAATGAAGCAGTGGAAAAAATGAGGCAGAGCGATGGACTGATTATCGGTTCACCGGTGCACTATGCTTCGGCCGGCGGGGCCATCACCTCCTTCCTGGACCGTTTCTTCTATTCCGGAAGCAGTGCTGCTGCCCATAAGCCGGGAGCTGCCATTGCCTCTGCCAGAAGGGCCGGAACAACTGCCACCCTGGACCAGCTGAACAAATATTTTATGATTACGCAGATGCCGGTAGTGTCCTCCCAGTACTGGAACATGGTGCACGGGCAATGTCCTGAGGATGTGAAAAAGGATGAGGAAGGCATGCAGATCATGCGCGTTTTGGGCAGGAACATGGCCTGGATGCTCAAATCCATTGAGGCTGGAAAAGCTGCCGGAGTTACGCTTCCTGAGACAGAGGAGAAGAAGAGAACGAATTTTATACGGTAGGAACATGGCGGATACATGAATAAGGTTAGTGCATGAAATCAATGCATGGAATCAATACATGGAATCAGGATGACCTGACTTAAGATATGGGGCCCGGCACAGTGGTGTGCCGGGCTTTTAATATGGCTGTATGTACGTCTATACCAAAAAAAATAATGCTTGTCACAAATCCCCCATTCTGTTATACTTTGATATAGTTAACTAGCTAATTATAAGCAGACTAATGGTTAATCAGTTAATATACAGGAAGGAGGCAATCTACTTGGACAATGCACCATGCTGCTGTTTTGTTCAATCCCCGGAGCACTGTCTCATAGAGAAGTACATCCGGGTGGCCAGGCTGCACCGGAGTATGATGGAGCACCGTCTGAACGGAACAGGGGTGTACCGCAGCCAGCATCAGATTCTGATGTTTGTGTCGGATAATCCCAACGTATCCCAGAAAGAGCTGGCAAGGATGTATGGCGTGTCCGGGGCCACCATGGCTGTTTCCCTTAAGAAACTGGAAAAGAGGGGCTATATAAGGCGCCTGGTAGACCAGGAGGACAACCGGTGCAACCAGATTTGCATAACGGATAAGGGCAGGAAAGTGGTGGTGGACAGCGTTAAGATTTTCAGGCACATTGAGAGCCGTATGTTTGAAGGATTTTCTGAGAATGATATGAAGGTGCTGGGAGAACTGCTGGACCGGATTTATGGGAATCTGAACCAGGAGTTTACGGACAGGGCGGAAAGAGAGGAATCTTAAGTGAAACGATACGGAAAATATATAAAACCATATCTTGGAGCCTTTATCCTGGGCCCTCTTCTGATGCTGACCGAGGTGGCGGGGGAAATCATGCTGCCCAAGCTGATGTCCATGATTATCAACAACGGGGTGGCGCAGAGAAATGTGCAGTATATCCTGTCTGTGGGAGGGCTGATGATACTGGCCACCCTGGTTATGGCCATAGGAGGAATCGGAGGAGCCTATTTTTCGGTGAAAGCGGCAATCAGCTTTACCAGCGATTTGAGGGACGATCTTTTTTCCAAGGTGCAGGAATTTTCCTTTAAGAACATAGACGCCTACAGCACAGGCTCACTGGTCACCCGTCTGACCAATGATATTCAGCAGGTCCAGAACGTGCTTATGATGGGACTGCGGATGGCCATGCGCGCTCCGGGCATGTTCATAGGAGCCCTGATCATGGCTTTCATGATGAATGCCAGGCTGGCAGTGGTCATACTGGTGGTCATCCCCCTGCTGACAGCAGCCATAGCCGTCATACTAAAGACAGCATTCCCCAGGTTTACCGCCATGCAGAAAAAGCTGGACCAGCTAAACTCCGGCATCCAGGAGGCGCTGACCAATGTGCGGGTTATCAAGTCCTTTGTGCGGGAAGAATTTGAGGAGGATAAATTCAGGGACATGAACCAGGATTTAAAGAACAGCAGCCTGGATGCCATGAAAATCGTCATTGTCACCATGCCTGTGATGACCTTTGCCATGAACATAACCACACTGGCTGTTGTGTGGTACGGGGGTAATATCATTATTGCAGGGGATATGCCGGTAGGGGATTTGACTGCATTTACCACCTATATCGTACAGATACTCATGTCACTTATGATGCTTTCCATGGTATTCCTGCAGCTTTCCAGGGCAGTGGCATCCATCCGCAGGGTGGGTGAGGTCATGGACACGGAGATCGACCTGACAGACGAGGGGGCCTCCAGGAAGGACCTGGCTGTATTGAAGGGAAAGGTGGAGTTTAAGCATGTGAGCTTCAGCTATACGGACAACCAGGATGAGATGGTGCTGGAGGATATAAGCTTTACGGCAGAGCCGGGGCAGATGATAGGAATTATCGGATCCACAGGCAGCGGCAAGACCACCCTGGTGCAGTTGATACCGCGGCTTTACGATGCCACAAAGGGCCAGGTGCTTGTGGACGGGGTGGATGTCAGGGATTATTCCCTGAAAAACCTGCGGGAAGGCGTGGGTATGGTGCTCCAGAAAAATGTGCTCTTCTCAGGCACCATAGAGGAGAACCTGCGCTGGGGCAGGGAGGACGCCTCCATGGATGAAATCAGGGAAATGGCACAGAGCGCCCAGGCAGACAGCTTTGTCACCTCCTTTACCAATGGCTATGATACGGACATGGGACAGGGCGGGGTCAACGTATCGGGGGGCCAGAAGCAGAGACTCTGTATTGCCAGGGCTCTGCTTAAGAGGCCAAAAATCCTGATACTGGATGACAGCACCAGCGCCGTGGATACTGCCACTGAGGCCAGGATACGGCAGTGTTTCAACACCAGCCTTAAGGATACCACCAAAATCATCATAGCACAGCGCATTGGATCCGTGGAAGAGGCTGACCGGATCTTGGTGCTGGATGAAGGCAGGCTCATCGGACAGGGGACCCATGAACAGCTTATGGAGGAATGCCAGGCATACCAGGAGATTTATTATTCCCAGAGGGACCGAAAGGAGACGGCTGCATCATGACGAGACAACAGAAAGCGGAGAGCCTGAAACGGCGCTATGGAAGACATGGGGCTCCTGAGTCCATAGGTCCCATGGGAGGGAGAAGGCATGGACCGGGACGGAATATGGGCATGGGCCCGAAACGGCTGCCCAGGAACGCAGGCACCACCATCAGACGTCTTCTGCATTATTTAAATGAGGATAAACCCAAGATGATGCTGGCATTTTTCTGCGTCATCCTCAACACCGCCGCAACGCTGGCAGGCTCCTACATGCTGCGGCCTATCATCAATACATTTATTGCCCCTCTGACGGGAGGTCCCGGGGATCCGGAAGGACTTGCTAGGGCCCTGGCTGTGCTGGCGGCTGTGTTCGCGGTGGGGGTGTTTGCCAATTATGCCCAGGCAAAGGTCATGCTGACCGTGGCCCAGAATACCCTGCAGAAAATCCGCAATGACCTGTTTGGCAGAATGCAGAAGCTGCCGGTGCGGTTTTATGATACCAACTCCAACGGTGATTTGATGAGCCGTTTTACAAATGATGTGGATACCATCGGACAGATGCTCAGCTCCACGCTGGTACAGCTGTTTTCCGGTGCATTAAGCATCATAGGCACCCTGTTCCTCATGCTGTACACCAACCTGATTCTGACTCTTGTCACCCTGGTGATGATTCCTGCTATGATGAAGGCGGGAGGGGCTGTGGCCGGGTGGAGCCAGAAATACTTCACTGCCCAGCAGACATCCCTGGGAGCCGTGAACGGTTATATAGAGGAGACCATCACCGGACAGAAGGTGGTTAAGGTATTCTGCCACGAGGACACGGCCAGGGAGGAATTCGGCATACTGAACCATGACCTGAGGTACAACCAGATTCGGGCCCAGTTTTTCGGCGGTATCATGGGGCCTGTGATGAACAGCCTGAGCCAGATCAACTATTCCCTTACCGCCTGTGTGGGCGGCCTGCTCTGTGTGCTCAGGGGCTTTGACGTGGGAGGGCTGACCGTGTTCTTAAACTTTTCCAGGCAGTTTAGCCGTCCCATCAATGAGATATCCATGCAGGTCAGCAATGTATTCTCAGCTCTGGCCGGAGCAGAGCGTGTATTCGCGGTGATGGATGAGGAGCCGGAGCCGGCGGACACCATGGACTGCGCGGTGCTAAGTCCCATGATTGGCCATGTGGTGTTCAATCATGTTACTTTTGGCTACGCCCCGGATAAAACCATTCTTAAGGACATAAACCTCTATGCCAAACCTGGACAGAAGATTGCCTTTGTAGGCTCTACCGGAGCGGGAAAGACCACCATAACAAACCTGCTGAACCGGTTCTATGACATCCAGTCAGGTTCCATCACCATTGACGGGGTGGATATACGCCGCATTTCAAGGGACGCCCTGCGAAACAACATTGCCATGGTTCTCCAGGACACCCACCTGTTTACAGGCACGGTGCGGGAGAACATCCGCTACGGCAGGCTGGATGCCACGGACGACGAGGTCATCCAGGCGGCCAAAACAGCCTCCGCCCACTCCTTCATCATGCGTCTTCCTCACGGATATGATACCATGCTGGAGGGAGACGGGGCCAATTTAAGCCAGGGGCAGAGACAGCTTCTCAATATTGCCAGGGCAGCCATATCCAAGGCCCCTGTGCTGATTCTGGACGAGGCCACCAGCTCTGTGGATACCAGGACGGAAAAACACATTGAGCACGGCATGGACCGGCTGATGGCAGACCGCACCACCTTCATCATTGCCCACAGGCTGTCCACAGTGCGAAGCGCCAACGCCATCATGGTTCTGGAGCACGGGGAAATCATAGAGAGGGGTACCCACGAGGAGCTTTTAGAGATGAGAGGACGATACTATGAATTGTATACAGGCATGAAAGAACTGGATTGATTGCCATGAAATTAACATATAAATTAAATTAATAACGAATAAAATCTGTATTGTATACAATCTTTATTTATGCTATACTAAGTTGGTGTATTCCGGAGGGGCAGGCAGCCCCGCCGGTTATACCGGACGCTGGTACTTGTCCGGCCGCACAAAGGAATAAAAAGAAAGAAAAGAGGGAGAGAATCCATGGGTTTGGCGACTTTTAAAGGCGGCATCCATCCATATGAGGGGAAGGAGCTGTCAGAGAACAAACCGGTACAGGTCCTGATGCCAAAGGGCGACCTGGTGTACCCGATGTCACAGCACATTGGTGCACCCGCGAAGCCTCTGGTAGCAAAGGGCGATCATGTACTGGCAGGCCAGAAGATTGGAGAAGCAGGCGGTTTCATCTCTGCCAATGTAATTGCTTCTGTTTCAGGAACGGTGAAGGGCATTGAACCAAGGCGTATGGCTAACGGAACAATGGTGCCCTCCATTGTCGTTGAAAATGATGGAGAATATAAGACAGTTGAAGGCGTGGGAGAGGACAGGGACCCATCAGGCCTGTCAAAAGAGGAAATCCGTAACATTGTGAAGGAAGCCGGTATCGTGGGCCTCGGCGGGGCGGGATTCCCCACTCATGTAAAGCTGACTCCGAAGGATGAGAACGCCATCGAGTACATACTGGTCAACGGCGCGGAGTGTGAGCCGTACCTTACCAGCGACTACCGAATGATGTTGGAGGAGCCGGAGAAAATCGTAGGCGGCTTAAAGGTCATCCTTCAGCTTTTTGACAATGCAAAGGGCGTTATCGGCATCGAGAACAATAAGCCGGAGGCCATCAAGAAGCTTACCGAGATGGTGAAGGACGAGCCGCGCATCACGGTTTGTCCGCTTATGACAAAGTATCCTCAGGGAGGAGAGCGTTCCCTGATTTATGCCGTTACAGGCAGGAAGGTCAACTCATCCATGCTTCCCGCGGACGCAGGATGCATCGTGGACAATGTTGACACTGTGATTTCCATCTACATGGCAGTGTGCAAGAGCACGCCCCTGATGAGGAAAATCATTACGGTCACCGGAGACGCGGTGGCGGACCCCAGGAATTTCAGCGTAAAGCTTGGAACCAATTACCAGGAGCTGCTGGACGCAGCAGGCGGTTTTAAGACAGAGCCGGAGAAAATCCTCTCAGGCGGCCCCATGATGGGCCAGGCCATATTTGACCTGAATATCCCGGTAAGCAAGACTTCATCCGCCCTGACCTGTTTCACAAAGGACCAGGTGGCGGAGATGGAGCCTTCCGCGTGCATACGGTGCGGAAAGTGCGTCAGCGTATGTCCAAGCCACATCATCCCTGTGATGATGATGCAGGCCGCCCTCAGGGACGACTGCGAGACATTTGAGAAGCTGAACGGTATGGAATGCATGGAGTGCGGAAGCTGTACCTATGTATGTCCGGCCAAGAGGCCTCTGACTCAGGCATTTAAGGAAATGCGCAAGACAGTTGCGGCTAACCGCAGGAAGAAAGGGTAGGAGGGGACATAAGTCATGAGTAAATTATTAAACGTATCATCATCCCCGCATGTGAGAAGCCATGAGACCACCCACAGCATCATGCTGGATGTGGCCATTGCCATGTTGCCTGCAACCGCTTTCGGTGTGTATCATTTCGGCATGCATGCGCTGCTGGTGCTTATAGTTACGGTTGCAGCCTGTGTTTTAAGTGAGTATGTATATGAGAAGCTGATGAAGAAGCCAAGTACCATCAGCGACTGCAGTGCCCTGGTCACAGGCATGATTCTGGCACTGAACATGCCTCCGGAGATTCCGGTGTGGATTCCGGCCCTGGGCGGAATCTTTGCCATCATCGTGGTGAAGCAGCTCTACGGCGGCCTGGGACAGAACTTTATGAACCCGGCTCTGGCAGCCAGGTGTTTCCTGCTGATTTCCTTTGCGGGAAAGATGACCAATTTCAGCTACAGCGGATTTGACGGCGTGTCCGGCGCAACACCCCTGGCAGTGCTTAAGAGCGGCGGGGCAGTGGATGTTCCGGCCATGTTTGTGGGAAACATCCCAGGTACCATCGGAGAGGTTTCCGTGATTGCCCTTTTAATCGGCGCTGCTTATCTTCTGGCAAAGAAGGTAATATCCATCCGGATTCCGGGTACCTACATACTGACGGTTGTTGTATTTGCCATCCTGTTTGGAGGCCATGGATTTGATTTGAACTACATTGCAGCCCACCTGTGCGGCGGCGGCCTGATTTTCGGTGCCTTCTTCATGGCAACCGACTATGTGACCAGCCCCATTACTCCAAAGGGCCAGATTGTGTTCGGCATCCTGCTGGGCGTGCTCACAGGACTGTTCAGGATTTTCGGCGGATCCGCAGAGGGCGTGTCCTACGCAATCATCATCAGCAACATCCTTGTTCCGCTGATTGAGAAAGTAACCCTTCCCAAAGCATTTGGAAAGGAGGGCAAGTAAACATGAGCAAATCAGGATTTATGAAAGACGCGGTGATTCTCTTTGTAATCACCCTGGTGTCAGGATGCCTTTTAGGCGGTGTATACCAGCTGACCAAGAAGCCCATTGAGCTGGCTACCATAGCGGCCAACAACAAGGCATACAAGGCAGTGTTCCCAGAAGCCGAGACCTTTGATTTGGACGAAGCCCTGACAGCTGCCATCCCGGCCTGCAACGAAGCCCTGGCCGGCATGAATTTTGGCGGTGTGGAAGTGGAGAATGTGTTAAAGGCAGTGGACGCAGGCGGCAGCCAGTTAGGCTATGTCATCACCTCCCTGTCCAATGACAGCTACGGCGGCGTGGTGAAGCTGTCGGTGGGACTGAAGGACGACGGAACCATCACAGGCATCGAGTTCCTGGAAATCAGCGATACTCCCGGTCTGGGATTAAAGGCAAAGGAACCAGCGTTCAAGGACCAGTATGTGGGAAAGAATGCACCTGAGCTTTCCGTCACCAAGTCAGGCAGCGCGGATGATACCCAGATTAATGCCATCAGCGGCGCTACCATTACTTCAAGTGCAACAACCAATGCAGTCAATGCAGCTTTATATTACCTGCATAACTGCATCCAATAAATAGGAGGTGGGAACATGAATAAATGTACAGAACGTTTATATAACGGTATTGTGAAAGAAAACCCTACCTTCGTCCTGATGCTTGGTATGTGTCCGACACTGGCTGTCACCACATCCGCCATCAACGGTCTGGGTATGGGACTTTCCACAACCGTAGTTTTACTGTTTTCCAATATGATTATCTCTGCCCTGCGTAAGATCATACCTGACAGGGTACGTATTCCGGCGTATATCGTCATCGTCGCATCCCTGGTTACCATGGTACAGCTGCTGCTCCAGGCTTATGTGCCAAGCCTGTACTCTGCGCTTGGCATCTATATCCCGCTGATTGTGGTTAACTGTATCATCCTTGGCCGTGCAGAATCCTACGCATCCAAGAACGGTCCGGTGGTATCCACCTTTGACGGCCTTGGCATGGGCCTTGGATTCACCCTGGCTTTGACCTGCATCGGTCTGGTCCGTGAGATTCTCGGTTCCGGAGCCATATTCGGGAACGTGGTGGTCCCGGAAGATTACCATATTGCTATCTTTGTGCTGGCTCCCGGCGCGTTCTTCGTGCTGGCGCTCCTGACCGCGCTTCAGAACAAGTTCAAAGCGCCGTCCGCAACCAACGGTTCCGTGCCTCAGTCCAAGCTGGCCTGCGGCGGAAACTGTATGTCATGTACCGGCTCTGCCTGCATGGCTAACCATGAGGCGCTGGAGACGAGGATGCGTCAGGCCGAGGAAAAGGCTCTGGCGGCAAAGAAGGCAGCTGTAGCAAAGAAGGAAGCAGAGCTTAAATCAGCTGCTTCCAAAAAAGAAAATTAGGAGGGTGGACAGATGAAAGAGTTATTATTAATTGCCATTGGTTCCGCTCTGGTTAATAACGTTGTTTTGAGCCAGTTCTTAGGACTCTGTCCATTCCTCGGTGTTTCAAAGAAGGTTGAGACCTCAGCCGGCATGGGTGCGGCCGTTATCTTCGTTATAACCATAGCATCGGCAGTGACAAGCCTGGTTTATACCGGAATCCTTGTGAACCTGCACCTGGAATACCTGCAGACCATCGTGTTCATCCTGGTCATTGCAGCCCTGGTTCAGTTCGTGGAGATGTTCCTCAAGAAATCCATGCCGTCACTTTATGAGGCCCTGGGCGTGTACCTGCCTCTGATTACGACCAACTGTGCGGTGCTGGGTGTCGCCCTTACCAATGTACAGAAGTCATACAGCTTTATTCAGAGCGTTGTGAACGGCATCGGAATTTCCGTTGGTTTTACCATCGCTATCATCATGCTGGCCGGTATCCGTGAGAAGATTGAGCACAATGATGTACCGTATTCATTCCAGGGCTCACCCATTGTTTTAATTACCTCAGGTCTCATGGCAATCGCATTTTTCGGATTTTCCGGATTAATTTAGAAGGAGGAGAAGGAAAATGGTTACAGGAATCATATTAGCGGCAGCGGTTGTAGGTATCCTTGGTATTCTTATAGGAATCTTCCTTGGCGTTGCCAGCGAGAAGTTTAAAGTACAGGTAGATGAAAAAGAGATTCTGGTCCGCAACGAGCTGCCGGGAAACAACTGCGGCGGCTGCGGTTACGCGGGCTGTGACGCCCTGGCAAAGGCCATTGCGGCCGGTCAGGCGGATGTAGGGGCCTGCCCTGTGGGCGGTGCTCCCGTAGCTGAAAAAATCGGCGGGATCATGGGAGTGGCCGGCGGAGCTGCTGAAAAGAAAGTGGCTTTCGTCAAGTGCGCGGGAACATGCGACAAGACCAAGGTGCAGTACAACTACTACGGCGTGGACGACTGTCAGAAGGTTTCCGTGGTACCCGGAGCCGGAGAGAAGGCATGCGCTTACGGATGTATGGGCTACGGATCCTGCGTGAAGGCCTGCGCCTTTGACGCCATCCACGTGGTGGACGGCGTGGCCGTGGTGGATAAGGAGAAATGCGTTGCCTGCGGCAAGTGCGTGGCTTCCTGCCCCAACCACCTGATCGAGCTGGTGCCCTACAAGGCCGAGCACCTGGTGCGCTGCAACTCACACGACAAGGGCAAGGATGTGAAGGCCGCCTGCGCGGCCGGCTGTATCGGCTGCACCCTCTGTACCAAGCAGTGCGAGTACGGCGCCATTCATATGGAGAACAACCTGGCTGTGATTGACTATGAGAAGTGCACCAACTGCGGGAAGTGCGCGGAGAAGTGTCCGGTGAAGGTGATTCAGTAGGGGTGAAAGTTTATATCTCTGTTATAAGGTAACAAGAAGCGAGAGCCGGAACGGAAGTTCCGGCTTGTTTCTTTTAGGAACAAAACAAAGATATCATACGATTGTTTTTCCCCAAAAATCTCTATAAAATAGTAGATATTTCAGATGGGAGGTATTTGATTATGTATGTTCCACCAACCGTAAAACCTTTGTGTCCGCCGGAGGAAAAGCCGCGGTTTGAAGATGTGCCTTATGCAACAGTCAAACTGGACAATGGGCAGGATTACACCTTGAAACTGGATATCTATCAGTCTGCCGGGCAGAGTAAGCCCGGCCCCTGCATCATCTATATTTTCGGCGGCGGTTTTATGTGGGGAGAGTACAAGCAGGTCACCCAGAAGGCGGTTTACTGCCGGGACCTGGTCCGTTTGACCAAGGAGGGCTACACCGTGGTCTGCCCCGACTACCGGCTGGTGAGCCAGTCCATTTTTCCCGCGTGTATCAACGACGTCAAGGGAGTGGTGCGCTTCCTGAAGGCCAACGGGGAGAAATATAACATTGACCCTGAACGCATCGGCGCTCTGGGCAACTCGGCCGGGGGCTGCCTGGCGGCCATGCTGGCGCTCAGCTCGAAATGCGGGGAGCTGGAAGGAGATGTGGGCGGCAACCTGGAGTATGACAGCTCCATCAAGGCTGCGGCGATTTTTTACGCTCCCGCCGACCTTTGCCAGAGCATCCGCACCTGCGCCATGGCCCTGTCCGGCCCGCCCAAGGATCTGACCGGGACGGAGATTGAAAATGTGGGCAATGACAAGGCGAATATCATCCCGGCCCTGATTGTGGGATACACCGGCCCAGGGCGGAGCCTGCACACTCTGAACCAGGTGCTGGAGAGCAACGATCCCAATCACCCGGACTGGCATTTCATCGAGCTGACAAAGCTGTGCAGCCCCATCTCCCACGTAAGCGCGGACTGTCCGCCGGTAGTCATCTTCCAGGGAGCACGGGATCCAATCGTGGACCCGGAACAGAGCGAGCTTTTATACCACGCTCTGGCGAAAGCGGGGGCCGACGCCACCTTTGTGGCCTATTCCGGCGGAGGACACGGCCCTTCCCTGGGGGAGGAGATCGACCGGTTCGCCTACAGTTTCCTGAAAAACAGGCTGTGATCGGAGGGCTGCGGACGTGAGCGATGGGAACGGATTTTACATGTATGTCTCTACAAGAGCATGTTATGACCCGGCCAAGACCATTTTTGTCATTGCGCCCGGGGAGGAGGCGGGGAATCTGGCTTCGGCGGAGCGGTTTGCCGTCCGGTCGGGATGGCAGGCGTTGGCCGAGTACGACGGAGCGGTGCTGATTCTTCCGCTGGCCCAGGCGGGATGGAACGCAGAGCCGGCCTCCCTCCCGGGACTTATTTACAACCGGATCCGGGGCGGGGTAGAGAGTCGCAACGGAAAGAGCCTGTTCGGGCGGGGCGGGAAGATTTGGTGCTGGGAGACTATGATTTATCTGGTTGGGTACGGAGACGGGGCGGTATTTGCCGGAAACTGCGTGGTGGCGGAACCAGGGCGTTTTGCGGCCGCGGCCCTGATCGGGGGAGCGCCGGAGGACTATACGGCCGGGGCGAACCTGTCCGGTCACTGGATGGTGCCGGATGTGAGCGGCGATTACACGGTGCGAAACGACCAGATCCCCAGCAGTCTTTGGTTGATCGGGGCGCAGGAAGAGGAGATTCGGCGGGCTTTGGAATACTTCGGGGCGGCGGGCGGTCTCGGGAGGGAGCCGAAGCGGATTTCCATTGGGCCTTTGAGGGCGGTTTGCTATGAAAATGAGGCCAATCCGGCCCAGCGGCTGATGGTTTCGGAGGAGACGGAGGTTTCCGGCTTGCCCCTGGCCCAGACCATTCTGGACGCGTATTTTGATCGCATCGTCCGCTGGAAAACCGGGCCGGACGGGACTCTGGCCCTTCACCTGGGGCGGGCCGGATTTTACCAATCTCCCCGGTTTATCCACCGCTCTGTGACAGTGGGGTGCCTGGAGTATGCCTACTCGGTACATTTGCCTGAGGGCTGTTCTGCGGAGGAAGTAAGGGGATTGCCGCTGCTGTTCAGCGTTCACGGCAGGGGAGAGCCTGCCTGGCTCTTTGCCGAAAAAAACGGATGGGATGGCCTGGCGGACGAGACCAGGGCGTTTGTCCTGGTCTGCCCGGATTCACCGGGGAACATCTGGCAGCTGGAGCGGGACGGATTGGCCTTTGAAGCCATGATCCGGCAGATCTGCGGGGATTACGGGCTGGACCGCACCAGGGTTTATCTGACCGGGTTTTCCAACGGCGGCGCAATCACCCGGGAGGTGGGGACCGCGCGGCCGGAGCTGTTCGCCGCCATCGCCCCGTTTAATGCCCCTGTGAATGCGCCCGGGCTGGTGGCGGCGGAGGCCGTCAGCTCCGGACTGGTGGCTTCCGGGTACGAAATGCCCTACTGGGTATGTGTGGGGGACAGGGACCCCGCCGCTGGGACGGATGTGGACGGGCAGTTGGAGGTGATGTTGGCGGCTAATCGCTGTGAGAGGCGCTTCGGAGACGGTTTCGCTACCCACCGCAATCTCAGTCCCATCCCCAGTCTTCCCACCCGCTTCCCCCCAGACGAAATCCGCACCGGCAAAAATTACTACACCGCCTCGCAGGGCTACGCCCAGGGGGACCGGTTCAGAACCATGGTCTACCACGGGCCGGACGGGATGCCGCGGGTGGCGTACACCGTGATGAAGAATATGCCCCACGGGGCAATCCGCGAGCAGAGCCGGGCCGCCTGGGAATTTCTGCGACATTTCCGCCGTCCCGAGGGGAGCGGGCGGGTGGAATACCTGCCGGACTAAACCACTTGTTCCCGCCGTTCTCACGTTTCGTGGAGACCGCGCCTATTTCTCCTCGTTCAGATACCGCCACAAGGTTGTCCGTCCGATGCCGAGCCGTTTCGCAGCCAGAGTCTGGTTGCCGCCGCATTGGGAGAGGACGACCTTCACAATTTCCCGGGTCATCTCGTTTAAAGGCCGGTTGTAGTCGAAGAAGTCGGCGGTGGTGGGGACGTACTGGCGTTTTTCCTTCTCAATGGCCTCGTACACCGTGTCCCGCTGGATATATGCGGTGGAGGTGAGCATTACCAGCTCCGCCAATACCCGCTTTAACTGCATGAAATTGTCCGGCCACTGGTAGCTCATCAACAGTGACAGGGCCTCCGGCGTGAACCCCACGATCTGTTTGGACATCTCCACGTTCATGGCGTTGAGATACAGGTTGCTTGAGCCCTGGATATCGTCGGTCAGCTCCCTGAGAGGCGGCATGTAGATGGTGGTGCAGGGCAGATAGTCGATAAAGCTTCTGGAGGGGTCCGGGGAATCACGCTCCAGGGTCTGGGAACAGGAGAGGATGATCCGGTTGCGCTTATGGGTCCCCGTGTCCACCAAAAAGGACAGAAGCCGCTCCTGCTGGTTCTTGGACAGGGCCTGGATGTTGCTGATGAAAATGGTGTTGTTTTTGTCGTTCAAAGGCGAATTGTAGTTGCTGATCACATAGTTCCAGGTCCGTTCGTTGAGGATCTGGCAGTCGATGGTGATATAGGGGTACTTCTGCATGGAGCTTTCCAGATAGAGCTTGGCGGCCAGCTGGTTTTTCCCTGAACCCCGCTCCCCCAAAATCATCACCGGAAGGGTATTCTGGTTGATCAGACGGATTTTTTCCTCCATCAGCCTCGCGCTGGAGGTCAGGGAGTAGAAGCTGCTGGAATACATGACCGAGACCTGGGAATAGTTGGAAAAGCGGATGCCGTGCTTGCTCCCGCCCACCGGGAAGGGGTTCTGTTCCAGGCAGAAAATGCAGCAGGGTTCTTCCTGGAAATCCGCCTCCTCCGCCGTGATGGAGTACAGGTCGTTTTCAATCATGTGAAAGGCTTTTGCGGACATGGAGTGGGGGGATTCCATCAGCTTTTTCAAATACCCGGTGACGGACGTGATATTCTTCTCATTGTAGGTTGAGAACAGGATAGTTCCGTCCTTTTTCATAATGACGGTTTTCATGCCCTGCATGTCCAGGGCCTTTGTGAACAGCCTGCTGCGGGCCTTGGTCTCCGCCACAACCCGGCACATGTTGACGGAATACTCGATGGCGATGTCGATGCTCTCCGGCCCGGACAGGATCAGGATTGGCTCCATGCCCGCCTCCCGGGCCATCATCTCGGTGATTACGTCGCAGAGGATAAAATTGCAGCCCCCGGCTTTTAATTCTTTCAGCACAGGGCCCAGTTCCTCCGGGCTGTGGACGGTGACGATGTTCATGCGGTAATTCATCATCTCGCACAGGGCGCGGGCCGGCTGGGTGACGGTGGGGTAGCCCACCACGGCGTACGCCTCGGTGAGATTTTCAACCAACAGGATCGCACGCAGGATATCGTTGATATTCAATGTGATTTCGATGACGGGAATGGCGGCCACCCGCCGGATCAGCTCCGCGGTTCCGCCCCGGGAGATCAGGATATCAAAGCCCTCGTTCATGTGCTGCAGAGCCAGCTGAACCCCGTCCTCCAGGTTTCCCGTGTAGACCACCATCTCGATTTCTTCATATTTTGCCGCCTCCGTGACCATGGCGTTTCTCAAATTTTCATAAGGCGCAATTCCCAGTATACGATATTTCTTTCCCATATGACTTGATTCCCCTTTTCTGTGTGCATTCTGAATCTCTTCAAACTGTTTCATTGTGAAAATATAATACCATAAAACGAAAGTAAAAACAATAATGTTTCAAAAAAGAACAAAAAACCACTTGTTTTTATTTGAAACTTACAGTGAAAAGCGCTATTCTATAACAACAGAAAGGAACCAAAACATTTGTTTCAAATTAAAACATATCGCAGAATGGAGGAGGTGAGACATTGGTTGAATTGATGATCATTGCGGACGATTTCACAGGCGCCCTGGATTCAGGGGTGCATTTCGCGGAGAGAGGAATCCGCACAAGGGTGATTGTCAGCATGGAGGACGACAGGAGCTGGGAGGAAGGGCTTCGGTCCGGGGAGACCACGGTGCTGGTGGTGGACGCGGAGACCAGGCACGCCACGCCGGAGCAGGCAGGACGCAAGGTACACGCCATTGTGTCGGACTGCAAAAAAGCGGGGATCCCTTATATCTATAAGAAAACAGATTCAGCTCTCCGGGGAAACATCGGGAGCGAGCTGGAAGCGGCCTTGAAGGCGTCGGGGGAATCGGTTTTGAGCTTTGTGCCCGCCCTGCCCCAGATGAACCGGATCACCAAAGGCGGGAAGCACTATATTGACGGCGTTCCGGTCAGCCGGAGCGTGTTCGGGGCCGATCCCTTCGAGCCGGTCACGCGGGATTCCGTAAAGGAAATCATCGGTTTACAGAGCGGGATTTCCGTGGCAAGTGCAGAGGATCCGGAACAACTGAGCGGCAGAGAATCAGGCATTGTGGTTTACGACGCCCAGACCGGAGCGGACATTGAGCGAATCGGCACCAAGCTGGCCGCGTCGGGCCAGAGCCGCCTGCTGGCGGGATGCGCGGGGTTCGCGGCCATTCTGCCGGAACTCCTGGGCCTGGAGCGCCGGGAGCCGGAGGAGGCCGTGCTGGAGAAACGGCTGTTCGTGATCTGCGGCAGTGTGAACCCCATCACGAAAAAGCAGCTGGTCCGGGGCGTGCAGGCGGGATTTCCCAGATTCTACATGACGCCGGAGGAAAAGCTGGACCCGGAATTCTGGAGATTGGGAGCCGGAAACCAGCGGATCCGGCAGCTGACGGAGACCGGAGGCGAGAAGGACTGCGTCATTCTGGACACCAACGACCGGGAAGGAACGCCGGGCACCCTGGAGTACGCCAGGGGACTTGGCATGGACACCGAACAGGTGCGCCGGAGAATCCCGGAAACCCTGGGAATCATTTTAAAACAAATGCTGGAAAACGGGCTTGACGCCGTCTGGCTGGTGACCGGCGGGGACGCGCTGCTGGGATTTATGAAGGAGATCGGGCAGTGGGAGCTTAAGCCCATCCGGCAGATACGGCCGGGCTGCGTGCTGACAAAGCTGGATTACAACGGCCGGGAATATCATATGATCACGAAGTCAGGCGGCTTCGGGGAAGAAAACCTGCTGCCGGAGCTGACGGAAGAATTGAAAGGAAAACAGAAAGGCGAGAAAAATGGGATATCAGATTAAAATTCCCTCCTGCGTATATTCGGGAGTGGGAAGCGTTGAGGATGTTCAGACAATTTTAAAACAGGAGTCCGCGAAAAAGGCCCTGGTGTTCACCGACAAGAAAGTGGCCGGAGCGGGGCTTTTAGACAAGCTGCTGGCCGTGCTGGAGCGCTGCAGCGTGGACTACAGGGTGTTCGACGAGCTGAAGCCGGAACCCGCCTACGGCGATGTGGAGGCGGTGGTGGAGCAGATGAACCGGGAAAAGGGCGACATTATCATTGCCATCGGCGGCGGCAGCGTCATGGACGCGGCAAAGCTCTGCTCACTGTTAAAGAGTTCCGACTACACGGTAAAGGATCTGCTGGGCGATCCTCTTCTGGCGTCAAAGCAGTTAAAAACCGTCATGATCCCCACCACCTGCGGAACCGGCTCAGAGGCCACCTGCAACGCCATCGTGGCCATCCCGGAGGAGCAGTCCAAAAAGGGCATTGTGAACGCGGAAATGATACCGGATTACGTGATATTGGACGCGCAGATGATCGCGGGACTTCCCGCCTCCATCGTGGCCGCTACCGGCGTGGACGCCCTGGCCCATGTGGTGGAGTGCTATACCTCCAGGAAAGCGACCCCCTTAAGCGACACCTACGCCGCGGCGGGCGCAAAGCTGATTTTCCGGAATATTGAGGAGGCTTACAAAAATCCCTCCGACATGGAGGCGAAGAACAACATGCTGCTGGGCGCATTTTACGGCGGCGTGGCCATCACCGGAAGCGGCACCACCGCGGTTCACGCCCTGAGCTATCCCCTGGGCGGCAAGTACCACATCCCCCACGGCGTGTCCAACGCCATACTGTTCGCCCACGTGATGGCGTTCAACAAGGACGCCTGCGCAGAACGGCTGGCGCAGCTCTGCGACGAGGTGTACCCGGAACAGTCGGCCAAAAGCGGGGAGGAAAAGGCGGATTACATGATTGAGCGGATCGCGGCCATTGTGAAGAATACCGATATCCCCGTGAATCTGGGAGCCTTCGGCGTCAAAATGGAAGATCTGGACTTCCTGTTGGACGCGGGGAGCAGACAGCAGAGGCTTCTGGTCAACAATATGAAGGAATTGAGCCTTGAAGACATTCGTTCCATCTATTTGAACGTGCTGAAGGAGGATTAAAACGTGACAGAGATCAAAGGAATTATCGCTGCAATGCAGACTGCCATGCATGAGGACGGCAGCATCAACGAGGCGGAGCTTCGCAGACAGATCAACCGGCAGATCGACGCGGGAGTGGACGCGGTGTTCTGCCTGGGCACCAACGGCGAGTTTTACATCCTGTCCGCTGAGGAAAAAATCCGGGTGATGGAGATTTTCGTGGACGAGGTAAAAGGCCGGGTTCCGGTGTACGCGGGCACCGGGTGCATCAGCACCGAAGAGACCGTGGCGCTGTCCAGAAAGGCCCAGGAGATCGGCGTGGACGTGCTCTCCGTTATCACCCCCTATTTCGCGGCCATCAGCCAGGAGGAGCTGTACCAGCACTACGCCCAGGTGACGCAGGCGGTGGACCTTCCGGTGGTGATGTACAACATCCCCGCCAGAACCGGGGCTTCCCTGGCACCGTCCACCGTGAAGCGCCTGGCGGGCGAGTTTCAAAATATTGCCGGTGTGAAGGATTCCAGCGGCAACTTCAATACCATTCTCCAATACATCCAGGAGACGGAGGGCATGGATTTCGCGGTTCTCTCCGGCAACGACGCCCTGATCCTCTGGACTCTTTTGGCGGGCGGAAAGGGCGGTATCACCGCAATCGCCAACATCCTTCCCACCGTCATGGTGGATATTTACCAGAGCTATCTGCGGGGGGACATGGTGGGCGCGAAAAAGGCCCAGAATGCTATTTCCAAAATACGGGAATGCTTCAAGTACGGAAACCCCAACTCCGTTGTCAAGTGCGCCACCAACCTGATCGGACAGCCGGTGGGGCCCTGCAGAAAGCCCTTCGGCATTTTACCCCGGGAGGCGGTGGAAGCAATCCAAAAGACCATCGACACCTACTACGGGGAGTATAAAAATAAGTGACAATCCAGGAAAGGAGAACGGCAGTTATGAAAATAATCGGTATTACCATGGGAGATCCGGCCAGCATCGGACCGGAGATCACCGCGAAGGCATTGTCGGACCCGGCGGTTTATGAGCGCTGCAGGCCGCTGGTGGTGGGAGACGCCGCGGTGATGGAGGAGGCGTTAAAGCTTACCGGCCTCTCCCATAAGCTGAAAATCCATAAGATCGGGGACGTAAGCGAAGCGCAGTACGAATACGGCGTCATCGACGTCTACGACATGGGTATGGTGGACATGAAGGAGCTGAAGCGGGGAGAGGTCTCCGCCATGGCCGGAAATGCGGCCTTCCGGTATGTGAAGAAGGTCATTGAACTGGCTATGGACAAACAGGTGGACGCCACGGTGACCAACGCGCTGAACAAGGAGGCCATGAACCTGGCGGGACACCATTACTCCGGCCACACCGAGATCTATGCGGATTACACCGGCACCAAGAAATACACCATGATGCTGGCCCACGAGAACCTGAGAGTGGTCCATGTGTCCACCCACGTTTCCCTCAGGGAAGCCTGCGACCGGGTGAAAAAGGACCGCATTCTGGAAGTGATCCGAATCGCCCACCAGGCATGCCGCCAGTTGGGAATCCCGGAGCCGAAAATCGGCGTGGCGGGCCTCAATCCCCACAGCGGCGAGAACGGCATGTTCGGAAGGGAGGAGATCGAGGAGATCACCCCGGCGATCCAGGCGGCCAGAGCCGAGGGCATCCTGGCGGACGGACCGGTTCCGCCGGACACCATTTTCTCCAAGGCCAGGGGCGGCTGGTACGACATTGTGGTGGCCATGTACCACGACCAGGGACACATTCCCTTAAAGGTGGTGGGCTTTGTGTACAACCAGAAAGAACAGAAATGGGACGCGGTGGCGGGAGTTAATATCACCCTGGGTCTGCCCATTATCCGGGCCTCCGTGGACCACGGAACCGCATTTGACCAGGCGGGCAAGGGCCTTGCCAGCGAGCTGAGTTTGATCAACGCGATGGATTACGCCATCCGCATGGCTGAAACAAAAGAATAAATACCGTAAAAAGGAAGGGGAATGATTATGGAATACGCAAAATTGCCAGGGTTGACACCGGACGGAACAATGTATTGGAACGAGGAAATGGGGACTGTGGAGGCGGTTCTCCCGCCGGGGGGCTATCAGACCGCCCACGGGCCGGGACTTTTAGAGCTGGAAAACGGGGATATGCTGTGCGTTTGGTTCGCAGGCTCCTTTGAGGGGAACGCGGATGTGAACGTGATCTGCGCCCGCCTGAAAAAGGGAGCAAACCGCTGGGAGGAGCCGGTTCTGGTATCCCATGATCCCGAGCGGAGCGAGCAGAACCCTTCGCTGTTCGCAGGGCCGGACGGAAAGGTGTGGGCCATGTACACCTCCCAGCTTTCCAGAGTTGAGGGCAAGGACAACATGCAGTTCACCTCCGTAATCCGCTGCCAGAAGAGTGCAGACGGCGGCGAGACCTGGAGCGATTACGAGACCGTATTCCCGGAGGAGGGAAGCTTCTGCCGTCAGCCCATCCAGGTACTCTCAAACGGGCGCTGGATCTTCGGAAACTGGATCTGCACGGACTCCGAGCTGGGGCTCACCGGCGATCCCACCGCCTTCCGCATTTCCGACGACCAGGGAAAAATCTGGAAAATGGTGGATATGCCCGAGAGCAACGGCGCGGTTCACGCCAACGTGGTGGAGCTGGAGCCGGGACATCTGGCGGCCTTCATGAGAAGCCGCGCGGCGGATAATATCTACCGCAGCGAGTCAAAGGACAACGGGGACACCTGGACCAAGCCGGTTCCCACGGTTCTGCCCAACAATAATTCCAGCATTAGCGCGGTAAAGCTGAAGAGCGGAAGAATCGCCATCGCCTACAACCCTACCTGCACGCCCTGTCCCACACCTGGGATCGCTTCCTGGCCGGGCCTGCGCTGCCCCGTGGCTGTGGCGCTGTCCGAGGACGGCGGCCTCACATTCCCCATGATCCGCTATATGGAGCGGGGCGAGGGCTACATGGGAGACGAGAACAAGACCAACAACCGGCAGTATGAGTATCCCTATATCATGCAGGGCAGGGACGGCAGGCTCCACCTGGCGTTTGCGTACAAGGACCGCCTCAGCGTGAAATACATGAGCTTTACGGAAGAGGACGTCATGGGCAAAAAGCGCGAGACAGTAGGACTCTACAATCCGACCTCAGCCAAGGTCCAGTGAGAAGGAGGAAGATGAAATGACAATCCAAATGATTTTAGCCCTTGCAATACTGGTGATCATGATCGGGCTGATCATGTTCGACGTACTCCCCTTCGGCGCGCCGCCCCTTCTGGCCTGTATGCTGTTGGTGGTCACGGGACTGTCCGCCGTGCCCGAGGCATTTGCCGGATTCACAAATTCCAGCATGATCATGGTCGCCAGCTTCATGGTGGTGCTGGCGGGCGTGCAGAAGACCAGGGCCATGGATAAGGTAAAGGAAGCCCTGATCGCCCTGGTAAACAGAGGAGGCTACAGGAGCTATGCGCTTCTGGTGATCGTGGTTATGGTCGGCTCCAGCCTGGTGGGCGGCGGAAATACCGGCTACTATGTGCTGATTCTGTCCCTGATTTCCACCATCCCCTACACCAAGAAAATGCCTACCTCCAAGCTGATGATGCCTCTGGGCTTCGCCACCAACCACCCGCTGATCCCCATCAACGTGGCCCTCTATTACGGCGTGGTGAGCTCTGTTCTGGAGCCGGCGGGCTATATGGAGCCGGTGTCCATGATCAAATTCTCCATGGTCAACTTCGTCATGGCAATCGCTTTCCTGGCCTGGTGTCTGGCTGCCTACCGGCTGCTTCCCGACCACCCCATCGCGGCGGCCGAGGAGGATGCCCATGCGAAGATTGAAAAGACAAAAGCGGTTCCCATGGAGCCGTGGAAGGAAAAAGTGACGGTCGTGGCCTTTGTGGTCAGCGTGGTGGGAATGATGATGATCAACACCCTTGGAAGCGTAGCCAACGTGATTCCCGGCCTGGCTGCCATGGCGCTGCTCTTTATGAAGGTGATTGATTTCAAGGAGTTCCGTGAGAATATGTTCGCTCCGGTAATCCTGATGACGGCGGGCGTCATCGGCGTGGCCGACGCCCTGGCCAATTCCGGCTTCACGGCCATGATCGGCGAGGTCATTGCAACCGCCCTGGGCACCAACGTGGCGCCGCTCCTGGTCATCATCCTGTTCGCACTGCTGACCAGTACCTGCGCGACCTTCACCGGTTCCAACATGGGTTCGGTCTACATATTCGCACCCATCGCCATCGCAGCCTGCATGAGCCTGGGCTTAAATCCCACCGCAGCCGCGGCCGCAGTGGTGGTATCGGGATGGCAGGGCGGCTATATGCCCATCGACGGCATGCCCGCCATGATCATGGGCATGGGCAAATACAAGCTGCCGGAATTCTGGAAATTCACAGTGCCCATGTATCTGATCCGCATTATCGCGCTGAGCGTGGCGGCGGCTGTTATTTTCCCGATGTAGCGAGTTTTCTGATGTAGTAAGGTATCCCGATGTAGCGAGGTATCGCGTTGTAACAATACAGGCGGCTGGCCGGAAGCAATTTCCGGCCAGCAGTCCCTAAGTCAAAGGAGAATGAAACATGTTTATTTGTGTATCGCTGTTCATCGTCGGCCTGGTCTGCCTGATCAAGGGCGGAGATTGGTTTGTGGACGGTGCCACCGGGATTGCCCGTAAATTTCATCTGCCGGAGCTGCTGATCGGAGCCACCGTGGTCTCTATCGGAACAACGCTGCCGGAGGTTATGGTTTCCACCACCTCCGCGCTGACGGGCCACAGCGAGATGGCTTACGGAAACGCCATCGGTTCCGTGATCTGCAATACCGCGCTGATCGCGGCGATCACCGTGGCCATCAAGCCGGGGAAGATCAACCGCGAGACCCTGCGCACGCCGGTGCTGTTTTTCTTCATCGGCCGTCATTTACACCGGTGTGGCCTATTTCCTGGGCTATTTCAGCCGGACCATCGGATTTGTGCTGCTGGGGATCTTCGTGGTCTATATGGCCACCACGGTGTCCCAGATGAAAAACAGCCCCCAGGCCCCGGAAGGCGGGGATAAAAATGAAAGGTCACTGGGGGTTAATCTGGTGCTGCTGGTAATGGGCGCCATACTCATCGCAGTGGGCGCTAAGCTGCTGGTGGAGAACGGAACCCTGATCGCCCAGGCCCTTGGCGTGCCGGAATCTGTGATCGCGCTGACCTTCGTGGCCCTTGGAACCTCCCTGCCGGAGCTGGTGACGGCCATCACCTCCCTGGTGAAGGGACACGGCGCTCTTTCCCTGGGAAATGTGATCGGCGCCAATCTGTTCAACCTGGTGCTGGTCAGCGGCGTTTCCGTATCCCTGGCCCCCTTCAGCGTCCCCCAGAGCGCGGTGCTCTTAGGACAGAACGCCTCCCTGGTGTTAGACATTCCGGTCATGCTGGCGGCCATGCTGCTGCTGACGGTTCCGGCCCTGATCCGGGGCAGGCTCTCCCGGGTACAGGGGGTGCTGCTACCGGTGCTGTATTTCGCCTTCTGCGGAATCCAGTTTTCGCTGTGAGAAGGGAGGCGGTTGTGAAATGAGACAGTTTTACTTTTTCTTCCTCCGAAACGCCGGCGAGTCGAAATCCTTGTCCTCTGGCAGCACCTTCCTCGTGGTAGCCTCCACCAGATCGTTGTAGCAGGAGAATACCCCTTCCGTCAGTCCCTGGGGAAGCTGGGGGTGATCAGGGATACCGGGGGGACGGCGATCAGTCCGGCCACCATGGCGATTGCGCCCGCGTTGATGGGCGAGGCTATATAATGAAGGAACAGGTTCGACACCGTGATTCCCACGCCGATGAGGAAGCTGACCCAGACTGCAAAAAAGACGACCAGCATCAGCAGTTTAACAGTCATTTGAATATCCTCCGCATACATTGGCTATTTTGACGGAAACCCATGGAAGAGATTGGGATGCTGAATGCCATTTTTTTGGTAAAGTGGGGGTTGAATGCCAAATTTCGACAAAAAATGTAAAATCCAGAGATGGATATAAAATGTAAAAAATGAATAATTTAGGTAGAAAAAGATTGACATAATATAAATTACAAAAATAGGAAATCAGATAACATGTTTAAAAATTAATAATAATGTAATACAAATGTAAAAATATGGCTGGCAAAATGCACAATATATAGGCAGAATAATTTGGAAAACCATAGCAAATATATAAAAAATATTACAAATGTTTCAAAAGTAAGAAAAAATGTAACAAAATTATTAAATCTCCATTGACGTGAAAAGTCAAATCCCATATAATTAGCCATACATCCCGGAAAAACATGCACAAAGTGGGAGGTACCCACTGCATAAAATTTTGAGAATGGTACCCATACAGAGTTGTGCGGGACCAGGAAAGAGGAGTATGTATGCTTACATTACATTCATTCCTTCGTTCGGTGGTTCTCTTTGTTAAGTCACTGACTGTGAAAGTGACAAAGCAGATGTACCGTTCCTCATCTGTGGTAATGGCAGGTGTGATGGTAGTGGCCATCATAGCATTTTCAGCCAATGGGTTTGGCGGAGGGGGAAGAAACGCCCTTGCAGCGCCCATGACGGAGGAAAGTGATGCCATTGACAAGCAGGAAGAGGAAAACGAAGGAAGCGGTCTGGTTACTGAAGCAAAAATACAATTCGGACTTTTAAATACAGACAGTGAAGGCCAGCATCTGGCCGGTGCGCTGCTGGAAGCGGATGTCCGAGAGAAACAGAGAAAGCAGGCAGCGGCACAGACCCAGATTGAGACACTTCAGAAACAGATATTAAAGGAGAAACAGGAAGAGGAAGCCAGGAAAAGGGCGGAGGAAGAGCGCCGGGCAGCCAGAAGGATTAAATATACGGATGAAGATTACCAGGTGCTCCTGCGCATTGTCCAGGCGGAAGCAGGCATCTGCGACCCCAAGGGAAAAATTCTGGTTGCGGATGTAATCATTAACCGTGTCCTGTCGGGAAAATTCCCGGACAGCGTAAAGGCGGTTGTATACCAGCCATCCCAGTTTCAGCCGGTATCCAACGGTACCATCAACACGGTAAAGGTCACAGCGGAAACCATTGAATGCGTGGACCGCGCTCTGGCCGGTGAGGATTATTCCAATGGAGCCCTGTATTTCATGAACAGAAGGGCATCCGGCAGTGCTGCTTCCTGGTTTGACAGGCGGCTGACCTACCTTTTTGCCCATGACGGCCATGAGTTCTTCAGATAATCACCCAGAACTAATCTGCAGGACACAAAGAGACGTGTAAATGCATCAAAGGCGGCTGTAATGAAAAAAGGGATTGAGTTTCCTGTGGCTTTAGGTGTATACTGGGAATTGGAAAATCGAAACGCCACAAAGGAGAATGGAATATGATTTTTGATGAGAAGAAGAACTTGGATTTTTACAGGAATTTAGGGATTGAAGGCAGATATGCCAAGGCCGTGGATTTCCTTAAGAATACGGACCTTGAGGCATTGGAGCCGGGAAAGTATGAGATTGACGGCAAGAACGTGTATGCCAATGTGACAGCCTATACCACCATCCCGTGGGAGGAGGCTAAATATGAGGCGCATGAGCATTATACCGATATCCAGTATGTGATTGAGGGAAGCGAAATTATGAGCTATGCGCCGGTACATGAGATGACTGTAAAGGTTCCATATAATCCGGATAAGGATGTGGTATTCTTTGAGAACACAACCCCCGGACTTCAGGCTGTGACCGGAGCCGGACAATATCTGATTTTCAACCCATGGGATGCCCATAAGCCAAAGGCTGCCAATGGAGAGCCTGCACCTATTAAAAAGGTGATTGTAAAAATCAAAGAGGACTAAACCGTATTATAAGACGTATCATAAAAATATAATTAAATAGGTTAATCACAAGGGCCGGCCTGCTGTATCCGGAATCAGCAGACCGGCCCTTTTATGCCTGCATAGGCCCCTTTCATGTTTGCTAATATTTTGTTAATTGAAATATTGACTTTTAATTCACAAAATGAGATAATGAAAAAGATTTCGATAAAATGAAAGAGAGGTAAATGAATGATGGCAAATTTAGATTTGAGTCAGTATGGTATTACCGGAACTACGGAAATTGTTTATAATCCTTCCTATGAGATGTTATTCGAAGAAGAGACAAAGCCAACTCTGGAGGGTTATGAAAAAGGCCAGGTCAGCGAACTTGGCGCAGTGAACGTCATGACTGGTATTTACACAGGTCGTTCCCCTAAGGACAAGTTCATTGTTATGGATGAGAACTCAAAGGACACTGTATGGTGGACAACAGATGAGTACAAGAATGATAACCATCCGGCCAGCCAGGAAGCATGGGATGCGGTAAAGAAGATTGCCCTGGAAGAACTTTCTAACAAGAGACTGTTTGTCGTGGACGCATTCTGCGGAGCAAACAAGGATACCCGCATGGCAATCCGCTTCATTGTTGAGGTTGCATGGCAGGCTCATTTCGTAAAAAACATGTTTATCCAGCCAAGCGCAGAGGAACTGGAGAACTTCAAGCCGGATTTCGTTGTATATAATGCTTCCAAAGCAAAGGTAGAGAATTACAAGGAGTTAGGTCTGAATTCCGAGACAGCTGCAATGTTCAACATCACCAGCCGCGAGCAGGTTATTGTGAACACATGGTACGGCGGAGAGATGAAGAAGGGTATGTTCTCAATGATGAACTACTATCTGCCTCTGAAGGGCATTGCTTCCATGCATTGTTCTGCAAACACAGATATGAACGGTGAGAATACCGCAATCTTCTTCGGACTTTCCGGAACAGGCAAGACTACTCTTTCAACAGACCCCAAGCGTCTTCTTATCGGTGATGACGAGCATGGCTGGGATGACAACGGCGTATTTAACTTCGAGGGCGGATGCTATGCAAAGGTAATCAACCTGGATAAGGATTCTGAGCCTGATATCTATAATGCAATAAAGCGAGATGCTCTTTTAGAGAATGTTACACTTGACGCTGACGGCAAGATTGATTTTGATGACAAGAGCGTAACTGAGAATACGCGTGTATCTTATCCAATTGACCATATTGAGAAGATTGTTCGTCCGGTATCAGCTGCTCCTGCTGCAAAGGATGTTATCTTCCTGTCAGCAGATGCGTTCGGCGTACTGCCTCCGGTATCCATCCTGACTCCTGAGCAGACACAGTATTATTTCCTGTCTGGATTTACAGCAAAGCTTGCCGGTACAGAGCGTGGAATCACGGAGCCCACACCTACATTCTCAGCTTGCTTTGGACAGGCTTTCCTGGAACTGCATCCAACCAAGTATGCAGAGGAGCTTGTTAAGAGAATGGAGAAGAGCGGTGCAAAGGCATACCTTGTTAACACAGGCTGGAATGGAACAGGCAAGCGTATCTCGATTCGCGACACCCGCGGCATCATTGATGCGATTCTTGACGGCTCCATTGCAAAGGCTCCAACCAAGCAGCTTCCATTCTTCAACTTTGAGATTCCTACCGAGCTTCCAGGCGTAGATCCTAAGATTCTTGATCCCCGCGATACATACGCGGAAGTATCCCAGTGGGAGGAAAAGGCAAAAGATCTGGCACAGCGTTTTGTCAAGAACTTTGCAAAATATGAGGGCAACGAGGCTGGAAAGGCACTGGTTTCCGCTGGTCCTCAGTTATAATATAAAAGAACCGTCTTTCTGCCCACGCGTCAGGAGGACAGCATCATAGAGGGAGAACAGCATCATAGAGGGAGAACAGGATATCGGACCGCAACGTCCGGTTGTCCGGTTCTCCTTTTTATATGGGCCAGGTGTCGCGTGATTCCCATGGGGATGACATTTCTTAATATTTTAAACTGTTTCTTAAGTCTCATTTACGCCCATTGAAAGGCTGTTCATTTCATGGTACCATGAAGCTATAAAGGGGGATGGGAGTATGAAAAAATGGAAAACGAGGCGTACATGGACGCTGGCAATGACTATGGTTCTTCTGGCAGTGCTCTCTCTGTCTGCCTGCGGCAGCAAGCCGGCCAATACGGCAGCCACGTCAGAGACCACGGCGGCTTCTGCCGGATATGTTATGGATGCGGAGGAAGGACAGATAGTCGTGGCCCCGTTGGGAGAAAACGTTGATACATTAAAGGCTGAGAGCGGAAGCGGTCTGTCTCCCTCGTCAGACATTGGCAGTCTGGCGGATACCGGCAGGAAGCTGATACGGGATGTGAGGATGAACGTGGAGGCCAGGGACTTTGACGGCGTCCTCTTGCAGATTACAGGCAAGGTAAGCGAGCTGGGCGGTTATGTGGAATCCTCTGATATATCGGGAGTCAGCGTCAATTCCTATGGAGGCAGCCAGCAGCGCTATGCGGACATCAGGGCCAGAATTCCGGCTGACCGGCTGGATCGCTTTGTGGAGACTGTGGAGAGCGCGGGAAATGTGACCAGCAAGCAGGAGCAGGTGACGGATGTGACCCTGCAGTATTCGGATGTGCAGAGCCGCAAGAAGTCGCTGGAGATTGAGCAGGAGCGGCTTTGGGCCCTGTTGGAGAAAGCGGAGTCCCTGGACGCGGTGGTGGCGCTGGAAGCCCGTCTCTCAGAGATCCGCTATGAGCTGGAGTCCTACACGTCCCAGCTGCGTCTCTATGACAATCAGGTGGATTACAGCACAGTGTCCATCTATATGAGGGAGGTAAAGGACCTTACCCCTACTGCGCCGGACGGCATTGGAACCAGGATTCAGAAGGGCTTTAACCGGAGCCTGAACAACCTGGGGGAGACGGGAACTGACCTGATTGTATGGTTTGCCGCCAACAGTCCCATCCTGCTGGTGCTGGCTGTCATAATCGCGGCGGTTTTCCTTATTGTCAGAAGGGTAAGCCGGAGGGTGCTGGGCAGGAACCGCTCCCTAAGCCGTTTCTTCAATTCACACGGTAAGCATATGGGTGAGAAGAAAGACGGAGTCGGGCGCTGATTTTCGTGGGGAAAAATAGTACAGGGAAAACCTCGGTGCTGGATGCAGTCTGCGCGGTGTGCGGCTGTTATGAGATTCAGGCCAGGGATTTCAATGAGAACCGTCAGGCCATACAGATTGACGTCTCCTTTTCCATAGAGGAGGAGGACCTGCACCTGTTTCATCATATGGGCATTGTCAGCCAGTACAGGCGTTACGATGTGTGGCGCAGGGTATTTTCTGAGCGGCTGCCGTCCTTTAAAAACGGGGAGATGTCCTTTACCCTTCATGTGAACCAGGACGGCAGGGTGCGGTACGAGGATTTGAAACGGCCCGTCTGCTGGAGTTTAAGATATACCAGCTGAATCTGAGCGGATTTTCCAGGAAGGTCAATGATAATTTCTTTAAAAATGGCGGATATGAGGAGATACAGTACACGCTGAACTGCGATGCGGACCAGCTTTTCACAGTGGAGGTAACGGCCCACAACCGCCAGAGAGGCAGCGTGAAGCCGGTGGAGCTGATGGGAAAGGGAATGCGCAGTATTTATATGCTGTCCTTGCTAGAGACCTATATCAGTGAACAGGGCAGGATCCCCAGCATTATCGTGGTGGAGGACCCGGAGATATTCCTCCATCCCCAGCTTCAGAAAACCTGGGCAGGTGGTGTTTGATGATGAGCGGTATTCGGTTATACGCCCCGGGACCAACATGAGCGAGATACTGGACGACCTGGGATATGGGGCCAATGATCTGCTGAATGTGAGTTTCGTGTTTATTGTGGAGGGGAAACAGGACAAAAGCCGCCTGCCCCTGCTTCTGGAAAAGTATTATTCCGAGATTTACGATGAGAGGGGAATCTGTACCGCATCTCCATCATCACCACCAACAGCTGTACCAACATCAAGACATATGCCAACTTAAAGTACATGAACCAGGTCTACCTGCGGGACCAGTTCCTGATGATACGCGATGGGGACGGCAAGGATCCGGAGGAACTGGCGTCACAGCTGTGCAGGTATTACGATGAGCGGAATCAGGAGGATGTGGACCGCCTGCCTAAGGTGACAAGGCGGAATGTGCTGATTTTAAAGTATTATTCCTTTGAGAACTATTTTTTTAACCCGGCAGTTATGGCCCGCCTGGGAATCGTGGAAAGCGAGGATGCCTTCTACTTCGTGTATTTTGACAGCAGGAAAAGACCTGGGGATTAAAGGCAGGCAGAGAAGGGGATGACGGAAAAGGTTGCAGAAAAGGATATGACACAAAAGGGGCGCTGCCCATGGCCGGATAGGACCGGCTGTGGACAGCGCCTTCTTATATGAAGCATGATTTGACGGTTCGGTTAAACCGCGTAAGGTTCTTCAACTGCAGGACTGTCTGCATTCTTTCCCTTGCCCATCACACAGGTGAATACAAAGGTTCCCAGGCATACTGCGGCAAATATGATGCCGATTGGATAGGCGATGGCGGTGGAGAGCTGGAAGCCTTCCTTTGCCATGAGAATATAAGTGCAGGATACAGCCGACATAAAGGTGGCCGGAAGGGCGGTGAGCCAGTAGATGCGTTTCCTGCGGAACAGATATACGCTTGCGGCCCACAAGGCAATCATAGCCAGTGTCTGGTTGCTCCAGGAGAAATATCTCCATACCACCTGTACATCCACCTGGGTCAGGACAGCGCCCGCGGCCAGCAGCGGAATGGTCAAGAAAAGACGGTTCTTGATGGGTTTCTGGTCAATCTTGAACCAATCTGCCAGGGTCAGCCTTGCACTGCGGTAAGCAGTATCTGCTGAGGAAATAGGGCAGGCAATAACACCAATCATGGCGATGACAGCACCTACCGGTCCCAGAAGCTTGAAGCAGATTTCATACACAACGCTGGACTGTCCATTGCCAAGAGCCTCTAACAGACCGCCTGTGCCGTTGTAGAACGCTACGCCTGCGGCAGCCCAGATAAGGGCGATGACGCCTTCTGCCACCATGGCTCCGTAGAATACCTTGCGTCCGTCCTTTTCATTGGTAAGACACCGTGCCATCAGAGGAGACTGGGTCGCATGGAAGCCGGAGATGGCGCCGCAGGCAACGGAGATGAACATGGTGGGCCATATGGGGGTGCCTGAAGGGTGCAGGTTGGACAGGGTGATTTCAGGAATGTGATAACCGCCCAGGATGATGGCTCCTCCCACTCCCAGGGCCATGACGATGAGGCAGATACCGAATATCGGATAAATCTTGCCGATGACCTTGTCGATGGGAACAAAGGTTGCGATGAAATAATAAATTAATACCACTGCCAGCCAGAATTTGGCATCCAATACATTAGGGGTCAGCATGGCAAGCAGGTTGGCCGGTCCTGTGGAGAAGCTTACGCCTACCAGTACCAGAAGGACCACGGAGAATACGCGCATGACCTGTTTCATGGCATTGCCCAGATATGTACCTGTGAGCTCGGACACGCTGGCACCCTTGTGGCGCATGGACATCATGCCCACCATGTAGTCATGGACGCCTCCGCCTAATAAGGTACCGAAGGTAATCCACAGGAATACGCTGGGTCCCCAGCAGGCACCGGCCAATGCTCCGAAGATGGGGCCCAGACCGGCAATGTTTAACAGCTGAATCAGGAATATACGGGGAGTGCCCATTGGCACATAGTCACTTCCGTCTGTCATGGACAGTGCCGGCGGTTTTCTGTCATCAGGGCCAAATACTTTCTCGGCAACCTTACTGTAGAGCATGAATCCGATAATCAAAATTGCCAGACATACAAAAAAGCTAATCATATACCTACCTCCTATGTATTACTTGTATTTGTGATAATTATACAATAATGTGGGGATAAAGTGAATATTTTTTGTATCAACTGTATGGATCGGTGAACAAACAGTAAAAAAACGTTCATAAACGGAAGGCAGTATGACCAGGCAGTTATGAAATGGGACTAAACACCGATGATCTGGCGCAGCATTTTTGATTTTTCCCTGCTCACAGGAAGGATGTTTTTCTCAAACCCCTGCATTTTTACAGCTAAACTGTTGTTGGCCCAGGGGAACAGTTCGGTGATGAAGTTGAGATTCACCAGGTAGCTTTTATGAATGCGGCAGAACCCATGGGAGGCCAGGCGTTTTTCATACTCTCCCAAAAGGAGGTTTTCTGTGTAGTCACGCGTGGTCGTATGGACGATGCAGCTCCTTCCCGAAGTTTCTATGTATACAATCTGCTGTATATCCACCAATATAATGGTCCGGTTCATATTGATGGCCATACGGCTGGATGGAAAGGCGGCTGTCACGGATTCTCCCGCCTCCTGTGGTGAGGCGTATGAAGACTGTCTGTACGGCTCGCCGCAGAGCTGGTGATCGTCACAGGACCGGACTGCAAAAGCGGTAAGGGCAAGGTTTTTTTGCAGGTCCTTTTGGCATTTTTCCAGGACGCGGCGCACGCGGTCCGGGTCAAAGGGTTTCAGTATGTAGTTGTTCACCCCCAGCTCAAAAGCCTTGACCCCATACTGGGAGTAGGCGGTGGCAAACACAATCTGGGCATCGGGGAGGATGTGTCTGGCGGCAGCTGCCAGGGTGGTGCCTTCCATATCCCCCAGGCTGATATCCACGAACAGCAGGTCAAAGGTCTGGCGGCTGATGAGTTCAATGGCAGAGGCGCCGCTGTCAGCCTCCTCAATCTGGCTGTCCGGCATGACGTCCATAATCTGATGGACCAGTTCCTTTCTGGCGGGTCGTTCGTCGTCAATCACAGCTATCTTCATTGTTTATTCCTCCTGTTTGGTTTCATGGGATGGTACAGGAATTTCTTCCGGTTCCAGTGGAATTCTGAACCAGACCCTGGAACCGGTTTCTGAAGTCTCGATTTTCAGACCGTTATCTTCTCCATATATGCTTTTCAGGCGTTTGTGTACATTGGACAGGCCCACACCCTTTCCCTGGCCTGTGTAAAGACCCAGGACCACTTCCCTGGGGATACCCTGTCCGCGGTCAGCCACTGCGATTTCTGCCATACCTTCCACGCTGTGGGCGCTGATGGAGATATGGCGGGCGCCGGTCCTGTCCCCGCCGTGGCGGACTGAATTTTCCACCAGGGGCTGGAGGATGAAGGAAGGAACTTTGCAGTTGAGGTCGTCCTCCACATCCAGCTCCACAACCAGCTTTTCCTCAAAACGCGCCTGCTCCAGTTCCAGGTAACTGGCCACATGGTACAGCTCTGTGTGGAGGCTCAGCATGTACTGGTCATTTTCCAGGGCCTGGCGGTAGTAGAAGGAGAGGGTTAGAATCAGTTCCCTGGCCCGGTCCGGATTCTCCCGGCACACGCATGAAATGGTGTTCAGCGCATTGTAAAGGAAGTGGGGATTCACCTGGGACTGAAGGGCCTTGAACTCCGCTTTGCGGCGAAGCTTTTTCTGATAATCCAGGTCAGACAGCTCAAGCTGGGTGGAGAAAAGGCGGGCCAGCTCTGAGGCAAAGTCCAGGTTGGACTGGGAGGTGTGCCAGTGTTTCTTTACCATCATGGTCAGACTCCCCACTGGTTTGTCCATCTCGATGAGCGGGGCGGCAACAATGATGTGGTTCTTCAGGATATGGTACAGGGGGTCTGTCTTTTCCGCGTAGGAAAAGGTGGTGGGCTTCCTGTCGTGGATGGAGCTTAGAATGGGTGTCAATACGGCTTTATCCCGAAGTACATCGTACCAGTTTTCACCCTTCATGGTCAGGATTTTCTGGGCATCCGTGATCATCACGGCTGCACAGGAGGTGGACTGGTAGATGATGTCTGCGGTGGCCTCCATGTCCGCAGCGCTGTACAGCCCCTTTCTCAGGTGGGGCAGGCTTTGGTCCACAATGCCCATGGCCAGACGCATCTTCTCCGCAAACTGGCTGTCCTCCTCCATGAATACCATGTTAAAGGTGCCGAGAAATACAACCATGCCCAGGGCATTCATGATAATCATGGGAAAGGCAATAAGACGCACCAGGTCCAGGGCAGCCGGGAAGGGGCGGGAGATGAGAAGGATAATAGCCATCTGTCCAATCTCAGCCAGAGCCGTGATGAGGAATACCCCGGCACCGTCAATCTTGCCGGCCTTAAACCGTTTGGAAAAGGCGGAGCCGATAAGGCCCTCCACAAAGGTGGAGACAGCGCAGCTCACTGCAGTAAAGCCTCCGATATCAAAGAGATACCGGTGAAGCCCTCCTATGACGGCGGCTCCGATTCCCACATAGGGACCGCCTAAAAGACCTGCTGCCAGCACGCCGATAACCCTGGTGTTCACAATGGCGCCCTGGGCACGAACCCCGGTGTAGGTGGAGAAAATGCTGACCAGTCCGAAGATGACTGCCAGGGCCGCCCTGCTTCCCATGGCATGGCTGTCCTCCAGCAGCATGGAGCGCACCATGGGGAGCTTGGTGAGCATGGTGGCTATGAGTACCAGAAGACCAATATTTAAAAGCAGGTTAAAAAACATTGTATTGGACATGATGACCTCCCTTAATCGTTCTCACACCAGTATACCAAAAAATTAATCTTAAGAAAATCTTTAATTGTAAATCATGGAAGACTATGGTAATCTAATGGGGAATATAACTGTATTAATATACTTAATACAGATAGAACGCCAGGAGGAACAGGATATACCTGGTCCATGATATGACAAGGGCTTGTTAAGGCCGCTGTCATATCATGGCAGCGAAAACAGAGAGGGGGAAGGACGGGATGATTGTACTGGATTACAGGGACAGCAGGCCGCTGTATGAGCAGGTGGCGGAGCGGCTTAGAGAGCTGATGTTTAAGGGCGCTCTGCCGCAGGACGCGCAGCTTCCATCTGTGCGCAGCCTTGCCACGGATCTGTCCATCAATCCCAATACCATCCAGAGGGCGTATACGGAGCTGGAACGCCAGGGATATATTTATTCCATCAAAGGCAAGGGCAGCTTCGTTGCGGATAACAGCCGGATGAAGGCGGGAATTCTGCAGGAATGGAAGGGACTTTTTAAATCCGCTGTGGAGGAAGGCATAAAGGTAGGCGTCACAGCAGGAGAGATGAAGGAAATGATTGATACGGCCTGCCGGTATCATTCCATGGAAAGGGGAGAGAGTAATGATTGAAGCAGTGAACCTGACAAAGCGGTTTGACGATATCGTGGCAGTGGACCACATAAGTGCCACCATACGGGATGGCAGCGTGTTCGGGCTCATCGGTACCAACGGAGCCGGAAAGTCCACTTTTTTAAGGCTGGCCAGCGGCGTGCTGAAGCCTGACGAGGGATGCATAACCATTGACGGGCATGAGGTATTTGAGAATATCCCGGCAAAGAAGCGCTTTTTCTATATATCGGATGAACAGTACTTCTTTAATAATACCACTCCCGAGGAGATGATGCATTATTACAGGAAGGTGTACCAGGGATTTGACGAGGCGCGTTTCCACAAACTGATGGAAAATTTCGGCCTTGACGAGAAGCGGAAGATACACACATTTTCCAAGGGCATGAAGAAACAGGTCTCCGTTATCTGCGGCGTGTGCGCAGGCACGGACTACCTGTTCTGCGACGAGACCTTTGACGGGCTGGACCCGGTAATGCGCCAGGCAGTAAAGAGCATATTTGCGGCGGATATGGAGGACAGGAACCTGACTCCAATCATTGCTTCCCATAACCTGAGGGAGCTGGAGGACATATGCGACCATGTGGGACTGCTTCACAAGGGCGGTATCCTCCTGTCAAAGGATTTGGATGACATGAAGCTTAACATCCACAAAATACAGTGTGTCCTTAAACCGGATATGAAGCCGGAGGACCTGACGTCCCTTGATAAGGTAATTGTGGAACAGAGGGGAAGTCTCTGCACCATTACGGTGCGGGGAAGCAGGGGTGAGGTAGAGGCTGTCATGGCTTCCTATGAGCCGATATTCTTTGAGTGCATCCCCCTGTCCCTGGAGGAAATATTTATCAGTGAAACGGAGGTAGCTGGTTATGACATCAGGAAGCTTATACTTTAAGCTGCTAAAGGAGGATTTCAGGAGAAGGCTGTGGGCCATTGCCCTGGTTTTTCTGGCATTTTTCTTCACCCTTCCCATTGGGCTGGCCCTGAACATGGAGAACGCAGCCAACTCCAATTACTACAGGTACAATGATTATGAGCCCTTCATCCAGGACGGTACCATGACCGACCTTCAGTACAAGGCAAGGCTTCTGGAACTGAAGACAGAGGTTGTGTTAAACGGTGTGGAATACGGGAACGGCATGATTGCCTTTTTGATGATTACCGCAGCAGTGGTCATCGGCGTATCCAGCTTTGCCTATCTGCATAATAAGAAAAAGGTGGATTTTTACCACAGCATCCCGGTGAGGCGGGAAGCCCTGTTTGGGGCTCAGTTCTCCGGAGGCATATTTATCGTTGGCGCTGCCTATGGGTTTAATCTGCTGCTTCTAACAGGGGTGGCCCTGTCCTACGGCGTGCCTGTGGGCAGGATACTGGGAGCCATGGCCGGGGGATGGGCCCTTAACATGCTGTATTACGCACTCATGTATACAACGGCTGTGGCAGCCATGATGATGACGGGTAATATCGTGGTAGGCGTTTTGGGAACAGGTGTGTTCTTTTTCTTCCTGCCCGGAATCATGATGCTCCTGGGGTGGTACTGTGAAACATTTTTCGTCACCACGGCCAGATATATGTGGAGCTCAGTCCAGTCGCCCTTTACATGGGGCGTCAGGTACCTGTCCCCATTCAGCGTATATATCAATTCCTTTGGATGGAAGATGAACGAGCTGGCAAAACATGTTCCGGAGCTCATCTGCACGGTCCTGGCATTTCTTGCCGTCACCACACTGGATCTGGAGCTGTACCGCAAACGTCCTTCGGAGGCAGCAGGCAAGGCCATGGCATTTAAGAAATCCATGCCGCCTATCCGGATATTGCTGGTGCTGGGAATCGGTTTGGCCGGAGGCATGTTCTTCTGGTCGCTGCAGAGCAGGCTGCGCTGGGGACTGTTCGGAACCATGGTATCGGTGGTGCTGACCCATTGTATCGTGGAAATTATTTATCATTTTGATTTTAAGAAGATGTTCTGCCACAGACTGCAGCTGGGACTGTGCCTTGCAGCCGGGATCCTGGTATTCTTAAGCTTCCGGTATGACTGGTACGGTTACGATTCCTATATTCCGTCCAAAGAAAAAATCGTGTCCGCCAGCCTGGATATTGGCGTGGACAGCAGCTGGCTCTCGGATAAGACCTTTGAGACAGGCAGTGACGGAAAGCTGCAGATAAGATATGAAGACCCCTATGAATATATAGAAGAAAACATGGTGCTAACCGATAAAGAGGCTGTCATGTCCATGGTGGAAGAGGGAAGGAAACGCGCCCTTGAGGGCAGGGATGAGCGGCTGGGCATACGCAAGGCAGTGGCCCGTATTGACGGCTGCTATTCCGATGCAGCCGGCTCCATCAGCTATATCGGCGGGGCGGACGGTCCCACCTCCATCTTTCTGGCCATGAAGACAGGCAGCAAAGAGGATTCGGATCAGGAAAAATTTGAGACCAATATGACAGTATGTTACCGCCTGGCAAACGGCCGTGAGGTGAGGCGTTCCTATTCCCTGCCTCTGTCTGCCGTGATGGATTCCTATGAGGCCCTGTACAGACAGGATGCTTACAAGGAAGGCATGTACAGGATTTTAAGCCAGGAACCAGGACAGGTAAAACAGGTTATGTACAGGGAGGCGGACCAGGTCATGGAGGTGAGCCGGGACAGCCGTGTCCAGGAGGCCGTGCTTAAGGCGTATCAGCAGGATATGAGAGAGCTGACTGTGGAGGAGCGGCTGGCGGAGATGCCTGTGGGCAGCCTTGTATTTATGACTGACCAGGAGAATACCTATCTCCAGCAGCAGCGCCAGACAACCAGATCCGCGTTTGGCGGCATGGCGCGGTATCAGGTGGAGGATGTGAGCCAGTACTGGCCGGTGTATCCATCCTTTGAGCGTACCATTGAGCTTCTGAAGGAGCAGGGAATGGAACCCGGCACCTGCCTGGCGCCTGAGAAGGTGGAGCGGATTACATTTGACGTGCAGAATTATTTTTATGAACAGCAGGGAGAACTGCCGGAGGGAGAGGCGCTGGCAGAGCTTCAGAAAATCAATCCCAGCTACCGGGAGGACGGTTCCCTGGCATTTGAGGATTCCGGTACCATCCGCTTGCTGCTGGAAGCCATTGCGGAGGATGACAGCTGCCGTATGAATAATCTTTGCGAGACAGTGGAGGGAGGCCCCTATTGTACCATAAGGACAGAGAATGAAGCGGGAGTGGGAGGAATGCTCATAAAGAACAGAATCACTCCTGAGATAGCGGAACTCTTTACCGGCATTCCTTTAAATAACGGAAAGTAGACGGATAGGAGAGGACTGAACATAAAAGCAGGGAATCAATCACGTTTCAGTGATTTGCTCCCTGCTTTTGTTGTTATATCTATTAATATCGTTGAAACACATCAGCTTCAGGAGGAACATGCCCCGCATCCGCTGCATCCGCTTTTGGCTTCCCGGGCAGTGCCGAAAACCTGTTCATGAAGACGCCTTCCCGTGGGGGTGGCGGCCAGGCCGCCCTCGGCCGTCTCCTTTAAGGTAGAAGACATGGCATCGCCTACCTTCTTCATGGTCCAGATGACTTCATCGGCAGGGATGGCGCTTTCAATGCCGGCCAGGGCCAGTTCCGCCGCTACAAAGGCACCGGCCACGCCGGAAGCATTGCGCTTGATACAGGGAATCTCAACCAGTCCGGCTACCGGGTCGCATACAAGCCCCAGTATGTTCTTGATGGCAATGGCGATGGCATGTTCCGCCATTTTCGGGGTACCGCCTGCCAGCTCCACGATGGCAGCGGCAGCCATGGCGGCGGCAGAGCCGCACTCAGCCTGACATCCGCCCTGGGCTCCTGCCAGGGAGGCGTTGTTGGCAATGACCATGCCTACGGCGGATGCGGTGAACAGGGACATAACACAGTCCCTTTCCGGAATCTGCTTTTCTGCCTGCATGGTCAGAAGGGCGGCGGGAAGGATGCCGCAGCTTCCTGCTGTGGGGGCTGCCACAATCCGTCCCATGGCAGCATTGAGCTCCGAAACGGCCAGGGCGCGGTACAGGGCGCCGGAGAGAAAGGAACCGGTCAGGCTTTTTCCGCTTTCAGATATTTGGCGCATCTTATAGGCGCTGCCGCCGGTCAGTCCGCTGGTGCTTTTGAGGTCTTTATTACAGCCGGGCTCGATGCACTCTGCCATGACCTGGTAATTTTTCCGCATTTGTTCATATATAGATTCCTCAGTCTGCTCCGTCTGTTCCGCCTGCTGTCTTAATACGATGGCAGAGATGGGAAGGCCGCTTTCTTCGGCGGCAGCTACGATGGATGCCACTGAGGAGTAATTGAATTCAGGTTCCATAAATATAAATCCTCCTGTGATTGTAGGTTTCATCAGCTATATGGGCTGAAGCATGGTGCTGGAGAAAATGTTGGGAAGCACTTTGATTTTCTCGTTCAGTTCCGGTCCGAAGCTGCCGTCAATCTCAATGGTCATCACGGCCTCGCCGCCCCGGCTCTGCCTGGACAGGCGGAAGTTGCAGATGTTCACCCCTGCGTCGGCCATGACTTCCGTGACAGCCGCAATGGTGCCGGGCGCGTCGCGGTGGAGCACAATCAGGGTGGTGTGTTGTCCGGTGATGGATACCTCCATGCCGTTGACTTCCTTTACAAGTATATTGCCGCCGCCGATGCTGCTTCCCAAAAGGGAGACCGTGTTGCCCGCGGCGTCGGTCAGGGTGACCCTGGCCGTATTGGGATGGGCCCCGTCGATGTCGCCTGTGGCAATGTTTACTTCCAGCCCCTGTTCCCTTGCAAGCTCCGGCGCCCTGCGTATACGGCTGTCGTCCGTGGCCATTCCCATGATACCGGCAATCAGGGCCTTGTCCGTGCCGTGGCCCTTATAGGTCTTTGCAAAAGAGCCGTGGAGGAAAATGTCCGCCTTTACGGCTGGCGCGCCCAGCAGAGCCAGGGTTATCCTGCCGATTCTGGCAGCCCCTGCCGTGTGGGAACTGGAAGGGCCAATCATCACCGGCCCCAGGATATCAAATACATTCATGATGTTCCGCCTTTCTGTTATTCTTTTGTCTGTATTATGCATCTGTACTTATAACCATATTATTTGTCAGGCAATGATAAGCTTTGCCCCGGCTTTAGCCCTCCCTTTTGATGCTTTTCTTACATTAGTCATTCACAGCTTATTATATCCCAAAATCCTAAAATGGAAAAGTAGAAAATGCAATAATTCCCAAGTTAATCCCAATAACGCCACAAACGTCTGCAACCTTTACAACCAAATCACACACTTCCTTTTTTTATTGACAATCCTTCCCCATAAAGCTACAATCATATCAGCAGATGGACCATACAGTATATGTAAAACAATGTAAGGTCCGCCATCAGGGAGAAAGAGAGGACATAAGTATGATATCAGAGAAAATGAAACCATTGGTCGATAACAATTCCGCCATCCGCGCCATGTTTGAGGAGGGTAAGCGTCTGGCCGCCATCCACGGTGCGGAGAATGTGTATGATTTCAGTCTGGGCAACCCCAATGTGCCGGCTCCGGCGGAGGTGAACCAGGCAATCTGTGATATCCTGAAGGAAGAAGAGTCCACCTTTGTCCATGGTTATATGAGCAACGCAGGCTATGAGGATGTAAGACAGGCCGTGGCTGAATCGTTAAATAAGCGCTTCGGCACGCAGTTTCGCCAGAACAATATCCTGATGACCGTGGGAGCTGCCAGCGGCCTGAATGTGATTTTAAAGACACTGCTGAATCCGGGAGATGAGGTCATTGCATTTGCTCCCTTTTTTGTGGAGTACGGCAACTATGTCAGTAATTACGACGGAAACCTGGTGGTCATTTCACCGGATACAACGGATTTTGAGCCTAATCTGGCAGAGTTTGAGCAGAAGATTAATGCAAGGACCAGGGCGGTCATCATCAATACCCCCAACAACCCCACCGGCGTGGTGTACTCCCTGGAGACCCTTACAAAGATGGCTGACATCATGCGGGCCAAGGAAAAGGAACTGGGGACAACCATCGTGCTGCTGTCCGACGAGCCTTACAGGGAACTTGCTTACGACGGCGTGGAAGTGCCCTATGTGACGAATGTTTATGAAAACACTGTTATCTGCTACTCCTACAGCAAGTCTCTGTCCCTGCCGGGAGAGCGGATTGGCTATCTTGTGATTCCCGATGCCTTAAAGGACAGCGGTGAAGTGTTTAATGCAGCCACCATTGCAAACCGGGTTCTGGGCTGTGTCAATGCCCCGTCCCTGATGCAGAGGGTCATCATGCGCTGCCTGGATGCCAAGGTGAATCTGGAGGCATATGACAGGAACAGGAACCTTCTCTACAACGGGCTTAAGGAGCTGGGATTTGAGTGCATCAAGCCCCAGGGAGCATTTTATCTTTTCGTTAAATCTCCGGAGGCCGATGAAAAGAAATTCTGTAAGAACTGTAAGAAATACAATATCCTGGTGGTTCCCGGAACCTCCTTCGCATGTCCCGGCTATGTGCGGGTATCCTACTGCGTGTCCTATGAGCAGATTGAACGCTCCCTTCCTGCCTTCGCAAAGGTGGCTGCGGACTACGGCCTCACAAAATAAGCAGCAGGAGAGCAGGAAAAATTCTGGAGGAGAGCAGACATGAGACCATGGGAAATGAATATACGCCGGGTAGTTCCCTATGTTCCGGGGGACCAGCCGGCAGGCGATAAACTGATTAAACTGAATACCAACGAAAACCCGTATCCGCCTGCGCCGGGCGTGGAAAAGGCTCTGAAGGAAATGGATGTGGACCGGCTGCGCAAGTATCCTGACCCGTCTTCCGCAGAGCTTGTAAAGACCCTGGCAGAATACTACGGGGTGGGGGAGGACCAGGTGTTTGTGGGCGTTGGCTCTGACGATGTCATAGCCATGTCCTTCCTGACCTTTTTTAACTCCCAAAAGCCGGTGCTGTTTCCGGACATCACTTACTCCTTTTACAAGGTTTGGGCAGACCTGTACCGGGTCCCCTATGAGACGCCGGCGCTGGACAAAAGTCTGGCTATCCGGCCCCTGGATTATAAAGGGGAAAATGGGGGAATCATATTCCCAAACCCCAATGCGCCCACAGGCATCTATATGCCCCTGGACCAGGTAGAGGAAATTGTAAAAGCCAACCAGGATGTTATTGTAATTGTGGATGAGGCATACATCGACTTTGCAGGCCCATCTGCCAGGGAGCTGCTGCCCGGGTATGATAACCTGCTGGTAGTCCAGACCTTCAGTAAGTCACGTTCCATGGCAGGGGTGCGTATTGGCTTTGCACTGGGAAGTCCTGTATTAATTAAAGCGCTGAATGATGTTAAATATTCCTATAACTCCTATACCATGAACCTGCCGTCCCAGATCGCGGGTACCCAGGCTGTGAAGGACAGGGCATATTTTGAGGAGACCAGGGCGAAAATCACGGACACCAGGGAGCGCGCCAAGAAACGGTTTGCAGAACTTGGATTTACATTCCCGGATTCCATGACGAATTTCATTCTGGTCACCCACGAACGCGTTCCGGCCAGGGCCATATTCGACGCGCTGAAGAAGGAGCAGATTTATGTGCGCTATTTCAATGCGCCCAGACTGGACAACAGTCTTCGGGTCAGCATTGGCACAGATGAGGAGATGGATGTCTTGTTCCGGTTCCTGGAGCAGTATCTGAAGGAGTGGAAGCCGGCCCGGTAATATGTTTGGGGAAACGATCCGGAGAACGGAAAAAAGCAGTCAGGAGAGATGGATGTGATGGAAGAAACAGGCTGGAAGCATTATCTTCGTCTTATACTTAATATTGTAATCCCGTTGACGGGCTGGCTGTTAATCTGCCTGCTGGGACCTAAGATTTTCAAGTTTTTCATGCCCTTTGTCATAGGCTGGATTATCGCCATGATAGCCAATCCCCTGGTGCGTTTTCTGGAGCGCCGGGTGAAGCTGGTGCGCAGGCACAGCTCCATTGTCATTGTGGCGGCGGCCCTGGCCCTTGTCATCGGACTCTTATATCTGCTGGTGTCAAGGATCTTAGTCCAGCTGCGCCAGTTTATCATGGACCTTCCCGGACTCTATGCCGGTATTGAGGGGGATGTGGCCCGCAGCATGGAGCAGCTGTTTGATTTTATGCCCGACAGCATACAGCAGAGCTGGGCCCAGTTTGGAAACAATCTGGGAAGCTATATGGGGACTGTAGTGGAGAAGATTGCGTCCCCTACCGTGGAGGCGGCGGGAACCGTGGCAAAAAGCCTTCCGGCCATGCTGGTCTACATCGTGGTCACCATCCTGTCTGCCTATTTCTTTATCGTGGACAGGGACCGCATCCTGGCAGCCATAAAAGCCCATATGCCCCAATGGGCAGGCCATTACGGACTGTACCTGAAGGGGGAGGTGCGCCATCTCATAGGCGGTTATTTCATGGCCCAGTTTAAAATTATGGCAGTGGTGTGGCTGATACTTACGGTGGGATTTATAGTGCTGGGCGTGGGTTACGGCCCGCTGTGGGCGTTTCTCATCGCTTTCCTGGATTTTCTGCCGGTGTTTGGAACAGGTACAGCCCTTCTTCCATGGGGGCTTATTAAGCTCCTGGGAGGCGACTACGCCTTCGCCGCAGGCCTGCTGCTGATTTATGTATTGACCCAGGTGACAAGGCAGATTGTGCAGCCAAAGCTGGTGGGAGACAGTATGGGTCTGCCGCCTCTTCTCACGCTGTTTTTGCTGTATCTGGGATTTAAGGCGGACGGAATCGCGGGAATGATTCTGGCCGTACCCATCGGCCTGCTGTTTGTGAATCTGTATCACTACGGAGCGTTTAAAGGCATTACGGACAGTTTGGCCGTACTTGTGAGGGACATAGAGCGGTTCCGCCATAAAGAGGTATAACGGTCCGGTCATATAGGTAATAAGGAATAAAATCTAATCAGGAGAAGACGGAGTTGAAAGTGGAGAATAATCTGGATACAGATAAAGTCAGAGGGCTGGTATGGAGGCTGGCATTTCCTTCCATGCTGGCTCAATTTGTGAATGTAATGTACAGCATTGTGGACCGTATGTACATTGGAAATATTCCGCAGACCGGCGCCCTGGCCCTGGCCGGTGTGGGAATATGCGGTCCCGTGGTCACACTTATATCATCTTTTGCCAGCTGGATTGGAGTGGGAGGAGCGCCTCTTATGAGTATCCGTCTGGGACAGAAAAACGAGAGGGCTGCCGCCCTGATGGTGGCCAACTGCTTTGCACTTCTGACAGGAATGGCCCTTATTATCATGACGGTGTCCTATCTGTTTAAGGATCAGCTTCTGGTATTCTTCGGTGCGGGCCCGGCTATATTTCCCTATGCCAACCAGTACATGAGCTGGTATCTGACAGGCACTGCATTTGCTTTGCTCTCAGCGGGCATGAACCAGTTTATCATATGCCAGGGATTTGCCACTGTGGGCATGAAATCAGTGGTGCTGGGTGCTGTCAGCAACATCGTGCTGGACCCTGTGTTCATCTTTGTTATGAACATGGGAGTCAGGGGAGCTGCCATTGCAACCGTGCTGTCACAGATGGCCTCCTGTATCTATGTGCTGCTGTTCCTGTTCGGGAAGCGTCCCCTGGTACGGATTACCTTTGGCGGGTACAGGTGGAAAACCATGAAGAAGGTGCTCTTAGTGGGCTTGTCCCCGTTTCTAATCATTGCCTCGGACAGCCTTCTCATCATTATCATGAACATGGTTATAAGCAGCTATGGGGGACCTGAGAGAAGCGGCATGCTACTTACCTGCAACACCATTGTACAGAGCTTCATGCTCATTATTACCATGCCGCTGGGAGGAATTACCGGTGGAACACAGACCGTCATGGGGTATAATTATGGTGCGGGCCGTCCTGACAGGATACGGAAGGCGGAAAAGCATGTACTGCTTTTATCGGTTGCCTTTACAGCTGTCATGTTCATTATTGCCCAGGCAGGACCGGGATATTTTGTCAGGATATTTACAAGGGAAATGTCCTATGTCCAGGTTACGGTGTGGGCAATCCGGATATTTACCCTGTGTATCATCCCGCTGGCTGTGGAATATACGGTGGTGGACGGATTTACAGGTATGGGAATCGCAAAGGTGGCCATCAGCCTGTCCATGTTCAGAAAGTCGGTCTATTTCCTTGGGATGATTTTGCTGCCCCGTTATTTTGGGGTAGAGGCCGTGTTTTATGCTGAGCCCATATCGGATATCATGGCCTGTTTAGCTGCGTCCACAACGTTTATCATGTTAAGCGGAAAGGTTCTGAAGGACAATCGCAGGCTGTTTTGATTGGGCAGTTTGGGGGCAGTCAGGCAGAAACATACATAAATGGAAGGAAGAGGAATATGAATATACTGGTAAGCGCCTGTTTGCTGGGGGTGGAATGCAGATATAACGGCCGTAGCGTGCTCATTTCCCGGGCAGAGGAACTTTTAAGCAGACATCACCTGATTCCGGTATGTCCGGAAATCATGGGCGGTCTGGCCACGCCCAGGACACCGGCGGAACGGGTGGGTTCAGGAGTCATCACAAGGGATGGCGGGGATGTCACGGCAGCATATGAAAAGGGCGCCAGGGAAGTGCTTAAGCTGGCGCAGCTTTACGGCTGCCAGGCAGCCATACTAAAGGAGAAGAGCCCTTCCTGCGGAAGCGGGCAGATTTATGACGGCACATTTACCGGCACCCTTACAGAGGGGGACGGTGTCTGCGCCGCATGTCTGAAGGAACATGGGATTAGAGTATATGGGGAGAGCCAGGTGGGGAGACTGTTGGAAGACATAGAAAGGTAAAGGTGTATGAGGGAAGAAAAAAACAAGGCAGAATCCATACCTGCCCGGAGCGAGGCAAGGCGTCCCCGCCGAAGCCGCAGCAGGGAGGCTTTCAAACAGCGCCAGAAGGAGCTGGCAGAAAGCAGGGCGCAGGAGCGCAGGGTACAGGAGAATAAGTTGCAGGAGAATAAGATACAGGAAACCGGAGGGGCGGGCGAAGACAGAACTCGTGGCGGACTGCCGGGAAATGACGGTCAGGGAACTTTGGATGCACAGGGAAAAGGTCATAGAATCCTGAGCTGGAAGGCTGCTGCCCTGATTCTGATTCTGTCCGGCGTTGTGCTGGTTGGAGTCTATGTATTCAAAGCCCTGGGTTACAGGAATACATATTTTCCCCATACAGTTATTAACGGGATGGACGTATCAGGGAAGACCGCGGAGGAAGTGAAGGAACTCATAGCCTCCGGTGTAAACGGGTACGGCCTTGTGCTTAAGCTGCGGGAAGATGAACAGGAGACAGTCACCGGTGAGAAAATCGGCCTTCACACTGTGTTTGACGGAAGTCTGGAGGAAATCATACGCCAGCAGAGTCCTTTCCGCTGGCCCAGATATCTGCTTAAGGGACCATCCTACGATATAAAGACCATGATTGCCTATGATGCTGACGCTCTGGAACAGACACTTAATGGTCTGTCCTGTTTTGACAGCAGCCGGGTCATTCTGCCCGCAGACGCTTACCTGTCGGACTATGTGAGCGGACAGGGATATTCCATTGTACCGGAGACAGAAGGAACCGCACTTGATATGGATAAGGTCAGGGCCCAGGTGCAACAGGCCATATCCAGTCTTGCTCCGGAATTGGACCTGGATGCATTGGGGTGTTACAAGGCTCCGTCCATCCGCAGTGACAATACCTCGCTGGCAGCGGCCAGGGATGCCAGGAACCGCTATGTGAATATGACTGTGACCTATACCTTCGGCAGTAAGACAGAGATACTGGACGGGGATGAGATACATGAGTGGCTTGTGTCTGACGGGGAACAGGTTTCCATTGACCCGGACCAGGCAGCACTCTATGTAAAAAGCCTGGCCTCCAAGTATAATACGGCATACAAGAAGCGATCCTTTGCCACCAGCTACGGGCAGAACGTGGAGGTATCCGGTTTTTACGGCTGGAGGATCAACCAGTCCGAGGAGACCAGGGAACTTATGGGGATTCTGGAAGCAGGAGAGAGCGTCACCAGGGAACCTGTATATTTGCAGACAGCCGCAAGCCATGATGTGCCGGATTACGGCAGCACGTATGCGGAGGTGAACCTGACGGCACAGCACCTGATTTTTTACAAGGACGGGCAAAAGGTGATGGAGTCTGACTTTGTCTCCGGCAATGTTTCCAGGGGGCATACCACGCCTCCGGGGATTTTCTCCATTACATACAAGCAGAGGGATGCGGTGCTGAAGGGGGAGGGATATGCCAGCCCTGTGAAGTTCTGGATGCCTTTTAATGGAGGCATCGGTTTCCACGATGCCAGCTGGCGGTCCAGCTTCGGCGGTTCCATCTATAAGAGCGGCGGGTCCCACGGCTGCGTGAACATGCCCTATGACAAGGCTAAAGAGCTCTTTGAAAATGTATATGCGGGCATGCCTGTCATCTGTTATAACCTTCCGGGAACAGAGAGTAAGAAATCCAGCCAGTCCTCCGGCAGGGCGCCTCAGGAGACAGCGGCGCCTACGCAACCGTCGCCTGTGCCCACACAGGCACCTACGCAGCCGTCGCCTGTGCCTATACAGGCACCTACGGCGGGGAACCCGTCCGTTCCGACAGAGACACTGCCGTCAGAAACATTGCCGTCAGAGGCAGTACCGCCTGAAACATCACCGCAGCCATCACAGCCTCAGGTCATTATACAGCCTGCGGACCAGACAACGGCAGCACCCGCCCAGACACAGCCGTCGCCCGGAACCACAGAAGGGTACGGCCCGGCCTTCCAGACACCCCAGTCCGGCTCAGCAGCCGGGCCGGGCGTCAGCTGACAAAACTTGTTGTGTAGGGGCCAAACCATAAGGATTTTTGCAGGAGGCAGTCGATTTTTCAAGTGAATTTATTGACAAATGGAAAAAACCATTTTATAATGCCTTTAATGCATCTAGGGATTACTCGTAAAGCCATTATTCAAAATTAGGGAGGATATGGACTATGGTAGAAAAGAAAGATGTTAAGGCAACTGTAAAGGCAGCAGCACAGGCAGCACAGCCGGCAGAGGCCAAGACAGAAGCAAAACCAGCAGTTCCGGAGAAAGTAGAAGCAAAGGCAGAGGCGGCAGTTCCGGTGAAGGCAGAAGCAGCTCCTGTTGAGAAGGAAGCAAAGGCAGCTCCGGCTAAAAAGACAACAGCCAGGAAAACAGCAGCCAAGAAGGCAGCGGCTCCGAAGGAGACAGCTAAGAAGGAGGCAGCAGCGGCTAAGAAAGAGGCAGCCCCCAAAGCAGCAGCTAAGAAAGAGACCGTGAAGAAGGCACCCGCCAAGAAGGCAGCAGAGCCAAAGGCGGCCATACATTTCCAGTTTGACGGCAAGGACCTTGTGGCAAAGGATGTGCTGGACCAGGCTGTGAAGGCATTTAAGAAATCACACAGGGGCGTTGAGATTAAGAACATTGATCTGTACATTGTCGCAAACGAAGGCGCAGCCTACTATGTGGTGAACGGTGAAGGCGGAGATGATTACAAGATAATACTGTAATTCGGTATAAAGGATTGAAGGATGAAGTGGGTTGCTGTATCATGGATGCAGCAGCTCATTTATTTTATGTGCCGCGGGCAGGCATAATCAATAAAGACATAAAATCAATAAGGATAGGAAACAGGGCAGTATGGCAGATTTACCGGTACGATTTGAAGAACGGATGAGAGTATTATTAGGAGATGAATATCCGGCCTTTGCGGCCAGCTATGACAAGGAGCGGGTCCAGGGATTGAGGTTTAACAGCCTCAAGTTCCCGGACGGGAGACAGGATGCCGTCGGAAGCGGAAAAGACAGGGAAGTGGGAAAATCCGGGGAAAACGGAGAGGACAAAGAAACCTGGGAAGAGGCCGGTGCTGCCGAAGCAGCGGAACGGGTCAGGCAGGAGACCGGGTTTACACTTGAGCGGATTCCATGGGTGAAGGAAGGGTATTATTATTCCGGGGACAACAGGCCCGGAAAGCATCCATATCATGAGGCAGGGCTTTACTATATCCAGGAGCCCAGTGCCATGGCCGTGGTGGAATTATTAGACCCCAGGCCGGGAGAGCGTGTGCTTGATTTGTGTGCTGCGCCGGGAGGAAAGTCCAGCCACATCGCTTCCAGGATGAAGGGAATCGGATTTCTCCTGTCCAATGAGATTCATCCGGCCAGGGCCAGGATACTTTCCCAGAACATGGAGCGGATGGGTGTGCAGAACGCAGTGGTGTCCAATGAGGATGCCCAAAGCCTGGCCGGGACATTTGACCATTTTTTCCACAAAATCGTGGTGGATGCCCCCTGTTCAGGGGAAGGAATGTTCCGCAAGGATGAGGAGGCCAGAATCCAGTGGAGTGAGGAACATGTGAAGATGTGTGCCGCCCGTCAGGGAGAGATACTGGACCATGCAGCGGCCATGCTGGCGCCCGGGGGCAGAATGGTATATTCCACCTGTACCTTTGCCCCGGAGGAGAATGAGGGGACGGTTCTGGCCTTCCTGGGACGCCACCCTGAATTCCGAACAGAACAGGTGCCTGCCTATCCTGGTTTTACCAAAGGAAAGTCCCGGTGGGCAGGGCCGGAGGCGGAAGGCTGGGGCCTGGAGCGGACACTTCGCATCATGCCCCACATCCTGGAGGGAGAGGGCCATTACATGGCTGTCTTAAGAAAGGAGGGGGAGCCGCAAAATGCGGCAAAAGCAGGGAGCAGGGACAGGCTGTATCTGGACAGCAGAAAGAGAAAAGAGGTGTTCAGGGATTACGATCCCTTTATCCGGAACACCCTGTCAGAACCGGACACCTTCCTGGAGCGGAAGGAATACGTGCTGTTCGGGGACCAGCTGTATCTGGTGCCGGCCGATATGCCGGATATGAAGGGACTTAAGATTCTCCGGCCGGGTCTTCATCTGGGCACCCTTAAAAAGAACCGTTTTGAGCCCTCCCATGCCCTGGCACTGGCGCTCAGGAAGGAGGAGGTGAAATGCTCCTGGGAACTGTCCCCCTCCGGAGACAGCGTAATCCGGTACCTGAGAGGTGAAGCCCTCAGCGAGGACGCAGGAATACCTGAGGGACGCCTGAAAGGCTGGGTGTTAGTCTGTACCGGCGGTTTCAGCCTGGGCTGGGCCAAGTATGCGGGAGGCATGCTCAAAAACCATTATCCCAAGGGGCTGCGGTGGAATTAAAAAACGTCAGGTGCCTGGTGGCAGGAGTCGTTCCATATCTTCAGGCAGCCCGGCCGTGAATTCCATCTCCTTTCCTGTAATGGGATGTTGAAACTTGAGGAGATAGGAGTGGAGGGGCTGACGGTCGATATACCGGTAATCCGGGCAGTATAAGAAGTCTCCGGGAAGGGGATGCCCTATGGACCTCATGTGGACCCGTATCTGATGCGTCCTGCCTGTTTCCAGGCTGAGACTCACCAGAGACAGGTCCTTTTCTTCGTTGTAGAGCAGGGTATGGTAATGGGTGACTGCCCTTTCGCCTGTCTCAGGGTCCACCCTGCGCTCGATGGTGGATCCTTCTGCCCTGGCAATGGGGCTGTCAACCGTGCCTTCCTCCGGTGTATGCCCAAGTACAATGGCCCTGTACTCCCGCCTGATTCTGCGCCTGGCCATTTGTTCCGATAATATACAGGCGCTGAGCATATGCCTGGACAGGACCAGCAGCCCGGTGGTATCCCTGTCCAGACGGTTGATGACCCGGTAAGTAAATGCTTCCCCCTTTTCATGAAAGTACCAGGAGACAGCGTTGGCCAGGGTATTGTCATAGTGGCCCTGGGAAGGGTGGATGGGCACGCCTGCGTCTTTATTGATTACCAGTATGTCCTCGTCCTCATACACAATGGCAAGAGGAAGCTTTACCGGCACGATGTTTCCGGAATCCTCCTCCTCAGGCAGCGCCACCTCCACTGTCTCCCCGGCTTTAAGACGGTAACCTGCGTAGACCGGCATTCCGTCTACCGCAAGTCCCTGGCCTGCCTTAATGCGTACCACCAGCCGGTGGGAAAATCCCTTTGCCTTTAAAAACTGTCCAAGGACAATCCCGTCCTCCCTGTCTCCAATGGTATAACATATAACTCTCCGTCTCATGTCCGTCCCTCAAATCTGCTTTCTGTAAGACAAATCTTTTGTGTCTGTATATCTCTGAAGCTATCACTTGGTTTTCGCTGATAATCTCAAAGGAATTCCTGTGCAGCCCTATTTCAAATATTTTTTCTTGCTGGCAGCGTGGTCTACGATGGCGTCCTTTCGCAGGAAGCTGGCCCGCTTTACGCTGTCTATTCCATATTTGCTGCGGATGGCATCCACTGCCCTTTCAAAATCCTTTTTCTTCTGAAGTCCGGGGTCGTCAAAAAGGCTCATCTGTGAGAACCCGTCATCGGAAATCTTACCGGCCCGCACACCCATGAGCCGCAGGGGCGTCATGTTCCAGGATTCCCTCAGCAGGCGGCAGGAATACTCATAAATCACGGAGGTGGAATCCGTTGGTTCCGGTATGACCATCTGGTGTGACTGATTCCTGAACTCCCAGTCACGCAGCTCCACACAGACATTATTGCACAGCACATGGTCCGCCCTCAGCCTGGCGCCTACGGTTTCACAGAGGGAGAGCAGGACCTGACAGGCGCTTTCATAGTCAGATATATCCCTGGAAAGGGTGATGCTGTTGCCATAGGCCTTATTTACAGGTTCCTTTTCAGCCACAGGGTCATCATCAATGCCATTGGCGTACTGGCGGATGAGGACCGCATACTTTTCGCCCAGGTGGGACTTAAGCACCTCCAGGTTGCAGCATGCCAGCTGCCCGATGGTATGTAATCCCAGATTCTCCATCTTCCTCTGGGCTGCGCCTCCCACAAAGAACAATTCCCGTAAAGGCAGGGGCCACATCTTATCAGCCACCTCCCGGGGAAACAGGGTATGGCATTTATCCGGTTTCTCAAAGTCAGAGGCCATTTTAGCCAGAAGCTTATTGGTGGAGATTCCGATATTCACCGTAAATCCCAGTTCCTTCCTGATTCTTTCCCGAATCTCATTGGCCACCTCCAGGGGGCTGCCAAAGAGATGGATGGTGCTGGTCATGTCCAGAAAAATCTCATCAATGCTGAACTTCTCATGGTCCGGCGTGTATTCCTCCAAAAGATCCATCATGCGCCGGGAGCATTTAATGTAAAAATCAAACCGGGACGGGACAACCACCAGCTCCGGGCATTTACGCATGGCCTGAACCAGGGGTTCCCCAGTGGTGACCCCATACTTCTTAGCCAAAGGAGACTTAGCCAGCACGATTCCATGGCGGGACTTGGCGTCCCCTCCGACCGCAGAAGCAACAGTCCTCAAATCCAGGGCCTCCGGGTCCTGAGAAAGCCGGTACACGCATTCCCAGCTTAAAAATGCTGAATTCACATCAATATGAAAAATAAGACGCTCCCTCTGTCCCATCATAAAACACCGGCCTTTCTGTTTTATTGTCCGCTTACAGATATCATAGCAGAATATGTGTTCGGGGGCAAGAGGGAGATAGGTTGGGGATGGAGGGGAGACGCGTATGGAGGGGGATTGGCGTCCGTGGGAGGAAGGAGACAGGCGGGGATACGGCTGCGGGGCAAGTCCGGTCTAAGAGACCGGCTAAGCCCCTGTAGATGCCTCCCCGCCTGTTTCCCCGCCTGCCTCCCCCCGCCTGCCTCCCCCCTCACGCCCATTCCCCAACCCACATTCCCAGTAATAATCATTTTCCTCCAAGAATACTATTAAAATAAAGCCAACTAGGCGGCGTCGTTTATGAAGCATTGGATTTTTTTGATAACACTGACAATATCACTGGTCTGTACACGGATGAATGCGGCGGCAGACAGTTGGACTTCGGTACCTGTGACGGAAGAGCCCCGGGGGGAAGGGGATTTCCTGAAGCTGTATGCCCAGTCTGCTGTCCTTATGGATGGGGATACCGGCAGAATATTGTATGGGAAGGGACAGGATATTATCCGGCCCATGGCCAGTACTACGAAAATTATGACCTGTATCCTGGCTCTGGAGAACGGAAGGGGGGAGGATACGGTGAAGGCGTCTTCCAATGCCGCTTCCCAGCCCAAGGTGCACCTGGGTGTGCGGGAAGGAGAGGAGTACAGGCTGGAGGACCTTTTGTATGCCCTGATGCTGGAATCCTATAATGATGCGGCTGTGATGATAGCGGAGCATATAGGAGGCAGCGTGGAAGGATTCGCCGCAATGATGAATGAGAAGGCTGCCGGGCTGGGCTGCGGGGATACCTACTTTATTACGCCCAATGGGCTGGATGGGGTTAAGACGGATGAACAGGGAAAGGAGCATATCCATTCCACCACAGCCTCTGATTTGGCCCAAATCATGAGGTATTGTGTAATGGAGTCCCCTGCTAGGGATGAATTTTTAAAAATAACACAGACACAAAACCACTATTTTACAGATGTGGCAGGGAAACGTTCCTTTAACTGTTATAATCACAATGCGTTTTTGACTATGATGGAGGGGGTCCTGTCCGGGAAAACGGGATTTACAGGGGGCGCCGGGTATTCTTATGTGGGAGCCATGGAGAATCAGGGAAGGACTTATGTGATTGCCCTTCTGGGCTGCGGCTGGCCGCCTCATAAGACGTATAAATGGTCGGATGCAAGAAAGCTCTACTCCTATGGGCTGGAGCATTTTAAGATGAAGGATGTGTTCCAAGAGGAAACCTTTGCCAGGGTTCCTGTGGCAGGGGGACTGTGCTGGAAGGAAGGGGAAGGCGCCACTGACCAGGTGGAGCTGTCCATGATGCTGAAGCCGGATGATATGCACCTGACATTGTTGATGGGAGAGGGGGAAGAAGTGCGGGTGGCGAAGAAGGTTCCTTCTATATTAATGGCCCCGGTCAGGGAGGGACAGCAGGTGGGAAGCGTGGATTATTACCTGGGAGATGTGCTGGTAAAAAGGTTCCCTGTCTATGCCATGCAGGGAGTGGAGAAGATGAATCTGAGGCGGGCTGCGGACCGTGTGCTGGATTTGTTTCTGGTGCGGTAGGAGGAGGTTGTGGGGGGGGGGGTGAATTTTAGGGAGTTGTGGCCGGGATATGCCAGGATTTGCCACATTATTTAATCTTTTCTTACAAATCTTTGTATTATGTGAAGTTTCCGCCGTTCTTGTTGACATATGAACGCTTTTGTCATTATAATAGGATTAATGCCATAAAATAGAAATTCATACGAATTATGGATATGAATGAAGATACAGGAGATTTTTACATAATGAAGGGAAAAAAGTTAAAAAGGGGCCTGGCGCTTGTGCTGGGACTGATGCTGGCCGCTGAGGTTCCGGCATCTGTGGCAACGCCTTTTAAAATGTTTGATTCCTATGCATATACAGGGGCGGCCACGGTTAAGGCCACCTCTTTGAATGTACGAAACGGAGCCGGCACCGGCTATTCATCGGTGGGCAGGCTGGCAGCAGGAGCGGCAGTTACCGTTATCGGGGAACAGCGCGGAACAGACGGCAATACATGGTATCAGATTCAATACACCGGAACGGGCGGAGCCGTTAACACCGGCTATGTCTCGTCACTCTATATCAGGCTTCCGGTGGCCTATACCACGGATTCTAATTTTGAAGCATATCTCACCTCACAGGGATTTCCGGAGAGCTATAAAAACGGGCTCAGGCAGCTTCATGCCCAATATCCGAATTGGGTATTCAAAGCCAAGAACACAGGCCTGGACTGGAATACGGTCATTGAAAATGAGTCTGTACTGGGGCGCAACCTTGTGGCCACAGGCAGCGTTTCCTCCTGGAAGTCCGTTGCCAACGGAGCTTATAACTGGGACAACAGCACGTGGACCGGATTCGACGGCAGTAACTGGGTGGCTGCTTCCGAGGATATCATACGGTATTACATGGACCCCAGGAACTTCCTGGATGAGACGTATGTGTTCCAGTTTCTCAACCATGAATATGATGCGAATACCCAGACAAAGGAGGGGTTAAACAGCCTCATATCCGGCTCCTTCCTTTCAGGGACAACGAATTCCACAGGAACAGGGGGAAGTGATTTCTCCAGCGGGCCAGGAGCTTCATCTGAAGGTCCCGGTTCAGGCAGCCCCGGCTCCTCGGGCAGTTCCTTAGGTTCTACCAATGGGCCCGGGCGCAGTACCTATGAAGATACACAGCATGGACCAGGGGTTTCCGGCAGTTCTAACGGATCCAGGGCAGCAGCGGTTTCTCCGGGAGGCAGCTCCTCAGGCGGGTCCTCAGGGGGCAGCAGCCCTTCAGGCAGCGGGGAAGTGAGCCTTGAGTCCCCCCACGCATCCATTGAGCCCAGGGAGCGCAATGTGGTGTCTGCCAGCGTAAGCCTGGTGGCTCCGGGACAGGACGGATCCGGCAGCGGCAATGGTCCCGTGTCCTCCGGACAGAGCGGCAGCGGCACTTCAAGCGGTCCGGTGGCTTCACCCGGATCGGATAATGTGGTGGACCAGACCGGCACGTCGCCGGGAGGCGGTTCCACAGGTGCCGCGGTTCCTTATGCAGACATTATCATGGCCGCGGCCAGTCAGTCAGGGGTAAGCCCTTATGTGCTGGCAGCCATGATTCTCCAGGAGCAGGGCAATAATGGTACAAGCCCTCTTATTTCCGGTTCCTATTCCGGCTATGAGGGGTACTATAACTTCTTTAATGTGGAGGCATACCAGTCCGGCGCAGTATCCGCCATTGAGATGGGACTCAGGTTTGCGTCCCAGTCAGGTTCCTACGGACGTCCCTGGAACACGGTGGAGAAGGCTATCCGGGGCGGAGCCCAGAATTATGGGGATAATTATGTGAAAGCCGGGCAGAATACATTTTATCTGAAGAAATTCAATGTCCAGGGGTCAAACCTTTATAAGCACCAATATATGAGCAATATCCAGGGAGCTGCCTCAGAGGCGGCCAGGCTGTCCCAGGCATATACGTCTGATATGAAGAAGACAGCCCTGGAGTTCCATATCCCTGTATTTAACAACATGCCTGAGCAGCCCTGTGTGGCGCCTACCGGAGACGGCAGCCCCAACAACAAGCTGTCCGGTCTTGGCGTGGACGGATTCAATCTGACTCCAAGCTTTAACAGGGATACCCAGGAATATAATCTGATTGTGGATTCTTCTGTGTCCAATATTACAGTCAGCGCATATGCATCGGATTCCAATGCGCGTGTGGACGGCGCGGGCAATGTCTCCCTGCAGAATGGCGGAAATGACATTTCCATTGCTGTGACGGCCCAGAACGGAAGCGTGAGGACCTATACCATCCATGTGGTGAAGCAGGACGGCGGTCCTACCCAGGGAAGCGGAGGCTCGCCTGTATATGGAGGAGGCAGCAGTTTTGGCGGTACGGTCAGTCCGGACGGCAGCGGCGGACCAGGCGGTTCGGGCGGACCGGGAAGTCCTTCCGGAAGCGGCAGCGGACCAGGCGGAAGCAATGTTACCATTGTAGAAGTGCAGTCCTGATAAAGGGAAGACATTATAATCAGAAAGTGGGAAATGATGATGATTAGACGTATGAGACATGCGGCTGCAGTTCTGGCAATGGCGTGCGTGATGACAGTCATGATGCCGGCACAGATGATGACGGCCTTTGCAGCAAATGCAAGAATCGCCTTTTCCGACCCATCGGCAACAGTGGGCGGCAAGATCAAGGTGAATATGAAGATAACCAGCAGCGGCAACCTGGCCAACGCGGATGTGATGCTGTCCTATGATTCCAACATATTGGAATTCGTGGACGGCACCAATGCGGACGGAGGGGCAGGAGCTGTCCGGGTTCATGGGGATGCAGGCACGCCCAATACGGGAACCCTTGCATTTACCCTTAATTTCAATGCCATAGCAGCCGGGACCAGCAAGATTGAGGTCACCAGCCAGGAGATTTATGATTCCAACTCACAGATTGTGACGGTTAACCAGCAGGGAAGCTCCACTGTGACGGTCAGCGCCCTTCAGTCAGCTTCCAAGGATGCCACCCTTAAATCCCTCCAGATTTCACCCGGAAGCCTGACACCGGCATTTTCACCGGATGTGGACACCTATGCGGTGACCGTTGGAACGGATGTGGATAAGGTTATTGTCAGCGCAGACTGCACGGACGAGAACGCCACAAAGGTGGTCAGCGGAAACGAAGGTCTTCAGATGGGCGAAAATCGTGTGACATGCCGTGTGACAGCCCAGGATGGTGAGACCATCAAGGAATACGTCATTGTGGTGACCAAGGCAGAGGGCGGCGCCAGTGCGGCGGATGCCGATGCTTCTTCCCAGGTAAGGATGCGGATTGCCGAGCGCGTTATCACTATTCTTCCGCCTGACCCTGAGGTGAAGGTTCCGGAGGGATTCAAGGAGAGCACCATCAATATTGACGGCCACAAGGTTCAGGGCTGGGTATGGGGCTCTGAGGCAGAGCATCAGTACTGTGTTGTGTACGGCATGAATGAGGCCGGAGAGAAGGGCTTCTACCGTTATGACATGAGGGACGATGAGAGGACCATCCAGCGTTACTTTGAGGACCCGGCCATCAGCGGTTCCGTGACAAAGGAAGTGTACGATGAGCTGGCCCTTACATACGACAAGATTTACGATGATTACAGTCTCCTTAAGATACTGCTGATTGTGACCATTGTCATTGCAATCATTCTGCTGGTCATCCTTTTGGTGGTTTTATTTACCAGGGGTTCCGGGAAAAAGGGCGGCAGCCGGGATGAACTGGGTGACAAGAAGGACGGTCCGCGGGGCAGCCGGGGCAGAAACAGCAGGAAGGAAAGGGCGGAGGAGCCTGAGCTTCCAGAGGATTCAGAGGATTATCAGGAATACGCCGATGAGGAGGAATACCAGGACTCTGACGAGTACGATGAATCTCAGGAATATGAGGATGATTCTGTCTACGATGACGATGAGGACTACAGAGACCTTCCGGAGGACGATTATCTGCTGGCGGAAGAGGACGGGGACATCTATGATGAGGATGAAGATGCCTATGAGCCGGAAGAAGAGCCTCAGGTGGAGATTCCGGTGAAGAAGCCTGTGAAGCCTGCAAGGCCGGCACAGACACCAGCCCGTACGCCGTCTCTGACACCAGCCCGTACGCCGTCTCAGGCGCCGGCATCCGGGCAGAAGCCTCCTGTGAAGCAGGAGCGGCCGGCTGTCAGAAGGGAAGCAGAGCAGAGGTCCGCAGAAACGGAAGGACAGGATGATGATTTTGAGATTTTTGATTTGTAATATCGGATAAAAGAACAGAATGACAGATAATAAAGGCAGCAGCCATCCGGGAAGATTCCCATGGCTGCTGCTTTTTTGGGCCGGGAGCTGTACAGGGCTTTACTGGAGGCAGGAACAATCCTTAATGATAAAAATTTATTATCAGACCATCACAATATATAATTATACTTTATTTTTTTGGGTTGTTATAATAATAACATAAGCCTTTTAATATAGAGTATTTATAAGGGATAAAAGAATAAAGGAGGAGGCATTTCATGGGATACAGAATGGATTTGAAGGATGCCGGCAGGATGTTTGCAAAGCTTCAGGAAGAGTATGAGATATGGGCGCCAAAACGTTTTGTGGGTAAGGGCAGGTATTCCGACACAGACCTGATTAAGTACGCCAGGGTGGACCGGGCGGAGGAAATCGAGTACAGGGAAAAATCGGATTTTCCGGCCAAGGAGGTATTAAGCCCCATTACCCAGTCCCTGTTCTATTTCACAGAAGATGAATTCATTGAAAGCAAGGCTGTTTCCAAGAAGCTGCTTATATTCATGCGGCCCTGCGATATCCACGCGCAGCATCATCAGGAAAAGATTTATTTGACCAACGGCGGTTATGAGGATATATATTATAAGCGCATGAACGAGAAGGTCAAGATAGTGATGATGGAGTGCGGCGAAGGCTGGGATACCTGCTTCTGTGTCAGCATGGGAACCAACAGGACCGATGATTATTCCATGGCAGTCCGTTTCGGGGAAGACGGACTGGAGTTCCAGGTAAAGGACGATGCATTTGCCTCCTATTTCGAGGGCATGGAGGAATGTCCCTTTGAACCACAGTTCGTGGAAAAGAATGAGCTGACCCTCACGGTGCCGGAGATTCCGGATAAGGAGGTTCTGACAAAGCTTAAGGAACATCCCATGTGGAGGCAGTTTGACGGCCGCTGCATCTCCTGCGGCGCCTGTACCGTGGCGTGCAGCACCTGTACCTGTTTTACCACAACGGATATCATATACAATGAGAACCGCAACGTAGGGGAGCGCAAGAGGACTTCCGCCTCCTGCCAGGTAAAGGATTTCACTGAAATGGCCGGCGGCATGAGCTTCAGGAACAGGGCCGGGGACAGGATGCGCTATAAGGTGCTCCACAAATTCCACGACTACAAAGCCAGGTTCAAGGACTACCATATGTGTGTGGGCTGCGGACGGTGCATGGACCGGTGTCCTGAGTACATATCCATCGTGGCTACAGTGAATAAGATGGCAGACGCTGTTGAGGAAATAAAAGCCGGTAAGCAGGCATAGGAGAGGGGATGCAGTCATGAATAATATAGTGAAGCCAGTGGCATGTAAGATACGCGAGGTAAGGCGGGAGAGCCTTCATGAATATACATTCAGAGTGGAGACAGACATCCGTCCGTCTCATGGACAGTTCCTGCAGCTTTCCATCCCAAAGGTAGGGGAAGCACCCATATCCGTCAGCTCCTTCGGGGATGGCTGGATGGATTTTACCATCCGTTCCGTGGGAAAGGTGACGGACGAGATATTTGAGAAGCAGCCGGGGGACATCCTTTTCTTAAGGGGAGCCTACGGCAAAGGATGGCCGGTGGAGCGGTTTCAGGGTAAGCACATGGCGGTCATCACCGGCGGCACAGGGCTGGCGCCTGTGAAGAGCATGCTGAATATGTTCTGGGAGCAGGAGGATTTTGTGAAGAGCGTGCACCTGATCAGCGGATTTAAGAATGAGGACGGAATCATTTTCAAGAATGACCTGGACCGCTGGAAGGAGAAGTTCACCGCCATCTATGCCCTGGATACGGATCACAAGGATGGATGGGAGACAGGTTTTGTCACAGAGTTCGTGTCAAGGATTCCCTTTAAGGATTTTGGGGAAGACTACAGCGTTGTGGTGGTAGGACCGCCGCCTATGATGAAGTTTACGGCCCTGGAAGTGCTTAAGCAGGGCGTGCCTGATGAGAAGATATGGATGTCCTTTGAGCGCAGGATGTCATGTGCCGTAGGCAAATGCGGACACTGCCGCATTGATGAGGTGTATGTCTGTCTGGACGGACCTGTGTTTAATTATACCCAGGCCAAGTTTCTGGTTGATTAAGAGAGGGGTGGCGAAGGAATGAATCATGATATTGATATAAAAAAGGTAAGAATCAACTGTTTCAGACAGTCCAAGGTGGCAGGGGAGTTCATGCTGCAGATGCGTGTTCCGGGAGCCATGATTGAGGCAAAACACTTAAAGCTGGTGCAGGACCTCTGTGAGCGCTTTGGCAACGGCACCTTCCATCTTGGCACCAGGCAGACATTTGACATACCCGGTGTAAAGTATGAGAATATAGAGGAAGTAAATAAGTACATCAAGTCATATATCCATGACGTGGACGTGGAGATGTGCGGCGTGGACATGGATGTGACGGATTACGGTTACCCCACCATCGGCGCCAGGAATATCATGTCCTGTATCGGAAACGCCCACTGCATCAAGGGCAATGCGAATACATACGAGCTGGCCAGGAAGATTGAGCGCCTGGTATTCCCATCTCATTACCATATCAAGGTGGCTGTGGCCGGATGTCCCAATGACTGCGTTAAGGCCAACTTCAACGATTTCGGCATCATGGGCATCAATAAGCAGGTATATGACATTGACCGTTGCATTGGCTGCGGTTCATGCGTGGACGCCTGCAGGCACCATGCCACAGGCGTGCTGAGCCTGAACCAGAACGGCAAGATTGACAAGGACATATGCTGCTGCGTTGGCTGCGGCGAATGTTCCCTGATTTGTCCCACCGGAGCATGGACCAGGGGCGATAAGAAGCTGTACCGCGTAACCCTGGGAGGACGTACGGGCAAGCAGAATCCAAGAGCAGGCAAGCTGTTCCTTAACTGGGTTACGGAGGATGTGATACTGGGCATGTTTGCCAACTGGCAGAAGTTTTCCGCCTGGGCCCTGGATTACAAGCCGGAGTATCTCCACGGAGGCCACCTTATTGACCGTGTGGGCTATAAGGAATTCGTAAAACATATCTTTGAAGGCGTGGAGTTCAATCCTGAGGCAAAGATGGCGGATGATATTTTCTGGGCTGAGAATGAGCAGAGAGGAAACATGCATGTGATGCCGCTGTCTGAGCATAAGCACGCAGGCCCCCAGAAGCCGGCGGAAAAACAGGTATAGGGGATTTTTGTGATATTTTAGGGCCAGACAGGGATACTATACAAAGTAAGTACAGACAGCGCGGAAGAAGATGCGGACTGCCGGAAATTATTAGTGTACACTAATTTATACAGTGACATTTTGGAAAAAATGTAGTATACTTCTAAGCGAAATAAATTGACGGATATTTAACATATTATGGACGAAAGGAAGAATGAATATGTACTGTGTAAAGCGCATCAATGATGATTTGTTCTGGGTTGGCGGTACAGACCGGAGGCTGGCCTTATTTGAGAACGCGTATCCTATTCCGCGGGGTGTTTCCTACAATGCTTATCTGTTGCTGGATGAGAAGACTGTGCTGTTTGACACGGTGGACAGAGCAATCACGGAGCAGTTTTTTGAGAACATAGACGCACTGTTAAAGGGACGTGACTTAGATTACGTGGTGGTGAACCACATGGAGCCGGACCACTGCGCCACCCTTGGGGAGATTGTGCTGCGGTATCCGGGGGTGCAGGTTGTGTGCAACCCCAAAACCGTTCCGATTATCAAACAGTTCTATAATTTTGACATTGATTCCAGGGCCATCGTAGTCAAGGAAAATGATACCCTTTGCACCGGTCGGCATACATTTACCTTCCTCATGGCACCCATGGTACACTGGCCGGAGGTTATGGTGACCTATGATACCACGGACAAGACCCTGTTCTCCGCAGATGCCTTCGGCACCTTCGGGGCCATGAACGGCAACCTGTTTGCGGATGAGGTCAACTTTGAGAGAGACTGGCTGGATGATGCCAGACGGTATTATACCAATATCGTAGGCAAGTACGGACCTTCCGTGCAGACCCTGTTAAAGAAGGCATCAGGCCTGGATATCCGTACCCTGTGCCCGCTTCACGGGCCGGTATGGCGCAAAGATATAAGCTGGTATGTGGACAAGTATCTGACCTGGAGCAGCTATGAGCCGGAGGAAAAGGCCGTGATGATTGCCTATGGTTCCATCTATGGCAACACGGAGAACGCAGCCAATATCCTGGCCTGCAAGCTGGCGGAGAGAGGAATCAGGAACATTGCCATGTATGACGCTTCCTCCACCCATCCTTCCACCATTATCTCGGAGGCATTCCGCTGCAGCCATCTGGTGTTTGCGTCAGCCACCTATAACGGAGGCATCTTCAGCAGCATGGAGCATGTACTCATGGACCTGAAGGCCCATAACCTGCAGAACAGGACCGTGGCCCTGATGGAAAATGGCTCCTGGGGCGTGCTGTCAGGCAAGCAGATGAAGGAAATCATCGGCTCCATGAAGAATATGACCATTCTGGAACAGATGGTGACTGTAAAATCATCTCTTAAGGAATCCCAGATGGAAGAACTGGATGCCATGGCGGATGCCATTGTGGAATCCATGAAATAGCAGCACTGAATCAGTGACAATAATGATTTTAAACGATTTGCCGGATGGCTTTGTTGGAGCTGTCCGGTATTTTATTGCGTTTTTTTATCATGGTGGCATAAGACATGCCGGTTCTGTATTTTTGTCTGAAACATGTATTGCAATACGTAGAAAATCTGTAATTCAATGAATAATATATTGTATTTTTAGAATCCCTGTAGTAAAATAATAACTGATTATAGGTTCTCAGCCCCATGTTTCCGCACCATATCTGCCAGACAGCGTATGACGGGAAGAAGCTCCAGGGCTTCCTTTTCGCTTAGACTGTGGAGCTCCCAGAACAGCTGCTGCTTGCTGTCGCCCATGGAGTCGGTTTTAGGGTAAAAGATACGGTCAGCGGGAATTCTCAAAGTGGTTACCAGAGGATAGAGCACCTCGAATTTGGGGTTTCCACGGAAATTTTCTATATTAATAATGGTACGGACATCTATGCCCAGCTTCTCTGCCAGGGAAGCCTGGGACATTCCCTGTTCTTCGCGGGCCTTTCGGATGACCGTACCTAAAGTTTTAACGTAATCATGCATTGCGATTCACCTCAATACTAGTGTACACTACACTTCTTATATTATGAATTACTATGCAGTACATATAAATAATGAATTGAAATACACCAAACTCCTGGATGTAATAACGGGAGGGGGAAAGGAAGTTTTGCATGGGTGAAGGGACAGAAGACAGAATGCAGGCGTGCATGAAACGCGTGGTGCCGGAAGCAGGGCTTGAAAAGGAATATGCACAGCCGCTTCTGACATTATTTGACGAACTGCTGGCCTGGGACCCGGCATCAGGGGACAGCCGTATTATATTTTACACAGAGGGCAGGGGACGGCTGCGGGAGAACCGTACAGAGCAGGAATTTCAGGCATTTGCCTGGAACCATGTACACCCTCGGGAGTGCAGGCAGTTCCAGGCATTTTTCAGCGCCGTGCATATGAAAGAACTTTCCGGGAGCAGAAGTCCTGATAAGCTGGTTTACCGGCAGAGGACGGCAGAGGGAGGCTATGTGTGGGTGGAGGTGGTGGCCATAACAGCCGGTAACGGCGGCACCATCCTGTGCTATGTCCGTGACATGGGAAAGGAAGGACAGAAGCGGTACATGCAGGAACAGATTATTGACCGGTACGTGTACAGAAACTGCGATTTCTTCCTGTGTCTGGATGGTGACACGGGTTATTATGAGATTCTTCAGAAGAATGACAGCTGTATTCAGGAGCAGATGCCTTATTCAGGGAACTATAAACGGGAACTGGAAGCCTGTATCAGGAAGTATGTGGTGCCTGAGGACAGGGACCTGCTTCTGGAAAAAGCATCCATGGGCAATGTCATGGATGCTTTGGAACGGGAAGGCGAGCTGATGGTAACCTATGGAGAGAAGGGCATGGACGGCCGGTATGCCCGCAAATTGCTGCGCTATGTGTACTTTGACAGACAGGAGCGCAAGATTCTCCTTATGCGCCAGGATATCACGGCAGAGTACCTGGAGCAGCGCAGTCAGAAGAAGCGCCTCAGCGACGCGCTCCTTCATGCAAGGATTGATTCCCTTACAGGCCTATATAACCGCCAGGCAGTGAATGCTAAGATCAACGGAATCCTGGGGGAGGCCGCAGTGATGCCGCCTTCTGTGCTGCTTTTTATTGATTTGGATAATTTTAAGACTGTAAACGATACCCTTGGCCACCGGTATGGGGATAAGGTGCTGTGTTCTGTGGCAGAGTGCTTCCGCAAGGTCCTCCGCACTTCCGACATAATCGGAAGGGTGGGAGGTGACGAGTTCGTAGCCTTTCTCTCAGGAGTCACATCCATTGAGGAGGCAGGCGAGTGCGCCGGACGCCTGTGCCGGGCAGTGAGCCACATACCGGATTTAGACCTGAAAGGCTGCGGGCTGTCCTGCAGCATCGGAGGGGCTGTGTGCCCAAGGGACGGAAGGGATTACGATTCTCTTCTCATGAAGGCGGATATAGCCGTTTATGAAGCCAAGCGCCGGGGTAAGAATCAGTTCGCGTTTTACGGGCCCGGAATGAAGCTTCATTCCGAGCCCTGACGGGTGGGGCGTGTCTAACCAACCACTTCAATGTGATAAGTTTTCAGCCAGAAGTTGACCTGGAGGATATAGGCCAGCATCTGAGGGCCGGCCATGAGCTGGCCGTACCAGGGTTTTCCGTAGTCAGAGGGACTGGTGAGAAAGCGAGCCAGTTTTTTTCGGTCCAGGAAATCCATTACCGGGGAATGGCTGTCGTCCATCATTTCCCTTACACGATCCACAAGCAGTTTTTCATAGGCAGTATCATAAGTTTTAGGATAGGGGGACTTTTTCCGGAACAGTATTTCATCCGGGAGAAGTCCTTTTCCCGACTGGCGGAGCAGGTTCTTTACCTGTCCGTCCCTTGTTTTCATGTCCCAGGGCACGTTCCAGACATATTCAATGATTCGGTGGTCGGCAAAGGGAACCCTTGCCTCCAGGCCGGAGTACATGCTGGTGCGGTCCATGCGGTTGAGAAGGGTCTGCATGAACCAGCGCAGGTTCAGCCAGGCAATTTCCCGGCGTCTGGCTTCCTCCGGGGAATCCTCTGCCAGGACAGGGGTCTCTGCCACGGAGCGCTCATAGGTTTCCAGCACGTATTGGTCCATGTCCAGATACTCTAAGAAGCTGTCATTCAACAGGGCCTTTCTTGGGGCCAGGTCCATGGTCCACGGGAATGTGTGGGCTTCAAAGCATTCCTTTTTATGGAACCAGGGGTAGCCGCCGAATATTTCGTCGGCGCATTCGCCGGTCAGGGCCACCTTGTTGTGTTCCTTGACCATGGAGCAGAACTGGAGCATGGAGGAGTCGATGTCCCCCATGGCCGGCAGGTCATGGGCCAGGACAGAATCAAACAGACGGTCGGCCTGGGTCAGGTTGCCGCATTCCAGGTGATGATGGTCGGAATCCAGGAATCTTACCATCTGGTCCACATAGGGGCGGTCCTGGGAAGGTTGGAAGGAGTTGGCCCGGAAGAATTTATCGTTGTCCACAAAGTCAAAGGAGAAAGTGGTCAGGCGCTTTCCCTGTTTTTTCAGTTCTTTTGCGCAGATGGCAGACACAAGGCTGGAGTCCACGCCCCCTGAGAGGAAGGTGCAGATGGGCACATCTGAAACCATTTGCCTGCGCACGGAATCCTCCACCAGAAATGACGTTTTCTCAATGGTCCTTTCATAGCTGTCCTCATGGGGACGGCTGGCCAGCTTCCAATAACTCTGCTGGCGGATTCCAACCGGGCTGCATATGAGGTAATGCCCCGGAAGCAGCTCATCCATGTCCTTTAGAACGCCGCAGCCATAGGTCCTGGCAGGTCCGATGGAGAACACTTCATTCAGCCCCCTCCGGTCTAACTGCGCCTTGACGCCCGGATAGGCCAGGATTCCTTTGAGCTCGGAAGAAAAAATGAGTTCTTCATCCCTTACCGTATAGAACAGCGGTTTTACCCCGGCCCGGTCCCGGAACAGGCACAGCCGGTTATGGGCCGTGTCCATGATGGCAAAGGCAAAGATGCCGTTCAGGCGCTTTACAAAGTCAGGACCGTATTCCATGTAGCCTGCCAGTATGACCTCCGTGTCGCTGGAGGTCTGGAAGGAGCAGCCCGCGGCCATGAGTTCCTGGCGCAGTTCATCGGTATTGTACAGTTCCCCGTTGTAGACAATGGCAAAGGTCTGTCCGGAGCCTGATTTCACCATGGGCTGGTGTCCTCCGGCCAGATCAATGATGGACAGTCGGGCATGGGACAGGCCGCCGTGTTCCCAAAGCCATCGTCCGGCGTCATCCGGGCCTCGGTGCCGTAAGCGTTCTGCCATGGCCTGCAGGACAGATTCATAGTGTTCTTTCTCTTTCAGGTAATGGTCATGAGGGTTATAAAAACCGGCAATTCCGCACATAATTCATTCCTCCTGTCATGATGTGGAAAGATGTTTGATTGTAAAAAGGTGATGTCCGGAGGGGACGGTACGCCTGCAATACTGTGCCCCAGGAATCCGGCCATCAGAGCATGAAGCATGCCAGGGCAAAGGTACAGGCAAATCCAATACAGACCGGTATCAGGTTTTTCCTCGCCAGTTCCAGCGGGCTTACATTGCAGATGGCGGCAACTGGGATGAGTCCCCATGGCACGATGGTGCCGCCGCCCACGAAGATTGCCGTAATCTGGCCCAGGGCTGCCATGACCGGTACAGACGAGCCGGTGGCGGTTCCAAAGGTCCTGGCCAGGGCACCGGTAAGGGGAAGGCCCGAAAAGCCGGAACCGTCCAGTCCCGTCAGTCCGCCAACTACCATCTGTATAAAGGCAGCCATATATTTATTCAGGGGGGCGTTCTGCGCCAGCCACAGGGCCCAGTCATTCATGATGCCGTGGGTGAACCGTTCCCCCATGATGGAGGTGATTCCGTCCCCGCCTAAAAAGAAAAAGGCGCCGATTATAATAACCGGAGCAAAGATGCGGATAGCAAAGAGAAAGCCTTCAGTGACATAGCCGGTGACCTTTTCCAGGGACTGTTTCCCAAAGCCCAGCAGAGCGCCCAGGCAGGTGAGAAGGAGAGCGGTGCCGGAGACCATGCTGGTGGCATCCCCGCCCTTCAGGCCGCACAGAAGCATAAGGATAACATCCCCTGCAAAGGCAAGAGGAGTGAAGACAGCCAGGAACAGGGCGGCCTTCCTGACCTGCGGCCTGGAAGGTTCTGCCTGTATGGAGAGCCGGGGGCCCCTGGCATCCAGCTGACTCCTGTTTAACACATATGCGCTGAGAACAGTGACAATGCCCATTATCCAGAATAAAGGCCATGCCTGCTGGAGGATGGAGGAGGTGTCAAGTCCTGCTGCGCCGGCTGATATGGCGGGAGCTCCCTGAATTACCACATCGTAGCTCAGCGCAAAGCCGTGTCCGAACAGATTCATGGCCATGGCCGCGGCTAAGGGATTCAGGCCTGCCTTCACCGCAAAGGGCAGCATGATGGCCCCCACCAGCGCAACCGAGGGACTGGGCCACAGGAACAGGGAAAACAGGAACATGGTGAGTCCCAGAATCCACCAGGTCAGGGAAGGGTTTTTCATAATGCCGGCCATGGGAACCATCATCAGATAGTCGCTTCCCAGGTCCTTCAGGCATTTGGACAGGGAGGTGACCAGGGCAATTGTGGCCAGCACCTCCATGAATTTCCTGCCCGCATAGAGAACAGCGGAAAATACGGTTATGATGCCGCCGGTAACGGATTTAAGGCCGATGAGGCCCAGGATGAACAGGAAGGCGATGCAGACGGCAGGCGTATCCTTTTTGATGACCATCACTGCCAGGATAACGATGACGCCTATGAGATAAGCGTAGTGGAGCGGAGTCAGCACTACTGCGGATTCTATCATAATAAATCACTCCTGTATTTATGGAATATAATCTATGATATGGGGAAATGCTCTCCTCCGTGAAAAGGAAAACAGGAAAATAGGGGTTGATTTTATGGCCGGGTGCTGGTATGCTAGATAAGGATTAAATTTTGAAAAAAGGAAGTGAACCGGAGTGGAAGGTCGAAGTCATAAGTTGGAAGCAGACAATTATCATAAGCGTATGGTAGTGGGAGCTGTGCCGGCGGCTTTTTGCTTTCACTGCCGTTAATTATAGTATTCATATACGTTTATGATGATAGCCATGTATTACAGGAGGAGTCTGTAATTATGGCTGTTTTGTTGTTGCAGTCCGGTCATCCGGGGCAGAACTGCGGCATTTTGTGTGCTGCTTTCATGATGTCACCATTCATGGAAGGAATAAGATGCAGGAGAATTTTGATTTAAAAGAGCTGATGGATCTGCTGGATACAATGCAGCTCAGGTTACTGAAGGAAAAGCTGATTGAGATGAACGAGGTGGATATTGCCGCGTTCGTCGAGGAACTGGATTCCGAGAAGACCGTAGTGGTTTACCGCATGCTTCCCAAGGAGCTGGCAAGCGATGTGTTCGCATGTCTGCCTGTGGAGAAGCAGGAGCATATCATCAACAGCATCACGGATTACGAGCTCAGCGCCATTGTAAACGACCTGTTTGTGGACGATGCCGTGGATATGCTGGAAGAACTGCCGGCCAATGTGGTCAAGCGCGTGCTTAAGAACTCCACGCCGGACACAAGGAAGCTGATCAACCAGTTTTTAAAGTATCCGGAAGGCAGCGCCGGAAGCATTATGACGGCAGAGTATGTGGGCCTTAAGAAGCGTATGACCGTGGAGGAGGCATTTGCCTATATCCGCAGGCACGGCGTGGATAAGGAGACCATTTATACCTGTTATGTCATGGACGCAAAGAGGACCCTGGAGGGTGTGGTGACCGTCAAGGACCTGCTGATGCATCCCTATGAGGAAGTCATCGGCAACATCATGGATACTCATGTGCTTAAGGCCGTGACCACAGACGACCAGGAGGAGGTGGCGGAGAGCTTCCGTAAATACGACCTCCTGAGCCTTCCGGTGGTGGACCACGAGAACCGTCTGGTGGGCATCGTTACCGTGGACGACGTGGTGGATGTTATGGAGCAGGAGGCCACAGAGGACTTTGAGAAGATGGCAGCCATGCTTCCCAGCGAGAAGCCTTACCTTAAGACAGGCGTGTTTGCTTTGGCAAAGAACCGTCTGGCCTGGCTCCTGATTCTCATGGTCAGCAGCATGATTACAGGCAGCATCCTGGCAAAGTACGAGGCGGCATTTGCGGTGATACCGCTGCTTGTGACCTTCATTCCCATGCTGACGGACACAGGCGGAAACGCGGGCAGTCAGAGCAGCACCATGATTATCCGCGGCATGGCAGTGGGAGAGATTGAAGCCAGGGATATCCTGCGGGTTCTCTGGAAGGAACTGCGGGTGGGAGTTATCGTGGGCGTCCTGCTGGGACTGGTAAATTATATACAGCTGGTAGTCCGTTTTCCGGGGCAGGAAATGCTCTGCCTCACAGTGGTGCTGAGCCTTCTGGCCACCGTCATGCTGGCCAAGACCATTGGCTGTGTCCTGCCTATCGTGGCGCAGGTCCTCCATCTGGACCCTGCCATCATGGCTGCGCCGCTTATCACCACCATTGTGGATGGGGTGAGTCTGATTATTTATTTTCAGCTGGCGTGCAGCCTGCTTAAAATTTAGGGAATGTTCAGGTCCGGAATCTTGCTTATATACAGGATTCCGGACCTTTGTTTTTGATAGGTCCCGGGTGATAGGTCCCGGGAACAGCTATCATGAGCGGGAAAAAAGGGTTTATCGCGGCGTTAGACCAGAGCGGCGGCAGTACGCCGAAGGCGCTAAAGAATTACGGAATCAGAGAGGACCAGTACAGCAATGATGAGGAGATGTTTGCCTATTCCGGGACTGGATGAACTCCTGGTACGTGCGGTGGAGCGCCATATTTTCGGCACCAAGATGCGTTCTGTGATTAAGCAGGCAAATCCTGCGGGAATCAAAAAGATTGTGGACCAGCAGTTTGAAATCGGGCTTCGCATTGCCGCGGCAGGACTGGTACCCATACTGGAGCCGGAGATTGATATTTACAGCCCGGATAAGGCTGAGTCTGAGCAAATCATGAAGGATGAAATCAAGAAACATCTGGCAGAGCTTCCGGAGGTACGAAACTGATGTTTAAACTGTCCATTCCGGATAAGCATGGATTCTACAGCGACCTCATGGAAGATTCCCATGTAGTGCGTGTGGTGGCGCTGTCCGGCGGATATTCCCGCCAGGAGGCCAATGAGCGCTTAAGCCGCAGCCCGGGACTGATTGCCAGTTTTTCCAGGGCATTGTCCGAAGGCCTTAATGCAAATCAGACCCAGGGTGAGTTTGACCGTATGCTGGCCCAGTCCATTAAGGAGATTTACGAGGCATCCATAACCTGAGAATAACCGGCTTAACCTGAGAACAGTACACATAACATGAGACAGGGAGGCTCCGCTATTGCTGCGGAGCCTTTTTGCGGGCAGGAAACAGATGGCAGGGCATTGGGCTTATTTGACGGCCTGCCTTCTGTTTACAAGGACTGTTATAAATGATATCATATAAAAAGATGTGATGAAAATGTATCCTGATAAAAGGGTGCAGAAGCTTTGAGTTATGACAACTTGGGATGGATTACGAGACCCTGTTTAAGGCTGCGGATGAGGCCATGTATCAGGCAAAGGAGCAGTTCAAAAACCGTATTGAGAGTGGGGACGCAGGAGAAGAAAACCAGGACAGGACAATATCATGACACGGCAGGAGGAGCAGGACATGAGACACGGATGGGGAAGCGTGATTCTGTCAGGAGGACAGGGACGCCGTATGGGCGGTATTGATAAAGGAGGACTGGACTTTAAGGGAGTATCATTTCGCGGGCATATACAGAAGCAGCTTCAGGCCCTGGGTATCCCATCTTACCTGTCGAGGGCCTGCTATGCAGGCAACGGGGACAGGGAAGGCGGACTGGAAGTGATTGAAGATGCCGTAAAGGGGGCAGAGGGAGAGTGGATTGGCCCCATGGGCGGAATATGGTCCTGCTTTCAGAGCACAGGACTTGAGGGGCTGTTCTTTGTCTCCTGTGATATGCCTTTATTCAGGAAAGAGATGGCAGCAATCCTGATGGAGCGATGGGAGCCGGGGGTGGATGCAGTGCTGTGGAGGACCAGGGACGGCCGTATACAGCCCATATGCGGCTTTTATGCGGACACCTGCCTGGAGGCTCTGGGGGACACGATCCGCCGGGGAAATTACCGGCTGATGAAGTTCCTGAACGCTGTCCGCTGTATTGTGGTGGATACGTCAGAGGCCCACATACCGGATATCTGGTTTGCCAATGTGAATTCGCCCTCTGCGTACAGGAGCCTGGGAGAGCTGCGGACGCCTGTCCTGGCCGTAAGCGGCAGGAAGGATACCGGTAAGACAGCCCTTCTGGAGATGCTGGTCAGGGAGCTGGCCCGGGTGGGAATCCGGTCTGCGGTAATCAAACATGATGGCCATGAGTTTGAGGCCGATGTGCCGGGAACCGACAGCCGGAGGATAAAGGATGCGGGGGCATACGGCACGGTGGTATACTCCGGCAGGAAATTTTCCATGACAAAGGAGCAGCCTTCCATGGTGGCAGAGGATTTCTTTGGTTTCTTCCCGGAGGCAGACATTATTTTCCTGGAAGGACAGAAATATTCGGACTATCCCAAGCTGGAGGTGCTGAGAAAAGAAGTCTCAAATGTCCCGGTGTGCAGGCCGGAAACAGTGCTGGCTTATATATGGAGCGGTGAGGACGGCTGGAGCGGAAATGCCGGCCCGGGCGGGGAGAATGCCTGGAGCGGGGAGGACGGCCCGGGCGGGGAGAATGCCTGGAGCGGAAATGCCGGCGCGGGCGGGGAGAATGCCTGGAGCGGGGAGGACGGCCCGGGCGGAGAGGACGCCTGGAGCGGGGGAGATTGCCCGGGCGGGGAAAAACACCGGAATGAGAAATGTCCCGTACTCACAGCCGCTCAGAAGGACCACATCCTGGAAATTGTAATTGAGCACATGGACAGGTACAGCAGGGGAGACGGAGGGGATGAGCTATGACAGTAAAGGAAGCTTTGGAGAAGGCAGACTTTTTCAGTGCGGCCAGTGCAGGCAGCAGGGATGAAATCGCAGGTTTTGCCTATATACGCAGGTATGGCAGGGGAGCGCACGTGTTTTATGACAGGGAGGAGAGCGCATGCCTGTATTTTCTGGTGGAGGGTGTGGCGTCCCTGTATAAGATCAATTCCCTGGGAGAGAAAAAGGTCATATTTGTCTATGGGCCGGGAAATCTGCTCAATGAAGACAGCCTCCAGAGACTGACATCTGCGGTGAACTGCGAGGTGCGGGAGGAATCCCTGGTGATGGTGCTGCCGGCAGCCAGGTTCATCCAGGTCATGGATAAGGACGGCAGGCTGGCCAGGGAAGTCATGGGGGCCATGTCCCTTAAAATCCGCCGGCTGTACCGCCAGCTTAAGAATACCACCAATGCCCTGAGCGGTGAGAAGCGCCTGGCAGCAAAGCTTTTTAAACTGGGAAAAGACTATGGAGTATGTTCAGGGGACGGAACCCTGATTGACATGAACTTAAGCATTACCTATCTGGCGGATATGCTGGGATCAAAACGTGAGACGGTTTCCAGGCAGGTCAAAAGGCTGACGGAGCTGGGGCTCATTAACATGGAAAGGAATCGGATTACCATTCCGGATATGAAAAAAATAAGTGAATATTTCAAACAGCCGTGATGTACGTCACGGCATTTTTTGTGCAGTTCTGCTATACTCTTTTGTAGTTAAATTATTAACATAAGGAGAGCGCCTACATGGGATATCAATTGAAACAAGGAGACATGGAACAGGTATTTGACCGTTTATCCAGCGGATATGACATATATGGTCCTGTCCGCATGACAGGTGAGGGAATGTATTCGGATACGGATGTGGTGCGTTATGGGCAGGTCCGCACCTTTGAGGAGCTGGAATGGGAGGTGAAGTCCCACTATTCCTTTAAGGAAGCCATTCTTCCCATTACCCAGATTCTGTTTTACTTTACGGAGCATGAGATGAAGGAGGCGGAGCCTGAGAGACGGAGGCCGGCCATCCTCCTCTTGCGCAGCTGTGACATTCATGCCATGAAACGTCTGGACCAGGTATACTTAAATCATGGGGCGGAGGATTACTATTACAGGCGCCTGCGGGACCGGATGAAACTTGTGCTGATGGGATGCGCCCACACCTGTGAAAATGGATTCTGCGTGTCCATGGGAACAAACCAGACCAGGGATTACGACGGAGCTGTCAATATGGTTGAGGCTGGGGATATATGGGCCAGGGAGGATATACGGTTAGATATCCGGTCTCAGGAGGATATCCCGTTCCAAGAGGATGCCCGGCCACGGGAGGGTATCCGCTGGAAGCTGGACAGCCATTGGCAGGAGCTTACAGAAATCCTCGAATCCATGGAGCTTCCCGCGGAAGATGTAGAGCCCGACCATGTGACGAAGAACCAGTTTAAGGTCCGGGTGCCGGAGCACTGCGGCCCGGAGCTTACAGGACATCCTGTGTGGAAGGAATACGACAGCCGCTGCATTGCCTGCGGGCGCTGTAACTTTGTCTGTCCCACCTGCACCTGCTTTACCATGCAGGACATCTTTTATCAGGACAACGAAAACGCCGGGGAGCGGCGCAGGGTACACGCGTCCTGTATGGTGGACGGCTACTCGGATGTGGCGGGAGGCGGTTCCTGCCGGAAGAATTACGGAGAGCGGATGCGCTTTAAGGTGCTCCACAAGATATCAGATTTCAAGAAGAAATTCGGCTGCCAGATGTGCGTTGGCTGCGGACGCTGCGACGACATCTGTCCGGAATATATATCATTTTCAGCCTGTGTGAACAAGCTGGCTGATATGGAAAAGGAGGACCGATAGGATGCAGGCACAGGAATACACCCCGTTTTCATCACAGATCATGAAGGTAAAAAAGCATACGGATATCGAGTATACATTTTCCATGTCCTATGAGGGACAGGTAAAGCCGGGCCAATTCTTTGAGGTATCCATACCAAAGTATGGGGAAGCCCCCATTTCAGTCAGCGGCATCCGGGAAGGCCAGGTGGACCTGACCATCCGCCGCGTGGGAAAGGTGACGGATGAGGTGTTTGAGCGTTACCAGGGCGACAGGCTGTTCATGCGGGGACCTTACGGCAATGGATTCGATGTGGAGGACTATAAGGGCAGTGAGCTGGTAATCATTGCCGGCGGGACCGGCGTTTCCCCTGTGAGGGGAGTCATTGACTATTTTTCAGGGCATGAGGATGAGCGCAGGACCATGTGCCTGGTGGCCGGGTTTAAGAGCCCGGAGGACATCCTGTTCCGGGATGATTTCAAGCGGTGGAAGGATACCATGGACCTGAATCTCACCGTGGACGGGGCGGCGGAGGGCTATGAGGGGCCGGTGGGCCTGGTGACCCAATACATCCCCGGCCTGGAACTTGAGGAGCCTTCCCTTGCAAAGGCCATAGTGGTGGGGCCGCCGGCCATGATGCATTTCACCGTGAAGGCGCTTTTGGAACGGGGATTTAAGGAGGAGCATATCTGGGTATCCTATGAGCGGAAGATGTGCTGCGGCATCGGCAAATGCGGCCACTGTCGTATCGGCGACAAATACGTCTGTGTGGACGGCCCGGTATTCCTCTATACCGAGGCAAAGAACCTGATGGATTAGGAGGCGGCAAGGATGGATGTGAATACTAAGAGATTGAAAAAGAATGCGTTCCGTGTCACAAAGGAACGGGGGCTGACAGCCTCCAGGGTAAGGGTGCCGGGCGGCCATCTGGATGCCAGGTACCTGTCCATGATACAGGACATAGCAGAGCGGTACGGAAATGGTTCCGTACACATGACGGTGCGTCAGGGATTTGAGATTCCCGGTATCCGGTATGAGGACATGGATAAGGTAAACGAGCTGCTGCAGCCCATCATCGAGGGCATAGGCATCAACCAGCCGGAGAGAGGAAAGGGATACTCCGCTTCAGGCACCAGAAATATTTCAGCCTGCGTGGGCAATAAGGTCTGTCCCTATGCCTGCTATGACACAAGCGAGTTTGCCTTTAAGATAGAAAAGGCCGTGTTTCCGGATGACCTTCACGTGAAGGTGGCGCTGACAGGATGTCCCAATGATTGTGCCAAGGTAAGGATGCATGATTTCGGAATCATGGGCATGACGCAGCCTGAGTACAGAAGGGAGCGGTGCGTCAGCTGCGGTGCCTGTGTGAAGGCATGTAAGAAGAAATCCGTGGGCGCCCTGTCAGCTGTGAACTACAAAGTACAGAGGAACCATGAAACATGCATTGGCTGCGGCGAGTGTGTCATCCAGTGTCCCACCAGGGCATGGGTCCGCAGTGAGAAGAAATACTACAGGCTGACCCTTTTGGGCCGCAGCGGCAAAAAGAATCCCCGCCTGGGAGAGGATTTTATCAAATGGGCAGATGAGGACAGCATATTAAAAATCATCACCAATACCTATGACTATGTGCGGGAATACATAGATAAGGATGCGCCGGGAGGCAAGGAGCACATCGGCTACATCGTGGACAGAACAGGTTTTGAGGAGTTCAAAAGGTGGGCCCTAAAGGATGTGAAGCTGCCTGACACGGCAGAGGTAAATGAACGTATCTATTGGAGCGGCGTGAAGTATTGATGAGAAGGACTGGAGGAATGAACGGGATGAAGAAAATACAATCCACCTGTAACTACTGCGCCATTGACTGCAACCTGGATTTCTATGTGGAGGATGGAAAAATCGTGAAGGTGCTGCCCACCAGGGGCTATCCGGTGAATGACGGCTTCTGCTGCATCAAGGGGCTGTCCCTGGATAAGCAGCAGACCGTGGTAAAGACCTCGCCTCTGCCCAGAATCCGGCAGGCTGACGGCACCATGAAGGAGGTGTCCTGGGAGGAGGGCTTTTCCCATGTGGCGGATAAGATGAAGGAACTGCAGGCCAAATATGGGGAAGAGAGCGTGGCGGGAATCAGCACAGGCCAGCTGACCATGGAGGAATTCGCCATCTTCGGCCATGTCATGAGGAATTACCTGCAGACCAATGTGGATGGCAATACCAGGCTGTGCATGGCCACTGCGGTGGTGGCCCACAAGCAGAGCTTTGGCTTTGACGCGCCGGGCTATACCTTAAAGGATCTGGAACTGTCCGACACCATTATTTTCGTGGGGGCAAACCCGGTGGTGGCGCACCCCATCCTGTGGAGAAGGGTCCGCATGAATAAAGACCCCAATAAGAAAATCGTGGTCATCGATCCAAGGCGCTCAGAGACTGCCATGAATGCGGATTACTGGTATCCTGTAAAATGGAAGGGCGACCTGTACCTGTTCTATACCCTGGCAAAGGTACTTCTTGACAAGGGCTATGTGGACAGGGAATATATCGAGGCCCACACCGAAGGGTTTGAGGATTTCAGGGAGTTTGTCAAGGAATATACCCTGGATAAGGCAGAAGAGGGCTGCGGCCTTAAGCCGGAACAGATTGAAGAGCTGGCGGAGCTGATTCACAGCGGAAAGCGGGTGTCCTTCTGGTGGACCATGGGCGTGAACCAGGGGTACGAGGCTGTGCGCACCGCCCAGTCCATTATCAACATCGCTCTTATGACCGGCAACATAGGCAGACCGGGAACCGGGGCCAATTCCATCACAGGCCAGTGCAATGCCATGGGCTCCAGGGCTTACAGCAATACGGCCGTATTCTATGGAGGCGGCGATTTCACAAATCCGGCCAGAAGAGCCAGGATATCCCAGGTTCTGGGAGTGGATGAAAGCATGCTGGCAGTTAAGCCAACAGCCACCTATAACCAAATCATAGAGGGAATCAATGAGGGCAGAATCAAGGGACTGTGGATTCTGTGCACCAATCCGCGGCACAGCTGGACCAACAATGAGACCTTTGCCAGCGCGGTTAAGAAGCTGGAGCTTTTCGTGGTCCAGGATATCTATGACACCATTGAGAGCGCGGAGGAATGTACGGTATTCTTCCCCGTGGTGCCGGGTATCAAGAAGGAAGGAACCTATATCAATCTGGAACGCCGTCTCTGCGCCATGCGTCCCTGTCTGCCCAGAGGGAAAAATGAGATATCAGACTACGAGGCCATTCTGGGAGTGGGACGTGCCCTGGGAATGGGAGACATGCTGAAAGGCTGGGAGACGCCAAGGGATTGTTTTGGGCTTATGAAAGAATGTTCCAGGGGAATGCCCTGCGATATCACCGGCGTTACATGGGAAGATCTGGAGAATTCCCATGGCATCCAGTGGCCATTCAGGGAGGGAGAGACACTAAAGGAGGATGAGCGCCGTTTATATGAGGACGGAAATTTCTACACTCCAGGCGGGAAAGCCCAGTTCAAGTTTGAGCCGCCTGTGGAGAATCCCCTTCCCGTCACAGAGGAATTCCCCTATGTGTTCAATACAGGCAGGGGAAGTGTGGGGCAGTGGCACACCCAGTCCAGGACAAAGGAGGTCCAGTTCGTGGAGGATGTATCTGCCGGGGAAGCGTATCTGTTCATAAATCCCCGCACGGCGGAGCCGTACGAAATACAGGAAAATGACTGGATACACGTGTATTCTTCCAACGGGCAGGATGCCTTATTCAGGGCCAGGATATCGGACCAGGTGCGGGAGCAGGAGCTTTACGCTCCCATCCACTACATTGAATGCAACAAGCTGACGCCGTCCGTCTATGACCCGTACTCCAAGGAGCCTTCCTACAAGGCCACGCCGGTGCGGTTTGAGAAAATAGCTGAACTAATGGGAGAGGAGGCCGGCGTATGTATCGGATAAAAATTGACAGGGACCGCTGCATCGGCTGTCTGACCTGCGTGACAGCCTGCGTGGTAAGCCATGAGAGCAGCGACGCCAGGAACCGGGTGGTCATTGACAGCCAGTCCAAATGCGCGCCCATATTCTGCCGCAACTGCGACAGGCCGGAATGCGTCTACACATGCATGACAGGAGCCATACACAAGAACCCTGATACAGGCTTTGTGGAATATGACAGGGGAAAATGCGCCAGCTGTTATATGTGCGTCATGGCCTGTCCCTACGGCGTGTTAAAGAGCGACCGTGTGGAACACAAGGAAATCATGAAATGCAACATGTGCGTGCACCGCACGCAGGACGGGACTCCCAAACCCATGTGCGTGGAGCTCTGTCCCATGGAAGCCATAACCCTTGAGGAGGTGAAGGTATGAGATATGTAGTGTTAGGAGCATCCGCGGCCGGAGTCAACGGGGTGCGAGAACTGAGGCGCCATGACCCGGAAGCGGAAATCATACTGGTATCCAAGGATAAAGACATCTATTCCAGATGCATCCTTCACCACTACCTGGGCGGAATCAGGGACAAGAAAGGAATCTGTTTTGCAGAGCCTGATTTTGAGGCAAAGTACAGGGTGAACTGGTATAAAGGGATGAGCTGCACCGGGCTGGATGCAGAGGCGCGGGAGATTATTATTTCCGGTGGCTATACGGGGAATGGCCGGGAGACGGACGGTATGCAGTGTGCGGCAGGCAGAGAAGCCCCAGTCTGGGGGAAATTTGACGGCAGTATCCGGATACCGTATGACAGGCTCCTGATTGCCGCCGGTTCCCGTTCCAGCCTTCCGCCGGTGGAAGGGCTTCGGGAGGCAGGAGGAGTATACGGTTTTCACAACCTGGACGAGGTGGAGCAGATTAAGGCCAGGGCTTTGTCCCAGGAACATATCGTGGTCATGGGAGGCGGACTTACGGGCGTGGACGCAGCCATGGGATTCCTTCATATGGGTAAGAAAGTGGAACTGGTGGAGCTGGCGGACCGTCTGCTGGTAAAGCAGCTTGATAAGAGAAGCGCATCCACCTATGAGAAGGCGCTGGAGGACCAGGGCATCCGGCTCCACCTGGGAACCGGGATTTCCAGGGTGTGCTGCGGGCCGGACGGAAATGTGGCTTCTATACAGCTTTCAGACGGACAGGAGCTTCCCTGCACCATGCTGGTAGTGACTGCAGGCGTGCGTCCAAATGTAGGCTTCCTGGAGGGAACCGGTTTAGAGTTAGACCGCTTCGGACTGGTTATTGACAGCCATGGGCGCACTAATATTCCGGAAATCTTTGGCGCTGGTGATGTGACCGGCCGTTCCCCCATATGGCCGGCTGCCGTGAAGCAGGCAGTGGCGGCTGCCGCCAACATGACAGGCCATTCCATGGCCATGGACGATTTCTTTGCCAGTAAATCCACCATGAATTTCCTGGGAATCCCCACCATGTCCCTGGGAATGCCGGTGAGGCCGGACGACACCTACTGCGAGACAGTGGAGGATACGGGAGAACAGTACCGCAAAATCATCCACAAGCAAGGGCGTATATACGGCGCCATTCTTCAGGGGGATTTGTCCTACGGCGGCGTGCTGACCCAGCTCATAGCCAGGCGGATTGATGTGTCCAGGGTAAAGAAACCACTGTTCAGGATTGATTATTCTGATTTCTTCCATGAGAAGGATAACTTTGAATTCTATTACGATGAGGTGACAAGATGAGAGAGAGACTAAAAAATATGCCCATTCCCGTAGTTGCTACCATGCTGGGCGCAGCGACCCTGAGCAATGTGTATCAGTCCCTGGGATTTGACTGGGTGAGGCACCTTTCCATGTGGGCCTCCACCCTGGTACTTCTGTTTTACATAGCAAAGATAATCATCCACCCGTCAACCGTAAAAGGCGAGTATTCCAATACGGTTCCCGCCAGCCTCTACGCGGGAATCACCATGGTGACCATGATTCTGTGCAGCTATTACAAGGTGTGGTTCTCCACTGCCTGCAAATGGCTTCTCATAACGGCTGTGTGCGTCCACGCGGTCCATATTCTGGTTTTCCTCTGCCGCAATGTATTTAAGGGAGTGAACCTGGATAACTTTGTTCCCAGCTGGTTTGTTACCTTTAACGGGATTATGGTATCCCTGGTGGCCGGACCCGATATGCTGCCGCCTGCCATGGCCAAGGCAGTGCTGTACTGGGGACTGTTCATTTATACAGTTACCATTCCCTTCATGGTATGGCGACTGGCTGCCCGTGAAGTAAAGCCGGGCATGCTGCACACCCAGGCCATTGTGCTGGCTCCCTGCAGCCTGTGTCTGGTAAGCTATCTGAATATAGTAAAGGAGCCTGTCCATGCCGTGGTGATGATTTTCTATGCTTGTGTGATTCTGTCCCTGCTGTTCATCCTGGTAAAGCTTCCTGTGTTTTTCTCCGTGCCCTTTGCTCCGGGATTTGCGGGGCTCACCTTCCCCATGTCCATCGGCGTGGTGGCCTCCACCAAGGCCGGCGCATATCTGGCGGGAATAGGAAATGAGGTATTGTCTTATGGGGTGAAGCAGGTGGCCGGGATACAGCTTTATGTGACAACAGCCATTATCGGCATGGTGTTGTTTGGGTTTATGAAGATGCTGGCTGGGAAGAAAGAAAAAATTTCTTCTTAGCCTGGATATATTCTTTCCATTTACAACAATCGTTCAGGTGGAGCGCGACGTGGCGGGTAGGAGGCATAAGCAGAATACCCGCCACATCCTTCCTGTCCCGGAAATCAAGCAGCCATATGGAGTATTCCTGATGCGTCACCCCGCCGGCAGACAGGGTTTTCTCTAAATCAGCCGGATGGACCTGGAGTTTTAAATCAACTGCACTTAAACTGCGGACAATGTCCCGTGTCTTCACGGCAGCGGCGTTTCTGTAACAAAGCAGTCCCGGCCTTCATCCGGCCCCTCCACTCCTGGTAGAACACCTGTTTATCCCAGGCAGCCAGGATGTTCATTGTCAAATCTTCAACTCTGGCAATATGCCATAAAACCCATGCTATGGATTCGTCTTTGCTTGTGGGCATGACGGCATATTCGTTTCCCATACCACAAGAGTAATTCGCTCATGTATAAATCTTTACCCCTTTCCCGTCTTACTAACATAAAATGACTGCAGTGATTTTTCTATGTTCAGTTTTTCGTAAAAGCCCTCTGCCTCGGGCTGGGCGCCAAAAAACAGGGAGGTGGGGGAAATGTCGATTGCCCGCCTCATCAGCTCCCTGCCGATGCCCTGTTTTTGGTATTCTCTTAGCACAAGTATTTCTGATATGGTGCCAAACAGATAGCAGTCGCTTAATATGCGGATACAGCCAACCAATTTATCATTATCCCAAGCAGTGATGTTGATTGTTTTGCTGATGGCCTTTTGCATTAACTCCGAATCATAGGAACCGGGCCATACCTGATTTGCCATTTCAATAAATATATCTGACCGTAAGTTTATCTGTCAAATGCGCCGGGCAGGAGTCATCCTGTCTTCTGCCGATGTGTCGGACAGCATGAAACTGCAATGACATCAGTACCGCAGAAATAGCAGAACGCCTGAAGCTGGGCGGCGCCTTTGTGCAGGAATGCTTTATGGCAAAGGGGTAGAATGTCACATCGGGAGGGGGAAATGTCACAGAGTAGCGTAGCGCAGAAGGGAAGGAAGTACGCCGAGAGATTACAGGGAGTTATCCCCGGAAAAGAGATTCACAGCATGAAATGGATGAGGGATATATTGAATCAGCAGTTAATCTGCCAGAGAAGGATATACAGTGCTTAAGTACTACACACAGGATGAGAAAGAAAGAAGTCAAGGGCTGCGCAGCAGTTCATGAACCCTTGAGTTCTTTCCTTCCCATCCGTAAAATACAGAAGCAATGGATGGATAAAAAAACCAGTAGAGTAAAGGTAGGGAACCTGGTAAAATAGGGGAAGCAAATCGAAACCAATCACAAATCAGTTGTGCACTCTGATAAAGGATTTCCTTGATATGGGGGATAAGGTCCCACTCATTGCGCGGCCCAGCTGGAAAATCTAAATGAAGTATCAATTTCATTAATAAAATATTCAGTTATGAAGTGAATATAATTTTGAAATAAATATATAAAAATGAAGTAAAAATCAAAAGCAATACTTCAAAATAAAACTTTCATTTTGGAATTTTATTAAAAATGACGAATTAGGAACTTGAAATACGGTTATTTCGAGGGTGATATAGGATAAAGTGTATAAAAACATCATGATATATTTACTTCGGTTGTCACAAATACTATACTTTAACTAAAGATAAACTTCAGTTGAGGCAACCGGGAATGGAGTGAAGACATGAATGAACTACTAGTCAAAATCAGGTTTCTGATTCCGTCCCTGCCCAGGGCGGAGAAAGCATTTGCGCAGGCTCTTCTGGAGAATCCGGAGGCAATCACCCACCTCACCCTGGCTGATATAGCAAGGGAATCAAACAGCAGCGACGCTTCCGTCATCCGGTTCTGCAAACGGCTGGGATTTCACGGTTACTCTGATTTGAAGCAGGCATTTACGGCGGCAATCGCCGATGGGGATGAAGTCCACGAGGAGGAGATTGAAGAATCCGACGACGTGAACGATATCCTTAAAAAGGTATTCCAGAGCAACGTGCAGACGCTTCAGAATACCATGGTGCTGGCTAATGAACGTTCAAGGATGCGCTGGACGCCCTGATTGACGCCAAGTCAATCCACTTTTTCGGGGTTGGGGATGCGTTTGCAGCCTGCCAGTTCGCGTTCATGAAGTTCTGCCGCCTGGGAATCCCCTGTTCATCCTACAGCGATGTGATGCTTCAGTATACCATAGCAGATAATCTGGGACCCGGGGATGTGGCGCTGGCCGTCTCTTATGAGGGAAGGTCCAGGAATGTGGTCCAGGCCATGAAGATAGCAAAAAAGCGGGGAGCCACAACCATCAGCATCACGAAGATGAACAAATCGCCGCTTCTCAGATACACGGACATCCCGCTGTTCATATCCATCAGCGACCTTACGGTGGGAAGAGACAAAGTGACACGGCGCGTTGCGGACCAGTTCATACTGGACGTACTGTACCTGGGATATATAACAAAGAAAAAACAGGATTTTTCCAAGCGTCTTAAAAGGACACAGGGCGCAATTGACTGTAATAAAATTATGTAGGAGGATAAGACATGTACTGTTTGGCACCATCGGTTTATGCGGCAGATATTATGCAGCTGGAACAGCAACTGCGTGTGATGGAAAGGGCCGGTGTGACCTGTCTCCATGTGGATATCATGGATGGCAGTTTCGTCCCTAACCTGTCCTTTGGGCCGGACTTTGTAAAGGAACTCAGGGGTTACACGGATATGAAGCTGGATGTCCATCTGATGGTGGATGAGCCTGTACGTTTTATAAAGGCATTTTCGGAGGTGGGTTCCGACGTGATAACAGTACATTTTGAAGCGTGCCGGGACATGGAACATACGCTGGACGCCATCCACGCTGCGGGAAAGGAAGCGGGAATCGTGCTGAAACCGGAAACCGGACTGGGGGAGATACCGCTGGCTGTCTGGAATAAATTAGATGTCCTTCAGGTCATGACCGTGGCCCCGGGGTTGAAAGGCCAGCATTTCAATCCTCTGATGCTGGGAAAGATTGCAGAGGCAAGACAGTTTTCCGATGAGATTGGAAGGGAGATTGATATAGAAGTGGATGGGGACATAACCCCTGATAGCCTGAAGCTGGTCATAGCAGCGGGGGCCAATATCATTGTTGTGGGAAAAGGGCTGTTCATTGGAAGCCTGGAAGATAATATAAGAAAATATCTTACTATCATGAATGGCAAAGGAGAGGAACGTCATGCGCTACTTAATAGGAATTGATATCGGAACAAGCGCCACCAAGACCATTCTGATGGATGAAGAGGGAAACGTAGCTGCCCAGGCTGTCAGGGATTATCCCTTATACCAGCCGGACAACGGCTGGGCGGAGCAGGAGCCTGAGGATTGGAAACAGGCCGTGCTGGAAACCCTGAAGCAGGTGGTGGAGCAGTCCGGCGTGAATCGTGATGACATTAAGGGAATCGGCCTGTCCGGCCAGATGCACGGCCTTGTGATGTTAGACGAGGCGGGCAATCCCATCAGGCGTTCCATTATCTGGTGTGACCAGCGTTCCGGACAGCAGGTGGATGAGATGCTTAAGCTCCTACCATATGAAAAATGGCTGGAGATTACAGCCAATCCGCCCATTGCGGCCTGGACAGCGGCGAAGCTTCTGTGGGTAAAGCGACATGAGCCGGAAATTTATGCAAAGTGCAGACATATCCTGCTGCCTAAGGATTATATCCGTTATGTACTCACCGGACAGTTTGCCACGGATGTATCGGACGCGTCCGGAATGCAGATGCTGGATGTGAAAAACAGATGCTGGTCAGATGAAGTATTGGAAGTGCTGGGCGTGCAGAAGGAAATGCTTGGAAAGGTGTATGAGTCCCAGGAGGTCACGGGCCGGCTGCTGCAGTCAGTGGCTGAGAAATGCGGCCTCACCGCAGATGTAAAGGTAGTAGCTGGTTCTGCAGACAATGCAGGCGCTGCCATCGGCACCGGCGTTGTAAGGGATGGGGATGCATTTACATCCATCGGGACTTCAGCCCTGATATACACCCACATGGACCGCTACACACCGATTCCCGAAGGAAGTCTCCATCTGTGCTGCAGCTCTGTGCCGGGATGCTGGTTCACCATGGGAGGACCCCAGGCAGCCGGACTTTCCCTGGAATGGTTTAAGGATAACTACTGCCAGGACTACAAGGAGAAGGCTAAAAAAGATAGCAGGAGTACATACGATTTGATTAATGAAGCGGCAGCAGACATAGGGCCGGGAAGTGAGCGCCTTATATTCATGCCATACCTGATGGGGGAGAGGACGCCCCATATGAACCCCAGATGCCGCGGCGCGTTTGTGGGACTGAATATCATCCATACCAAAGCGCATTTAATCAGGGCCATCATGGAAGGAGTCACATATTCCCTGGCGGACTGCAACAATATCCTTAAAAATCTCGGATTTGCAGTGGAGGATATGAGGGTCTGCGGCGGCGGAAGCAAGAGCCCGGTGTGGCGGCGCATCATGGCTGATTTGTATGGCTGCAATATCATCCAGCTGGAACAGGAGGAAGGACCTGCTTACGGAGTTGCAATCCTGGCCGGAGTGGGTACCGGGGTGTTTGATGATGTAAGGGATGTCAGCAAAAAGCTGGCCAGGTGCGGACGGGTTACGGTCCCGGACGAGGAGGAGGCCGCGGTATACCGTAAGTACCATGCCCTGTACGACCGGCTGTATGACCACATGAAACAGGATTTTAATGATTTGTATGAACTGTAAAGGTACGGTATCACGTTGGGCTATTAACAGTGAATACAGTACAGACAGCAGATAGTACGCCGCACGGTGCGGCTGGAACTATAAAGTAAGAAAAATAATAAAACACATGGAGGAATCATTATGATGAAGAAACGTTTCGCAGCAGCAGTTACAATTGTATTAGCAGCCGCTTCTATATTTGGCTGCTCAAACAGCGCAAGCCAGAGCGCACAGAACACCCAGGCAGCTTCTGCCGCGGAAGAAGGAAGTACCACAGAGGCGGTAGCCAGCGAAAAGGCTTCATCCGGTGCAGATGCTTCTGCCGACAAGGGAGGAAAAACCTTCGGCGTTACATACTGGATTGAATCTGACTTCTTTAAAACCGTGGCAGATTCCATCACGTCAGCAGCGGAAGCCGACGGCAACAAGACCGTTGTGGTGGACGCGCAGCAGGACAGCACCAAGCAGATTCAGATTATTGAGGATTTCATTGCCCAGGATGTGGACGCAGTTTTCCTGAACCCGGTTGACAGGGATGCCGTTGCACCGGCTCTCCGGAAATTAAAAGAGGCTGGAATCCCGGTTATCAACTTTGACTCATCCGTAGCCAACTTAGACCTGGTTGACGCTTATGTGGCAACTGACAACCTTCAGGCAGGCAAGCTCTGCGCAGAGGCAATGATTAAGGATTTCCCGGAAGGAGGACCCATTGCAGTTCTTAACTATCCGGCCAATAGCGCCTGCCTGGACAGAGAGAAAGGGTTCTTAGAGACCATCGAAGGCAAAGGCTTTGAGGTTGTAGCAACCTTTGACGCGGAAGGTACTGTTGAAAAGGGACAGAACATCACAAGCGACATTTTACAGGCGCATCCGGACATCGTGGCTATCTTCTCCATCAATGACCAGGCAGGAATGGGCGCATATGCAGCATGCACGACTTCGGGCGCCAACGTATCCATATACGGCGTGGACGGCGCGCCGGAGGCCAAGCAGGTAATTGCCAAGGAAGGCAGCATTTACAGGATGACAGCCGCACAGTCCCCAATTAAGATTGGCACCAACTGCTATGATGTGGCCATGACCATCCTTTCCGGTGAGAAGCCCGCCGAGTTCCAGATTGATGTTCCCGCATTTACCATCGACAGCACCAACATCCAGGATTACCTGGGCGCAGGATGGCAGTAGGATGCAGCTTTAGGGTGTACGCTAAGTGCTCATAGCAAAGGAGACGGGATATGGAACAGTTGCTGAGGATGGAAGATATCTGTAAATCTTTTTCTGAAGTAAGGGTATTAAACAAGATAAAGTTGGAACTGCGCCAGGGGGAAGTCCACGCCCTGCTGGGTGAGAACGGTGCAGGCAAATCCACCTTAATCAAGATACTGGGCGGCGCTTATACCAGGGATGGCGGAGAGATATATGTAAACGGACAGAAGGCGGATATCACCAATGTGGAGAGCGCCAAGAAATACGGAATCAGGGTAATACACCAGGAACTTATGTTAATCTCCTATATGACCATAGCCGAGAACATTTTCCTGGGACAGGAACCCAGAACCAGGCTGGGAACCGTGGATACGGATAAGATGAATTCTGAGACAGCAAAATTCCTGGCTGAAATGGAGTTGTCACTTAAACCCACGGATCTGGTGGGAAAACTGAATATTGCACAGCAGCAGATGATAGAGATTATAAGGGCTATTTCCTTTGGGGCCAAGATTATTGTCATGGATGAGCCCACCTCCTCCCTCACGGACACTGAGGTGGAAGTATTGTTTAAGGCAATCCGGAAACTGAAGGAAAATGGCGTTGGCATCATTTATATCAGCCACAGAATGTCGGAATTGGACATTATCGCGGACCGGATAACGGTCATGCGTGACGGCGAATATGTGGACACTGTGGTGACGAAGGAGACAGACCATGACAAACTGGTAAGCCTGATGGTGGGGCGTTCCCTGGGAGACCTTTATGAGAAGCATAACCACGCCACGGATGAAGTTGTACTAAAGATAGAGCATCTTTTGTCCGGCAGGGAAGTGAGGGATGTGACCTTTGACTTACATAAGGGAGAGGTGCTGGGCTTCTCCGGGCTGGTAGGCTCCGGACGTTCGGAAGCAATGACCTGCCTCTTCGGCCTCAGGAAGAAAGAAAAGGGGAATATTTACATTTCCGGGAAAGAGGCTAAGATTAACAGCGTCAAGGATGCCATGGGATACGGGATCGGGCTTGTGCCTGAGGACAGGAAAAAGGAAGGGATTTACGCAATCCAGGGAATCCGTTTCAATACCACCATCGAGGTGCTGGGACAGTTCTTAAAGAACGGACGCTATGACTGGGATAAGGAGCTGGCGCTGACCAAGGAGTATGTGGACGATGTCATGCAGACCAAATACGCCGGGGTGGAGCAGCCAATCGGAAGGCTCAGCGGAGGCAACCAGCAGAAGGTAATCATCAGCAGATGGCTTTTGGCAACCAAGAACATACTGATTCTGGATGAACCCACCAGAGGTATCGATGTAAAGACAAAATCAGATATTTACCACCTGATTGACAGGCTTACGGCACAGGGCTTATCCATCATTTTCATATCCTCTGAAATGCCGGAACTGATTAACATGTGCGACAGGATCGTAGTCATGAACCAGGGGCATACAACAGGTGTCCTGGAACGGAAAGAGTTTTCACAGGAACGGATTATGTCATTAGCAACGATGGAATTATAAGGAGAGAGCAGCCATGAAGAACAAATTCGGACAAACAATGAAAAATACGGTCAGAATGAATTTTGGTATCCTTATAGGACTGGTCATCCTGTGCTTAGGTCTGACTGTCCTTACGGATAAGTTTGCAACGGTAACAAACTTTTTTAACGTGGTGCGCCAGATTACCATCAACCTCTACCTGGCATGCGGCATGACCTTTGTCATCCTTTTGGGCGGCATCGACCTGTCTGTAGGTTCTGTCATCGCTGTTACCGGATGTGTCAGCGCGGGCATGATTACATGGGTAGGGCTTCCTGTCCCTGTGGGAATCCTAATCGGTATCCTGTGCGGTACCCTGGTAGGCGCGCTGAACGGAATCATCGTATCAAGAACAACCATACCGGCTTTCATTGTCACATTGGCCACCATGAATATCGGCAGGGGTATTGCCAGAATTTATACCCACGCCCAGACCATCGCAGTACTGGATGACCCTTATACCTTCTGGGGAATGGGCAGCATACTGGGACTTCCCATCCAGCTGTACCTGATTATAGCGGTGGTGGTGCTCACATCCTTTATACTGAACAGGACCGGTCTCGGCAGACATATCTATGCAACAGGCGGCAACAAAATTGCATCTGAGTATTCAGGTATCAATGTTAAAAGGGTTACATTCTTCGTGTTTGTACTCAGCGGCTTTTTGGCTTCCCTGGCAGGCGTGCTGACCGTGGGAAGGACATTTACCGCCACCATGATTATGGGTGACGGAGCTGAAATGGACGCCATCGCGGCGGTTGTACTGGGCGGAACCAGCATGAGCGGCGGCAAAGGCAGCATTTCCGGTACGGTCATCGGTGTTATTGTAATCGGTATCCTGAAAAACGGTATGAACCTTCTGGGAATCGACTCCTCCTGGCAGTATGTGGTACAGGGAATTGTAATCCTCATAGCCGTATACATCGACTATATCAAGTCGGAAGGGTCCGCGTTATCTGCACTTAAGGCAATGGTCGGAAAGCGGGCGTAAAACGTATGGACAGTGAAAAAATAATCGGGACAGTGTTAAGGGAAATCAACCGCAGTGTGTCAGGAGTCAGCCACGAAAGCCTGGAAGCACTGGTGGATGCGGTGAACCGGGAGAAACGGATATTCTGTGACGGTGCGGGAAGAAGCAGGCTGAAGGCGGAAGGATTCGCCATGCGGCTGATCCAGATGGGATTTACGGCCATGGTGGTGGGGGAAGCCACCACCCCGGCTATCACAGGGGATGATATCCTTCTCATCTGCAGCGCGTCAGGGGAGACCCCTATGCTGGTGGAACACGCGGCCAAGGCAAAGGCAGTGGGGGCGGCAGTCATGCTGATTACTGCCAGTGAAACATCTTCCCTGGCAGCGCTCAGTGACTCCATGATAACCATTGATGCCTCCTCCAAAACCACACGGAGCGATGCGTCCGTGCAGCCCATGGGAAGCCTGTTTGAGCAGAGTATAGCCATCCTGCTGGATATCATTGTTCTGTGCCTGATGGAGAAACATGGTATCAGCAGCGATGACATGTACCGGAATCACAGCAATCTGGAGTGATGATTGGAGGCCAGGATGGAAAAGAAGGTTAAGATAGGGGCGGTGGCCTGGGGACTGCCCGGCGGGGGAGCTTACGCCGCCAGGGCAGCCAGGGCCGCCGGCCTGGACGGAATCCAGCTGGAGCTGGGAAGCTATGAGGCGGGATATCCGCTGGTCCAGAGGGAAATCATGGAAGGATATCTGGAGGATAAGGAGCGGTACGGCATAGAATATCCTGCCCTGGTGCTCAATGACGTGATGGTCAACGAATTCATCAACGGCAGGGATACGGAACACGGACGGATTGCATATGACCAGATAGCCCTTGGGATTGAGACGGCAAAAAAGATGGGGATTGACAGAATCATGATTCCCAACTTCATTAATAATCTGATTACATGCGGACGACATGTGGAACACACCAAGGATGCCCTTTCCTATGCCTGCAGGCTGGCGGCCCCGGAGGGAATCATGATTCTCACGGAGAACGCATTGGGCTGGAAGGAACAGGAGGAACTGCTGAGGGATATCGGGGCGGATAACCTCAAGGTCCATTTTGACACCCAGAATTTTAAGTTCAATTTCGATATGGACCAGTGTGAACAGCTGGAGCACCTGTATCCCCTGATGGACAGCGTGCTTCACACAAAGGACGGGGAAGCCGGGCCGGGCGACCGGATGTTGGGCCGGGGCAACACGGACTTTGAGGGACAGATGAGGTTTCTGAAGGAACATGGATTTGAAGGGTGGATTGTCATAGAAAATTATTACAATCTGTCGCCGCTGAGGGAACTTGCGCCTGAAGGCAGGCAGATGGAGCTTCTGAGGCGGGATATGGAATCCATCGGCAGATGGTTTGTGTGACCGGATATCAAAACCGCGCCGGGGATGTGTTCCCGGCACGGTACTATGGTAAACGAAATAGAGAAGGCCGGCATAACCACTGCTCTTATCACCAATATTACGGCTGTGGCAAAGAGCATCGGAACCGACAGGGTTATAGAAAAGAGCGTTAAGGCAATGGAGGCCGCAGCGTTCTTTTTTTGCGTTGGCTTTTGACACTGGCTTTTTGGCGAAGGGGTCACAGCGGGAGGGGGAAATGTCACAGATTTCCGCTTGACGAAATCATGTTCCCTTGATATGATAATACTAACAAGTGTTATATTGCTTGTAGAACAAATATAACTTTCCTTGTTACACAAAACGAAAGATGGTGGTTTTATGTTCTTGAAGATTGATTTCAACAGTGATGAAGCAATCTATATACAGCTGCGCAACCAGATTATCATGGGAATTGCCACGGACATGATACGGGAGGGGGATACTCTGCCCTCTGTCCGTCAAATGGCTGATTATATCGGCATCAACATGCATACAGTTAATAAGGCATATTCTGTGCTGCGCCAGGAAGGTTTTGTAAAGCTGGACCGGCGCAGGGGCGCTGTGGTCAGCCTGGACGTGGATAAAATTCAGGCCATTGACGACATGCGGGGGGACCTGGATGTGGTGCTTGCCTCGGGTATCTGTAAGAATATCAGCCGGGATGAAATTCACCATCTGGTGGATGAGATTTATGATAAATACACCCGCGGGTGTATGGGGACGGAAGACGGCCAGGAGACCGGGGAAGGTTAGAAACTGTCGGAACATGAGCGGCGGCTGTCCGCCCGTATATTCAGACATGTTCTGTAAAAAGGCCAGGACCGTGCTGTGCAGAATGTACGGATACGGTTTTGGATATTAATGGAGGATTCGTATGTTATGTGAAAGATGTAAAATCCGGGAAGCCACGATCAAATACACTGAGATAATCAATGGCATAAAGACGGAACATAACCTTTGCTCTCACTGTGCGAAGGAGATGGATTTCGGCCAGTACTCCGCCCTCCTGGATGGGGAGTTCCCCCTTGGGAAGCTTCTTTCCGGCCTTCTGGGTCTGGAGGACGACGAGGAGGAGACCGATGTGAGGGGAAGCGTGGTCTGCCCCACCTGCGGCACCAGCTTCGACGACTTTGTGGAGAACAGCCGGTTCGGATGCGCTGACTGTTATGGCGTATTTGATTTGTTTATCAATGATAAGATGAAGCAGCTTCAGGGAAGTGAGAGCCATAAGGGCAAGCATCCCAAATACAGAAGTACTTTTGAAAAGGAACACCCGGAGGCAGCCGGGGGCTCTGGGGAGGAAACGCAGGAGAGCACAGACCGTTTGGCAGAAGCCGGTTCCCAGGATTCCCAGACCGCTGTGGTCAGAAAGCAGATTAAGGATCTGAACTCCAAGTTAAAGGAGGCAGTGCGCCAGGAGGATTATGAACTGGCGGCCAGTTACCGGGACCAGATTAAAGAGCTGAAAAAGGAGGCTGGAATCCATGAGTAAATGGTTTGAGGAAATAGACAGCAAAAACTCTAACGTGATATACAGCCGCATCCGTCTGGCCCGGAACTGGGATGAATATGTGTTTCCCTCCAGGATGACCGCCGCCCAGTGCAGCGAGATGGTGGAATGCCTCAGGGAGGGACTTAAGGGGCTTAAGGACCAGGATGGCCGGGATTTAAGCTACAGCCAGCTGGACCAGATGCAGGAGCTGGAGAAGATGGCCCTCAGGGAGCGCAGAATCCTTAACATGGCCTGCGTCAGCAGGAAGGAGCCGTCAGGACTGCTGCTGTCAGCCGATGAGTCGGGCAGCATTGTCCTGGGCGGGGATGATCACATCCGCATGCAGTTATTGTCGCCCGGACTTAAACTTGATGAGCTGTGGCAGAAGGCGGACGTTCTGGACGATTATGTCAACGAACGCTTTTCTTATGCATTTGATGAAAAGTACGGGTATCTCACCTCCTTCCCTACCAATGTGGGAACAGGACTGCGGGCCTGTGTGGTGCTTCACCTGCCCACCTTATCACAGGTGCGCAAGTTCCAGAGCATTGTGGCGGATATGAGCCGGTTCGGGACTGCAATCCGCGGCCTGTACGGAGAGGGAAGCGACAACTATGGGAGTCTTTATGAGGTATCCAACCAGCGGACCCTGGGACAGTCCGAAAAGGAAATCGTGGAATTGGTTACAAAGGCAGCGGCCCAGCTTAATCACCAGGAAATGCGGGTCAGGAGCGCCACCCTTAACACCCAGCGCCTGGAGCGGGAGGATGAGGCATATAAGTCCTACGGCGTCTTAAAGTACGCCAGGAAGATGTCGGAGAAGGATGCCAGGATATTCATTTCCCAGCTCATGGCAGGGGAAGAGGATGGCCTGATGAAGTTTAATGAGGAATGCTCCCTTTACAGCCTGATTATAGGAATTAAGCCAGCTAACTTAAATCTGTGGGCCAAACGGCCTCTGGATAAGGATGAGCTGGACGCTGTGAGGGCAGCTTATATAAGGCAGAACCTGCCTGAGATAATCTAGCTCTGCCCATGGGCAGAGCCGGGTTTAACACACTTGCAAGGAGGACATGACATTATGATGGAACGATATACACCACAGGCCCAGGAAGCGCTTGGGCTGGCAGTGGGCGTGGCAGAGACACTGAACCATGGTTACGTGGGCACAGAGCATCTGCTTATCGGCCTGCTGCAGGAAGGGACCGGAGTGGCGGCCAAGGTACTGGAGGAAAACGGGGTGGAGGAAGACCGCGTCATTGAACTGGTCAGCCAGCTCATTGCCCCCAATCCAACGGTACAGACCGCGGACAGGACGGCATATACCCCCAGGGCCCGCCGGGTCATAGAGAACAGTTACAGGGAGGCTGTCCGTTTTAAGGCAGCCCAGATAGGGACAGAGCACATCCTGATTGCCATGCTGAGGGAAGGGGATTGTGTAGCCAGCCGCCTTCTCAACACCATCGGGGTCAATATACAGAAGCTCTACATCGATCTGCTGGCAGCCATGGGTGAGGACGCTCCTGCCGCAAAGGATGACCTTCAGGGAGGCAGGGCCGGAAAGCGCGGCAATGCCACACCTACCCTGGACAGCTACAGCAGGAACCTGACCCAGCTGGCATCAGCTGGAAAACTGGACCCTGTCATAGGACGGGAGCAGGAGATTCAGCGCGTGATACAGATTCTGAGCCGCCGTACTAAGAATAACCCGTGTCTGATTGGCGAGCCGGGCGTGGGCAAGACAGCCGTGGTAGAGGGCCTGGCCCAGATGATTGCATCCGGCAATGTGCCTGAAACCATAGCAGACAAAAGGGTAGTGACCCTGGACCTGTCCGGTATGGTGGCAGGCTCCAAATACAGGGGTGAGTTCGAGGAGCGCATTAAGAAGGTCATCTCCGAGGTAGTGGAATCCGGAGATGTGCTGCTGTTCATTGATGAGATACACACCATCATCGGGGCAGGCGGGGCAGAGGGCGCTCTGGATGCATCCAATATATTAAAACCGTCTCTGGCCAGAGGCGAGATTCAGCTGATTGGAGCCACCACGATCAATGAGTACCGCAAATATATAGAGAAGGATTCTGCCCTGGAACGCCGTTTCCAGCCGGTGACCGTGGATGAGCCTTCAGAGGAGGAGTCCGTTGCCATACTTAAGGGGCTCAGAAGCCGTTATGAGGAGCATCACAAAGTAGAGATAACGGACGATGCCCTGGAGGCGGCAGTGAAGCTGTCCAGCCGTTATATTAACGACAGGTTTCTGCCGGATAAGGCCATCGACCTCATTGACGAGGCCGCTTCCAAGGTATGTCTTCAGAACTACACAAAGCCGGCTGAGATTAAGGAATACGAGGCTGAGATTGATGGTCTGGAGGTAGCCAAAGAGGAGGCCATCAAGAAGGAAGCGTACGAGGAGGCCGGAGAGATAAAGAAGAAACAGGAAAAGATACGGGAAAAGATAGCCCAGACCATGGAAAAATGGCAGAAGGACAAGGAGACCAGGAAGCTCATTGTCAGCGACAATGAGATTGCGGACGTGGTATCCGGCTGGACCAGGATTCCGGTCAGGAAGCTGGCTGAGGAGGAATCAGAGCGCCTGAGGAACCTGGAAGGCATCCTGCACCAAAGGGTGGTGGGCCAGGAGGAGGCGGTAACAGCCATTTCCAAGGCCATCCGCAGAGGCAGGGTAGGTCTTAAGGACCCCAAACGCCCCATTGGATCCTTCCTGTTCCTGGGCCCTACAGGCGTGGGAAAGACAGAGCTGTCCAAGGCGTTGTCAGAGGCCATGTTCGGTACGGAAAATGCCCTGATTCGCGTGGATATGTCCGAATATATGGAGAAACACAGCGTATCCAAGATGATAGGCTCGCCGCCAGGATATGTGGGATATGATGAGGGAGGGCAGCTCAGCGAAAAGGTCCGCCGCAATCCCTACTGCGTCATCCTTTTTGACGAGATTGAAAAGGCCCATCCGGATGTGTTCAACATTCTGCTGCAGGTTTTGGATGACGGCCATATCACGGATGCCCAGGGACGCAAGATTGACTTTAAGAATACCATTATTATCATGACTTCCAATGCAGGTGCGGAGAAAATCATTTCCCCCAAACATCTGGGATTCGGCATGGTAAGCGATGCCAAGGCAGATTATAATTTCATGAAGGACCGTGTTATGGATGAGGTGAAACGCCTTTTCAAGCCTGAGTTTTTAAACCGTATTGATGAGATTATCGTGTTCCATCAGCTTACTAGGGAGCATATCAAGGGAATTGCGGATATCATGCTGGGCACCATCAGCAAACGCTGCAAGGAACAGCTGGGCATAGGGCTGGAGGTAACGGACAGCGTCAGAGAGCACCTGATCGATAAGGGGTATGACGACAAATACGGGGCAAGGCCCCTGAGGCGCACCATCCAGAACCTGGTGGAGGACCGGTTGGCTGAGGAGATGCTGGATGGCCGCATCAATGCCGGCTCCCTGGTGGAAGTGGGATTTGACGGGGAAAAGCTAACCTTTACCATAAAGGCAAAGACAGCCAGGCCAAAGGCAGCCTCCAAACCGGCCGCAGCCAAGGACGGTTCTGAGGATAAGAGCAAGACTGTGCGGGGCAAAAGCAGCGCCGGACGCGCCTCAGGTAAGAAGAAGGAGACCGCGGCACCCAAGGCTTAACAGCATCTGTAGCAGTTTATACAAATTAAGAATATTTTCACTAGTTATTTTTCGGTGATTGTTGTATAATTTTTATGAGAGGTCATACTTAAGCACAATTAGCAGGAGGATAAGAAGATGCCGGTCATTGAAGAGTTAATCTGCACAGAGCAGGATGGCACCATTAGTTTTGGCAATTACAAGTTAGTACAGAAGGCTAAGAAGTCCGATTTCGAATATCAGGGAGACATGTACAAGGTCAAGACCTACAACGAGATTACCAAACTGGAGCGCAATGACATGTTTGTTTATGAATCTGTACCTGGAACAGCGGCAGAGCATTTCAGGGTTACGGATGAGGACGTGGAATTCGCGGTGGAAGGCAGCAGGGATGCACAGATTACCATACAGCTTGAGAACGATACAGATTACGAGGTTTACGTTGACGGTGCAGCCGTAGGCAGCATGAAAACCAACATGAGCGGCAAGCTCAGCGTAAGCGTGGAGCTGGAAGAAGGGGTATCGGTTCAGGTTAAGGCTGTAAAGAGAGCATAGAACTTAAGTATCATACAGGCTGGAAGCGATTCCAGCCTTTTTCTGTCAGTTTTTTGATTTTTTATTCCATGAATATTAGGAGGCTAACATGGCAAAAGCGAGAACCACCGCATTTTTCTGTAAGGAATGCGGATATGAATCATCCAAATGGATGGGGCAGTGTCCTGCCTGCAAGGCCTGGAATTCCATGGTGGAGGAACCGGTGTCAAAATCAGCGGGCAGCCAGGGCGGGTTAGGGCGCCTGGCTCCGGGAAGCCAGAAATCCCCGATTCCGGCAGCCAGACCATCCTTTCTGTCAGAGATTGACATAGAGGAGCAGGACCGTATATCCACGGGCTTTGGAGAATTGGACCGGGTGCTGGGGGATGGAATCGTGGCCGGTTCCCTGGTGCTGGTGGGCGGAGACCCGGGTATCGGAAAATCCACCCTTCTGCTTCAGGTATGCCGGAATCTGGCAGGTGCGGGCCAGAGGGTCCTGTACATATCAGGGGAGGAATCCCTGAAACAGATTAAGATGAGGGCCAACCGCATCGGCCCTGTAACCGGAGAGCTGAAATTCCTGTGTGAGACAAGCCTGGAGCATATTGAGAGGGCCATTGACACTGAGAATCCCCAGATTGCAGTCATTGACTCCATACAGACCATGTACAGGGAGGAGATATCCTCGGCTCCCGGAAGCGTCAGCCAGGTAAGGGAGTCTACAGGAATCCTGATGCAGATTGCAAAGAGCCGCGGAATCGCCATTTTCGTGGTGGGACATGTGACAAAGGAAGGCGTGGTGGCAGGTCCAAGAGTATTGGAGCATATGGTGGATACGGTGCTCTATTTTGAGGGAGACAGGAATGCGTCCTACCGCATTCTGCGGAGTGTGAAGAACCGGTTTGGCTCTACCAATGAGATAGGTGTGTTTGAGATGCGGGAACAGGGTCTGGCAGAGGTGGAGAATCCATCCGAATACATGCTGGACGGCCGTCCTGAGGAAGCCTCCGGCGCAGTGGTATCCTGTTCCTTTGAGGGCACCAGGCCCATCCTTTTAGAGGTACAGGCCCTGGTGACGGAAACCAATTTCGGTATGCCCAGGCGCACGGCGGCCGGTACGGATTACAACCGTGTGAACCTGCTGATGGCAGTGCTGGAGAAGCGCTGCCGTTATGAGATGTCACGGCTGGACGCCTATGTGAATATTGCTGGAGGTATGAAGATGAATGAGCCCGCTCTGGACCTGGCCATTATCATGGCCCTTATGTCCAGCTACAAGGACCGGCCCGTGGATTCAAAAATGCTCATATTCGGGGAGGTGGGCCTGTCCGGAGAGGTCAGGGCCGTATCCCAGGCCGGCCAGCGTGTAAATGAGGCCGCCAAGCTGGGCTTTACCACCTGTGTGCTGCCAAAGGTATGCGCGGATAAGATGAAGCCGGCGGAGGGCATACGTTTGATTGGGGTGTCTAATGTGCGGGAGGCAATTGGAATCATGTAAATGAGCCTTCAAGCCTTCTTATCCTTCCCGCAAATACATTGATGCCCAACAGGGTGCCGAATGAGCCGGTCCAGACAAATACCAGTGCAATCAGACAAATAAACAAGGTAGGCGCTCCGAAAATCGAAACACTGGCGCCACTGGCAACAATAATGGTTCCCACTGGTCCAAAGATGGCAGTGCCGTATAACCGGCGTCTCGCTTCCGGCCAGCGCTGCAAAACCAACGGTTTCCAAATAACCGTAATATATGGCCTGGCGATATAAATGGAGAAGATAAAATTTATGGCTGCCATTTTTTAGTAGGTGAAAATGACATGAAGATAGCGCAGAAACTTATTGAAGCAGGAAATGAGCATCGTAAGTTTATGCGACAAATTTGGTATAGTGGATGAAGATTATTTTTATTCTGATAATGAGGGACACATTTTTGTAAAGCTGGTCATGATTCATGTATCTGCAAAACAGTAGATATTCCAGTGGGTCAGGGGATGGCACAGGGCATTTTTCTACCATATGGTATCACGGTAAACGATGAATGTGACAACATACGGAATTTTCGGGTCTACTGATAAATAAATGAGCTTAGGATAGAGATTGAAAACTAACAAGTAATAAATAAAATTCATACCCACTTACATAAGCAAATGGGTATGAAGAATATATTATGAACTCAGTTCATCAATTAATGCTTGTATATTATCAAGGCAACCGCCACATGCGGTACCAGCTCCAGTAGCTTCCTGTACATCTTCTAAGGTTTTAGCGCCTGATTCAATTGCATCTTTTATCATTCCAGCTGTTACATCATTACAAAAACAAATTGTTTCGTTTAAATCCATAACGGACACCTCCTATTGAGATTAGTATGCGAATCTTTCTGATAATTATACGAAGAATGAGAAGCAGAGCATTGATATACCGTGTTACACAATAGAAATATAAAGAAGGAGATTTATGAAAAATATATTAACTACAGGGATAAGCCTTATCCCTATCTTTAGTCACGCCCATGGCAGCATGGGCAGAAGAAAAGAAAGAAACCGTTTCTATAAAATAACCTTTATTATATTGGAAGAGTGGGCAAATGGATTAATTAAAAAGTACAGCATGACTCGTAAAGAATGGCAAAATATAAAGACGGTCATTTCGGGGATTTTTAAGTATGCCATTAGAAAAAGCCCAAAAACCTAGTAAAATCAAGGTCTTGGACTCTCTTCGGGTTGGGCTATTCGTTAAAATAGTCAGCAGGGGAAGAGGGGCTCGAACCCCCATCTACGGTTTTGGAGACCGCTGCTCTACCATTGAACTATTCCCCTTTGGTTTGGAACATTTCTGAACCTCAATTAGGATACCACAGGTTTAAGAAAGTGTCAACTGTTTTTTCAAAAAAAGTATGTTTCCTGTTTTTTCAAAAAAGTATTATTCCTGATATCTGCAAAAATATGAAAACCTTCTAATCGCCAATATAACAGTCACATTTTCGCATTAATATAGTGTTAAGGGAAGAAATCTGTCATTTTACATTAGGGGGGATGGGTTGATGAAGGGGATAGGAAGACAGCATGGAAAAGTTACGTTCTGTGATTTTCTCCGCCGCCCTGTCCTCATACATTGCCAGCTCCCATGTTTCCTTGTCAACGGTGGCTTCATGGGTATCTTCAAAAAGTCCTTATGGGAACGGAAGTTTACCGTATGCCCCATATACTCCGGCTTGGAAAGAATGGTTTACCGAAGAAACGGCGGGCGTTTCCACATGATCGTCAAAGAGGATGCGGGCAATCTCATAAGGGCCGTTGCCCTCGATGGTTAGCCGGAATATCCTGCGGACAACCGCCGCCGCTTCCTCGTCAATCAGCCAATGGTGCTTGTTCTGCGGGTCTTTCCTGTATCCGTAGATAGCACAGTTGGTGGTCGGCTTACCGGATTCGCCTTTGACACTACGACTTTACAACTTTTTAAGAAAAAATATCGTACAGGACACTTTGGTGTATAATTAGTTTGCCAACAAAATATACAAAGGAAAGTGACCCTGTACGACAAACTTATTATACAACGAAAAGAACCGGATTGGAATCGAAATGTTGGTTCTGATCAACATCCTGTATTGTGCCATGAAGATACTGCCATATCAGGAAGAATCATTTTCAAAGTACCGTACAGAAAGTGTGCAGGAATTTCGGTTTGCCCTTAGTGAGCAATCCGGCAGCAGGTATTTTATGCCACTTTCGTGAGAAATATCTATCCTCAAACAGGGGGCACCTTCCGTTTTTGTATCCATAAAGTGTGGGCATCGCTTCAATCATCTAATTTAATGATGATTTTGCGCCCCCCTCTTTTTTAATGAATAAGAAGATTTCGTACATAAAAGCCGCATTTCGTGCAGACACTGTTGAAAATATATAAAAACTGGTGTAAAATTAAGTTTAACTAAGTGTTTATGTACAAAAAACAAAAGAAGAGGGGATGTTTTGTGAGAAAACGGAAAAGATGTAGACAATTAGCAGGAAGGGCTGCCAGTCTTTTATTGGTAACTACTTTGATGGCGCCCAATATGGTGCCGCTGATAGCCTATGGGGCGGAGGCCATTCATAACAGGCCACGTTATGTGTCTTTTGCCAGGCCGACGGCTCTTACCCTGAACGAAGTAGGTATTAGTGACCTGGGAAATTCCGGGAGTGGTGATGGGGCTGGCAATGACAGCGGCTCCGATACCAGCAATGATTCAGGTAGCAGTAGCTCTAATTCTGATAGCAACGGTTCT
>NZ_AUJR01000006.1 GCF_000424325.1 [Clostridium] clostridioforme AGR2157
ATGGAACAGACGGATGAGTGGCTGCGCCACAGAATCCGAGCGGTGTACTGGAAACAATGGAAGAAGGTACGCACAAGATATAAAATGTTGCGGGCGTTACATTTACCAGAGTGGAAGGTGCATGAGATGGCGAACTGCCGAAAGGGAGTGTGGAGAGCGGCGGGAATGCTCAACTCGGCACTCACCAAAAGAATCATAGTGGACAGACTTGGTTATCCCGATATGACTGCCCACTATCTGAAAGTCCGAGTAAACTATTGAACCGCGTAGTACCGAACGGTACGCTACGTGGTGTGGAAGGGGAGGTTAAAATCTCCCCTATCCGATTGCACGCATTCCGAAGGACATGTATTGCACGTGAGCGGCCAAAATACGGCTGCTAAGTGTTCATAACTAGGAGGATAGGAAAATGAAACAGAATCATTTACTCAGTGTAAGGAATGTAACCGTCATGGCCATGTTTGGCGCTCTGGCGGCAGTGCTCATGATTTTTGAGGTGCCTCTTCCGTTTATCGCGCCGTCGTTTTATGGCATGGACATCAGCGAGGTGCCGGTGCTGGTGGGAACCTTTGCCCTGGGTCCTGTGGCAGGCGTTGTCATGGAGCTGGTGAAAATCCTGGTGAAGCTGATACTGAAGCCCACCAGTACGGGATTTGTGGGTGAGTTTGCCAATTTCTGCTTTGGGTGCTCCCTTTTGCTTCCGGCCGGTATCATCTACAGGCTTAAGAAGACAAAAAAAGGGGCTGTCATGGGAATGGCGGCAGGAACCGTAATTATGACAATCGTGGCAGTGATACTCAATGCAGTTGTCATGCTTCCTTTCTATTCCCATTTCATGCCCCTTGACACCATCATTGCAGCAGGCGCAGCCATCAATCCTGCCATCAGCAACGTATGGACATTCGTAATCCTGGCTGTGGGGCCCTTCAATATACTGAAAGGAGTTATCGTAAGCCTGCTCACCGCCCTGGTCTATAAGAGGGGCAGCGTCATCATCCATTCGGATTCAGGAAGACGGGCGGTTAAGGCTTCTTAAGGATAGGCGGCAGGATGGGCCTGCCGGTAAAGACCAGCGCCCTGTATTTTGCTCAGATGGTATTTTGAATAATTTGCCTGCCTTGCAATCCCGTGTACGTTCCTTGGTTACAGTGGGATGATTTCCCCGTCATCCGGCACCAGCAGGTTGCCGTGATAGTATTCCCTGCCCTCGGCCGTATAAAGGGATTTGCGCTCCGCCAGGTGTTTGTCCTCCGTATGCCATAGTACAAGGTTGGGGATGGAGAGTTCCTCCGCCAGCTCGCAGGCCTCCTTTACCGTGCTGTGGTGCTTTTCGTAGGGTTCGAAAATCTCACGGTCGCGGTACAGGCAGAAGGCCTCGTGAAGCAGCCAGTCACTGCCTTCCACGTAGGGGCGGCACTCCGCGTTATACGGCTCGTCGCCTGCGCAGGTGAACCGGCGGCCATTTTTCAGGGTGGTGGTAAATCCGAACTGCTTGGCCTTGGTGGACATGATGTCAAAGAAGGTGACGTCATAATCCAGGATATGGACTGTCTCGCCGTCCTCCACCGGCACCAGGAAAATGCGGCTTCCAATCATCTTATAGAACTTGCCCTGAATGGTCAGACGGCAGATGGTGGAGATGGTATCCACCAGCCCCTGGTGGCAGTAAATCTGCAGCTTGCCTTCATACTTTCCCTTTTTCATGGCGGCAGCCACCATGCGCACCATCCACACAATGCCCATGATGTGGTCCGTGTGCTCATGGGTGACGAAAATGTTGTGGATATGGCACAGGTCCACATTCATATCCTCCAGGATGCGCAGGATGCCGTTTCCTCCTCCTGCATCCACCATGAAATATTCATCCCCGCCCTTTATGGCAAAGCAGGTGTTATAGCAGCGTGTGGCCTGGGCGTTTCCTGTTCCAAATACGTATAATTCCTCCATTGGCATCTCTTCTCCTTAGAAAAAATTTAGATAATCTTAAACCTTTGTTCAGTTGGAAAAACTTTTCATTTCATTAAGAATATGTTACTATAACTTTAAATAAAATGCAATTGGGATTGGGGGAACATGATGGTGAGGGATTTGGCATATCTTAAGCTCCTGGCAAAAGAATACCCCACAGTTAAGGAAGCTACCAGCGAAATTGTCAATCTGACAGCAATTTGCAGCCTTCCGAAGGGAACAGAATATTTTTTCAGCGATTTGCACGGGGAATATGAGGCATTCATACACCTGCTGCGGTCTTCATCCGGTATCACCAGGGAGAAAATCAAGGAGACCTTCGGCCACCTGATTCCGGAGGAGGAGCAGGTACAGCTGGCTAACCTGATTTATTATCCGGAGCGGAACCTGGCCCGTATGATGAAGCAGGGGCACTACACCGAGGATTGGCAGAAAATCACCATCTACCGCCTGGTACAGAGCTGCAAGGAGGTGTCCTCCAAGTACACCCGCTCCAAGGTCCGCAAGAAGATGCCGCGGGAATTTGCCTACATCATTGACGAGCTGCTTCACGTGGACTACAACGACGATAACAAGAAACTGTACTATAACGAAATCATACATTCCATTATTGAGAATGATACGGCGGACAAGTTCATCATTTCCCTGTGCCATCTGATTCAGAACCTGACCATTGACAACCTGCATATCATAGGGGACATCTATGACAGAGGCCCCAGGGCGGACATCATTATGAATGAGCTCATGTGCTTCCACGATGTGGACATACAGTGGGGGAATCATGACATCTCTTGGATGGGAGCGGCCACAGGGAATCTGGCCTGTATCTGCAATGTGCTGCGCATTGCCATCAGCTACAACAGCTTCGATGTGCTGGAGGACGGTTATGGCATCAACTTAAGGCCCCTCTCCATGTTTGCGGCCAAGGTGTACCAGGACGACCCCTGCACACGGTTCATGCCCAGGATTCTGGACGAGAACATTTACGATGCGGTGGACCCTGGCCTGGCGGCCAAGATGCACAAGGCCATTGCCGTGATTCAGTTCAAGGTGGAGGGCGCCATGATTAAGCGCCATCCGGAGTATGAGATGGACAACAGGGTCCTGCTGTCCAATGTTGATTTTGATAAGGGAACCGTGGTTATAGATGGGAAGACATTTCCCATGATGGATATGAATTTTCCCACCGTGAACCCCAAGAATCCTCTGGAGCTGAGCCGCGGGGAGAAGGAGCTGCTGCGCACCCTGCAGGCGTCCTTTAAACATGGGGAACTGCTGCATAAGCATATAAGGTTCCTGTACTCCCATGGGGCTATTTATAAATGTTATAATTCCAACCTCCTTTACCATGGCTGTATTCCCATGAAAAAGGACGGTACTTTCGATACTATCACCATGAACGGGGTATCCTATGGAGGGAAGGAGCTGATGGACTTCTTTAACCAGCAGGTGCAGAATGCCTATTTCATGCCCGAGGGGACGCCCGGAAAGGAGACGGCCATGGATATGATGTGGTATCTGTGGTGCGGGGCAAAATCCCCTGTGTTCGGCAAGGATAAGATGACTACCTTTGAACATTATTTCGTGGAGGACAAATCCACCTATAAGGAAGTGATGAACCCCTACTACCAGCTGAGCCTGAAGGAAGAATTCTGCAACCGCCTGCTGGAGGAATTCGGGCTTCCCGTTGAGGGCTCCCACATCATCAACGGCCATGTGCCGGTTAAGCTTAAGGATGGGGAGAAGCCCATGAAGGCGGGCGGTAAGCTGTTCATCATTGACGGTGGTCTGTCCAAGGCCTACCAGAGCACCACGGGCATTGCGGGGTATACCCTGATTTATAATTCCCATCACCTGGCCCTGGCGGAGCACAGGCCCTTTGACCCAAAGAAGGAGAGCACGCCCAGGGTATCCGTGGTGGAAAAGGTAAAGAGCAGGGTGATGGTGGCTGATACGGATAAAGGAAAAGAATTAAAAGGACAGATAGCAGATTTGAAGGAGCTGGTAGCTGCTTACAGAGAGGGAACGATTAAGGAAAGGGTTGAGTAATGAGCAGGACAGAATTTTTGCAGGGACTAAAAAGTGAGCTGGAAGGACGGGTACCCTATTCCGTCATACAGGAGAATTTGCGGTATTATGACTCCTATATTATGGAGGAGGCTGCCAAGGGCCAGACAGAGGATGAGGTCATAGAGAGTCTGGGCGGCCCAAGAATCATTGCCAGGACCATAGTGGATGCTGCCCTTGACACCGAGGACAGGCCGGATGGGTTTGATTCCTTTGAATCAGAGTCCGCCTACCGGACAGGGGCAGCAGGAAGCAGCCAGGAAGAACGGGAACCGTTCAGGGGAAGAAAACCGGAGGTCCATTATGTGGACTTCAGCAAGTGGTATGTCAGACTCATTGCCGGGCTGGTAGTATTCCTGGTCATATTCCTGGTGATGACCGTGTTCTTTGGCATCATGGGACTAGCTGGCTGGATTCTGTCCTATATATGGCCGGTGCTGCTGGTTATGCTGGCCGTGTGGATGTTCAGGGGACCCAGAAGATAATCAGGAGCTGACATTACGCTGATATGGCAGAAGCATATGGCAGGGTGCATATGGCAGGAGCTGTTAAAAAACAGCTCCTTTTTCTTGACAAAAATGTGAATAAATAATATACTGATTTCAATAAACGTAATATTTGCGTAATATTTACATTATCAGGAAAATAGATAAAAGTTAGGAGAATCAGCGTGAACATAAGGGGATTAAGGAAAGGAATCATAAAGGCATCAGGGCTTATGTGCCTGTGTGTAGGACTGTGGGGGATGAGACCCATGGACAGCCAGGCAGCTGTAAAGCAGGCAGAGGTCCAGACTCGGTCCTCCTATGTAGTGAAGATAGAGGCGCCCTCCGTGGACGTACACAGAAGTGCCAGCCAAGATTCGGCCAGACAGGGCCAGGTCATGAGGGGCCAGACCTATGAAGTGCTGGGAAGAACGGAACAGGGCTGGGTCAAGATACGCACCGGCGGAAGAGAAGGATACATTAAGACCTCCGGTAATGCCACAGTGGTGGAAAAAGCCCATGAAACCGTGGATGAAGACGCCAAGATGCGCCGTCAGGTAGTGGAGTATGCCCTTCAGTTCGTGGGAGGACGCTACCAGTACGGCGGAGTGGATCCAAATAAGGGAGTGGATTGCTCCGGCTTCACCAGATACGTGCTGGGCAAGGCTGCTTCCATCAATCTGCCCCATTCATCCACCGGACAGTCCTCTTACGGAAAGGCCGTGACAGAGGACCAGATGCAGCCGGGTGACCTGCTGTTTTATGCCGGGGGCGGCGGTATCAACCATGTAGCCCTGTACATAGGCAATGGGGAAGTGGTACATGCATCCACAGAGAAAACGGGAATCAAGACCTCCCCGTATGATTACAGAAAACCAGTTAAGATTGTAAGCCTGCTGTCCTGAGACAGCGGGCTTTTTTGCGGTATGGGCCGGCAGAGGAGCCATTTGAGGGCGGGATTTCATTTTTAATTCAAATTACTACATAAAATGTTAAAATACTTAAGGAAATATTAAATATGTCTAAAATTGTTGACGTAGGACAAAATTGTGATATAATGCATTTGTAATGAATGTAACAATTATGTAATAAATAAATCTCCGGCTACATTTAGTATAAAACCATGATGGGAGAGTTTCTTCAATGAGAAAAATGTTAGGCAGCCTTTTAAAGGCAGGAGCTGTATGCGGGATGCTGATGGTCATGAATCCATTTACTTCCCTGGCTGCAATCGGTCCTGGATTCACAGCAGGTACATACGTTGCCACTATTACAGCGGAGAGCGTCAACATTAACAAAAGCCAGGACAGTGAAGAAGTACTGATGACAGCCAAGACAGGGAATGTATATGAAGTTCTGGAGGATATGGGAAACGGATGGATGAAGGTTCGGGTCAATGACTCCGAAGGATTTTTGCCTGTATCCGGTAATGCTACCGTGGAGCAGGTAGGAGAAAATGAGATGGCAGAGGTACAGCAGGATGCCGTTGAGTCTTCAGATACATATAAGCGCCAGCAGGTGGTGAATTACGCCATGCAGTTTGTAGGCGGAAGATACAAGTACGGCGGCAGCGACCCGCGTACAGGGACGGACTGTTCCGGATTTACCAGATACGTGCTGCAGAATTCAGCAGGCATATCCATGAACCGCTCTTCCGGCGGACAAGCCCAGCAGGGAATTGCCATCAGCGCTGACCAGATGCGGCCCGGAGATTTGATTTTTTACGGAAGCGGAAGAAGTATCAACCACGTAGCCATGTATATTGGCAACGGACAGATTGTTCATGCTTCAACAGAGAGGACAGGCATTACAGTGTCCAACTGGGATTACAGGAATCCGGTGAAGATAGTGAATGTGCTAGGATAGGATTTTCAATATAAATAAGCAGGGCCTGCCGGAGTAATCCGGCGGGCCCTTGTGCTGTCCGGCGGGTCTGGATTAAAGGACATAAAAAGGGACCGTTTACCCGCGTTTTGCGGCTGAGGTCAAGGAGAATTAAAAGGAAGTAACAGCAAAGAGAAGTCTCCGGATAGGGGAGCTATCCGGGGACTTCTCAAGGGGAGTATAAATAATTAATAAGGATGAGGTCATGGTTTAAGGGAAACCATTTTACCTCATATTATTTATAATATATTTTATGGAAAAAAGCAACCTTTTTCATCAGCAACGGTAAATTAATTTGATATGACGAATGTCCACTCCATCCAGACAGACCGCTCCTGCAGACACTTCATAAAATCTCGGTATCAGACTGCACAGAGTTGTATCCACTAACATACCGCTAAAAATTCTTGTGCTCCTCTTTTTTTGTTTTAACTACCAAACAGTTTTTTTCATCCTTGTACGTGCTCGGACTCATTCCAAAATGCTGCTTGAATACTTTGGAAAACGCAAGCTGATCCGTATAGCCTACCGCATTTGCTACTGCGCTGATGGATATATCTTGTTTTTTTAAAAGCACCTTTGCTTTTTCCATTCGCAGATTCACCAGGAATTCCTGTGGGGAACATCCAAACGTCTTCTTGAAGCTACTTGCAAGGTAACTTCTGTTTACACCAATATAATCTGCCAGTTCATTGATTTTTAGGCGTTCATTATAGTGATAGGTGATATACTCCATCGCATGTTGTGCATACAGCGCACCAGAATAATGATGAACCGTATTGGCTCCCCTTGCCGTTTGCTGATAATCACCGATCAATTCTGCGAGAACAAGTCGAAGGAAAGCATTTCGCCTTAATTCATTGGCATAGGTCAATTGGTGGGCTTCCAGCATCTGACTGATGTACGTCCACACCTTCTCTACACAGTTAATCTTACGAACCGGATTTTTCAGGCTAAAACCTGCACTACTGACATATTCCTCCGCATTAATTCCGATAAATCCGACCCACATATAACACCATGGTTCTTCCCAATCCGCTTCATACCACGCTTCCACTCCGGGAGGCAAGAAGAATGCATCGCCAGCTTTCAATTGGTATACCTTTTTATTGATTTCCAGGGTACCCTTTCCTTTCTGAATCACGTGCAATACACTGGACGCTCTTTGATTCGGACCGAACCTGTGGGCTGGGTTACAAGATTCCCACCCGCAGTACGTCAGGCACAGTTCAAGTGAACCTTCCTGCATATCCCCGAGACATTTATATGTTGCTGAATTCGTAAATTCTATTGTATGATTCAATGCATCTTCTCCTTTACACAAACAGAAGTTATTTTTCAGCCTCCTTGAGTACATAAATCAACGACGCGAAATCTCCTCCTTTTTTATTTAAACGCTCTCTGTCCAAAGGTATTCCGACATACATGAGTTCATCACCATACGCCTGATATATGGTTTCTTCACATTGTACATCATAGAGTCTTTCTTTGTCCAACCCTTGAAGCTTTAAACGCAGCCAAGACGCATTTACTTTATTCAACTTTTGATAAAATCCGGCAATCGCTTGTTTTTTGTCCTGTGAAACTACCATCCATGCTGTATCATTTCCCTCAAACGGGCTGCGTAATCTGTAGAAATCGCCATCCATTTGAATCAATTCTCTGTTCTCCTTCATGAATTCAATCTGTTCTTTGACCATCTCCATCTCTCTATCACTTAACAAATTGAGATCCAATTCATACCCGAATGTGCCAAAATATGCAACATTTGCTCTTGTTGAAAGCGGAGTAACTCTGTAAAGCTGATGATTCGGCACTGCGGATACATGGGTCCCCATACTTACAATTGGATATACATAGGAAGTTCCATACTGAATTTTTGTTCTTTCATTGCCATCTGTGTCATCACTTGTCCATGTCTGTGGAGCAAAGTACAACATCGCCGGGTCAAATCTTGCACCTCCACTTGCGCAGGATTCAAAGAGAATTTCCGGAAATTCTGTTGTAAGCCTTGTATATAAATCATACACTCCAAGGATATATTTATGCATGACTTCCCCTTGCGAAGAAGCATCCAATCCTCTGCTATACGGTTCTGTCATATACCGATTCATATCCCATTTGATGTAAGAGATTGAAGACTCCCGGATGATTTTGGAAACCATCGCGTAAATGTAATCCACTACTTCCTTTCTGGAGAAATCTAATACATGCTGATGTCTGGAATGCGATTCAAACCGCTCCGGAACCCCTATGATCCAATCAGGATGTGCCCGATACAAGTCACTGTCTTTATTTACCATCTCAAGCTCTACCCAAAGACCAAATTTTAACCCCATTTCTTCCACTTTGTGAGAGAGTCCTGAGATACCATCCGGCAGTTTTTCCAGATTCACATACCAGTCACCTAACCCTCTGTAATCATCATTTCGGGTACCAAACCATCCATCATCCAAAACAAAAAGCTCTACCCCTGCTTCTTTTGCCTTTGCCGCAATATTTAGTATTTTCTCTTCATTGAAATCAAAATAGGTAGCTTCCCAGTTATTTAGAAGAATCGGTCGCGCCTGATCTCTCCACATCCCTCGCATCAACCGTTTCCGGTACAATTTGTGATACGTCTGGCTCATCTTGTTTAATCCCTGACTGCTGTAGACCATAACAACTTCCGGTGTCTGAAACTCTTCCCCTGCGCTCAATTCCCAGTGGAATCCTTCTGGATGAATTCCCATCATAACTCTGGTTATATCAAAAGTTGAAACCTCTATTTGCGCCAGAAAATTTCCACTGTAAACAAGACTGAATCCATATACATCTCCCTGATCTTCTGTTGTGTGAGGCCGCTTCAGCGCAAGGAACGGATTGTGCTCTGCACTACTACATGTCCCGGTCAGACTCTGTACCGCCTGAATTCCCATTTCCAACTTCCTGTTTTTCACATAACGCTCTCTGGCCCAAGCGCCGGAAAGATGCACCATTTCATAGTCCATATCCGGAAATTCTACACTTGCACTCATCGCACGTTCCAGTACGATTTTCTGATTTCCTTTCTGAACAATCCTGCTATTTCTTGTAAGAACGGGCATCTCTGCAAATACTGTATAAGAAAGCACCAGATCGGTATCCATAAGAGAATCATGAAGCAGAATCTCTAATGTCTGTGCTTCCTCGTCGTTTTCAGTATAAACAGCCGGTAACGGTGTAAGGTTTTTTTTGCCACCATAGATTTCATGTGACCGATAGGTGAAATTTACAATTCTGCTTCCATTTTCTTGTCTTACCGACAATGCGGGACTTCTGTAATCCCCTGTCCCATATACCGGATATTCCTGCTTTGTGTAATGCATAGACAGCGTTCCCGGTTCCGGTATGCAAATCGACATATGCGAACGTATACATTCTTCGTGAAGATAAGTAAAATCTTCTTTATCCCGAACCGCCTTTCCATAGTACAGGTTCTCCAGTTGACCATTCTCCATAATATGGATAATATAACTCACTTCTTTGTTGAAAATGTGAAATGTTTTTGTTTTTTCATGATACTTTATCGCCATAATTCTCTCCTTGTTTAAAAAAAGGCTGACGTAATCACTGTTACGCCAGCCAAAAATGTCTACGGTTATAATTTACCACCGCTGGTAGCAATTCCTTCAATAAATTGTTTCTGGAAAATCACATAAATGATAATCATCGGTACACATGCAATCAAAGACGCTGCCATCAGTTCCGGGAACTTCGCTACATACTGTCCCTGCATCTTTGCCAGTGCAGAGGAAAGAACTAACATGTCTTTGTCTGTGTTAACAATCATCGGCCACATCAGGTCTTTGAATGCAAAAACTGCTGTAAAAATTCCAAGTGCCACCATGCCAGATCTCGTCAGCGGTGCCATGATATAAAGAAAGGTTTGACCGATGTTACATCCATCCAGTCTTGACGCTTCTTCCAGATCATTTGGCAACCCCATATATCCCTGACGCAAAAGGAACGTTCCAAATGCTGTTACCATACCTGGGAATACCAATGCAAAAATGGTATTCAGCATCCCCATTTTACTAATCATCAGATACTGCGGAATAATGAAAATTTGCACTGGAACCATCATCTGAAACAATACCAATGAGAAACAAAAGTTCCTTCCTTTAAAGTGAAGCCTTGCAAATGCATACCCTGCCATCGTTGCCGTCAAAACCGCACATAAAACACGGAAGAGGATTAACAGAAATGTGTTTTTATACAGCATCAGGAAGTTCATATTATTCAAAACTGCTGTGAACGCCTCTGTTCTCCATAACTTTGGAAAAATTACAAAAGGATTAATTGCGGTGGCTTCTGTGACCGATTTAAAAGATGTCAGTATCATCCATAAAAAGGGGACCATCATCGTAATCGATATAAGAACCAATACAATGTGTATTACAATTGTAGATATTTTTCTTTTTGTTTCCATACTAGCCATTCTGCCCCCCCTAATTATAGAATACCCATTTTTTCTGTCCAATCATCTGGAATACGGTAAGAATCATCGTAAGAACAAGAAGGAGAACAACAATCGTTGCGCCATATCCCATATTCTTATTAATGAATGCGTATTTATAGAATAAATATACCAGTGACTGTGTCTTTTCAAGTGCCGGATTCGTCTTATCTATTACCATGTAAATCAAGTCGAATACCTGAAGGGAACTAATTACGCGGGTTACCAGCACAAAGAAAATTGTCGGGGACAATAAAGGAATTGTGATGTAAAAAAAGCTTTTCACTCCTGTTGCCCCGTCAATTTCTGCCGCCTCATAATAATCATGGGGAATCTCCTGCAGCCCGGAAAGAAATAGTACCATGTTGTATCCAAGTATTGACCAGACACCAATCACTGCAATCGAAAATACCGCGATCCTCGGATCAGAAATCCATTTTACATGAATATGGAACAGATTATTAATCAATCCAAAATCTGAGTTGAATAACCATCGCCATACCATAGCCACTGCTGCCGGAGCCGCAACCATCGGAAGGAATATGATGGTTCTATATACAGAACGTCCTCTCATCTTTCTGTTCAGAAGAACTGCCAGAACCAGTGCGATAGCAATGGAAAACGGAACTTCCACAATCGCATATTTTAATGTATTAATCAGAGCCTGCCATACTTCTTTATCTCCGAATACCTTCACATAATTATCCAATCCAACAAAAATATTTCCTCTTCCAAAGTCCCCTGTTTTGAAGAAACTTTGGTAAATTGTCTGAAAAATAGGAATGAGATTCAAAATAATCAACCCTACCATCGTTGGCAAAATAAACAGCCAGCCCCATAGAAATTCACTGCGCTCTCTGCTTGTTCCCATAAGTTTTCTCTTTTTATCCATGCAAACCACTACTTCCTTTAATACAGGCAGATTCAAAAGAATCTGCCTGACAAATTGAAACGTTTTAATGTGCTTCTTCCTCTAGCTTATTGTTCATCTGATCTGCCATCTCTTTGCACACATCTGCCATACTCTTTTGGCCTGTGTAAACACTCTTTAACAACTCACTGTCCTCATTCTCCCAAGTTACGGTAGATCTTGAATATGGCCTGATTTCCATATCATCCATCATGTTCAAATAAGCCTGTAAATTGAAGTCTGCTGAATTTTTCCATGCGTCAGATGTTCCCTTGTATGCGGACATCGTAACACCAAGTTCTGCCTGTTTTTCCTGTGCCTCTTTGGAACCCAAATATTCAATTAACTTCCATGCATTTTCCGTATTTTTGCCGTTGGCTGATGCAGCCCATCCAAGCCCATTGTATACGGAAGCTCTTCTTCCTGTTGTTGCATTTTTCGGAAGTTCTACAACATCACAGTTCTCAGCCGTGTACTCATTAGACTTATAGGCTGGAAGCATCCAGGAACCCTGGCATACCATCGCAACTTTACCCGACTGGAACAAAACATCCTCACTGTTTTCAGACATCGTCTCCAGAGAAGGCATCACACCATCCTGAATCCAACCTTCTAATGTTTCCATTGCTTCAATTGTCTTCGGATCATCCCAGCCTGATTTTGTCCTGTCATCATTAATGATATACCCGCCGTTATCGAAAACCATATTGTAATAACCAGCCTGATTGGTGTCATTTCTCATTGCAAGCCCATACTGACTTCCATCTTCTTTTGTCAGCTTCTTTGCCGCTTCTGTCACATCGTCCCATGTCCAGTCTGCAGTAGGATATGCAAGCCCTGCTTCATCAAACATCGTCTTATTGTACCACAGAGCGATTGTATCCACGTCCTTTGGCACTGCGTAATATTTATCTTTATATGTGTACAATCCCCAAATATCCTCTGGATAATTTTCAGGATCAATGGTATCACTTTCCGCAATTTTATCTGTTAAGTCTAGAAGCATACCGTTAGACATGTATCTTTCACTTTCGTTCGAGTGCATCCAAAATACATCTGGAAGAGAGCCGCCCTGTGCACCTGCTTCCAGCATGGTCCAATACTCGTCCCATTTTACCACAGTAAGCTTTGTTTTAATTCCTGTCTCTTCTGTGAAATCTGCGAGAATCTCTTTGATTCCAGGCTCCTGATAAGAATCCCAGATAGAAACAGAGAGTTCTCCACTGTTTGATTTTTCCTTGTTGTCATCTGTACTTTCACTGTTTCGGTTTCCTCCGCATGCTGCCAGTGAAAGTGCCATAGCCCCTGCCAACACCATAGCCAACGCCTTCTTGAATTTCATATTTTTCCTCCCTTATTTTTTTGTCATATTACTTGATTTAGCATCTGTTTCATATGTTGTTTTTTATTATAATTTCACATGGAATAATGTTAAATGGAGATTTGTCTGCATTATATGGAAAAATGTTATTTTTATGTATTTTTTCTTGTTTCCATAACATTCTTCTTAATTTTTCAGCATTTTACCAATTACAATACCCTTTTTTTTGAATTACAAGATAATTTTTCAAAATCACCCCAACATTTTTCTATATTTCTTTTGCTTTTCTTCGTTCAGAACAAAACCTTTTGCAATCTGTACAAATCGATGTTAGAATACCTAATAGAATTGATGCTCATAAAAACGAGAAAGTCGAGGAAACCTATATGAATCTATTGAATGAAAACAACGTAGTCCATATCTTTTTAAATAAAATCGGCGATATTGTAATTGCGAATCTGCTCTTCCTTCTGTGCTGTATTCCCATCATCACTATCGGTCCCTCCCTTACTGCACTGTATCATTGTATGCTCCGTTCAATCAAGGGAAATGACTATGGAACAATCCGCACCTTCTTCCACGCCTTGAAGGAAAACTTTGTGCAGTCTTTGATTGTCTGGCTTAGCATGATTGCCGCAGCCTTTATCTTAATCACGAACATTGGATTTTTGTGGTCCTCCCCATCCATCACAGGACAACTCCTACTCTGCGCATCATTTGGAGTGGCTGTACTACTGCTCATTCTGGCGCTTTACATATTCCCAGTGATTGCAGTATTTTCTAACACTACCAGACAGCTTGTCAAAAATGCGTTTGCTTTCGCCTTTATGCACATTCCATCTACTTTAGCGATTGTGACAATTTCAACGCTCCCTATGATTATGACTTATTTAGACTTAAAACTTTTGCCACTTTATGCCTATTGCTGGTTCTTTTTTGGATTTGGTTTAACCGCCTACATCAATTCCCTTTTGTTTTACAGAATGTTCAGGCCTTACTTGTAAAAGAGTAGCGCAGCCTTGCAAAGCTTGGGCGGGATTGTCTAACTAAACGACATTATACAGAAAGCCGCCCCTTTCTTATTGGAAGCCTCTGTATAACATCCTTGAATCCTCAGACCTGAATGCTATGGTGGTCAATGCCCGCCATATGAAGGCTGTCCCCTCACGCCTGGCATCCATCCCGGAACCCATAACGCTGGATCCAATCACAGATATCCCGGATAATGGGCAGAGGAGTTCCCCGCCGGATCACAATAGTATTCTGGTAATGGAAGGGCGGATTTAAGCTGGAGCAGGCCAGGCCTGTTCCGCGCACCAGGCTTTTTGGGATCAGGGCGGCGCATTCCCCCATTTTGGCTAAAGCGATGGCGGAACGCAGGTCCTCCGGTTCGGCGTAGATGGGCATCAGCTGTTGGGCGTTCCCGCAGGCTTCGTCGGCCAGCTGACGCAGATGGGTGTCCGGTGCCGGGAGAGCCAGAGGGAGGGGAGCGCCTTCCAGGGCGGGGAGGAAGGCAGTGACCAGCTCATCCTCCTGCAAGGGGATGTATTTTAAAAATTTGTTTCGTTGCCGGGAGGCGAACAGGGCCAAGTCGATTTCGTTGTTTTCCAGCAGGTTGCGGACTTGCCCTAGCTTCGGGGTGACTGCGGTGACTTCCACATCCGGGTAAGAACGTTTCAGCCAAGGCAGGATCCGCTCATAGTATAAAGGCTGAAACAGCCTGCAGACACCGATGTGGATGTGGTGGATTTTTGCTTGGCTCAGATCCTTTAAGGCTTCTTGCGCATCCCCCTTGATTTTCAAAATGGAGCGGGCTCCGTTGATATAGATTTTCCCGGCATCAGTGAGCTGCATTTCTCCCTTGTGCCGGGTAAAGAGCGGCGGCAGTCCCTCGGCCTCCAGCTTGGAGAGCTGCTGACTGAGGGCGGACTGGGTGAGGAACAGTCGGTCCGCCGCCCGGGATAAGTTTTTTTCTTCTGCAATGGTAAGTATGTATTCTAATTGTCTGGTGTCCATCCATCTTCCTCTTCGAATTCTTTTACCAGCTCCATAGTAAGCTCATTAAAGTCCACTCCCCATGGGTTGACGGAAAACATCTGCGCTTTTGCGATCAGGTAAGCGAAATAGCGCTGGGGCCGGGTGAGCGGCTCATTTTTTCGGTAAATCGTTCCGATGGCGCAGGTCAGGGGCGGATTTAATGAAAAATACACTCGGTGCTGGTTCGGCCTGCAGTAAGCATCCGGCAAAAACCCCACCCCCACTCCACCCTGGATCATCTGGTCGATCAGAAGAACGTTATTGCTTTCGTATACAATGGTAGGTTCCATGCCGACTTCCGACAGTCGGCCCAGGACAACCTTCCGGTTGGTGGTGTCCGGCCCCCACATGACAAAAGGCGTATCCTGAAAACGTTCTACATTGATCTGGGCCTTGGGTGCCGTGGGCGGGCTTGCTAAGGAAGCCAGAGGGTGGAAATCGGGGACACAGAGATAAAGCTCGTCAATGCTGTTCTGCATGACATTGTAAGTAATCATATCCTCTTTCGTGACGGATCCTAGGACAAGGTCTGTCTCGTGGTTGTCCAGGGCCTGCAGGAGAGAAACCAGGTAGCCTTCTTTTATATCAATATAAATATTCGGATAGCGGCGATAGAATTGGGCGAAGGCCTTGCTGAATACAGTGCTCCCCCGGTGCGGGGTAACGCCGACCGTAAAACGGTCTGTGTACTGACTGCTTAAAGAAATCATGGACTGGTAGGTCCGGTTCTTTACCTGGATTATTTCCCGACAGGCTTCCAGATAGATCTGTCCAGCCGGGGTCGGGACAAATTCTTTTTTCTGCCGGGTGAAAAGTGTCTGTTTTAAATTCCGTTCCGTATTGCTTAAAAAGGAAGATAATGTGGGCTGGGAGATCCCTAGGCTGGCCGCTGCCGCAGACAGGTTCTTTTTTTCTGCAATCGCCACAATGTATTCGCAGGCTTTTGTATTCATCACACACCTCATCATAAGTTTGTAATGGATCAGTTCTTTTGTAGTTACATAAATTTTACTAATAGTATACATAGTTTTTTAATCCTTGTAAAATGTTTTTTTGCCTAATATAATAAAAATATCTTAGAAAGTAATTGTGCAATTCGCGGATTGCTTTCGAAAATTCTGCGCAGGGTTAGGAACAGTAACTGTTAAAAATACTAATAGTTCTATTAGAAAAATGTTGAGAACTATAAGAGAAATTAATGAAACTCAATACCAAAGAGAGGGAGAATTACTATGAAAAAAAGACATGTATTAGCGGCAATAATGACAGCGGCAATGGCAGTCAGCGCTTTATCCGGCTGTGCGGCGGCAAACAGCGCCCCCACAACTGCAGCGGCGAAGGAAGCAGCAGCTCCGGCAGAATCCAAAGCAGATGCGGCTCCGGCGGCAGAGGCTGGTTCCGGCACATGGCCCAACGGCGCTGTCCAGCTTTTGGTTCCGTCCAAGGCTGGCGGTGTAACGGATATTTATACCAGAAATATCCAAAATTATCTTCAGTCCGCCACCAATGGCAATTTCGCTACTGTAAACTATGATAATGAGACCGTAGGCTACGAGAATCTGCGTTCTGCAAAGGCGGACGGTAGCACCCTGCTGTTCCAGCACAGTACCATGATCTGCAAATACCTGACGGGAGCCATTGATTACAATCCCCAGGATAGCTTCCGGGTGGTAGGCGTTGCGGCTAACATGGGAAGTCAGGCAATAATCTGCGGGCCGGATGCTCCCTACAATACCTGGGCGGAATTTATTGAGTACGCGAAAGCAAATCCGGGACAGGTTACCACCGCAATTTCCACAAACGGTACCACCCATTTTATTTTCGGTCAGGTTCAGCAGAACTGCGCAGTTGAGTTAAATATGGTAGAATGTTCTTCCGAAGCAGATAAGCTGACGAACGTGGCGGGCGGCATTATTGATGTGGCAAACTGCTCTCTGGGCAATGCGAAGGAGTACGAGACGGCGGGCAAACTGAAAGTTCTGGGTGTCCTTGGCTCCGGCCAGCCGGAAGCGAATTATCCGGAATGGGAGCCGATTACGGATGTAATCTGGGAGTCCTATATTTACACCTTTGCACCGGCTGAGATGGATGATGCCACAGCGGAGGCTGTCAATGCAGCGCTGAAGGGGATCCCGGAAGATGCTGCCTACTGTGAGGCTGTGGAGAAGATTGGCGGAACAGCCATGTACCTGACCGTGGAAGAGGCCCAAAAGCATTTCGATGATACCATGGCATCCTTAAGTGAGGTGGCTGCGGGTCTTGGCATCAATATCCGATGAGCAACCAAACAAGGGATTTCCCCTTGCGCATAATAGAAGGCGGCGGCCTGGGCTTGCCCCTGCCGCCCTTTGTTCGTCTTTTCGGGCAATTAAGATGTCTCTTGCGGAAGTATTACAAGCATAAAATATCATGGAGGATGAGCTTATGAAGAACAAGGACCGGATCGGCGGTATTATCTTTGCTATTTTTGGGGCGCTGGTAACCAGCATGGCTTCAGGCATTCGTATGCCTGCAAATTTGAGCGAGCCGGGGCCAAGATTGTTTCCCTGCATCGCGGGCGTGGGCATGCTGATTTGCGGACTGGGGATGGCGGTTACCGCAAAGAGCAGCGGCGATGAGGCGCCTTTTTTGGAAAAGGCAGGCTGGAAGCGGCTTGGGATTGTGGCGCTTACCTTGGTTTTGTATTATTTTGGTCTGGAATATATCGGTTTTTTGATTATGACTCCCATTTTCGCCTTTGCCGTAATTATGATTCTTTCCAGCGGGAAGAAAATTAACAGGATTCTGGCGGTGATTGTGGCAGTCCTGACCACCGTTATCCTGTATCTGCTGTTCCAGAAGGTATTCGTGATCCTGCTTCCGGCGGGAAAGCTGATTTCATTCACATTGTAAAGGAGGATTTCCATGTTTTTTACACAGATGATAGCATTGTTTAATCCCCTGATGATTTTGATTATGCTGGTCTGCACCATTGTGGGCATTGTATTCGGGGCAATTCCGGGGCTGTCGGGCGGGCTGGCGGTATCCCTGCTTCTGCCGCTGACCTTCGGCATGGACGATCTGCTGTCCTTTGCCATGATGATTGCGGTGTGGGTAGGAGGGATTTCCGGCGGCTTTATTTCCGCAACACTGGTGGGCATCCCAGGCGCTCCGGCTTCCATCGCTACTTGTTTTGACGCATATCCCATGAGCCAGCGGGGCGAAACGGTGCGTGCCTTGGGTATCGGTATCCTGGCATCCTTTGCAGGTACGTTTTTGTCCTGTATCGTGGCCACATTCTTAAGCCCGTTTATTGCGGATTTCGCCATGAAGCTGGGGCCGTGGGAATATTTCTCCCTGTGCTTCTGCGCAATCACGCTGGTTGCCGCCTTGTCAAAGGGTTCTATTTTCAAAGGGCTGTTCGCAGCTTTTCTGGGTCTGTTTTTGTGCTGCGTGGGTGTAGCGCCTCTGGACGGCGCGTATCGCTTTACCTTTGGAAATATTTATCTGGGCGGCGGTTTGGATATGGTGGCTTTGATGCTGGGCGTTTACGCTATCAAGCAGGTTGCCTGCGATTATGCGAAGGGTCAGCAGGAGCTGCCGGATGTGAATGTGGGCAAAATTTCCGGCTTTGGCGTCAAAATCACGGATATTACACAAAATATCGGTATTATCCTGAAATCCTTTTTTATCGGCCTGTGGATCGGTTTCCTGCCAGGGATGGGCAGCGGGCTTTCGAATATGGTGGCCTATGCGCAGGCCCAGTCTGGCAGCAAGCATCCGGAAACCTTCGGGAAGGGCGAGCCGGGCGGCATCTGGGCATCGGAGTGTTCAAATAACGCCTCTGTGGGGGGCGCATTGATTCCGATGATTGCTCTGGGCATTCCAGGAGACGCGGTTACGGCGCTGCTGCTGTCGGGCCTGATGATTCATGGCCTGCAGCCTGGCCCTCTGCTGATTTCTTCCAATCCGCAGATCGTGTATCTGATTTTTGCGGCTGTTATGGTGTCTGCGGTTTTTGTTTTGGTGGAGCAGTTTTTCGGCATGAGGTGGTTCCCCATGCTGCTGAAGCTTCCGTATCATTATCTTTATGGCGTGATTCTGGTGATGTGCTTTATCGGCGCGTTTACCAGCACCAATACTACCTTTAACGTGCTCTGTGTGCTGGCCTTTGCGGCTCTGGGGGTGATGCTGGATGTGTTCAAGATTCCTGCCAGCCCGCTGATTCTGTCCTTTATTCTGGGCGGCAAGCTGGAAGAATATTTCCGCAAGGGAGTCAGCTATTCCAAGGGTGATTACAGCAGCTTTATCACCCGTCCGGTATCCCTGCTCTTTTTGCTGGTGGCCGTGTTCTGCGTGGTCAGCCCGTACATAAAGCCGCTGCTGCAGAAAAAGAAAACAGCATAAGTTCTGTATATACAGGATAAGGGAAGGGAGGATTTCTGGTATGGAAGAAAAAATGGAATTGACCGAGCTGAAAGCGGAGAAGGTGATGACCATCCGCGCCAATTGTCCGGACGATATGAGGATTCCGGTGGGGAAAAATGATTTCGGCCTTCTGCGGGCGATCTATATTACCGGTGGCGAGTTCCACGGCGCACGCATTAACGGGACAGTATTTCCTATGGGCGGCGCAGACTGGAATACGGGATTCGGCGGTGATGACCCAGAGCATTTTACCAGCGTGGACGTTTACGCGAGGTATCTGCTCCAGACAGATGATGGTGTGTTTATCGAGATACAGAATTCCGGGAAGCGTGATAAACGGGGCGGGCAGCCTTATATTGTAACAACGCCCAGGTTTTTTACCCCGGCGGGCAGGTATGAGTGGCTGAATTACGGTGCGTACGTGGGCGCTCTGTCTGGGAGCGTGAAGGATGGAGTTGGCGGCGTGGATATCGTCATTTACCGAATGCTGTGATTTGCCTGGATTAGGTGCTTGCCAACAGAATCTTACGCAAAATGCACAAGTGATTGATGGACAGTTCATTAGGAACAAGAGAAAGTGGAAAGCCGGTTTGCAAAAGCAGGCAGGCGAAGGAGGAGAAGCGAATGGCATTAAGTAAAGAAAGAAAAGAGCAGCTGGCAGAGCATTTGCGAGGAACCAGCGTTGCAAAGGAAAATATCACCCCGGAGTACCGAAAGAATCTGGAACTAGCGGACAAAGAGACTGTGATAATTCCGGTGGGGGAAAATGATGAGGTCACCTGCTATATTTTTACGGCGAAGAACCGGACGGCCAACTGCCCGGTACATATCAATGTCCATGGCGGGGGCTTCGTCCGTCCCCATGTGGAGCGTGATGAGATATATTCTGCCAAGGTGGCGGACGCGATCCGGGGGATTGTGGTGGATGTGGATTACAAACTGGCACCGGAATATCCGTTTCCCACGGCTTTTGACGAGACGTATGAGGTATGCCGCTGGACATTTTCCAAGCTGGGCGAATGGGATGCGGATGAAAAACGGGTTTCCATGGGAGGACACAGCGCGGGCGCGAACCTGACTGCGGCAGCGGTTCTGAAAGCGAAGCAGACTGGGGATTTCGCTCTGTGCCTGCAGGTGCTGGATTACGGCGCTTTTGATATGGCTACGGATCCCGCAGACAAAAAGGAAGCGAAAACGAACATGATCCCGGTGGAGCGCGGACGAATGTTCACCGAGGCATACACCGATGGGGAGCTTGAGAAAGCGAAGAATCCGTACTGCAGTCCCCTCCTGGCAGATGATGAGATGCTGAAAGGCCTCCCGGAGACTTTAGTGGTGGCGGCGGGTTATGATAATTTCCGCTTTGAGGATTTCGATTATGCAGTGCGCGTGGCGGCCATGGGAAATAAAGTAACACTTAAATGCTTCACCCAATCCAATCACGGTTTTATCATACACTGCACGGAAGAGTGGGAGGCGGGCCAGGAATTGGTGATTTCGGTGATTCAGCAGGCAAGGCTGAATTAAAGAAGGCGAAATAAGAGCAAGCCCTGAACCCAGCATAAACACTGGTACTATGGGGCTTTTATCATCATTTTGCGGAAAACGGGATTTTATGGAAAAAAGAAACCTTTTTTATTTTATCGTATAAAAGTGGTGCAATTCTGCCATACTAAGGCTGTAACTAAATAAGAATGTTTTTAGGAGGTATTGAAGATGTCTAATAGGAATAACTTCAACAACGACATGGAAAACAACTCAAGAAACTACAGCCAGCAGAATAACAGCCAGAACAACTCTCAGAACAGCTCCAGGAACAGTTCTCAGAACAATTCCCAGAACAATTCCCAGAACAATTCTCAGAACAGCTCCAGAAACAGTTCTCAGAACAGCTCTCAGAACAGCTCTCAGAACAGCAGCCGCAACAGCAGCCAGAACAACAACTTCTAATATTATCGAAAAGGCTGTAGCGCACTGAGTACAGTTGATGGAAGGAGCCTGCTTCGCATGACGCGGAGTGGGCTTTTTCTTGTCCTCACCCTGTTGAAATGCCTGCATATATTGGTAGTAGGACACATATGACAGACTTTGGCCAGGACAGAACGTGACAGAAAGGGAAGGTGAGTGGGAAATGACGACATTTCCAATGATATCATACAGACAGTTTGACCAATGGATGGAACAGGGAAAGATTGCGCAGCTGGTGGACCTGAGGGAACCCTGGATGTTTGAACAGGACAGGATATGGGGGAGCGTGAACATTCCCTATGATGAGCTTGAGGACCTGATGGGGGAAATCCGCAAGGACGGGACCATTGTATTTTACTGTGACAGAGGGGCCAAAAGCATGGTGGTCTGCCGGGACCTGTGGAGGATGGGTTATCATGCCGTGGACCTGGCGGGCGGAATGTTGAATTACAGGGGGAAATACATTGACAGGAGGCCGCTTTCGGCTTTAGAATAGAAACGTGATTATTCTATTTTAGAGGAGACAGACCCATGAAGATAATGTTTGCATCTGATATACACGGTTCTGCATATTATTGCAGGAGGATGCTGGATATATACAGTGAATCGGGAGCCGGACGGCTTGTGATTCTGGGAGACATTCTGTATCACGGTCCCCGCAATGACCTTCCAAGGGAATATGCCCCCAAGGAAGTGATTGCCATGCTGAATCCCCTTAAGAACCAGATATATGCAATCAGGGGAAACTGCGACACCGAAGTGGACCAGATGGTCCTGGAGTTTCCCATACTGGCTGACTATAGTCTGTTGGTATTGGAGGAGAAGGCTTTTTATGCCACTCACGGGCATGTATACAACCAGGACCACCTTCCGCCAATGCAGGACGGAGACATCCTGGTCCACGGTCATACCCATATACTGAAGGCCGAGACCATTGAGGCGGAAGGGGGCAGGCACATTACCGTGTTAAACCCAGGTTCTGTGTCCATCCCAAAGGGAGGCAATCCCAATACCTATGCCATGCTGGAGGATGGGGTGTTCTCCATACGGACCCTGGAGGGTGAAGTGGTCAAGGAACTGAAGCTGTAAAAAAGAGAGGCTGATTGAGAGGAAAATTGATTGAAAACATTCGAATTAATTGCCCCCTGCCATTTTGGGCTGGAGGCAGTACTTAAAAAAGAAATATTGGACCTGGGATATGAGATATCCCTGGTGGAGGACGGCCGAGTCACGTTTATAGGAGATGGCGAGGCCATTTGCCGCTCCAATGTGTTCCTCCGCACGGCAGAGAGGGTTCTTCTCAAGGCGGGAAGCTTTAAGGCGGAGACCTTTGAGGAGCTGTTCCAGGGCACCAGGAATATACCGTGGGAGGATTTCATACCGGAAGACGGGAAGTTCTGGGTGGCAAAGGCTTCTTCCATCAAGAGCAAGCTGTTCAGCCCGTCGGATATCCAGTCTATTATGAAGAAGGCCATGGTGGAGCGGCTGAAAAACCGTTATGGAGTCACCTGGTTCCCTGAAAATGGAGCCAGCTATCCGCTGAGGGTATTCCTCTATAAAGATATGGTGACGGTTGGCATTGACACCAGCGGGGAGTCCCTGCATAAACGCGGGTACAGGACACTGACCAGCAAAGCGCCTATCACAGAGACTCTGGCGGCCGCCCTGATTCTCCTGACGCCCTGGAACCGGGACAGAATTCTGGTGGACCCCTTCTGCGGAAGCGGTACATTTCCCATTGAGGCAGCCATGATGGCCGCCAAGATGGCGCCGGGTATGAACCGTTCCTTCCTGGCAGAGGGGTGGAGGAACGTGATCAAGCGCAAATGCTGGTATGAAGCCATGGATGAGGCGGGTGACCTGGTGGAAGAGGATGTAGAGGTTGATATCCAGGGGTATGACGTGGACGGTGATATTGTGAAAGCAGCCAGGTCCAATGCCCAGTCAGCCGGAGTGGACCATATGATTCACTTTCAGCAGCGCCCGGTCAGTGCCCTGAGCCATCCCAAGAAATACGGCTTTATCATATCCAATCCCCCTTACGGTGAGAGAATCGAGGGAAAGGAGAACCTTCCCGCGTTATACCGGGAGATAGGGGAGCGCTTTGAGGCGCTGGATTCCTGGTCCATGTACCTCATTACTTCCTATGAAGATGCACAGAAGTACATTGGGCGGAAGGCGGACAAAAACAGGAAGATATACAACGGCATGCTGAAAACCTATTTCTATCAGTTCATGGGGCCAAAGCCGCCCAGGCGCAGCCGGGAGAACGGTTCAAATTGAGAGGACGGCCATGGTTGTTGTATCAGATATAATTAGATATGCAATAAGGAAAAAAGCAGCGGTCCTGTTTCTGGTTGTCACGTTGTCTTTGGGGACGGCCGGATGCGGCCCGACGCAGAATCCTTCTGAGACACAAAACCCAGGGGGGACACAGAATACAAACGGAAGCCAGAATCCTGCCGGCAGCCAGAACCTTGGAGGAACCCAGAACCCTTCCGAAACAGAAAATCCCGCGGCAGCAGGAGGCCTGGGTACATCAGGGCACGTAAAGAATGCCGCGGAAAACGGCGTAGCCGGCGTGTACCAGTGGAACAGGCGGGATATGGCCAATGTAAAGCTTCCTTCTGCCTTTGACTACCGAAAGACGGGCAGGGCGCCCCAGATTGGAAACCAGGGATCCCTGGGAACCTGCTGGGCCTTTGCGTCCCTGACGGCCCTGGAATCCTCTCTGCTTCCGGGAAAGCCCATGACCTTTGCGGTGGACCATATGTCCATGCACAACAGTTTTCTCCTGGGACAGGACGAGGGCGGAGAGTATACCATGTCCATGGCCTATCTTCTGGCATGGCAGGGACCGGTGCTGGAAGCCCAGGACCCATACGGGGACGGAGTTTCGCCGGACGGCCTTACGCCCAGCGTACATGTACAGGAGATTCAGGTCCTTCCCTCCAAGGATTACGGGGCCATTAAACGGGCCGTGTACCTGAAAGGGGGGGTACAGAGCTCCCTGTATACATCCATGAGGGATTACCAGAGCCAGTCCGTGTACTATAACAGAGAAACCAACTCCTATTGTTACATCGGAAACGAAAAGCCTAACCATGATTCTGTCATCGTGGGATGGGATGATAATTACTCCAGGGAGAATTTTAATCTGGACCTGCCAGGGGACGGCGCATTTATCTGTACCAACAGCTGGGGAGAGGATTTCGGTGACCAGGGATATTTTTATGTATCCTATTATGACAGTAATATCGGTGTCCATAATATTGTATACACAGGTGTGGAGCCGGTGGACAATTACGACTACATTCACCAGAGCGATCTGTGCGGATGGGTGGGGCAGATTGGCTACGGGCAGGAGGAGGCCTGGTTTGCCAATGCCTACAGGGCAGATAAGGGAGAGAATCTGGCAGCCGCGGGTTTCTATGCAACGGACAAGAATACGGAGTACGAGCTGTATTTGGCCCGGAACCTGCCGGACGCAGGAGCCGGGGAAATGGAGCGTGCCCTGGATAAGCGGATTTTCCTGGCAAAGGGCAGACTGGACAATGCCGGTTATTACACGATTGTGCTGGATAAAAAAATCCCCTTGGAGGACAACGAAAAATTTGCTATAATAGTTAAAATAATAACGCCCGGCACCGTACATCCGGTGGCCATTGAATACGACGCAGGGGACGGCATTGCCCAGGTGGACTTAACAGACGGCGAAGGGTATCTGAGCCATGACGGAAAGGTGTGGGAACATGTGGAGGAAACACAATCCTGCAATCTGTGCCTGAAGGCATATACAAAGAAATAACAGAAGATTATAAAAGGAACAGAAGGCAGAGGGCTTTAGATATGGGACACAGAATTATATTTGCAACGGGCAATGAGGGAAAGATGCGGGAGATACGCCTTATACTGGCTGATTTGGGGCTTCCCATACTTTCCATGAAGGAAGCGGGCGCTGAACCGGAAATCGTGGAGGACGGTTCCGCCTTTGGGGAGAATGCCGAGATTAAGGCAAGGGCTGTGTGGAATCTGACCGGGGATATTGTACTGGCGGATGACTCCGGCCTGGAGGTGGATTATATCGGCGGGGAGCCCGGTATCTACTCTGCCCGGTATCTGGGCGAGGATACGCCCTATGAGGTTAAGAACCGGAGTATTATAGAGCGTCTTAAGGAGGCCAGGGGCCGGGAGCGCAGCGCCCGGTTTGTGTGCAACATCGCGGCCATTCTGCCGGACGGCCGGGTACTCCACACAGAGGCTGTGATGGAGGGGCTTATCGCCGGGGAGCCGGCTGGAAAGGGTGGTTTTGGGTATGACCCCATTCTCTATCTGCCTCAGTTCGGCAAGACATCCGCTGAAATCACCATGGAGCAGAAGAATGAAATCAGCCACAGGGGGAAGGCATTAAGGGCCATGAAGGAAGCCCTGGAAGGTGTGCTTAAGTAAGAGACGGAGAGGACGAAGGATGAGGATATTAATTGTCAGTGACACCCATAGAAGGGATGAAAATCTAAAAGAGGTGATCCGGCGCACCGGACCGCTTGATATGATGATTCATTTGGGAGACGCAGAGGGGAGTGAGCATGCCATTGCCACCTGGGTCAATGAAGACTGCGATTTAGAGATGATTTTGGGGAACAATGACTTTTTCTCATGTTTAGACAAAGAGAAGGAACTGATGATTGGAAGGTATAAGACCCTTCTGACCCATGGACACTACTATAATGTCTCTGTGGGGGCAGAGTACCTGAAACAGGAGGCCAGAGCCAGAGGCTTTGACATCGTCATGTTCGGGCATACCCACAGGCCCTTCTACGAGGTGGAGAAAAAGGAAGGGGATAAGGATTTGATTATGCTGAATCCGGGAAGTCTGTCCTATCCCCGCCAGGACGGACATAAGCCCTCTTTCATGCTCATGGAAATTGACAAAGAGGGAGAGGCTCATTTTTCGCTGAATTTTCTGTAGGATTTTTGTTGACATTTGTGTAGGCATAGTATATAATAATCCTTGCGTCGAGAGACGGGATTGGATGACAGGTTATACTATGCCGATGCCGGGGTGTGGCTCAGCTTGGCTAGAGCGCCTGGTTTGGGACCAGGAGGTCGCAGGTTCGAATCCTGTCACCCCGATTAAATAGATTGATTCATATGCAGGTGTAGTTCAATGGTAGAACACTAGCCTTCCAAGCTAGATACGTGGGTTCGATTCCCATCACCTGCTCTCTTTTTTTGTCAGGGAAGCCTTTTTGCATTGGGGCTTCCTTTTTTGCGCTTTTCTTTTTGTGCTTTCCTTTTTGCGCTGCCCTTTTTACGCTTTCCATTCATCTATGTTCTGCAACTGTAGCATGCGGACAAGCTCTGTTTGTCCGTATCCTTTTTGCAATCTGATTCGTCGAATATTACAGAGTGGAGCATGGGAGCATTTCCTGATGCTCCGCCCTGTCTCCTCTTTTTGCATGGAGCCGAGAACAGGAAGCAAATTTTGTTTTAAAAAATGGTTGAAATGCCAAAAAATATCTGATAGAATAGACGAATTCTTAGAAAAAACAGACAAAAGTTGTGGAGCGATGCGGAAAGGAGAAGGAAATAAGGGGAAATGGAACAGAAGTTTTTTTCAATCGGAGAAGTGAGTAAAATCTGCAATGTCTCGAGAAAGGCATTGCGCTATTATGATCAGATCGGGCTGATTTCACCAGACTATATCAACGAGGAGAACGGCTATCGGTATTACAGTGAGGACACTTTACTGTACGTACCGGTGTTGAAGTATTATAAACAGATGGGGTTTAAGCTCGAGGAGATGCAGGGGCTTCTCGATGATGTGGATTTTGCAGGAATCAGAAAGTGGTTCCCGGAAAAGATCAGGGAATTGATGGAGGAAGGACGCAGGATTCAGGAGAGTCTGATCTCGATTCAGGACTGGTATCAGCTGATTCGGGAGGCACAGATGGTTTTGCGCTACCAGACCTGTGAGATCTCCGTGAAATATTTTCCGGAGATGGATTTTTGTTACATGGATCAGGAATTTGCATACGATTATCCTCCGGCAGTTATCAACATTTCGTGGACGAATTATCTTGAGGCGCATGGGGAGGAGATCACCGGTGCGGTGATCTTGCACTATGATTCGTTCAAGGACAAGATGGAGGGCAGATGCAAAAGCATGCGGATTATGCAACAGGCAGTGAGACCGGATGCGCGGAGTCCGATCCAGTTAAAGCGGCGGCGCGGAATGGCGGCATGTGTGTATCACATCGGTCCCCATGAGACGATTGACGCGGAGTACGAGAGAATCCGGGAGTGGGCGAGAAAGCGGGGATGTCGTCTCGCAGAGGATTCGTATGAGCGTTTTGTGACGGATTACTGGTCGACGAAGAAGGCGGAAGAGTTCGTGACGGAGATCATGGTTCCGTTTGAGGAAGAAAACGAAGAATAACGAAAAATTTTTCAGGCAAAAACCTTCCCCCTAAGGGAAAGGGCAAAGCGGGCAGATCAGGGATGATTTTGTCCGCTTTTTGTATTTCTCCGGAAGAGAGGATAAAAATTTTGTTCAAAAGATTGGTGATTCTGCTGTAAAATTGTTCTTATATTTGTACAAAGTGCAAGAAAATCCGGGGGTGGAGGTAAAAATAAAAGTGTGAAAAAAATATCGAAAAAAGGGGTTGACATTCCGCTTTTGGGAAAGGGATATACTAAGTGTACAGAAAAGCATGAGCAAGAAAAATTTTTTTGCGCATGCTGCGCGCGCTTTAAATTCAAAATGAGCTCAGAAATTAAAGTTCCCAACCGCCCATGATAAATAGTTGGTGAGAAAGATCAGAGAGACACCTGAAAAACAGACAGGAAAAGTTGGGAGAGAAACGGAGAAGGAGAGAGACAACATGAAGTATGATGCACTTGGAATGATTGAGACAAAGGGTCTTGTGGCTTCCATCGAGGCAGCCGATGCAATGGTAAAGGCAGCAAACGTAACGCTGATCGGAAAAGAGAAGGTCGGTGGCGGACTGATCACTGTTCTGGTGAGAGGTGATGTCGGTGCGGTCAAGGCGGCGACCGATGCAGGTGCCGCTGCTGCCCAGAGAATCGGTGAGCTGGTATCCGTTCACGTTATCCCGCGTCCGCATGGAGAGGTAGAAACCATCCTTCCTGGTGGAAAAACAGAATAAAAAACATCAAAGGAATAACGTCAAAGGAGAAATGAATCGATGAACGGAGGAAACGCATCCGTAGCGGATGCCAAGATGAGACAGGTCAGCAAGAGTTTCCGCAAGACGGGACTGATGACCGGAGCACTTTCCGGCCTGACCTATGGAATTTACACCACGCTGGTTATGGTGGCTGGCTATTACGAACCACTTGCCGGAGCGGCTGGCTTCCTTGCAGCTCCCTATGTGTGTGCAGGTTTGAATGATCTGTTCGCCGGACTCTGGCTGTTGATCTACAACGCCAAGATGGGACGTCTGGCAGAGATCGGAAGAACCTTAAACACCTTCCCGGGAAAGATGATGCTTCTCGGTGCCTTTCTCGGTGGCCCGATTGCAAACGGAGCTTACCTCGTGGGACTTGCACTTGCAGGTGCCTACGCAATCCCGATTTCCGCAACCTGTGGTCTGTTTGGAGCCATCTTTGCATGGATCTTCCTGAAGCAGAGACCGACAAAGCGAGTAGTCGCCGGAATGGTGATCTGTGTGGCTGGCGCAATTGTCATCAACTGGGCGAAACCGGAAGGCGCTCCGAACTTTACACTCGGAATTCTCTGTTCCCTTCTTGCAGCGATCTGCTGGGGACTTGAGGGAACACTCTCAAGCTACGGCGGAGCCATGGTAGATACCGATGTGGCAACAAACATCCGTGAGCTCTTCTCCGGACTTGTCAACCTTGTTGTCATCGTTCCGCTTGTCGGCGGTCTGGGACTGCTCGGCGGTACCATGGCAGCCGGAATGCCGATCGTATGGCTTGTAATTTCCGGACTGAGCGCAGGTGCTTCCTACCTGCTGTGGTATCAGTCAAATGCGACCGTCGGATGTGCAATCGGAATGTCCTTAAATGTCACCTATGCATTCTGGGGAGTTCTCTTCTGCGTCCTGTTCTTAGGTCAGGCAGTTACCCCGACGATTGTGATCGGATCGATTGTAATCATCGCAGGTGCGATTCTGGTTACGATGAATCCGCTGGATTTCTTTAAGAAGGAGGAACACTAAGATGCTGCTTCCTGCAAGAATGGCTGTGCTGAATTATTTAAACAAAGTGAAAGATGCAAGCGTAGAAGAGATTATGACTGCCATGAAGCCTCAGTACGGCAGAGAGGGCCAGTTTACAAAAAAAATGTATCTGAATCACGCAATGGCATTGGAGGCAAACGGAATGTGCGATCTGGCTGGATATGAGCTGGATAAAAACGGACAACTCTTGATGCGCTTTGCGATTAACGAGGCAGGACGGGATGCCGTAAATAAGTATGTGCCTGCAAAGTTTCGGTAAGAAAGAGAGAACATGAGAGGATGCGGAATCGTTACGAGAAGGAGAATCGGAGAATGAGATATTACGGTGAAGAAGCCCTCGGTCTTGTGGAAACCCTCGGTCTGGTTCCGGCGATGGAAGCTGCGGATAAGATGCTCAAGGCAGCAGACGTCGAGCTGATTTCCTACGAGAATGTGGGTTCCACCCTTGTCACCATCATGGTGAAGGGAGATGTGGCTGCTGTGCGCTCAGCGGTTGAGGCGGGAGCCGAGGCAGCGGCGGCAATCGGAAAGCTGACAGCGAAAAATGTGATGCCGAGACCGATCCGTGCAGTTGGTGAGATCGTATCGGTCCACGATATTGATGCGTAAGATGCAGGAGAGAGAATGTATGGAGAGATATGAAGCCATTGGAATGATTGAAACCTTTGGTCTGGTATTTGTTCTGGAAGCGGCGGATGCGATGTGCAAGGCAGCAGATGTCGAGCTGATCGGTTATGAGAATGTTGCTTCCGGATACATTTCCGTCATCGTTCAGGGCGATGTCGGAGCGTGCCGTACCGCAGTGGATGCCGGAGCGAAGGCGGTTGAGAATATGGGAGCGGAAGTTTACAGCTCTGTCGTAATCCCGAGACCGCATCAGGATCTGGGAAAGATTGTGGCACGTTACAGCCTGACGAATCTGCTGCCGGAGGAGTAAAACACGCAGGAGGATCGTAAGATGAAATTTGTTGACAGAGACCTAATGGCGGTTCAGGAGGCTCGTGTTCTTATGGAAGAAGCGGGCGAGGCGAGAATTGCACTCGGAACATGGAAGCAGGAAAAGCTGGATCGGGTTGTCCGTGCGATGATGCAGGCATGTTCCGAGAGAGTGGAAATGCTGGTGCAGATGGCGGTCGGAGAGACCGGTTACGGAGATGTCTCCGATCAGGTGAAGATATGCCGGTTTCTGATCTCATCGCTTGAAAAGGCGTATGACGGAATGCAGTGCGTGGGGATTCTCGAGAGCTGTGAGAGTGTGGGCGTTTTGGAAATCGGAGTTCCGCTCGGCGTGATCGCGGTGGCGGTTCCGGCACTCAGCCCGGTATCGGCAGTGATCTTTACCGCACTCACTGCGGTGAAATCGGGAAATGCGGTTGTGTTTGCCCCGCATCCGAGAGCCGTCGAGACGACGAAGAAGACGGTTCAGATTTTAAGAGAATCGGCGCTTGCCGAAGGCTTCCCGGACGGAGCGATCTCCTGTATGGAGACATCGGCGAAGGAGGGAGCTCTTGAGCTCTTCACTCATCCGCAGACTTCGCTGATCTTAAACATCGGCGAGGAAGCGCTCTATAAGGAGACACCGGCGGGAAAGCCAGTGATCTATGGTGGAATCGTTCCTTCTCCGGTTTTTATCGAGAGAAGCGCAGATGTAAAGACGGCAGTGACAGACATTGTCGCAGGACGCAGTTTCAACTGCGGAATCGTCTCCGGTTCCGAACAGTATGTCGTTGCAGACAGCCGGATCGCAGAGACGGCAAAGAGGGAGATGGTCGCCTGCCAAGCTTACTTTATGAGTGAGGAAGAGGAACGCAAGCTGATCCGACTCCTTGGAATCGGGGAAAAGCAGGGATGTGCCGAGAAAGAGTACATCGGAAAGAGTGCAGAGTGGCTTGCGGGAAAAGCGGGATTTTCAGTTCCAAAGGGAACGAGAGTGCTTGTGTCCGAGCAGACCTACATCACGGATTTCAACCCATATGCGAGCGCCCTGCTTTGTCCGGTGATGGTCTTTTATATTGAGAACGACTGGATGCATGCATGTGAAAAGTGTATGGAACTGCTGATGGGTGAAAATCATGGAAATACGCTGGCGATTCACTCGACCGATGCCGAGGTCATTCGCCAGTTTGCACTGAAAAAACCGGTGGGACGGGTGCTTGTGAATACCTCATCATCCGCGGGAGCGATGGGAGTGACGACGAATCTCTTCCCGTCAGCGGTACTCGGAAGCCTGAGTGCCGGAATGGGAATCACCGCAGAGAATGTTTCACCGATGAATCTGATTTACCGGAGAAAGGCGGCCTTCGGGGTGCGCAGTTTCCAGAAGATGATGGAACAGCACAGATAATGCTGTTCTGGAAAGAAAGAGAGGAACCATTTTGGATATTCGTGAATTTTCAGATAAAATTGCAGAAGCCACCAAAAATATGACTCCTGAGGAGAAGGCTTCTCTGATGAAGATGTTTGAGTCGGTTTCTGAGGAGATCGCAAAAGACGATGCAGGAAAGAAAGCGGAGGAGGCAAAGAGCCTGGCTGATTTCCCGGCAGAGGGTACCGACATTCCGGACGGAATGACAAGAAGACTGAAACTGTTGAAGGAGAACTACTTAAAGCAGAAACCGTCGATCACGACTTACCGTGCGAGAGCAATCACCAAGATTGCAAAAGAGAATCCGGGAATGCCGAAGATCGAGCTGAGAGCAAAGTGCTTCCGCTACTGCTGTGAGACTGCTCCACTTGTGATTCAGGACAATGAGCTGATCGTCGGCGCACCGTGTGGCGCACCGAGAGCAGGCGCTTTTTCTCCGGATATTGCATGGCGCTGGATGGTGGACGAGATCGATACGATCGGAACAAGACCGCAGGATCCGTTCTACATTTCAGAGGAAGACAAGAAGATCATGCGCGAGGAACTCTTCCCGTTCTGGCAGGGCAAATCTGTTGACGAGTACTGCGAGGATCAGTATCGCGAGGCTGGTGTCTGGGAGCTGTCCGGCGAGTCCTTCGTATCAGATTGTTCCTACCATGCAATCAACGGCGGTGGAGATTCCAACCCGGGTTACGACGTGATCCTGATGAAGAAGGGCATGCTTGACATCCAGAACGAGGCGAAGGAGCATCTGGTAGCACTTCACTATGACAATCCGGAGGATATCGACAAGATCTATTTCTATAAGTCGATCATCGAGACGACCGAGGGCGTTATGATCTATGCGAAAAGAATGTCTGAGTACGCAAGAGAGCTTGCTGAGAAAGAGACTGATCCGAAGAGAAAGGCAGAGCTGTACAAGATCTCTGAGGTCAACGCAAAGGTTCCGGCACACAAACCGGAGACGTTCTGGGAGGCGATTCAGGCAGTGTGGACAATCGAGTCTCTGCTTGTTGTTGAGGAGAACCAGACCGGTATGTCCATCGGACGTGTCGATCAGTACATGTATCCGTTCTACAAGGCAGATATCGAGTCCGGACGCATGAACAACTTTGAGGCATTTGAGCTTGCTGGATGTATGCTGATCAAGATGTCTGAGATGATGTGGATCACAAGTGAGGGCGGTTCCAAGTTCTTCGCAGGTTATCAGCCGTTCGTCAATATGTGCGTCGGCGGTGTGACGAGAGCCGGTCACGATGCGACAAACGACCTGACCTACCTGCTGATGGATGCGGTTCGTCACGTAAAGATTTACCAGCCGTCTCTGGCTTGCCGTATTCACAACAAGTCCCCGCGCCGTTATCTGAAGAAGATTGTTGATGTCGTACGCGCAGGAATGGGATTCCCGGCATGTCACTTCGATGACACTCACATCAAGATGATGCTCGCAAAGGGCGTTTCGCTCGAGGATGCAAGAGATTACTGCCTGATGGGATGCGTAGAACCGCAGAAGTCCGGTCGTCTGTATCAGTGGACTTCCACCGCTTACACCCAGTGGCCGATCTGTATCGAGCTTGTGCTCAACCACGGTGTTCCGCTGTGGTACGGCAAGCAGGTTTGCCCGGATATGGGAGATTTAAGCCAGTTCAAGACTTTCGAGCAGTTTGATGCAGCAGTCAAGGAAGAGATCAAGTACATCACAAAGTGGACGGATGTTGCAACCGTGATCTCCCAGAGAGTTCACCGCGATTTAGCTCCGAAGCCTTTAATGTCCGTTATGTACGAGGGATGTATGGAGCACGGAAAAGACGTATCTGCAGGCGGAGCCATGTATAACTTCGGACCGGGTGTTGTGTGGTCCGGTCTTGCAACCTACGCGGATTCGATGGCAGCAATCAAGAAGCTCGTATTTGATGCGAAGAAATACACGCTTGAACAGCTCAATGAGGCACTGAAGGCAGACTTCGCTGGTTACGAGCAGATTCGCACCGATTGCCTGAATGCACCGAAGTATGGAAATGACGATGATTATGCAGATAACATCGCAGCAGATTTGATCAACTTCACTGAGCATGAGCACAGAAAGTACAAAACTCTGTACTCCGTTCTCAGCCACGGTACCTTGTCTATTTCAAATAACACCCCGTTCGGTCAGATGACAGGTGCTTCCGCAAACGGACGTCACGCATGGATGCCGTTGTCCGATGGAATCAGCCCGACCCAGGGTGCTGACTTCAAGGGCCCGACCGCAATCATCAAGTCGGTTTCCAAGATGTCAAACGACAGCATGAACATCGGTATGGTACATAACTTCAAGATCATGGCAGGTCTTTTAGACACTCCGGAGGGCGAGGAGAGTCTGATCACTCTGCTGAGAACTGCGTGCATGTTCGGAAACGGTGAGATGCAGTTCAACTACCTCGACAACAAGACGCTGATCGAGGCACAGAAACATCCGGAGCAGTATCGCGACCTGATCGTTCGTGTAGCTGGATACAGCGCATTCTTCGTTGAGCTGTGCAAGGATGTACAGGATGAGATCATCAGCCGTACCATGCTGACTCATTTCTAAGAGTCTCTCTGAAGATACAGATTTTCCTCTGTCTGGCAGGTCGGAATCCGATGAGAATGACCTGCCGGGCAGATGGAGATCAAACGGAGAAGAAGGAGAGAAAACATGGAGAGAAAAGCTCTGATCTTTAATGTACAGAAATATAACATGTACGACGGCCCGGGAATCCGGACGATCGTGTTCTTCAAGGGATGTCCGCTCCGCTGTAAGTGGTGTGCGAACCCGGAAGGTCTGGTGCGAAAGCATCAGGTCATGTTGAAAAAAAACTCCTGCGCAAACTGCGGTGCCTGCGTGGAGGTCTGTCCGCAGAACATTCATGTGATCGATCCGGAGACAGGACTCCATCGGGTTCGCCGGGATATAGACTGCATCGGCTGTCGGAAATGTAAGTGTGTCTGTCCGCAGACAGCACTTGAGATTACCGGAGAGACAAAGACGATCTCAGAACTTCTGAAGCTCGTCGAGGAGGATGCAGCATTTTACAGTATGTCGGGAGGCGGTGTGACGCTCAGTGGCGGGGAATGTACTTCCCAGCCGGAGGCGGCGAGAGATCTTCTGATGGCATGCAAGGGAGAGGGCATAAACACCGCAATCGAGACCTGCGGTCACATCAAGACCGAGAAACTGCTTGAGATTGCACAATATGTCGATCTGTTCTTGTTTGACATGAAACATATGGATCCGAAACGCCACAATGAGCTGACGGGAATCGGAAATGAACAGATTTTAAAGAACCTCAGCGAACTTTTGAAGCGTCGATACCGCGTAAAAGTGCGGATGCCGATGTTAAAGGGAATCAATGACAGCAAGGAAGAGATCGATCAGGTCATCCAGTTCCTTCTGCCTTATCGGGATGATCCGAATTTTCAGGGAGTTGACCTTCTGCCCTATCACAAGATGGGAGTAGGAAAATACAGTCAGCTTGATCTTCCCTACCAGATTGACGGGGATCCGAGCCTGAGCAAGGAGGATCTTGACCGAATTGAGGGCTGGATGAAAGAGTATCAGTTTCCGGTAACCGTAGTCCGGCATTGACGGACGTCTGCCAGAATGGAGGAGAACAAAGTGGAGAAAACGCTTATGCCGACAAGTCGGGTCGTGGAGGAATCTGTTCCCGGCAAGCAGGTCACGATTGCTCATGTGATCGCTTCTCCGGTTCCGGAGATCTATGAATCTCTGGGAATTGAGGGCAGGGGAGCGATCGGAATCTTGACGCTCTCTCCTTATGAGACGGCGATGGTTGCGGCAGATCTTGCGGCAAAGGCGTCGGATGTGGAAATCGGATTTCTGGACCGCTTTACCGGTTCGGTGGTGCTCTCCGGAGATGTGGAAAGCGTGGATGTGGCGCTTCATGCGGTGACGGATACGCTTGAGAGAGTTCTGGGATTCACCGTTGCCGAGATTACGAAGACATGAGAAAAAAACGAATTATGATTGTCGGAGCGGGAAGAAGCGGAAAGACGACGCTCGCCTCTTTTCTTGAGGGTGGCGGAGCCATCCGCAGATTTCCCAACATGGTTTACCGCCCAGTGACACTTGACACACCGGGAACGTATCTTGAGAGTCCTTGGATGCACAGTCACCTGATTGCAGCGGCACAGGATGCGTGCTGTATCGCGATGATCGCAGATGCAACCGAGCAGAGTTATTCCTATCCCCCGGAATTTGCAAAATCATTTCGGGTGCCGGTATTCGGAGTGATTACAAAATGTGACCTCGCGGAGGCAGACAGGACAACGGCAATGCAGGATCTTAGGCATGCGGGGGTGAAACCACCCTATTACGAGATTAACGGTCAGGATCCGCAGAGCATGAGAGAACTCAGAGAGAGATTGATTTCTCTTCTGCATAAAGCGTCGACTTAAAAAATTGAAAAAAAACTTGTGAAAGAAGAAAATTGGAAGAAAGGAGGGCCAGAAGATGGGACAGTTTCTGATGAGCACCCGTGTTTACATGGGGGAATCCTCGATGGAGGAGGTGAAGGGACTCGGCATCCGCAGAGCCTATATCATCTGTGATCCATTTATGGAAAAATGCGGAAGAGCCGGAGAGCTGGCAGGACTTCTCGCCGAGGCGGGAGCCGAGAGTGAAATCTTTTCAAAAGTAGTTCCGGATCCGTCGATTGAGGTCGTCACAATGGCGATTCAGGGGATGAAGGCGATGAAGCCGGATGCAGTCCTTGCACTCGGCGGAGGTTCTGCAATTGACACGGCAAAGGCGGCAAGCCATCTGTATGCGTCGATGAACAGCGGAGAGAAACCGATGCTGATTGCAGTTCCGACTACGAGCGGAACGGGAAGCGAGGTGACTTCCTTTGCGGTGATCTCGGATACCCAGGCGAAAGTCAAGTTTGCCCTTGTGGATCAGGCGCTTGTTCCGGATGTCGCACTGCTCGACCCGGATCTGACTGCATCCGTTCCGCCGTCAATCACGGCAGACACGGGAACGGATGTGCTGACACACGGTCTTGAGGCATACGTCTCCACGAAGGCAGATGATTTCACAGATGCCTGCGCAGAGAAAGCGATCAAACTTGTGTGGGAGTATCTGGAGCGCGCAGTTGCAGACGGATCGGATATGGAAGCGAGAGAGCATATGCACAATGCCTCCTGCCTTGCAGGAATCGCATTCAGCAATGCTTCGCTTGGAATCTGCCACAGCCTTGCACATGCACTCGGCGCACATTTCCACATTCCGCACGGAAGAGCAAATGCGCTTTTGCTGACGCACATTATCGGCTACAATGCAGGACTCGAGCTTGTGGAGGACAGCGAGACACTTCTCCGCTATGAAAAGATTGCAAATATGCTTGGAATCGGAGGAGGAACGCCGAAGGCAGCTGTTTACGGTCTGATCCGTCAGATCAAGAACCTGATGCAGAGAATCCATATTCCGGCATATGTGACAGATCTTTCTGTGGATCGGGAGGCATTTGAGACGGCGATTCCGGAGATGGCAGGACGTGCGATGGAAGACAACTGCACGGTGACAAATCCGAGAACCCCGAGTCAGACAGAGCTTGAGAACCTTTACAAGAATCTCTGCAAAGGGGGACCTGTATGAAATTCATTACCGAGGAAGATTTGAGAGCGCGTTATCAAAACGAGCACTTTACGTCTTACCGGCTGGAACCCGGGAGCCGGCTGACGCCAGGAGCGAGACAGTATTTAAGCGACCTCGGAATCCGGATGCCGGAAGAAGAACAGGGATTTAAGAAACGATTTTTTACAAGTTTTACAGGCGAGAAGAAAAGCAGTCAGGAAGAGACAGACGGGAAAAAGATGGAACAGACCGATCAGACCGGTCAGAATAAGGTCTCAGATACGAAAGAATCTTTGACTCAGAGTACTTCAAACTCCGTGATTGAAGATCAGGAGTGGAGATATACACTCAAGAGTATTCAGGCTAGATTTCTTGAAACGGGAATCGATCTTCTCTCAGTGGATGTGCTGATGGTGCAGGAAATCTTCGAGCTTGAGCGGGTTCTTTCCGAGATTGGAAGGGAAGAATCCGAAAAAGAAAAAGCAGGACTTGCCTGGGAGGGCGAAAAGAAGATCTGCCGGATGTGCAGTGGAATTTCGCCGGAGCGGGCAGGGGAGGCGATGCCGGACTGCTTTGAGGTGACCGGGTTTCATGCTCAGTCGCCGAAAGGAAGAGAGATTGTCAAACTTCACATTTTGCGCTGTGCGCTGAGAGAGTTTGCACTTCATCTTCCGGATGAGAGAAAGCGGATAGCCAATCAGGTGATCAACCGGCTGTCTCAGATGATATGCCAGTCCTTTGGAGGAAAAATATGTCAGAAGAATTAGCATTTGCAGAGTGTGACCGTCTGGTGCGGGAATTTGAAAAGGTGGTAAAAAAGCCGATAAAAAAGAAATCTTCTATTTATTATACCGGCGTGGATCTCGGAACAGCCTGTGTAGTCCTTGCGGTTCTGGATGAAAACCGCCGTCCTGTGGCAGGCGCATACCGGTATGCAGATGTGGTGAAAGACGGCATGGTTGTGGACTATATCGGTGCGATCCGCCTAGTGCGCGAGATGAAGGAGGAACTTGAGGAAAAGCTCGGAACCGAACTCATCTATGCGGCAGCGGCGATTCCTCCGGGAACTGATGCACTCGATGGAGGAGCAATCAAGAATGTCGTGCAGGGAGCGGGATTTGAGATCACCGCCCTGCTTGATGAGCCGACTGCAGCCAATCAGATTCTGAAGATCAAAAACGGTGCCGTCGTGGACATCGGAGGCGGAACGACCGGAATTTCCATTCTCGAGAACGGAAAAGTCGTGAACGTCGATGATGAGGCAACCGGCGGAACCCATTTTTCTCTTGTTTTGGCAGGGGCATACAAACTTCCTTTTTCCGAGGCGGAGATCTACAAGAGAAATCCGAAAAATCACAAGGAGATTCTTCCGGTCTTAAAGCCGGTGATAGAGAAGGTGGCAGCGATCATCAGCCGTCAGGTGCAGGGCTATGAGGTTCATGGTCTTTATCTTGTTGGAGGAACCTGCTGTCTGTCTGGAATCGAGACGGTGATTCAGAAAAAGACCGGAATCCAGACTTACAAGCCGGAGAATCCGATGTTTGTAACCCCGCTTGGAATTGCAATGAGCTGTACCGATCAGGAAATGGAGTGAGAACCGTATGGAGTATCGGATCATCAAATCGCCCGGTCAGGGCACCCTGGAGCTCCTCTCGAGGAGAAAGGGAACCGGAAATGCGAAACCGCTTGAGCGTGTGGATGCAATCGGACTCGTTCAGGGAAGACTGATCGACATGGTCTGTGCGGCGGATGTGGCGGAGAAAGCCGTGGGCGTGACTGTGGAGGATATCCGCGGAAGCTGTCCCCAAAATATGATTATGTTGGCAATCTTTGGAGATACCGCTTCGGTTGAGGCGGCGATCGAGGAGATCCGTCAGCGGGAAAAGGAGGGCCGGGAAGAATGGTGACGGCGAGACTGATAGACAACATCTGGGCGACCAGAAAGGCAGATGCCTTGAACGGGTGCAAGCTGATGCTGGCTGAGATTATCGGCGGGACGAGAGCCGGAGAGAGGCTTGTCGTCGTGGATATGATCGGTGCCGGAATCGGAGACCGGGTCCTCGTGACAACCGGATCCTCCGCAAGACGCATGATGGAGAACGATGAAAGTCCGGTCGATGCGGCAGTAACAGGAATTATAGATGAGGACTGCACCTTTGAGGAGTAAAAACTTCAGGGAGCAGACAGATAGATGGAGAGGAGTGAAGTCATGAAGCGTCTGGTTTGCGCCGGAGACATTGAGGCTCTGAAAAATGAGGGGAAGACGGTCTGTGTGACAGGACCACAGACGATTGTGACACCGGCAGCGCGGGATGCGGCAGATACATTTGGAATTACATTCTGTGAGGAAGAACCGAAAGCAGAGCCGGCAAAGACCGTGGTTTCGGCAGAAAAAGCACCGGCAGAGATCTGCGGGGCGGATGAAATCACAAGCGATCAGATCTACCAGATGCTGAAAGTTCTGATGGACAAGGGTCTGTTCGGAGAACTGTTAAAGTGCTGTAACACCAAGCCGTATGAGTCTGAGTCTTATGCGAACGGCCTCAAGGTTGTGCGCGGAAAAACAGTGAAGATGGATGTGTTTGACACAGGTGATCCGAATGCAACTGCCTATTATCAGGAACTTGTGAGCAAGGATGAGTCACATATGAGCGCGGGTTTTCTTGTGATTGACCACTCAGAGTTTGCCTGGGAGCTGACTTATGAGGAGATTGACTATGTAATAGAAGGAACGCTGACGGTCACGATTGACGGAAAGAAATATACGGCAAATGCCGGCGATGTTCTCTTTGTTCCGTCCGGATCAAAGGTGATCTGGGGATCTCCGGATAAGGCAAGAGTCTTCTATTCCACATATCCGGCAAACTGGGCGGATCTTCTGTAAGGGGGATTTGACACATGCAGGCACTTGGAATGATTGAGACGAGGGGAAGTGTTGCGGCGATTGAGGCGGTAGATGCGATGCTCAAGGCGGCGGATGTGACCCTTGTAGAAAAGACGCTGATCGGCGGTGGTCTGGTGACCGTCACGGTGACCGGGGATGTGGCTGCGGTGCGTGCGGCAGTTGATGCCGGCACGGCTTCCGCAGAACGTTTCGGAGCGGACCATCTGGTGACAAGTCATGTTATTGCACGACCGCATGAGGAAGTGGCAGGGATGTTTGATCCGAAGGATCCTTCTGGCAGTGAAGTCCCTTCCGAAGATTTTGAAGAGACGGAAGAGAGAACAGAACTTTCTGAGAAAGAGGTGGATGAGATCACTTCGATGAGTCCGGCAGAACCGGAGAATGAGCCGGTTCCGGAGCGGAAGAACGGAGAACTGAACCGGGAGTATTGCGACTGGCTGATGAAGAGGGAGGGAAAAGAGGCACTTCTTTCTGAATTGGAGCACACTCATGTGACGAAGCTTCGCAGTCTGGCAAGAAACTATCCAGAGCTTGGAATCGCGGGCAGAGAGATCTCGAGAGCAAACAAGTCAAAGCTGATTGAGGAATTGAGACAGTGGTATCAGTTATAGAAAATATGATCCGTTATAAAAAATGTGAGAAGAAAGGATAAAACAATGGAAAATTTTGATCTGGATTTGCGTTCCGTTCAGGAAGCAAGAAATCTGGCGCGTCAGGGTGCTGAGGCAGCAAAGAAGATGGCATGTATGACAGCAGAGCAGATTGACAAGATTCTGCGTAGTATGATTGAGGCAGCAGAGGAGCATGCCGCATGTCTGGCAAAGATGGCAGTGGAAGAGACCGGATTTGGAAAGGTGCTTGATAAGACCTACAAAAACCATGCCGCATCCACCCTGCTTTATGAGGATATCCGCGATATGAAGACTGTCGGAATTCTCTCCGAGGATAAGGCGAGAGGAATCCTTGAGGTTGCAGCACCGGCTGGACTGATCATGGGAATCGTTCCGTCAACCAACCCGACTTCCACTGTTATCTACAAGTCGATGATTGCAATCAAGGCAGGAAATGCAATTGTATTCTCCCCGCATCCGTCTGCAGCAAAATGTACCCTGCGCGCAGCAGAGGTGATGAAGGAGGCTGCTTTGAAGGCAGGTGCTCCGGAGGGCGTGATTGGCTGTATCTCCACTCCAACGATGGCAGCGACAAATGAGCTGATGCACTGCAAGGAGGTTGCTCTGATCATTGCAACCGGTGGTCCGGGCATGGTAAAGGCAGCTTACTCTGCAGGAAAACCGGCAATCGGTGTCGGCGCAGGAAACTCTCCGGCATACATCGAGCGCACGGCTGATGTGAAGGCAGCGGTATCCGCAATCATGGCAAGCAAGACTTTCGACAACGGTACGATCTGCGCTTCCGAGCAGTCCATTATCTGCGAGGAGTGCAATCACGATGAGGTTGTCGCAGAGCTTCAGCGCCAGGGCGCATACTTTATGACCCGCGAGGAAACCGAGAAGGTTTGTTGCCTGCTCTTCAAGAACGGCGGTCATGCAATGAATGCAAAGTTTGTCGGACGCACCCCACAGGTGATCGCACAGGCTGCCGGAATCAGTGTTCCGCAGACTGCAAAGGTGCTGATCGGCGGACAGGACGGCGTTGGTGACGGATATCCGCTCTCCTATGAGAAGCTGACAACGGTTCTCGCTTTCTACACCGTAAAAGACTGGCAGGAGGCATGTCATCTGAGCATGGATCTTTTACAGAACGGCATGGGTCACACAATGAGCATCCACACGAAGGATGATGAGATTGTCCGCAAGTTTGCTGTGAAGCCGGCATCTAGAATCCTTGTCAATACCGGCGGAAGCATGGGCGGAACCGGAATCAGCACCGGACTGAATGTTGCATTCACACTCGGATGCGGAACTTGTGGCGGAAGTTCCGTATCGGAGAACGTCAGTCCACTGAACCTGATCAATATCAAGAAGGTTGCATACGGACTGAAAAACTGTGCGACTTTGATCGAGGATGACTGCACTTTCCATCATCCGGAGCTGACAGGCAGACCGGCATCCGCAGTATCATCCTGCTGTGAGACCGCACCGACCGCATCGACCTGTTCCCATGAGTTCAGCCCAGCAGATATCGTGGCTTCCTTTGAAAAGAAGCAGAGCTGTGGCGGTGGATGCGCAGCATCCGTGGAGCAGTCGCTCACCAGCCAGAACGAGCTGAAGGCTGCCACAGCAGGATTCACAGATGACGCTCATCTGGCAGATCTTGTTCGCCAGCTTATCTCATCCATGAACAAATAAGAAATACAAAAAAGAATGAGACATTCTTCTAAAGTCTCCTGCAAACACCCCTTTAACTTGAAATTAGAGAGGACAGGGGCACATTTGACAGGGCGGGGGATTTTGGAGGGATAAGCACAACAGGGAGGAAATTATCCATGGATCAGTGCGAGGCACTTATGAAACTTATTATGGAAGCGGTCAAAAACGGAACAGACGCAAAGACGGATTCTGAGAAGAAGCCGGAAGCCGGAACGATTCCGGTCGGCGTCTCCAATCGCCATGTTCATCTCTCCGCAGAGGACTTGGAGACACTTTTCGGCGCGGGATATGAGCTGACAAAGCTCAGGGATCTCTCACAGCCGGGACAGTTTGCGTGCAAGGAGACTGTGACGGTATGTGGCCCGAAGGGGGCAATCGAAAAAGTCCGGATTCTCGGACCTGTCCGCAAGGCGAGTCAGATTGAGATTCTGGCAGGTGACAGCTTCAAACTGGGAGTAAAGGCACCTGTGAAACTCTCAGGAGATCTCGAGGGAACTCCGGGAATCACCCTCGTCGGACCGAAAGGTTCTGTTCAGACGAAAAACGGTGTGATGGTGGCACAGCGCCATATTCACATGTTGCTTTCCGATGCGGAGCGCTTCGGTGTGCATGACGGCGAACGCGTCTGCCTTGAGGTGGATGGTGAGCGTGGAGGTGTTCTGAGAAATACGGTGATCCGTGTGACGGATCAGTCCGCTCTGGAATATCATCTGGATATGGATGAGGCAAATGCAATGGGACTTGGCTCTTCTTCTACCGTGAGAATTGTGCGTTAGGGCATTTTTCAAACTAAAATTAAATTTAAAAAATAATTGAAAGAAAATCAGGAGGAAACAAACATGAAGTACGATGCACTGGGAATGATCGAGACAAAGGGACTGGTAGGATCTATCGAGGCAGCAGATGCGATGGTAAAGGCAGCAAATGTAACCCTGATCGGCAAAGAGTTTGTCGGCGGTGGTCTGGTAACCGTTATGGTTCGCGGTGATGTAGGTGCTGTAAAGGCAGCAACCGATGCAGGCGCAGCAGCAGCTCAGAGAGTCGGCGAACTGGTTTCCGTACATGTGATTCCGCGTCCGCATGCAGAGGTAGAGACCATTCTTCCGCATGTAAGCGAGAACTAAGAGATTGTAAATACAAAAAATACCATAAATTCCTTCAACCAAAACTAATTTTTCACTGATGTGATGTCAACCCAAACTGCTATGTAAATTGATTGACGAGAGACAGGTCGCTTCCCCACAAATGAGCGCCTGTCTCTTTTGGGTGTGTGCCGAGCATGGCTCTAATCTTACTGGTGAAAGTAAGCTTTGCATAGTTTTTAAGGAAAGAACCGGAGGTGGGTTGAATAAGAGGGCAATCTTTTCTGCCCCGGGAGGGGAGAGAAAATTTATTCTCCCTCTACCCTATTGGTTTTAATCCCACCTGGATTTGTTTATCACGGAGCGTTATCTGTTTTCCCTCATAACCCGGCAGGGATTTCCGTATGCAATGGTATCGCTGGGAATATCTTTTGTAACCACGCTCCCTGCCCCTATTACCACGTTGTCCCCAATGGTGACGTCCGGCATAATAATGGCTCCTCCGTCAATCCAACGAAACATGAAGCCTTATAAACATGAAGCGTTGTATTGTAACGGTGTTACCGGTTCAGATAACGCCACAAGGTAGTCCTGCTGATACCCAGCTTTTTTGCCGCGGATGTCTGGTTGCCCCCGCAGGTATTCAGCACGTAGTGCACGATGTCCCGGTTCATTTCATCCAGGGACTGGCTGGTATCCAGGCAGAATGGAGAGGGATGGGGGACTGGAAGCCTGGCATTTCCCGGGGCAGTATCCGCGTCCTTTTTGGAGGGCGCAGAGGATGCCTGGGCCGGGAAGGGAAATCCGGAAAACAGGACATCTTCCCTCTGGATTACCTCCTGTATGGTTTTGGCGCAGATATAGGGCCCTTCTGTCCGTATGACGGCCTCCTTTAGAATCCGTTTGAACTGGGTCCTGTTGTAGGGGTAGTCGTATTGCTCCAAAAGCGCGGCAGCCTCGTCGTCAACCCCCACAACCTGACGGCCCAGCTCCTGGTTCAGGGTATTGATATAGAGGCCGGCGGATGAGATGATGTCCTCCTTTTGTTCCCGCAGCGGCTTGATGGGAACCAGGATGCATCCCAAGGCATTGGTGTATTCGAACACCACATGGGGAGTGGCGCTTCCCGCGGGCTGGGTGCAGGAGAATATCAAATGATTGCGGACATGCATGTTTGTGTCCAGTATGATGGAGAGCAGCTGTTTCTGCTTTGTTTTTTGCAGTGCGTCCAGGTTGGAAATATAGATGGTATTTCCATTGTCCGTAAAAGGAGAGTTGTAATGCTTTGTGATGAAGTCCCAGCTTTTATCACTGATAAGGGAGCAGTTGATGACGTAGAGGGGATTGTCACACAGAGGGCTTTTGGCGTAATAGATATGGGCCACCCGGTCCTTTCCGGTGCCGATTTCCCCGGTTATCATTAGGCTTAAGGGGGAAGGGGCCGCATCCTCGGTGTTGGTGAGGATTTCCCGTGCCAGCTCCGTATTGCTGTAAAAGCTGTCCATGAAGCTGTTCTCCGCACCCTGCTTGTCCATGATGGTCACACCGTATTTTGAGTAGGCCAGGGGAATCTCGGAGCGCATGATATGGAAAATGATGTAGGGGCTCAGGGTCTCATCCACCAGATGGGAGTTGATGGAGTACATCTGGTTGTTTACTGTAATAAAGAAGGAGCGCTTCCGTCCGGTGCAGCATTGCTCCAATTCATTCTTAAGCTTTGCCTGTATGGGGACGGCGATTTCATCCTCCAGCGTGGTGTAAATGCATTCGCCTGTCTGGGACAGCACAAGGAAACGGTTGGCGCTGCTGTCCAGAAGCTGATGCATAAGGGACAGGGAATGATATAAATCCCTGTGGGTCTGCCATGTATAGACTGCCTGGTCAACAGCTGCCTTCAGGCTTTCCATGCTGGAGGTGAGAAGGATGGGGGTAATGCCAATGAGTTTGGCATAGTTGTAGGGCACTGTATCGCATATGACGGTCTTGTAGCCCTGTTCCTTTAATTTGTCCAGCAGGGAGCTGGCCTCGGACGTGGTGTTGATGGAAAATATGTCCGTAGGCATCTTCAGAACATTGCATATGCTTTTCGCAATGGTGGTCAGGGAGCGGAATCCCAGGACTGCAAATTTTGTCTTTGTGTTCTCCGCTGTTTTCAGGCAGAGAAGTACGTCGTAATAATCAATTCCAATATCAATGACAGGAATGGGCACGCCCTTTGCAATACGGCTTGCGGTGTTGGCTCTTGAGATGATGATGTCATAGTTCCTGTAATGTTCCTTTGCCAGGGAAAGTCCTGTCTCCACATTTCCCAGCATGGCTGTCAGCTGGATATCATCCCTCTGGCTTCCGTATCGTTTCATTAATGTTACCAATCCCTTATAGGGAGCAATTCCAAGTATCCTGACTTTTTCGCTCATTCTGCCTCCTCTGGAATATAGATTCTCTGAATGTTACAAATTTAAACATATTATACAACATTTTCCTTGAATTGAAAAGGCCCTCTATATTACAATAAACTACGGAGCTGATGAAAGAAACTGATATGTTTCGAAAATGAACAATAAAGGGAAGTTGGGAGCCAATGGAAGAGAGATATCTGATTATTGCGGATGATTTTACAGGGGCAAATGATACGGGAGTGCAGCTGAAGAGGAGAGGGTATCCGACGGAAGTCCTGTTTGCGGGAAAACCGGTGGATTCACAGAACTCCATTGTGATTGATACGGAGAGCAGAAATGCCTTGCCTGGTCACGCCTATGAAATCGTGCGTCATTCATTAGAACAGGTAGATTTCGGACAGTTCCGCTACATAATAAAGAAAGTGGATTCCACGATGAGGGGAAATATCTCCCAGGAAATAAAGGCAGTGGATGACGTATTTCATCCGGAGCTTTTGGTGTTTGCTCCTGCCCTTCCCGCCTTGGGAAGGACCACCATGGACGGTGTGCAGTGCTTAAGGGGCGTGGAAATCTGTAAGACAGAGTTGTCCAAGGACCCAAAGAACCCGGTGATGGAAGACAATCTGGTAAAGCTGCTGGAGCAGGTTTATGAGGAGCCGGTACAGTTAAAATATCTGCCGGATGTAAGAAGCCAGTCTTTCTCCCTTGACAGGGGACGGATTTTTGTATGTGACGCTGAGTCGGATGATGACCTGAAACGAATCATTGCTGCGGCCAGACAGGACGGGCGGCGGACCCTGTACGTGGGGACCGCGGGAATGGCGGACAATCTGATGGAACTGGAAAAGCCTGCCCTTCCGTCCCTCGGCGTGGTGGCCAGCATCAGTTCGGTGGCCAATGAACAGATGCATTACTGTGAAAGGGTCGGATACGCCATGGTCAAGGTGCCTGTGGCCCAAATCATGACGGGAACAGCCAGGCCCGATGAATACCGCGACATGGCAGTGGAATATTTAAAGAGCGGAATGGATACCATACTTCTTACGGATACGGCTTATGACAGGGAATTAATTGAGCTTTCCCAGGAAGTGGGGGAGAAAAGCGGTATGGATTTGACTGAGGTGGGGGATTATGTGCGTTCCCTTATCGGCAGGATGGCCAAAGAGGTACTGGACGCTGCAGAGGTATCCGGCGTGTATCTCACCGGCGGGGATACAGCCCTGGGAATGCTGATGAACATCGGGGCAGACGGCGCGGAGATATTGGCTGAAATCCTGGTGGGCGTCCCTCTGGTGCGGGTGAAGGGCGGAGCGTATGAGGGGCTCAGACTGGTAACAAAGGCAGGAGCCTTCGGCACAGAGGATGCGGCGGCTTTTGCCATGAGAAAAATAAAAGAAAGAGGAGGAATATAACGTATGAAAGAATTTTTACTGCCTTACGGAAAGGAAACATTGAAAGCGGAGATTGAGGACGCGCACCTTGCCGGTGTGCTTGTATCAGAACTCCATGATTACAAGGCGCCCATGGGCGGAAGCGAGCTGGTGCAGGAAGCCCTGGAGCATCCCATCGGGACTCCCAGGCTGTGCGATATGGCCATTGACAAGAAGAAGGTGGTGGTCATTTCTTCCGACCATACAAGACCTGTGCCCAGCCACATCATTATGCCTCTCATCCTGAAGGAAATCCGCAGGGGGAACCCGGATGCTGAAATTACCATCCTTATCTCCACAGGACTTCACAGGGAGACTACCAGGGAGGAACTGGAGTCAAAGTTCGGCCATGAGATTACGGAACATGAAACCATCATAGTTCATGACTGCGATGATACGGACAACATGGTCTATCTGGGCAAGCTGCCCTCAGGCGGAAACATGTATATCAACAGGCTGGCAGTGGAGGCGGACCTGCTGGTTGCAGAGGGTTTCATTGAGCCTCATTTCTTTGCCGGATTTTCAGGCGGAAGAAAGAGCGTGCTTCCGGGCGTGGCAAGCCGTGAAACAGTTATGTACAACCATAACTCAGCCTTTATTGATGATTCGCACTCCAGGACCGGCATCATTGAGGGCAACCCCATTCACAACGACATGCTGTACGCCGCCAGGGTGGCAGGACTGGACTTCATCGTCAATGTGGTGATAGATTCCGCCCATGACCCTATTTTTGCGGTGGCAGGCGACTGCGACCTGGCACATCGTGTGGGCAGGGAGTTCCTGGCTTCCAAGTGCCAGGTGGATGCTGTTCCTGCGGATATTGTCATTTCCACAAACGGCGGCTATCCTCTGGACCAGAATATTTACCAGTCCGTAAAGGGCATGACGGCTGCAGAGGTAACGGTAAAGGAAGGCGGCGTCATTATCATGCTTTCCAAGGCGGCTGACGGCCACGGCGGCAAGTATTTCCATGAGACCTTCCGGGACGAAAAGGACTTGAACCGCATGATGAAGACCTTCATGGACAGAAAGCCGGAAGAAACCATCATAGACCAGTGGCAGTCACAGATTTTTGCCAGGGTTATGTTAAAGGCCAGGATTGTGTTCATATCTTCCTGCGACGACCAGCTGGTGGAGGAGCTTCATATGATTCCGGCCCACAGCATGGAGGAGGCCCTGGAAAAGGCAAAAGCAATGGTGAATAAGGAGGATTATAAGGTAACAGTGATTCCGGACGGGGTGTCTGTTATCGTAAGAGAATGAATTATCATTGTAAGGGAATGAATTGTCATCGAAAAAGAATAAAGAGGGATATGGCATTGAAGTTCATTTTAATACCTGATTCGTTTAAGGGAACCTTAAGCTCCAGCCAGATATGCGGAGTGATGGATGAGAAAATAAAGAAGCATTTTCCTGACAGCCGGACTGTCTCCATACCGGTGGCAGACGGGGGCGAGGGCTCTGTGGACGCCTTTATCACGGCTGTGGGCGGTGATAAGGAGTATGTAACGGTTAAGAATCCCTACTTTGAGGACATGCAGTCCTATTTCGGACTGATAGACGGAGGGCAGACAGCTGTTATCGAAATGGCGTCCTGCGCCGGACTTCCTCTGGTGGAGGACAGGAAGGACCCAAGGCTCACCACCACCTATGGGGTGGGACAGCTGATTCTTGCCGCGGCGGGCAAGGGCGTTAAGAAAATCATAGTGGGGCTGGGCGGCTCGTCCACCAATGACGGAGGCTGCGGCGCTGCTGCCGCGGTTGGCATTAAGTTTTATGACAGGGACGGCAGGGAGTTCATACCCACAGGCGGCACCACGGTTGATATTGACAGAATCGACCTGTCCGGAAGGAACAGCCTTCTGGAGCAAGTTGAAATCGTAACCATGTGCGATATTGATAATCCCATGTACGGACCAACGGGAGCCTCCTGTATCTTCGGCCCCCAAAAGGGCGCGGATGAGGCCATGGTCCTTCAGCTGGACGAGGGAATCAGGAATCTGAGCAGGGTCATTGCCCAGGCAACAGGGACAGACATAAGCCAGGTACCGGGAACCGGCGCCGCCGGAGCCATGGGAGCGGGCATGATTGCGTTCTTTGGTTCCAGGCTTCAGATGGGTATCCAGACCGTGCTGGATACGGTGCGGTTCGGTGAAATCATTGGCGATGCGGATTATATCCTTACAGGCGAGGGAAAGCTGGATTCCCAGAGCCTCCGGGGCAAGGTAGTGATTGGAATTGCGGAGCGGGCCAAACAACAGGCCAAGTCCGTGATTGCAGTAGTAGGCGGGGCAGATGACGATGAGATAGGAAAGGCCTACGATATGGGCGTGACAGCAGTGTTCCCCATCAACAGGCTTCCCCAGGATTTTTCCGTCAGCAGGCACCTCAGCCAGGAGAACCTGGCTTATACGGTAGATAATATTATCAGGCTTATAAAAGCCGGACAGGGGGAACATTAAGTATGAAGATTTTACAGGCAGTTAAGAAGATTCCGGGAGGATTGATGGTGGTACCGCTGCTTCTGGGAGCAATTGTCAACACCTTTTTTGGAAATGTATTGTGGAGCGCATTTGACGGCACCTTTACGACCTATTTATGGAAATCAGGAGCCATGCCCATTCTGGCTGTGTTCATTTTCTGTAATGCCACCACCATTAATTTTAAGAAGGCTGGTGTCACTGTATACAAAGGCGTGGTCATCACCGCGGTGAAGGTTGGAATCGGCATTATCATCGGACTGATTTGCGGCACCCTTTTTGGCGAGAAGGGATTCCTGGGACTGTCTACCCTGGCTATTGTAGGCGCTCTGGCTAACTCAAACGGCGGACTGTATGCGGCCCTGGCCGGAGAGTACGGAGATGCGACCGACGTAGGCGCCGTTTCCATTCTTTCCATCAATGACGGCCCCTTCTTTACCATGGTTGCCCTGGGAGCCGCCGGTGTTGCCAAGATACCCATGTCTATCCTGATAGGCTGTATTGTCCCTGTTATCGTGGGATGCATACTGGGCAACCTGGACGAAGATATCCGCAAGTTCTGTGAACCGGGCGCCACCATGCTGATTCCCTTCTTCGCATTTCCTCTGGGGGCGGGACTGAACATCATGAACCTGTTAAAGGCAGGAGGCCCCGGAATCCTTCTGGGCGTTGCCTGTACCCTGATTACCGGTCTGGCGGGCTATCTGGTTTATAAGCTGCTGCGCATGGACCACCCGGAAGTGGGCGGAGCCATTGGAACCACAGCCGGCAACGCGGCTGCCACGCCGGCGTCGGTAGCAGCTGTGGACGCCACACTTCTGGCGGTGGCGGAAGCCGCCACTGCACAGATTACCGCTGCTATCATTGTGACAGCTATCCTTTGTCCCGTATTAGTTTCTTATCTGCATAAAATAGAGGTGCGTAAGCGTGGAAGATAGAAAAATAATAGGTATTACCATGGGTGACCCGGCCAGCATAGGCCCTGAGATTACCGTGAAGGCCCTGGCCGACCAGTCCATATACGAAGCATGCAGGCCCATTGTTGTGGGAGATGCCTGTGTCCTGGAAGCCGCGCTGAAAATCGTGGGACATGAGGAAATGTCTGTCCGGGCAGTAAAGGATGTGAGGGATGCTGTTTTTACCCACGGTACCATAGACGTACTGGACATGGGTCTGGTTTCCATGGATGAACTGGTGCGGGGGCAGGTGTCCGCCATGTGCGGGGACGCCGCGTTCCATTATGTGAAGAGGGTAATTGAACTTGCCATGGACGGACAGGTGGACGCCACTGTCACCAATGCCTTCAATAAGGAAGCTGTGAACCTGGCAGGACACCACTATTCCGGCCACACGGAGATTTATGCTGATTTGACCGGAACCAAAAACTATACCATGATGCTGGCCCATGAGAACGTGCGGGTGGTCCATGTGTCCACCCATGTGTCCCTGCGGGAGGCCTGCGACCGGGTTAAGAAGCAGCGCGTGCTGGATGTGATCCGGATTGGGGACAGGGCATGCAGGGAGATGGGATTTGAGAACCCCAGGATTGCAGTTGCCGGGCTGAATCCCCACAGCGGGGAGCACGGCCTGTTCGGGCAGGAGGAAATCCAGGAGATCATTCCTGCCATTGAGGCTGCCAGGGAAGAGGGCATTCAGGCGGATGGCCCTGTGCCTCCTGATACCGTTTTCTCCAAGGCCAGAGGCGGCTGGTATGACATCGTGGTGGCCATGTACCATGACCAGGGGCATATCCCCCTTAAGGTGGTGGGCTTTGTCTATGACCAGGAGAAGCAGGCCTGGGATGCGGTGGCCGGTGTCAATATCACCCTGGGACTTCCCATTATCCGTGTGTCCGTGGACCACGGAACAGCCTTTGACCAGGCAGGGACCGGAACAGCCAGCGAGCTGAGCCTGAAGAATTCCCTTGAGTATGCAGTTATGTTTGCAAGGAACCGGAAACCGGCTTAGGGATACACTTGAAGTGTTAACATTGGTGCTGGTGATTTTTACCGCATTGGCCTACATAGATAATCATCATAACAAAAAATGAGCTATCCTCTACCAGCCATAGAGGATAGCCCGTACTATAAATTACGTCTTTATCCAAAGTGCAATCATCAGACCCAAAAATGTCTTATGATTACCTCTAAATTGATTATACATGGGGTACTTGGATTTTTCAAGTACTCTTTTTCAGTTTCTTATTTGATTTATACCTGAATCAAACACGCTCCAGCCATCCCCGGTTACAGCACAAACATCCTGGCTGTCATCAATTCATTGATGGAGTGGGCCGTATAGGAAACCGTAAAATCATCGGTCATAACCATTCCGGGATAATAGGAAGCCCTAAGCGCCTGGAAATGGTCCTTGAAGTTGATTTCCATGGTAATGGTTTCAGGCACCTCCATATGGCAGATATCCTTTGACAGAAGGGCATTCTTTGCACCCTCCTCAATCAGTTCCCGGGCCATCTCAGGGGACAGGTTGACGGTGGCTGCGCCCATGCCTTCCTTTACCGCCACAGCCGTGATGCGGGGGTCGTATTCGTGGACATGGCCGCAAAGGTTCTTGTCGCCGCTGATGAATACGGAGGGAACGCCCAGGGAAGCGCCCACATAGGCGTGCATGAGGAACTCAGAGGCCAGTCTGCCGTTGAATTTAATGTAATTGGTCTTGCGGTTCATGGTATGGGCCAGCGGGCTTCCGTTGGTACCGGCAGGAGAGTGGTATCCCACAAACATGAGGGCGTCAAAGCTTTCATCCAGGCCGCAGACCATGGAATCCGGGGAGTATTTCCAGCCCAGGATAATTTTGGCCTCCTTGGGAAGAAGGGAGATATCCATGTTTCTGCCGGAGTCATGGGCATCCTTTATATAGATTTCCGTTGCGCCGGCTGCCAGGGCGCCTCTGCATGCCGCGGCTGCCTCCAGGGTCATTTCCCTGGCTAAGGGGCCGTGTTCCAAATCACCTAAGTTGGTTGAGTTCCAGGAAGTGGAGCCGGCCACCCCCTCAAAGTCTACACTGATATAAACCTTCATAAATGTCTTTCCTCCTGTATTGTGGTTTTTCTAAACAATATCCCGTTTTACGAATCTGCACCAGCTCGGGGTATAATTCTTCTGTCCGTTGTTTTATATTCACCGGTCAGGTCAATCATGCACTGGTCCATGCATACGACGCCAATCACCGGCACCTGTTTTCCTCTGAGGGTGACCACGGCCAGAGAAAATGGCATCCATCCTGCTCCAGGGCATTGACAGCGTCCATGAAGCGCCGGAACTGAACCTGGTTGGACTCGTCGTCCTTCAGGGCCAGATGGGAGTAAATGCCCTCCGGTTTCAGCCAGGGCATGGAGTGATTCATACCTTCTTTCCGTCTTGCGGCCGGTAACAGAGGTGAAAATTCCTTTCAGTTACAGAGCCCGGCTGCCTCAAATTTAATTATAGGTATTTCTGCCAGAAAATGCAATGTGAAACTGAGCCCTTTTTATTGACTTTTAACCTGCCAGTAGGTATAATTTTTAATTAAGTACGTCGGGCGAAGGCGCAGTGAGCTTACTGTTCTTTAAGTCGCCTTTTTTTTATACACAGGGCGGTTCAGCCCGATTTCAGCTTATCTAAGATAAAGGTGGGTATGGCAATGGCAAAATACATAATCAAGCGGTTGGCAGCAGGCGTGTTATCTCTATTTATTCTTATTACCATTACATTCTTTCTGATGCATGTCATTCCGGGAGGTCCTTTCAGTCCGTCTGAGCAAAGGAACGTGCCGGAAAAAATCCTGGAGCAGATTTCCGAAAAATATGGTCTCAACGACCCGCTTCCGGCCCAGTATGTCAGGTATCTTGGCAATCTCCTTCACGGGGACATGGGGACTTCCTTTAAAAAACAGGACACCACGGTCAATGAGCTCATAGCCAACGGCTTTCCGGTATCGGCAAAGGTGGGGGCGCTGGGAATCGCGGTGGCCCTTGCGGCGGGAATTCCGCTGGGAATCGTGGCGGCCGTGAAGCGGGGAAAGCTGGCGGACGGGGCCTCCATGGTGCTGGCCACCATCGGCGTTTCGGTGCCCAGCTTTGTGCTCTGCGTGCTGATGATGTATGTATTCTGCGAGAAGTGGAAGATATTCCCCTCCTATGGACTGACTTCGTGGAAGCATTATGTGCTGCCGGTGTTCTGCATGGCATTCTCCCAGGTGGCCTATATCACCCGTCTCATGCGATCCAGCATGCTGGAGACCATGCGCCAGGATTACATAAGGACAGAGCGCTCCAAGGGAGTGCCGGAATGGGAGGTCATCAGCAAGTATGCCCTTAAGAACTCCATACTTCCGGTGGTGACCTATGTGGGCCCGCTGGTGGCAACGCTGCTCACCGGTACGTTCATCACTGAGAAGCTGTTCAGCATCCCGGGACTGGGACGCTATTTCATATCCGCCATCACGGACAGGGATTATTCTGTCACACTGGGACTTACCGTGTTCTTAGGCGTAATGATTATTGGCTGCAACCTGATTGTTGACATCATGTACGCGGTGATTGACCCAAGAGTAAAGATTACGGAGTAGGTGAATAGGATGGAAGAGAGAGTTGAATTTACCATGTCGGATATGATTCCGGAAGAACTTCTGGCGGGACTTTCCGACGCAGAGCGGGAGATGGAATCCATTAACCGGCCCAGTATCTCCTACTGGAGAAACTGTTTCATACGGCTTAAAAAGGATAAGCTGGCCATGCTGGGCATTGCCATTGTGGTCATCATGACATTGGCGGCCATATTTGTCCCCATGTTTTCACCTTATACATATGACCAGACGGATTTTGGAAATGCCCTCCAGTGGCCCAACAGCGCCCATTTGTTCGGAACAGACAAGATGGGACGCGATATTTTCGTCAGGACCATGTACGGGGCCCGAATCAGTCTGTCCATTGGTTTTGCGGCGGCAGCCATCAACATGGTCATTGGCGTGCTTTACGGAGGCATATCAGGCTATGTGGGAGGAACCACGGATATCATCATGATGCGTGTGGTGGATATACTCACCGGCATTCCCAGCCTGATTTATATGATTTTAATTATGATGTTTCTGGGAAATACCATACAGAGCATCCTGATTGCCATGTGCCTCACCTACTGGATTACCACGGCCAGGATGGTCCGGGCCCAGATACTGACGCTGAGGGAACAGGATTTTGCCCTGGCGGCAAAGGTCTGCGGACTGAGCAAATGGCAGATTCTGATACATCATCTCATACCCAACAGCATGGGCTCCATTATCGTGACGGTCACGTTCCTGATTCCGTCGGCCATATTCCAGGAGGCGTTCTTAAGCTTTCTGGGCATCGGCATCCAGGTGCCGAAGGCCAGCTGGGGAACCCTGGCCAATGACGCCATAGAATATCTGTTTTCATATCCGTACCAGATGCTGTTTCCGGCGCTGGCAATCAGTATTACCATATTTGCCCTGAACTTTATCGGCGACGGGCTGCGGGATGCTCTGGACCCAAGACTTAAGAAATAGGTGGATGAACATGATGGAAGATACAATTTTAGAGGTAGAGAACCTGCGCACCAGTTTTGCCACAGACGCAGGCGGCGTGCAGTCCGTAAGGGGTATCACCTTCCATGTGGGGAAGGGAGAGAGCCTTGGAATCGTGGGGGAATCCGGCTGCGGCAAAAGCGTTACCATGCTGTCAATCATGGGGCTGCTGGAGGACAATGCCTCCCGCCAGGCGGATGCCCTGCTCTTTGACGGCGAGGACCTGCTTAAGAAGTCTCCAAAGGAAATGAGGAAGATTCAGGGAAACCGGATTGGCATGATATTCCAGGACCCCATGACCAGTCTAAATCCCCTGTTCACGGTGGGGGAGCAGATTCGGGGTCCCCTGATGCGCCATCAGAAGCTTTCCAGAAAGGAAGCAGATGTAAAAGCCCTGGCCATGCTGGAAGCAGTGGGGCTTCCCAGTCCGGAGCGCAGGCTGAAACAGTATCCCCATGAGCTTTCAGGCGGTATGCGCCAGAGGGTGATGATAGCCATTGCCATGTGCTGCAAGCCGGAGCTTCTCATAGCAGACGAGCCTACCACGGCGCTGGATGTGACCATACAGGCCCAGATTCTGGAACTGATGGCCCATATGAAGAATGAGTTTAACACCTCCGTCATATTGATTGCACATGACCTGGGTGTTATATCCAGCCTGTGTACCAGGGTTATTGTCATGTACGGGGGATTAATCATGGAGGAAGGGGATATCGAGGATATCTTTTACCGGACCGGCCATCCCTACACAGCGGGACTTCTGGCCTCCATACCCAAGAGGACAAAGGAAAAGCTGGTGCCAATTTTCGGCACGCCGCCTGACCTTTTAAACCCGCCAAAGGGATGTCCCTTTGCGGCCAGGTGTTCCCATGCCATGAAGCTCTGCGCGGCCCATCAGCCGCCCTTTTGCGACCTGGGAAACGGACATGTCAGCGCCTGCTGGCTTCACAATGAATCGGTGAAAGCCCGGATAGGGGAGGTGAAGCTGTGATGGCTCAATGTGCTGATACCAATAACTGTATTGAAGTAAATGATTTGAAGATGCATTTCAGACTGAAAAGCGGTCTTTTTTCCAAGCCAAAGGTGTTAAAGGCAGTGGACGGCGTATCTTTTTCCATTGCGAAGGGCCGCACCATGGGATTGGTGGGGGAATCCGGCTGCGGCAAGACCACGGTGGGCCGCACCATCCTTAAGCTGTACCAGGCAACGGCGGGTCAGATTCTGTATCAGGGAACGGACATCACCGGACTGAGCGACAGCCAGATGGTTCCCTACAGGAAGAAGATGCAGATGATATTCCAGGACCCTTACACCTCCCTGGACCCAAGGAAGAACATAGGTGACATTATAGCCGAGCCCATATGGGCCATGAAGCTGCACACGGGGAAGGATAAGAATGACCGCGTCAGGGAGCTGATCGAGATGGTCGGCCTGAAACCGGATCACTTAGGCCGGTATCCCCATGAGTTTTCAGGCGGACAGAGACAGAGAATCGGCATTGCCAGGGCATTGGCTGCGGAGCCGCAGTTCATTGTCTGTGATGAGCCCATATCGGCTCTGGATGTATCCATTCAGGCCCAGGTCATCAATATTCTGGAGGAACTGCAGGATAAGTTCCATTTCACCTACCTGTTCATTTCCCATGATTTATCCATGGTGCGCCATATCTCGTCGGAGGTAGGGGTCATGTACCTGGGCAGCCTGATTGAGTACGCCCAGGTGGATGAGCTGTATGACAACATGCTTCATCCTTACACCCAGTCCCTGATTTCCGCAGTGCCTGTGGCGGATCCGAAGCTGGCTAAGGGGAACCAGAGAATCATTCTGGAAGGGGATGTGCCCTCGCCCATTAATCCGGCTCCCGGCTGTCCCTTCAGAAGCAGGTGCCGCTACGCAAAGGATATCTGCTCCCAGGTAAAGCCGGAGTTAAAAGCAGTCAATGGCAATCATAAGGTGGCCTGCCATCTTTTTGATTAGACCAATGTGGTGCATGGCTGTTTCCATGCTGGCAGGGTGCGGCGGACAAGTTTCTGAGAAACCGGCTGAGAGCGGGGCAGCGGGGCAGACCACCCAGGCTTCGGGCGGGAAGGAAGACGGCTTCGGCAGCGAGGGCGGAAAGGTCATGACCTGCGCCATGCAGAAGGAGCCCGAGACACTGGAATCCCCTCTGACGGCCGGCGACTTCGAGTATGCCTGGAAGCGCACCCTGGCGCAGGATACAGTCTCTCCCGGCGCATGGTATCTGTTCTATCTGAAGAACGGCGAAGCATATAATGAGGGAAAAGCATCTGCCGGGGATGTGGGCGTCAAGGCACAGTCGCAGTACGGCGGAAGCGACGAGCTTAAGTCCTATGATCTGATAGGAACCTGCTATTATGACTTTAACTGCGGGAAAGACTACCTGTCGGATGCGCGGGTGAGGAAGGCGTTAGCCTCACGGCATTCCCACCAATCTGGACTGCTTCCTTTTCCGCATGGAGTAAAATTGCTTTCTGACACGCTCCGGATTAAAATGAAAGGACGGATTGAGACAGATGGTATTTCCGGAGAGATTGAGGGAAGGGGACACGGTGGGTCTGGTGTCTCCTGCATTTCCTGTAAAGGAAGAAGATAGGGATGGCTGCGTAAAGCTGCTGGAGGACATGGGGTACCGGGTAAAGCTGGGGACATGTCTTGAGAACATGTATAATTTCCACAATTATCTGGCGGGGGATGCCTGTGCCCGGGCAGAGGACATAAACCGCATGTTTGCGGATTCACAGGTGAAGGCGGTTTTCTGCGTGCGGGGAGGCTATGGCAGTTCTCAAATCATGAAATACCTGGATTTTGAACTGGTGAAGCGAAATCCCAAGATTTTCGTTGGATACAGCGACATAACAAACCTTCACTCTGCATTCCAGATGTTTGGGAATCTGGTTACCTTCCATGGTCCAATGGTGTGCTCCAACATGCTGAAGGACTTTGACGCCTACACCAGGTCCAGCCTGTTTGCGGCCCTCAATATGGAGGGGAAGCTGGAGTTTCGGAATCCGCCCGGGGAGGAAGGCTTTAAGACCATCCGGGGAGGGATGGCAGATGGCATTCTGGCAGGCGGCAATATATCCGTACTGGCCAGGGCCTGCGGCACCTTCTATCAGCTGGACACCAGGGATAAGATTCTGTTTCTGGAGGATGTGGAGGAAGGAATCGCTTCCCTTGACATGTATATCACGCAGATGGAATATGCGGGGATGTTTGAACGCGCGGCGGGAATTCTTCTTGGAGATTTTACGGACTGTACCAATGACCGGTATGACGGCACCTATCAGATTGAAGAATTCCTTCATGACCGCTTTGGAACCTGTGACTTGCCTGTGATGTATCATATCAGGTCAGGCCACGACAAGCCCATGGGAACCCTGCCCTTTGGCACCATGTGCCGCATGGATGGGGACAATAAACGGATTCAATTTTACCGGCAGCCACGGTAGATTTCGCGGTAAAATATGGCTTTGGCGCAGCCTTTTTCAGCTCCGGAATCCGGGATTTGGAAAAGGCTGCAAAAATGACTGCAAAAAAGGACAAAAATTTAAAAAAAGTGCTTGCAATCTCCATAGACATATGATAAACTATAGCTCGTTGACAGCAGTCGGCATGAAAGTGCAGGGTCACATCAATGCTGTCAGAAGTTGTGAGTCTGTAGCTCAGCTGGATAGAGCAACGGCCTTCTAAGCCGTGGGTCGGGGGTTCGAATCCCTTCAGGCTCATTGAGCGTAAGCTCTGATGTTTCATAACTTAATATGGTGGGTATGGCGAAGTTGGTTATCGCGCCAGATTGTGGCTCTGGAGGCCGAGGGTTCGAATCCCTCTACTCACCCTTTTCCCCTTTCCGGGTACGGAGAGGGGATTTTTTTATTTGATATTCCGGTATGCTGGCGTACGGTTTACCAGCTGGAGATACATCCCTTTATTACCCTGAAGGAGACAGCTGCTTACTGCATACAACCCTTGTATCAGACGTGATTCTCTAGTATAATAATAGATAGATACTGATGTTTAGAACCACTGAAAGGGGGGCGTCTTTATGGATAACAAGTATGTGAAGATACATGCAGCGGGCTGTGAGGCACCGCTTAAGGTCACACCCGGACACTTTGCCACCAACCATGCCCATATCAATTATTATATTGATATGACTACTCTGAAGACAAGGCTCAGTGAGGCGCAGGAAATTGCCAGAAGCCTGGTGGGGATGTTTCTCTATGACACGGCTGTGGACACCATTGTGTGCCTGGAAGGAACCCAGGTGATCGGAAGTTTTCTGGCCGAGGAGCTGACCAGCGCCGGAGTTCTTTCCATGAATGCCCACAAGACCATCTACATCGTGACGCCGGAGTACAACAGCAACAGCCAGATGATATTCAAGGAAAATATACTGCCCATGATACGGGGGAAGAATGTGATCCTGCTGACTGCATCGGTCACGACCGGGCTTGCCCTGAATAAGAGAATTGAGTCTGTTCTCTATTACGGAGGTGTACTGAGAGGGATCACGGCCATATTCAGTGTTCTGGATGAGATGAACGGGTATAAGATCACTTCTATTTTTAATAAAAAGGATGTTCCGGATTATGCGTTCTATGATTACAGGGACTGCCCGTTCTGCAAACAGGGGAAGAAGCTGGAAGCCCTGGTGAACTCCTATGGGTATACCAGCCTGTAAGAATAAAGCGCCATGATAGGGAATCATACCAATCAGCATATGCCGGACCTGTGTCCGGCATTTTCCTTTGATCGCGTTTCCTTTGCAAAGGGAATCCGCTGCTTGATTTTTTTGACATCTTAATGAAATTTATTTTTACATAAAAAGCGGAAATGCAGGTATGATTTATGAAATAAAAACCAAGCTAAAAGGAGGCCTTACACGGGCTTCCTTTTCTATATTTGCCCGGCAGGGGAAGGAACATAAACAATCAAGGAGGAATGGATATGCCGAAGAGAATGATTTCAGGCGGAGAAATCGATGAGTACTGTCTCTGGCTGCAGCATAATGAAATGAGTCAGGGGACCATCCATAAATACAGATATTATCTGAAACAGTTTGAGCTGTTTATGGACGGGGGAGCGGTTACCAAAGAAAGGGTTATGATCTGGAAAGAAAAACTTAAGGGAAATCTGTCGCCGGTAACTGTCAATGGTGCGCTGGCTGCTGTCAATGGATTCTTCCGGTACCTGGGATGGAATGACTGCCTGGTCAAGTTTATAAAAGTAAAGCACCATGTATTCTGTTCCAGACAAAAGGAGCTGAACAGAGAAGAATACTTTCGGCTTGTGGAAGCTGCCCGGGAAGATGGGAATGAAAGATTGTGTCTTCTGATTCAGACCGTGTGCTCTACAGGTATCCGCATATCGGAGCTTTCCTATATCACGGTTACGGCAGTGGAAAAACAGATTGCAGAAGTGGACTGTAAAGGAAAGGTCAGGACCATCTTTCTCACGCAGCAGCTGTGCAGGCTTCTTAAGGAGTATGCAGAGAAAAGAAAGATCCGATCCGGCACCATCTTTGTGACACGGAATGGAAAACCCCTGGATCGCAGCAATATATGGCGTGAGATGAAGAAGATCGGAATAAAGGCAGGAGTTGATCCGGAAAAGATATTTCCCCATAATCTGCGCCATCTCTTTGCAAGGGTGTACTACAGCCAGGAAAAAGATCTGCTGAGGCTGTCGGACATACTGGGACACAGCAGTGTCAACACGACGCGGATCTATACAATGGAAAGCGGGGAAAATCACGTCAGACAGTTGGAGAGAATGGGCCTGCTCATAGACCGTTACAACAGAATTCCTCTTTTGTTGTAAACAGAGGGGTAGCATTTACGATTATTATACTACATATTTTTTATGTTTGCCATAGAAATGTGATTGGCTTATATATTTTTTTAAATCATCGGCACAATAAATAAGCTGGTTAAATCCAAATTTTTTCCAGCCTGTTTCTTGTGCTCTTTTTTATTTTTTTCCCGGATGATCCGGAGGATTGAAAGGATGGGAGAAGGTGACAATAAGGAATTTTACAACAAAAGAGGAATTCTGTTGTAATTGGTAGCCAGGGTACTTTAAGTGAAGGGGAAGAAGAGATGGGCAGTGAATGGTTTAGCGGAGTGGGTGACATGGTGTTGAAGCTAGTGGTAAATTTCAGGAGTGCCCTGGAACTGATGCGCATGATCAGCATGATACAGCTGTAGACCAGGAGCGCGGAGCCTTCCGGCGCAATAAGCTCCGGCATATGATGATAAAGGAGGCGGACCGTATGGGCGGTAAGATTCTGCGTGTACAGATGCTGGGTAAATTTACAATGCGTTATGGGGAGGACCGCATACTGTTTCATAAAACAGGCAATGCAAAATCCGTGCGTCTTCTTCAGATGCTGCTGCTGTCCGGTGAGCAGGGCATTGCAAAAAGTGAGATCATGGATTTCCTCTATGGGTGGAGCGAGGTGACTGACGCGGGAAACCGCAATAAAAATTTGAACAATCTATGCTACCGGCTCAAAGGACAGCTGGCGGCTTCCGGCCTTCCGGAGGAGGAATATGTGGTCATACAGGATGGGGTATGCAGTTGGAAGAGCAGTTTTAAGGTTGAACTGGATGCAGCCTATTTTGAAACGCTGGTCCATAAGGCAGAGGGGAGCCAGGGCCGGGAACGGACCGCGCTGTTCCTTCAGGCCAATCAGAGCTATTACGGAGAGCTGCTTCCCATGTACCAGTCCGATATGTGGTTCTATGAGAAGAGTGAGTCTTTTAAGCGCCTTTATGAAGAGACGATCCGGGAGTTGGAGCAGGCATTTAAAGCCGATAATGACTACCAGAACCTGCTGAAACTTTACACCAGGGCATCTGCGGTCTATCCCTTTGAGAATTGGCAGACAGAGCAGATACGGTGCTGCCTGGAAATGTACCGGTATGAGGAAGCCATCGATATTTATAACAGGACCATGGAACTCTACGCAAGGGAGATGGGGAATCCTCCGGCGGAGGAGATGCAGAAGTGTTTTGAAGACCTGGAACTTTTTGAACGGAAGCACAAAAGAAGCATTCAGGCATGGCACACAACGGACCGGCATTTTATGGGCAGGGAAGGGGATATCACCAGGGCCATATTTGAGGAAGGCATCATCACGGGGGCGTATTACTGTACCTATCCAAGCTTTATTGACTACTGCCGCCTGCTGCTTCGGGCCAGGGAGCGACATGACCTGAACCCGGTGCTGATGTTCCTTACTCTGGGTCAACAGGAAAAAAGAAGAGGGCAGGACAACCGCATATACCAGATGGAGCTGCTGAAAGACGTGATCGGCAGTTCCCTGAGAAAAGGGGATGCGTATACACGGTACGGAAACCGCCACTATATCCTCCTTCTCACCAGGATCAGCAAGGAATCCTGCAGCATTATATTTCAGCGGATCGAATCCGCCTACAATAAGGTACCGGGCAGCCGGGGAGAGCTGTGGTACCACGTGAACATGACCCAGGAACTGGAAAAGAACATGCTGGAATAAAACTTATATCGCCATTGCAATGTGGCGATATTTTTGAGCCGTATATAGAAAAATGGGAAAATGCACCAGATGTGGCAGGTTGCAGGATACCCCCTTTGATAAAATTAACATTATGGAAAGATCACTTTGTCCATTAAGGGTAATATTAAGGAAAATATAAGAGTTTGCAAAACATACAGGAGGTAAATGATGAATCGGAGATTGAAAGCGGGCTGGAAGAGGATAACGTCTGTTTTTTTGGCGTTTACCATTGTAAGCATACTGATACTGGGCAATTCCGGGATTGCATTTGCCGAAGGATATGACGACAGGTTTTACCGGGAGGAGACGGATCTGTCGGAGCTTGGCGATTTTTCCAAGGCCACGGTCAGCAATGCCAGCTTCAGAAATACAAAAAAGGATGATGTTGTTATCAGCATATTCTCAGAAGAGGGGGATTATCGTTCCGGAGGTCTGGTTACCCTGGATGTACACCTTAAGAATGAGACGGGAACCATGATCACAGATGGCTCCCTGACATATAGCGCCAAGGGAATTCAGGAGGGTTCGGCGGAGTTTCTTCTTTTGGAGGAATCAGGAGAGGATGAGTTTGATGCCGGCATACCGGACAATGGTATTTTGGATGATGGAGCACCGGAAAATGATATGCTGGATAATGAAACACCGGAAACGGGTATGCCGCAGGAGCGTGACCAAGATGAAGGTCTGGCTGGAGAAGACTCCGGTGAAAGTGAGGAGCGCAGGGAAAGTCAGGTTGAGATCATACCTGAGGATACGTTAACGGATCAGGGTATTCCGGAAGAGGAGGATAGCACAGAGGGACTGGAGCGGATTGAAGGGATCGAACTGGTTCCCGGACAGATTTATTCAGTATGTTTTACATTTGCCATTGATGAAGATATTGAGGGGGTACGGAACCAGCAGGTAAAGTTCCAGTTTAACGGAAAAGGTGAAGAAAGAAGAATACGTGTCCGCGAGAGTTTTTTATATACGGTCAATTATCTGAACATAGATTCGGTTGAATTTCATGATGGAAACCGTATAGGAACAGGTGAAACGGTCACCATGGGAATCCATGCAGCCATGTTTGATTTTGACGCAATTCTGGAGGATTCCTTTAAGGATGTGGCAGATGCTGCGCCTGCTACACCGTCAGTGGCTGTTCCAATCGTTCCACCGGCTACGCCATCTGAAGCATTGCCGGCCACACCGTCGCAGGCCCGGCCGGATATATCTTCAAAGCCGGTACCAGAGACGCCGGAAGTAGATCAGGGCATACCGCAGGAAGCTGAGTCCCAGGCGCCCACGGAGGCAGTTGCAACAGAACCAGAGGAAAACGTGACTCAGGTACCCACAGAATCGTCACCAGCTGATCCGGAGGAACAGGCACCCACAGAGGCAGTGCCAGCAGATCCAGAGAAAACCACTGCCCAGGCGTCAGCCGAAGCAGCACCTACGGAAGCAGCAGCCACAGAAGCAGCATCCACCATGTCATCAGAACCCGTCCAAGAGGTTTCAACAGAGACAGGAGTGACAGAGCATGACCAACGTGAAAAAATGGGGTCTGAATCCATAGTTAAAATTGAAACAAAGTTGGAAGAACCGGTATCAAGCGCCCAACCGGAAGACAAGACTGATAAGACCGGAAACGAGGTGACTGACAATGACGCAACCGGCGATGATGCGACTGACAATGACGCAACCGGCGATGATGCGACTGACGATGACACAGCCGGCGATGATGCAGCTGACGATGGCGCAGCCGGCGGTGACACGATTGAGAGCAATACGATCCAGAGCGCCCCAAATGAGAGCGATCCGTCAGGAGGACGTAAAGACACAGCTGCGGAAGATGCCAGGGAAACTCAGGAAGATGCAGATGAGGAGGAAAGCGAAGATTATACGGTAGACCTTGGAAAAGTAAATTACAGGATTGAAATGTATAACGCCAAGTTAAATAGCTTTAAGGTGAGAAAGGCATTGGTGGATGATGTAAGGGAGAATATGCTGATCTGTTCCTTCCGCGTGTCCGGGGATGTGAACCCTGGGATCTACTTTGGCAAGATCACCCAGGAGAGCAGGGTAAAAGGAAAGACCTGTAAATCCACCCAGGGATTCTCACTGATCGTAACAGGTGATGGGGAGATCTCCCTGGAAGACCAGATTGGGGATGCTGCTGTAACGGTCAGCGGGCCAGTGGATTCCTTCCCTGAGGCAGACCAGCTGGCTGTGAGAGTCTCCGAAGTAGAGCAGGCTCAGATGACCCAGGTGGATGAAGCACTGGAGAAAAAGTCTCAGGAAGAGGGGATCTCCATTCAATCCTACAAAGCCCTGGATATTAAGCTCTACGCGGATGGCGTCGAGGCTGAACCGGTAGGCCCCATCAATGTAGCCTTTAAAAACCTGGAGCTGGAAAAACGTGATCCTGCGGCTGCGTCTGACGCGCTGCCTGATGCACCGGCCGCTGTCCAGACGCTGTCCCAGCAGGAGGAAACGGCAGATCCCAGCGAACGGATCCAATCCGGGGGAGAGGAAATCAAAGTCTATCATCTGGATGAAACGCAGGTTGTGGCAAATGAGATGAACAGCACGGTGGCATCTGACGGAACAGTGGTTATGGAGACAGACCACTTTTCCATATACATTGTGGTCAATGTGCCGGAAGTAAAAGAAGTGCCTGTGACAGTGGAACACTGGGCACAGTTGGATCAGATGACCTTTGACAGTAATGGGAAAATAAAAGAATCCGTCTCCGGGAACAGGCTGTATCCGGGAGCCCAGAGCGGAAGCACGTATGCAAAGCAGGAGGTAAAGATATACAGCGATGATAACCTGACCCTGCCCAATGGATCAGGCACAGGGGTGGATTATTCAATTGCGGTTTCCAACTGGAGTAAGGTTGCTTTGGGCGGTAATTATACGGTGAAAAGTGTGACCATAACCAATGCAAACTACCCCAATGGACAGACCTTTACGGAAAATGCAGCAGACCAGAAGATCTATCTCGCTGCCACCAACAATAAGATAAAAATCAACTATGTGCCTACTTCAGGCACCATAAAGGGATATACGGGTTTCCACGATTACAATGTTACGGTGGAGGGAAAGACCACGGATGGGAACCATGGAACCCTTAATACCAGCAAGGTGGGAATAAACAATACCTCCCTGGGCAGCAGTACCACCCGTATCGGAGTGGGGATCGGAGGGACCGGTCAGGCACAGATACGCCATGGTTATACAGGCGCACCAAACAAGGCAGGTTCCGTGGTGACAGGGATTCCCCAAGGAACCCTGGCCGCGGACAATATGATTAAGTTTAATTATCAGGATCCGGGCCTTTTTGCAACCCGGGACATTACCACCAGTGAAACATATAAGGACGGCAAGAAGGTAACCTATTATGCCAAGAAATACCTGCCAAACTATCAGCTGGGCTTTGAACGCCAGGGGGATACCTATACGCTGAAATCCGTATACGACAGTTCGGGAAAAACACTTTCAAAAAACCTGGATCAGATCGTCTATACATGTAACAGCTGGAACGGATCCAAGAAACTTTATTCCAACCTGTTCTGGCCTTTGGACAGTGTCAGTTACAACAACGCGGTTAACGGAAAAAACAGGGATCCTCTGTTTGGCTATAACCATTACGGGTTCCCTCAAAATGATGAGGATGTGAACAACAAGGGGATCACCCACAACTGGTTTTTCGGAATGCGCTATGACTTTGAGTTTGTCCTGGGAGATTACACAGGGCCCATGGACTACTATTTCAGGGGAGATGATGATTTCTGGCTGTATGTGGACGGCAATCTGGTAAGTGACGTTGATCTGGGAGGAATCCATTCCGCGGAGGGCTCCTATGTGGATCTGAAGTCATGGATGCAGAACAAGGGTCTCCTAAGCGATAAAAACCAGAAGCATACCATGTCGGTCTTCTTTATAGAGAGAGGAGGAACCGGTTCCTGCTGTTACATGAAATTCACACTTCCAAGCATCACATCAATTCCAACCCCGGAATCCGAGACGGTTTCCCGTACGGTCCAGAAGCTGTGGCTGGATGGAAACAATGAGGATAAGAAACGGCCCGAATATATCTATGTCCAGCTGAAACAAAATGGCGCTTCCTACGGAAGTGCGGTCAGGCTGGAGGCCTCCAATGGCTGGAAGTATACGTGGGATAACCTGCCCAAATATAAGGAAGTGAATTCAGATGAGGAGCATGTTTATACCGTAGAGGAAGTCGGAACAATTGTTGGTTATACATCAAGTGTCAATGGGATGACCATCACTAATACCCGGCTCACGGATATCAATGTGAGGAAACAGTGGGTTGGAGGTGCCGGAGAGGGTTCTGTTCAGGTGGGATTGTTTAAGGACGGAAGTAAAAGGACAGGAGACATTATCACACTGGACAGCTCCAACAACTGGTCCGGCGCATGGCAGAACCTGCCGGGGTATGACTCCGGAGGGTCAAAGATCAATTATGTTCCCTATGAGGTAGACTCTTCCGGTAACAAGGTGGAAGCCGGCAGCACGGTGCAGATTGGGGAGGGACAATATATTGTCACTTACAGCAGTGATCACTCTGTGATAACCAATACTTATAATCAGAAGGACCTGACAGTGAAAAAAGTATGGGTGGATTATGAAAATACCTACCATACGCGGCCTGAGATATTGGAGGTCCAGCTGTATCAGAATGAGGCAGCCTATGGCGGACCTGTAAAACTCAGTGATGCCAACCAATGGACAGCAGATTGGAAAAACCTGCCTGTAAAAGCGGATGGAAGCTCCCCGCCATATGTTTACACGGTGAGAGAGCTGGACCGGACGGGACGGCCCATAGAGGATGGCAGTACGGCAGTACTGTCCTCCGGATACTCCTACACAGCATCCTATGATTCCAGCGGTACGGGTACTTCCGCCAATCCGTTTAGAATAACCAATACCCTTTTGGCGGCAAAGCTGAGGATCAAAAAGACAGTGGAACAGAACGGACTTGAAAATGAGCCCATTGATCCCACCTATAAATTCGTGATACAGGTCCTGGACAGTAAAGGAACTGTCTATACGCAGACAGCTCTTGGAAATGGAGAGGAAAGCGGGGCAATCCTTGTAATTCCGCCGGAGGAAGGCCAGATCTTTTCCATTGCGGAGATAGTGCCCATGGAATACACCATGACACATATGGAAAGCCAGCCGGCAGGTGCGCTCTCAGAAACTGACAATGGGGATAAAGTTACAGTGAAACCAGGGGACGATATCCTGGTCATCCTTACAAACACCCCTGATCACGAGAGCTATTTCCATCACACCGCATCAGTCACAAATGTAAAGGGATTTTCAAATGGGGAGGGATCGGATTTCAGGCCGGAGAACCCGTTTACAGAATATCATGGAAGTGACAATCCGCAGTATATGGCATCGGCCTTTACCTCGGACTGCATCATGGCGTTTGTTGAGGACAAAGGTGTAGCGCGCGGCCAGAGAAAGCTGGAGAAAGGAGATGATCTTTATGGATAAAAGAAAGGTCTTATCCAGGCTGCTGCCAATGATCGTGCTGGTATCCGTATCCATTGCCGCCGGGGTAACAGGCGCCACGGTTATCCACTCCATGCAGCTGGAAAATCCCATAAAGACGCCTGTGGTAGAGGGAGGGATAACAGAAAACCTGGACCAGGGGGCGAAGGAGGTTTCTTTTACCAATAATGGGGAGGCGGATGTATTTTTAAGAGTTGCATTTGCACAGTCATGGGTTGCACATGATGGTACAGTGCTCCCTAATAATATAGTAGATGCATCCGGTCAGGCTTTGCCCGTGGCTGTTCCCAGCCTTTCATTGGACGGCAATTGGGAAGGCGGGGAGGATGGGTGGTATTACTACAAAAAGGTGCTTCCCGGTTCCGCATCAGGCATGCAGGACCGCAGTACGGAAAAGCTGGTCCGGGGCGTGGATTTTATGGATCTGACAGGGATAGAGGATCAGCGGTATAAAAATGCAGAGTATAAATTCCATTTTACGATGGAGATCGTGCAGTCCAGCGATGACTGGAATGTCAGCAGGAAGGCAGTGCAGCGGCTTTTTGACAGGGACATTTCAGTGATGCCGGATAACTGGGACGGAGATAAATATGGATGCAGTATTAACTGGAATGTTGATTCCGGAAAAAATTAGGAGGTGGTTGTTTTGAAAGGATTAGAGATCCATACATGGCTGAAAAACAAAAAGACAGCCTGTCTCCTGATACTGGTCATATTGCTCCTGTCATTTGCAGTCACATTGGCATATTACAGTGATATCCTGACCCTGGCCAATCCCCTGGGAACTTCCCACAGCGGGGCGGCCATGGTGGAAAGTTTTGACCCGGAGAGTTCGTTCCTGCCCGGGGAGACAGTGATTAAAAAAGTTTCGTTTCAAAACACAGGTAAAATGGACCTGTTCCTGCGTGTCGAAGTACCTCCCCAGGAGAACTGGTACCGGAAGGGGCAGGGGAGCAGCCCGCCTGTTATCCTTGAAAAAGAAGCTGGCTATGACACGGATCATGTGATCAAACATTGGAATCCGGGAGTCTGGGTCGATCCCGGCCAAACAGAGGGAAATGTAGATTATATGAACATGGAGACTGAGTTCTGGTCAAAGTCATACACGGATAGGAACGGAAAGAGCTACCGGTATTATAAACAGATCCTTCCGGCAGGGGAAACCACGGACTGTATCCTTGAGAGCATCAGCCTGAGCGATGAAGTGTCAAATGACCGGCATGACGTGGATTACAGCGATAAGATTTATAAACTGACCTTCCATGCAGAGGCGGTTCCTGTTGAGGAACATGATTCGGCCGTGGGGGTACAGTCACAGTGGAATATGGTGGTTCAGGAAGACAGCAGTGGTGTACTGACATGGAGTCAGGGCAGCCGGGCCGGTGAATGATACAGGAGGACAGGAGAATGAGAATAAACGGAAAAGTCATAGCAGCGGCCGCAATGCTGGCAGTGGCCGGGCTCGGCGGGACATTTGCTTACTTTAACCAGACTCTGACAGCCGCCAACATATTTGACACAGGGAAATATGATACGGAACTGGTTGAAGAGTTTAAGCCTTCGGAGGGCGAGAACTGGGGGCCTGGAACCAGTGTGAACAAGGATGTGACGGTCCGCAACACAGGCACCCTTCCCGTGGTGGTGCGGGTGAAATTCCAGGAAAAGTGGGTCAGGGGACAGGAGGAATTCTATTTTACAGACACCTCTCTGGAAAAGGAGCGGCCGGCTGCCATTGGAAGCCCATCCAATGCCAACAATGCATTTGAGAACGTTTACCAGGGTGACCCGGAAGACGGCATTGCCAATCCTGACGCGGATGACTCAGTGGTATTTAAGAGCATGGCGCCGGATGGCGGCTGGGTTTATAATCCGGCGGACGGATATTATTACTATATGTATGTCCTTCCCGGGGCAGTAGAGAAGGAGGATGGCAGCCAGGACATTGCGGAGACAACCAAGCTCCTCGATGGCGTGACCCTGGCGGAAAATGTGGATATGGGTTCATACAAGGAGACCCGGTATTATGCCACCACGGGTCAAAGGCCGGAGAATGAAAGCGGCGACTGGGTGGAATTCGCCACGGCCAGCAATGCATCCAGCCCTCTTGGATATGATTACATTTCCACCAGGGAAATGAATGAGCGCCTGAAGGCGGATGGAAGCCAGATAACCTTTATGAAATCAGTCACTGATCTCAGGGATGCCAAGCTGGCAGGGTACAGTGGCGCTGATTATACACTGGTGGTGGCAGCCCAGACCGTACAGGCAACGGACCAGGCCGTTAACACAGTATTTGGAAATGGCGGTGTCTTTGATTTTAAGCAGCTTGGATGCGATTGGAAGCTGATCAGCGAGTCAGAGATCCAGAAGTAAGTTCAGTTGTCCAAAAGAGAATGATTAAACAGGTTATTACCGCCTATGTTTTTTAGATGGACGGACCAATATAACAAAATGGAAGCATTATAATATGAAAAAGCAGGAGGAAAAGACATGAAGAAGTTAAATAAGAAAGCAGCGGCAGGAATCGGGCTTGGAGCATTAGCCCTGGTGGGAGGAACATTTGCATACTATTCACAGACAGCGTCCCTGGATAACCCGCTGAGCACAGGCAAATATACCACCCAGCTGGTGGAGGATTACACACCGCCAACGGAAGATTTAAAGCCGGGCGCTAAGTGGGATAAGAATGTAGGTGCGGAGAATACCGGAGATTATCCCGTCCTTGTCAGGGTAAGCATGAAAGAAAACTGGTCCTACAAGGGAGCGGCGGACCCCTACAAAACCATATTGAGCGATTCAGACCTGTTTGACAACGGAACCTATGCCGGCGGAATCTTTGACGCAGCCCAGGTTAATGATACCGATGGCCTGACACCGGCAGAGGACGGCACCGTGGTACATAAGAACATTCTGACTGATGCCGGCTGGATCGATGGAGGGGACGGATACTGGTACTGGAACGGCGTTCTGGAGAAAAAAGGGTCCGCCAAGTCCAGCACCACCCACCTGTTGGAAGGGCTGACCATGGCCACGGATATTGACCTTGGCTACTATGAGACAAAAGAGTACTATGCCATTGCAGCAACACAACCGGATCTGGATAATACCAATGCCTGGACATTGATTGACTGGACCCAGGTTGATGATGAGAACAATGACGGCCTTAAAGATATACGCGACTTGGCAGCTGTTACAACTATCCCTGAGGGAGAGAGTCTGTTCCGCAAATCCGAATCCAATTTAGACAGCGATAAGAAGGGCTACGGAGACTCCAACTACACACTGACCGTTACCTCTGAGTTTGTCCAGGCCACAAAGGATGCAGTGACCGATTCCTGGGCAGGATTCAATCTGGATCAGCTGACCAATGTACAGGTTAATGCAGAGGACGGCGTAAATCTTGAGAATAAAACTGTTACACCATAATACAGAGGCCGATGAATGAACGTTCTGAAACAATTGTTTAATATCCTTTCATGGCCCGTGTATCTGTGTATTGCCGGATACCTTCTGATTGCAGCTCCCATGCTGGCCGGTTACCGGCCGGTGGTGGTGCTCAGCGGAAGTATGGAGCCCGCCTTTCCTGTTGGAAGCGTGATTTACTATAAAGCGGCTTCCTTTGAGCAGATTCAGGAGGGAGACCCCATCACCTTCCATGCGGGTGAGGATGGCTCGCTGGTCACCCACAGGGTAGTGGAAAAGCAGGAGCTGAGCCGTGATTTTATCACCAGGGGCGATGCCAATGAGACTGCGGACCCAAACCCGGTTTCATATGACCGCGTGGCAGGCAGGGCGGCTGATGTGAGGATTCCTTATGCCGGATATTTTGTCACCTATGGCAGAACACCTCAGGCAATTGGGGGCATGGGAGGAATCCTGGTGATCGGGATATTACTTGATTTTATCTGCCCGGGAAAGAAGCGGGAGGAAAAGGCATAAACGCCTGTTGGCAGTATAGCTGTAATCCGTTTGGACAGGAGATTGATGTTATGAAAAAAGGCAAGATCATGTTATTGGGCCTGGCAGTTCTGGCGGCTGCATCGGTGGGAACTACCTGGGCGGCGTGGTCCCAGGTAATACGGACCGGCAATGAATACAGGGTTCCCAGGTACAAAACCAGCCTTGAGGAGCATTTCCGCCAGCCGGATGACTGGCAGCCAGGTATAACCACACAAAAGCAGGTATGGGTATCCAACAACCTGAAAGCAGAGGACGGCAGCCTGGAGAGCGGTGTGCCTGCCATTGCCAGGGCGGAGATCCACCAGAGCTGGATACGGCGGGAAAATGTTTACGTCCTGGATAAGGATGGCAATGAGACAGCGGTCCCTCCACTTGAGGGGGAGGCGCTGCCCCCTGACTTTGTGACAGACCAGGGAGAGCGCCAGTACGCGGCGGTCCCTGCTTTTAATAAAGGATCCGTTATGGTGCTCCGGTCCGGAATGGCGCAGGATGCCGGCATACGCCTGAATCTGCCCTATGCAGACAAGGTGGAGGATGCCAGGGGAAGATGGCTCCTGGTGGATGAGGATCCGTCGGAGACGGGGAATTACGTGTTGTATTACATAGGGGTGATACAGCCGGGGGAAGACTCGCCGGTGTTTCTGGAAAGCGTGACCATGAACCCCCTTCTGGAGAACACCATAACGGGAAAAGACACCTGTTATGAGAAGACAGAGGATGGTTACAAGCAGATTACCGTGACCCATACCAGCGCCAAGTACGGGTATGACAGCAGCAGGTACACCATGGATATAAAGGCCACCACGGTGCAGGCCACCAAGGCAGCGGTGGAGCATACGTTTACCGGCGGATTTAATCAGGAAGTGATCCGCTACCTGGCCGATCAGGTGGCGGATCCCGGCGTCTATGACGCCTCCGGCCTGGAAAAGAAGCTGACCCTGGTCTACAACTGGGGAAGCCAGAGACTTGAGTACGTACCCTACCGCTCCGGAACCGGGGAGGAGGAAGGAAACTGGTTCATGAGTTTTACAGACATGGTCCCGGGAGGTATCTACAAAGACCGCCTGAAGGTGGAGAACACCACATCCAACCAGACTGCCAGGGTCTATATGCGGATCGCTCCAAGAGAGCAGGAGAAGATAAAAGACGAGCTCCTGGAAAAGATCACCATGAAGGTCACATTCCAGGGCAGTGTCCTCTATGATGGAAAGGTGACCGGCGCCAGATACGGGGAAGGTGAAAACCTTCAGGAGCTGATTCCCCTGTGTTATCTGAAAAGCGGGACATCTGAGGAGATCCAGGTGGAGCTGCAGCTGGATCCCTCCATTACCTGCGACCCGGTAACGGGAGCGTGTATCTATGCCGATCAGCTTGCCAAGATCGACTGGGAATTCATGCTCCAGACATTCTCGGAAAATGGCGGTGGAGGGGGCGGCGGAGGTGGCGGCGGCAGAGGCGGAGGCGGAGGCCGAAGAAGCGTAACCACCATTGACGATGCAGAGGTTCCACAGGCTGTCATGATCCCTGATCCGGAGATACCGTTGGCCGCACTTCCAAAAACAGGGGACACCACCCCGCTGTTTATGCTGGGAGCCATGACCGCAGTCAGTTTCCTCCTGCTTTCCGCACTGGGAATCTTATGGATCAGGACGCGCAGAAAAGAGGATAAAGCGTGAAGGATAAAAAGCAGGGGATGAGGCCCGTTGTCCTGCCCCTGTCCTTCCTGGCAATCCTGGGAATCTTCCTGGTGTCCGCCGGCCTGCTGTGCCGCTCCCTGTATGAATACAGGAAAGGGGAGAAGGAGTACGGGGAACTCCGGCAGTATGCAGCCAATGCCTCTGATCCGGAAACAGATCCCCAGTCTCCGGGCAGCCTGTCTACCGGGGAGCGGGAACCCATGCTGGCCATTGATTTTGAGACCCTTAAAAAGCTTAATCCCCATATCGTTGCGTGGATCCATATTCCGGGGACACCGGTAAGCTACCCTGTGACCCAGGGGGAGGACAATTCCTATTACCTTACAAGGACATTTTCCAAGGCATATAACGGAGCCGGATGCATTTTCATGGATTACAGAAGCAGTCTGCCCTCAGAGGGCGGGAACACGGTTCTCTATGGGCATAATATGAAAAACGGCTCCATGTTCGGTTCCCTGAAGCGTTACTGGGACAATGAATATTATAGGGAGCACTCCTCCTTTTACCTGTACACGGCAGAGGGGGATATTTTCCTGTGCCATATTACGGGCCGCCGCACGATCCCTGCGCAGACCGATTTTTTTTCCGGGGTGCAGGATAAAGAGGATGAAAAGGGTAGAGACGCCAGGGTCACACTGGTGACCTGTGTGGCGGGGAAAAATGAGGAACGGCTGGCAATAGAGGCAGATGCAGAGCAGATGGAATGAAAGATGGCAATGGCGGCATTGCTGGCGTGGATACAAATCAGGAATCAAATCAGGAATCAAATCAGGAATTCTGCAAAAGTGGGTTTCAAAAACTTGCAAACCGATAAATTCTATGGTATTATAATTTGGCATGCCGGATTACTATATGGCTTGTTGGGCCGTCGCCAAGCGGTAAGGCACAGGACTTTGACTCCTGCACTCGAGGGTTCGAATCCCGCCGGCCCAGTACGATGGGGAAAGTCCGCAGGGACGCCAGTTTGAAGGCGTTTCTGCGGGCTTTTCTTCTATAATAATGTACTGCGCATGATAATATAATCCACATAAGGCCAGAGGATGTGGGAGGAGGAAAGAAGATGGAGAGAAAGAGAATCAGGGATTTTGGCATTGTGCCGGGCGTCATGAAAACCGGGCCTAAAAATAAGATTACAGACGTGCCGGGCGTGCTGGTAGGCCATAAGACAGTGAGAAATGGGGACAACAGGACCGGCGTCACGGTTATTGTACCGGGACCTGGAAATGTATTTGACCGCAAGTTTATAGCTGCGGGATACGTGCACAATGGATTCGGCAAGACCTGCGGCCTGGTACAGGTGGAGGAGCTGGGAACCCTGGAGACTCCCATTGCCCTGACCAATACCCTGAACGTGGGTCTGGCAGCCGACGCCCTGGTGGAGTATACCATCAGGCAGTGCGCAAAGGACCAGGTGGAGGTCACGTCCGTAAGCCCGGTGGTGGGTGAGTGCAATGACTGCAGGATTAACCGCATTCAGCACAGGGCTGTGTCCATGGAAGATGTGATGGAAGCATTTTCCCGGGCAGGTGAGGATTTTGAGGAGGGTGATGTGGGCGCAGGCACGGGAACCGTGTGCTATGGCCTGAAGGGAGGAATCGGTTCCGCCTCCAGAATCATGAGAATCGGCGGAAAAAATTACACGCTGGGGGTTCTGGTGCAGTCCAATTTCGGGGCAACAGAAGACTTGGTAATAGACGGCATCCGGGCCGGTGAACGGATTCTGGTGGAAAAGGAAAGGCGCAGGAAGATGGCCACCGCAGAACAGGACCAGGGCTCCATTATGACCGTCATCGCCACGGACCTGCCTGTCAGTGACCGTCAGCTTAAGCGCATTATCCGCAGGGCAGGTGTGGGCATCGCAAGGACAGGCGCCTACACCGGTCACGGCAGCGGCGAGGTGATGATTGGGTTCACCACCGCAGGCCGTCTTCAGGGAAAGGATGGTCCGGAAATCATGACAAGCACCTGCATCAGGGAGGATCTGATTAACGTGGCCTTCAAGGCAGCGGCGGAAGCTGTTAATGAAGCCATCCTGAATTCCATGACAGCAGCCGGACGTGCCGAGGGACTGGCAGGGGAGGTGTATTACAGCCTGTCGGAGTTCCTTCCGCAGATTCTTAAAAATTAATGACGAAGGGACATAAGTCCCTGCTCTGTTATCTCGCAGCCTCCCCTGGTGCGGTTGATGCGGATAAGTCCTTCTTCAGATAATTCTTTCAGCAGCCCTCGCAGGCGGCCGTCGCTTAATTCCACTCCGGCCTCTGCCAGGGTATTTTTTATGGCTCCCCGGCCGATGCGGGGGGAGGCGGCTATGGCAGCCAGCACCCTGAGGCGGACCGGGCTGTGGTCCCGGTCGGATTTTCGCATCTGGTTCCTGATATAGGAGGGAAGCTGTGCCAGTATCAGGGGATGGGCAGCATAGTGGGAGAAAAAATAACGGGTCAGGTTATAAAGCTCCTGGACATTGCCGGGGTAATCGTAGCCCAGCAGGAAGTCAAAGAGACTGGAGGACAGGATGTCCTTGGCCATAAGGCTCTTGTTGTGGAACAGCTCGCGGAAGAACTGGTCCATGAGCAGAGGGATGTCCTCCCTGCGTTTCCTGAGGGGCAGGGTGTCGATGGAAGCCGCATTCAGCAGGAAGAACAGCTCTTCCCGGAAGGTGCCCTGCTGTACCATCTCGTACAGGTCCTGCCCCGCCGTGGCGATGATGCGCACATCAAAGGGGGAGAAGTGGGTTCCGAAGACATTTCCGGTTCGGTTGTCCTGAAGAATGTGAATCAGGAGCCCCTGAATCTCGGGAGACAGGTATTCGGCGCTGTCAATGAGCAGGGTTCCGTGGTTGGCCTCTTTGAACAGTTCCAGCATCTGGGAGAGCGGATCAGAGACAATCAGGGCTGCTCCTGACAGGCCGGAGGTTCCGTCCGGGTCTGATAAAACGCCCGGGCCGGGAGCGCTGTTTGGGCCGGAAACTCCATTTGGGCCGGAAACCCAGCCTGGTCCGGAAGTCCCGTTTATCCTTGCGGCCACATTAAGCCCCATGGGCATATTCAGACAGACAAAGGGATGCTGCCTCCTGGAGGAGGTCCTGTGTATGGCCCTGGCCAGGAGCTTTTTCTGGGTTCCGCTCTCGCCCTGAATCAGCACAGGGAAGTCATAGAGGGAGAGCCTGCGGGCATATTCCAGGATGTTCTTCATGGGCTCCGAGGCAGTGGTAAAGCTGGTGAACATGCTGTCCGCATATCTGGAGTCGGAGAATACAGGGTCCGGAAGCGGAGGGTAATACGCGGTCCCGTCAGCCAGCACAGGACACGGCGTGCTGTTGAGCAGGTACAGGGGCTCGTGGTTGGGCAGCAGCAGTTCAAGGGAGCTGAGCAGGAGAGGCTTTCCGCTGCGGTTCATCACCTTGTAATCCGCGCTGTGACAGAAATCCATGCCCTTACAGGGATGTGGCAGGAACCGGGACAGATTCCGGCCCGTGATGCCTGTCTCCGGCAGCTCCAGGTCCATGGAGAATCTGCGGTTTACCATGTTGATTTCCCCGCGGACCGACAGAAGGCACAGGCCGATGGGAAGATTGCTGATAACGGTCTGGAGAAGCTGCCGGGAATAGATGTAATCCTGGTAATAGGCGCTGGTCAGCTTGGCAATCTGCATGATGCTGTTCACATAGGACTTGGTAATCTGGTTGGACAGGCTGGCGGGAAGATGGAAATACTCGCACAGCTCATTGACAGTGGAGATGTCGATGATGCGGTTGCCGATATCAATGACATTGGTGATATGGCTGGGAACCAGCTGGGGCTCGCCTACGGTGATGGCATAGTGGATGGACTCGTCAGCAAGGATGCATCCCGGATAAAAGGGCTCAAACCGGTACTGCACCACCCCCGCCTCCTTTAGCTGGTCCATGATGGTGACAATGGAGTCATAGGTGTCGTTTACTATGTAGACACGTTCACCGGGCGGTATGCGGATGATTTGGTCCAGACAGGCGTGGTTGAAGGTCCTGGTACAGATAATCTCCATGACCTCCCCTGGGATGGGGATGGGAAATTCAGACTGGACCAGGGGGCTGGAAAAAAGGATGCACTGGTATCCCTTGATTTGCTCCGGACGCTGGACCTGATCCAGACCAATTGTATCAAAGGCAATGTGGGCTCCCAATATCTTGTGGAGATAGCTCTGGAATTCAAGGCGTATGTTGGAATTGATGCTGACTATGAGTACATGGTATTTTGGTTGGCTTCTGTCCATGGTCCGTCCTCCTGTATAATATTAGGTTAATTATAACAAAAAGATTAGGATATAACAACCTAATGACTTTAAATTTTAAATTTTAACGAATGCTTTACGGAAAAAAGAATGATTTATTTGACAAGGCAGCACAGAAACGTGTAAAATTATTGTAGCAAGGATGCTTACGAAATGAGCGTGAGAGCTGTAGGTTTCCAGGCTTTTTTTGTATCATCACAAAAAGGAGGATATTCTATGAAGAAAAGCGGAAAGAAGCTGTGTGCCCTGGCACTGGCTGCAGCCATGCTGGGATTGACGGCATGTGGTTCATCATCAGGCACCACTGATACTACCACGGCGGCTGCAGGCGGGGCGGCAGCTGCGGAAGAAACGACAGCAGCGGCAGCTGTTGCGGAGGGAGAGTCTGTTTCCCAGGATACGGATATTATAGGAGCGGTCAATGTGGACTTTACCACGCTGGACCCGCTGGATACCAGCGACACCCTCTCAGGAGGTGTTCAGCGTCTTATCATGGACGGTCTGTTTGGTTTTGACGATGACATGAAAATCATTCCCATGCTGGCAACTGAGTATACGGCCAATGACAGCGCCACGGAGTTCACCATCAAGCTGAGAGAGGGCATCACATTCTCTGACGGAACCCCATGGAACGCAGAGGCTGCCAAAGCCAACTTTGACCGTTGGGCGGACAAGTCCCTGGGACTTAAGAGAACCACATTGTTATGTAATATACTGGACACCACTACGGTTCAGGATGATTATACAATCGTAGTAAAGCTGTCCTCCCCCTTTGGCGCGTTCATCGAGACACTGGCCCATCCGGCCTGCGTCATCATGAGCCCCAAGGTTATCGAGCAGGGCTCCCAGGCATGCGCACAGGCCCCCATCGGTACAGGACAGTATACATTTAAGGAGTGGATTCAGGGCGACCACCTTACGGTTGAACTGAACAAGGACTGGTGGGGCTATGACGCGGACATCTGCGGCGGCACGCCTTTGGCTGACAGGGACGCCGGCTTCAAGAGCATCACCTTAAAGCCTGTACCTGAGTCCGCCACCAGGGTTGCCATGATTCAGTCCGGCGATGCCCAGCTTATCTGGCCTGTACCGGATGAAAACCTGGCAGGACTTAAATCCGATCCTAACGTAATCGTGGGACAAGACCAGGGCCTGGTAGTCCGTTACCTGATGATGAACAACCAGAAGAAACCATTCAATGACAAGAAAGTCCGTCAGGCCATCAACTATGCTATCAATAAGGATGCCTATGTGGCAGTTGTCAAGAATGGCAACTCCGAGCCCGGAACCTCTGTCATTGCCCCGAAGCTCCAGTACTACAAGGGAAATGATCCTTATCCATACGACATCGAGAAGGCAAAATCACTGCTTGCAGAGGCAGGCTATCCGGATGGCTTCAAGACAACCCTGATGTTTGCCAACACATCTGCAAACATGAAGCAGGGCGAGTTCTTAAAGCAGCAGCTTGCCGAGGTGGGAATCGATGTTGAGCTTATCAGCCTGGAGAGCGCAATCGTGAACGAGAAGATCCAGGATACGGACGCTCCCGGCGCAGAGGCAGAAGTTGATATGTATATCATCGGCTGGTCATCCTCTACCGGCGACGCGGACTGGGGTATCCGTCCTCTGCTGGCAAAGGAGTCTGAGCCTCCTATGAGCTACAATATCTGCTATTTTGAGAACGATGAATTAGACGGATATCTGAAGGACGGCCTGAACACGGCTGACCGTGATAAGAGAGCGGAAGCATATGCCAAGGCTCAGGACCTGATTTGGGAGGAGAGTCCCCTGGTATGTCTGGCAACTGACTTCAACTCCTGGGCAACTTCCAATAAGATGGTAAATGTAAAGATGTTCCCAGATAGCTGCCTTAATATCAGAAATGGTAAGATGACGAAATAAAAGGCTTAAGGGTCTGGCGGAGGGGGATTCTCTGCCAGACCTTTTTAAGAATAAAATACAGGGTGTATACCCAATAATGATATGAAAGGTGAGAGTTTATATGCTGAGATACATATGTAAAAGAATTGTTGGAGTTATACCAACCCTGATTATCGTAGTTACATTTGTATTCTTCTTTGTGCGTCTGATTCCCGGAGATCCGGCCAGACAGGTGGCAGGACCGCAGGCAACCAAAGAGGATGTGGAACTGGTAAGGGAACAGCTTGGTCTTAACAAGCCCCTTCCCCAGCAGTATGTCAGCTACGTGACAGGACTTGTGAAGGGGGATTTGGGCACATCACTGAGAACCAAGCGTCCGGTGCTGACTGAGGTCCAGGGGCGCTACATGAATACGGTGCAGCTTACCCTTTTAAGCCTGACCTGGAGCGTGATTGCAGGCGTCCTTATCGGCGTATGGTCAGGAAGAAACAGGAGCAAGTGGCAGGACTACACAGGAATGACCGTGGCTGTCTCAGGTATATCCATGCCCTCCTTCTGGATTGGGTTCATGCTTATTATGGTCTTTGCGGTCAAGTACAGGCTGCTGCCCACCACGGGGGCCGGCTCCTTTAAGAACCTGATTCTGCCGTCCATCACGCTGGGGGTCAGCATTGCGGCTATTATTGCCCGCTTTACCCGCTCCTCCGTCATCGAGGTAATGAAGGAGGATTACGTGCGTACGGCCAGGGCCAAGGGCCTGCGGGAAAAGACCGTTATCTGGAAGCATGTGTTCCGTAACTGTATGATATCCGTGGTGACGGTTGTGGGACTTCAGTTCGGTTTTCTTCTGGGCGGTTCCGTTGTGACGGAAACTGTTTTCGCGTTTCCGGGACTTGGTTCCCTTCTGATTGAATCCGTGAACTACAGGGATTATCCTGCAATCCAGTCGCTGATTCTTATATTTTCCCTGCATTTCGTACTGATTAACCTGGTTGTGGATGTACTGTACGCAGTGCTGAATCCAGAAATTCAATTGAGCTAAAAGGGGGCGACAAAAGATGGCTATGAATAAATTGTTAACTGAAAAGACGGACATCAATACCCCGTTTTCAGAGTTTGTAAGAAAGTTCAAAAAACAGAAGACAGCCATGGTTGCCATGGTATTCCTGGTATTTCTTGTGGTGCTGGCATTTATCAGCTATAAGATTGCCCCTTATGGAATCAATGAATATGATTACTCTGCCATCATGCAGCCGCCTACGGCCGCCCATCTCTTTGGCACCGATGAATTCGGCAGGGATTTGTTTTCCAGGGTAATCTGCGGAACCAGGATATCCCTCAGCGTGGGTCTGTTTGCCGTGACCGTGGGAATGATTGCGGGAACCATTATGGGACTTCTGGCCGGATATTACGGCGGCATCATTGATTCCATCATCATGCGTATCTGTGACGTGCTGCTGGCCTTCCCGGGCCTTATCCTGGCAATTGCTATTGTGGCCATCCTGGGAAGCGGACTTTATAACGTGGTAATCGCGGTTGCGGTGTTCAACATCCCCAAGTTTGCCCGTCTGGTGAGGGGCAATACACTGGAGACAAAGAACAGCGTGTTTGTCCAGGCCGCCCGCAACATCGGAGCCGGTGACATGCGCATTCTGTTCAAGCATATCCTGCCCAGCGCCATTCCCAATATCATCGTACAGTACACCATGTCCATCGGAACCTCCATCATCACTGCTTCCAGCCTCAGTTTCCTGGGCATGGGCGCCCAGCCTCCCACGCCGGAGTGGGGACTGCTCCTGAGCAATGGACGTAACTACATGCTGACAAGCTGGCATATCACCTTGTTTCCGGGTCTTGCAATCTTCTTTACCGTGCTCTGCTTTAACCTGCTGGGCGACGGCCTGAGAGACGCGCTGGATCCAAAACTGACTGATTAGGAGTGGGACTTATGGAGAATACGAATAATAATATTTTAGAGATTAAGAATCTGCACACCTACTTCTACACGGACAGCGGTGTGATTAAATCAGTGGATGGTGTGGATATTGAACTGAGAGAGGGAAGCACCCTTGGAATCGTGGGAGAGTCAGGCAGCGGCAAGAGCGTGACCGCCCTGTCCGTCATGGGACTTCTGATGGGAACCACGGGAAAGGTGGCTGAAGGGGAAATCCTGTTTGAGGGCCGCGATTTGACAAAGCTGGACGATGAGGAGCGCAGGAAGATGCGCGGGGAAAAGATTTCCATGATTTTCCAGGAACCTATGACCAGCCTGAACCCTGTCATGAAGATTGGGGACCAGATTACGGAATGTATCCTGATGCACAATAACATAAGCAAGCAGGAGGCTTGGGACAAGGCGGTGGAGATGCTGAAGCTGACAGGCGTTCCCAGGGTGGAGCGCATGATGAAGGAATATCCCTTCCAGCTTTCCGGAGGACAGCGCCAGAGAGTCATGATAGCCATGGCGCTGGTGTGCAAACCGAAAATCCTCATAGCGGATGAACCTACCACGGCACTGGACGTTACCATCCAGGCCCAGATTCTGGATTTGATGGAGAACCTGAAGCAGAAAACAGGAACCTCCATCCTGTTCATCACCCATGACCTTGGTGTGGTGGCGGAAGTTTGCGACGACGTGGTGGTCATGTACAGCGGCCGGGTGGTGGAGAAGGGGGATGTGAGGTCCATTTTCGCCAATCCGTCCCATCCGTATACCAGGGGCCTTCTGGCATCCATTCCCAAGCTGGGAGAGTATGCGGAGGAGCTGGAATCCATACCGGGCAATGTCCCGAATCCAAAATACATGCCTCAGGGATGTAAATTCGCTCCCAGATGTTCCTGCGCCTTTGATAAGTGCAGGGAGGAAGAACCCGGCTTCTACGATGTGGGAGGAGGCCATATGAGCCGCTGCTGGCTCTGTGAAAAGAAAGGCGGTGACGCGTGATGGCAGATATCCTGCTGAATGTTGAAGGTATGAAAGTGTATTATCCTGTGAAGGGGGATTTTCGCAGCGGGCGTGAATTCGTCAAGGCGGTGGACGGCGTTTCCTTCGAGGTGCGAAGGGGCGAGGTGTTCGGCATCGTAGGTGAGTCGGGCTGCGGCAAATCCACATTGGGAAGGGGAATCTGCAAGCTGGAGACCCCCACGGCAGGGAAAATCGTCCTGTCCGGGGAGGATATCTCCTCCTATGGCAGAAAGCAGATGCGCTCCGTGCGCAAAAAGGTCCAGATGGTATTCCAGGACCCGTACGCGTCCCTGAATCCCAGGATGTCTGTATTTGACATCATCGCGGAGCCGTTAATCATACACGGTCTGACAAAGAGCAAGAAGGAACTGGAAGACCGTGTAATGGGGCTTCTGAGAAAGGTTGGACTGGATGACTACCACGCCAACCGGTATCCACATGAATTTTCAGGCGGCCAGCGCCAGCGTATCGGAATCGCCAGGGCCCTGGCAGTTGAGCCGGAGCTGATCATAGCGGACGAGCCTGTATCGGCCCTGGACGTGTCCATCCAGGCTCAGGTGTTAAACCTGCTGCACCAGCTTCAGAAGGAGTTTAACCTGACTTATATATTCGTGGCCCATGACCTGAGCGTGGTGGAGCACATCAGCGACCGGGTGGGCGTCATGTATCTGGGGAATTTTGTGGAGGTGGGGGACAAGCGTAAGCTGTACAGCAATCCGCTTCATCCTTACACCCAGGCCCTGCTGTCAGCCGTACCGGTCCCGGACCCAACGGCAAAGAAGGAGCGCATCATCCTGGAAGGAAGCATCCCGTCGGCCTTAAATCCGCCAAGCGGCTGCAAGTTCCACACCAGGTGTCCCAAGTGTATGGACATCTGTAAGGAAAAGGCGCCGGAGCGCTACCAGGTATCGGACGACCATTATGTATACTGCCATCTTTATGATGACAAAATTAAGGAGAACAAGGGATGAAACTCTTTATCAGTGCGGATATAGAAGGGTGCGCAGGGGTGGCCCTGGCATATGAGACACATAAGAATGAAGCTGCGTACAGGGAATTTGCGGAGCAGATGACCAGGGAAGTGGTGGCTGCGTGTGAGGCTGCCCATGAAGCGGGAGCTGACGAGATAGTGGTAAAGGACGGCCACGGGGATGCAACTAACATTGATCCTCTTTGCATGCCGGATTACGTGACCCTGATTCGGGGCAAGAGCGGCCACCCATATAACATGATGTCCGGCCTGGACGATTCCTTTGACGGGGTCATGTACATAGGATATCATGCCCCGGCAGGAAATCCGGGTTTTGCCATCAGCCACACCTCCACGGGCAATAGCCTGTACATCCGTTTAAACGGCAGCTGCATGAGCGAATTCATGCTGAACAGCTACACGGCTGCTTCCCACAAGGTTCCGGTGCTGTTCCTGTCCGGGGACAGGACCATCTGTGACATGGCCAGGGAAATGGTGCCGGACATCACCACGGCCGTGACAAAGACCGGTCTGGGGGCATCCACTTACTGTAAGGCGCCGGGGCAGGTGGAGGAATCCATCCGCCAGGGAGTGAAGAAGGCACTGGCCGGGAATCCTTCCCGGTGCAGGGCAGCGCTTCCGGAGACATTTACATATGAAGTGACCTACAAAGACTGGAAGAAGGCATACCAGATGTCCTTTTATCCGGGAATGAGGGCAGTGGACACATTCACCAACAGGCTGGAGACATCCAGATGGATGGATGTGGTGACGGCCCATTGTTTTGTGGTGTATTAGAGCGCGTTTGAATAAGGAGATAACAGCAATGGATATAGAGATGTTTGGAAAGATATCGGATGCATTTGGCCCCAGCGGGTTTGAAGAGGAGGTGGTGCGCACCGTGGCTGGTTACTGCGGCAAGTACCAGGTGGAAAATGACGCCATGAACAACCTGTATGTGCGCATGCCGGGCAGCGCCGGGGACAAGCCGGTGGTGCAGCTGGACGCCCACCTGGACGAGTGCGGTTTTATGGTGCAGTGCATCCACGACAACGGCTGCCTGGGAATCCTCATGCTGGGAGGCTTTCACCTGACCAGCCTTCCGGCCCACACGGTCATCATAAAGACAAGGGCCGGCAAGAAAATCAGGGGCATCATCATGTCAAAGCCGGTGCATTTCATGAATGACAAGGAGAGGGCTTCCCTGGAGCTGTGTATTGAAAATCTGTATGTGGACATCGGCGCCACCAGCCGCAGGGAAGTGGAGGAGGACTTTGGCGTATCCATCGGAGACCCCATGGTCCCGGAGGTGTCCTTTTCCTATGACGAGGAACACGGGCTCTGCTTCGGCAAGGCATTTGACAACAGGGCCGGCTGCGCCTGCATCGTGGATACCATGAATAAGATATATGACGGCAGGAATGAGCTGGCAGTGGATGTGGTGGGTGCGTTTGCGGCCCAGGAGGAAGTGGGCATGAGGGGCGCCACCGTCACCACCCAGGTGGTGAAGCCGGACCTGGCCATCCTGTTCGAGGGTTCCCCGTCGGATGACTTCTTCTTTTCCGCTGCCCAGGCCCAGGGAAGGATGAAAAACGGCGTTCAGATCCGCCGTATGGACAAGAGCTATATATCCAATCCGGTGTTCATGGAATACGCCATGGAGCTGGCCGGTAAATTCGGTATCCGGTACCAGGAGGCCGTAAGGCGGGGAGGCAGCACCAATGCGGGCAGAATCAGCCTCATAGGAAAGGCGGTTCCGGTCCTTGTGCTGGGCGTGCCTTCCAGATATGTACATTCCCATTATAATTTCTGCGCAAAGGATGACCTGGAGGCGGCTACGGAGCTGGCGGCCCAGGTCATCAGGGGTCTGGACGCGGAACGCATCCGCCACATCCTGCGCCAGGATATACTGTAGGGAGGCGGAGAAGATGGAGCGTCCGATTATCGGTATCATGGGAAATACATACATGACCCAGCCAGGCTTGTTTGACAGCATGGAAAGGGCCTATCAGAACAGCTGCTATGTGGATGCGGTCATGAAGAACGGGGGAATCCCTGTGATTTTGCCGGCGTCTGCCGTCATGGAGCAGACAGAGGAAATCATGGGAATCTGTGACGGAATCCTGTTCCCGGGCGGGGAGGACATGACGCCTTCCTACTATGGGGAGGACCCTCATCCGGCCATCCAGGTATTTAAGCCTGATATTGACGAAGCCCTGATGAGGGCAGGCCGTTATGCCCTGGAGCACGGAAAGCCCATGCTGGGTATCTGCAAGGGAAACCAGCTGCTCAACGTGCTCATGGGAGGTTCCCTGTATCAGGACCTCTCCCTTAAGGGGCCTGACTGCATCAGGCACCTGCAGCTTGGCAGGCGGGATTACCTTACCCACCAGATACGGGTGGAAGAGGGAACCAGACTGTCAAGACTTCTGGGCAGCGGCGTCTGTATGACCAATTCCATGCACCATCAGTCGGTGAAGGAGCTGGGAAAGGGGCTTAGGGCCTCGGCGTATGCAAATGACGGGGTCATTGAGGCCATCGAGGACCAGGATGGTCTGATTGTAGGCGTACAGTGGCATCCCGAAAGCCTTCTTGAGTCAGCCCCTGCCATGAACCATCTGTTCTCTGACCTGTGCGGCAGGGCCATGGAGAGAAAAGCAGGGAGTTTATAATTTCTATAGAAAACCATCACAGAATACTCACAATTTATCTGTATGCTGGATAGAAATGGAGGCTGCCCGCTGCGGCAGCCTGCCTGAGATAGAATGCGGGGGTCCGTGTGATGACAAATGAGCAGTATTATGAATTGATAAAGCCCTACGAGGATGCCAGCCGGGTACTTAGTACCCGGCTGGAAATCCTCAACCACAGTCTTTACGGGGACAGGTCTGCCGCCGGTCCCATACATAATATCCAGGGCCGGATAAAAGAAAAGAAGAGCATGGAATCAAAACTGGCCCGCCTGGGATTTACGGCGGGAGTGACCAATGTCAGGAACCATCTGCAGGACATAGCGGGACTGCGGATTATCTGTTACTTTGTGGAGGACATCTATAATCTGGCGGCGGCGCTGAAAAAACAGTCGGACCTGGTGATAATCAAGGAAAAGGATTATATCCGAAATGCCAAGCCCAACGGATACAGGAGCTATCACATCGTGCTGGGAATACCGGTGTATTTTCTGGACACCATGGAATATTTTCCGGTGGAGGTGCAGCTTCGGACCATGGCCATGGATTTCTGGGCCAGTATGGAACACCGGGTATGCTATAAGAAACAGCCCAGGAACCGGGAGCGGCTGGAACAGGATTTCTGCCGCTATGCCAGGATACTGGAGGAGATTGAAGGGGAATTCGAGACACATAATGAGAGGAGAGGGTCAGATGGAGGTTAAGCAGGCAGGAGGGGGACGCTTCCGTTCCGGTGGGTGTATGAAGTACGTGCAATTGCAGATACTACCTGATGTATATATGGAAAAAATATAGAAATTCAGTTATATATGGAAGGATGGAGCGGAATGCTGAAAGTATGGATATGCGGGGCTGGGGGACGGGTTGGCAGGAAGATGACAGATATTCTGGCGTCCAGGCCAGTGGAGCTGCTTTTGACGGATGTGGATTCGGTGGACATCACGGATTCAGAGGCTGTGATGGAATATGCCCATATCAACAGGCCCCATTATATCGTAAACTGCGCCGGACTGACCGATGTGGCTGTCTGTGAGGCGCGTCCGGAGGAGGCATACCGGGTAAATGCCCTGGGGGCCAGGAATCTGAGCGTTGCCGCCAGAAAGGGTAAGTCCAGGCTGGTCCAGATGTCCACAGACGATGTGTTTGACGGGGAAAGCCAGGTTCCTTATACGGAATTTGACCCGGCCTCACCGCGTACCGTGTACGGCAAGTCCAAGATGGCAGGGGAAAATTTTGTAAGGGAGTTCTGCAGCCGCCATATCATTGTGCGGAGTTCCTGGATATTCGGGGAGGGAAGCCCATACCTGGGACGTATTCTGGAGATGGCAAGACAGGGTAAGAACATCAGGGCTGCCTCGGACCAGATGGCATCTCCCACAGGGGCTGACGGACTGGCTGCCAAGGTCATAGAGCTGATGGAGTACGGTGAGGACGGATTGTACCATGTGACAGGCCAGGGCTGCTGCAGCCGGTATGAGCTGGCAAAGGAGGCTGTCCGGCTGGCTGGCTATCAGGTCCCGGTGGAACCTGTAAATGCCTCTGAGGATACCTTAAGCTCCATGAGACCTTCCTACAGCGTGCTGGACAATATGATGCTGCGCATATCCGATATGCGTCTCCTGCCCCATTGGAAGGAGATGCTGGAAGCGTATATGGAGGGCTGGCGGGCCGGGAGTCAGAGACGGGCTGAGGGAAAGGACGGTATCGGCTATGGAAAATAGGAAAAGGCCGGGGCTTACCACCGCTATCTTCATTGGGCTTGCGCTGGGGGCAGCTGCGGGCATCCTTCTTCATTACGTCGTTCCCGAGGGAAACGTCCGGGACGTACTGCTCATAGACGGTATGTTTTATCTGATAGGAAATGGATTCCTGCGGCTTATGCAGATGCTGGTAGTGCCATTGGTATTCTGCTCCCTGGTGTGCGGCAGCATGTCCATGGGGGATACGAAGAAGCTGGGAAAAATAGGAGTAAAGACACTGGGATTTTATCTGGCAACCACTGCACTGGCCATCACCGCGGCCATACTGACTGCCCATATCATTAACCCGGGAGCCGGGCTGGACCTTTCTGCCCTGGAAACAGCCCAGGTCGCAATCGGTGAGAAGGAGGGGCTGGCGGACACGCTTTTGGCTATCATTCCGGTCAATCCGGTGAGGGCGCTGGCAGACGGGGACATGCTGTCCATCATCCTCTTTGCGCTGATTGTGGGAACCATTCTGGCCGGCCTGGGGGAAGCTGCTGAGACAGTGGGGAATTTATTCAGCCAGTTTAATGATGTGATGATGCAGATGACAGTCATGGTCATGAAGCTGGCTCCCTACGGCGTGTTCTGCCTGACAGCCAGGACATTTTCCGGCATTGGTTTTGACGCGTTCCTGCCCCTGCTTAAATATATGGCAGGAGTCATGATTGCACTGGCCATACAGGGGCTGGTGGTTTACATGGCAATCCTTAAGGGTTTTACAGGGCTGAGTCCTGTCAGGTTTCTCAAGAAATTCCTGCCTGTGATGGGCTTTGCATTTTCCACCGCAACCTCCAATGCAACCATTCCCATGTCCATCGATACCCTGCACAGGAAGATGGGGGTGTCGCGGCGTATTTCTTCCTTTACCATACCCCTGGGGGCCACGATCAACATGGATGGCACAGCCATTATGCAGGGGGTGGCTGTGGTGTTCGCGTCCCAGGCCTTTGGAATCCACCTGTCCGTAGCGGATTATCTGACCGTGATACTGACTGCCACCCTGGCTTCCGTGGGAACGGCCGGCGTGCCGGGGGTGGGATTAATTACCCTTTCCATGGTATTTGCCTCAGTGGGCCTGCCTGTGGAGGCCATAGCCCTGATTATGGGAATTGACCGTATATTGGATATGAGCAGGACGGCTGTCAACATTACCGGGGATGCAGTGTGTACCACTGTGGTGGCATTCCAGGACGGTGGCGTGGATAGGGCCGTATTTGACGATATGGAAGCGGGGAGGGATGGATGACAAGTAGCGGATAACAAGTAGCGGATAACAAGTAGCGGATAATATGTGACGGATAACACTGAGAAACTTCTTGACGTACTTTCCTCTGGATTTTATACTTGTACTATATTGTGTTATTGGTGCGAGCGTGCAGGAGGGGAATATGAATATATTCGGATTTGAGATTAAGAGCAAGGAGGAGCGGGAGCAGGAGGAGAGGGAATATCTGCACCGCATTTTTCCGGGAGGCACAGCCCAGAAGGCGGCTGTGGAGCAGAAGCTTAGGGAAAAGCTCCCAAAGGAAGATAAAAAGGCAGTTATGCTTTACTATATTCTGGTGAAGGATGCCATGACGGCTGGTAATGGTATGAGCTTTGAGGAGGCCGTGGGGAAGGTGTCTAAAAAACAGCGGATTCTTAAGCTGACGCCGGTGATGCTGGAGAAGGTGAGAGAGGTGATGGAGGACAATCAGTAATGGTTGTCTTTTTCGTATTCGCTGAAAATAAAAACCCCGCAAGGCTTGCACCTGCGAGGTTTTCCTCATGCGCCAGAGAAGATTCGAACTCCCGACACTACGGTCCGTAGCCGTATGCTCTATCCAGCTGAGCTACTGACGCATGCTGCTGTTTGATTTGTATCTCTAACAGCGCAAGAGCTATTATAGCTTGTCTGGATAGAAATGTCAATGGTTTTTTGTAAAATAATTTAAAATTCCGTCCTTAGGAAGGGGAGAGGAAGGCTATTGGTATTAAAATAATGGGAATGGCTGACCACACAGCGCTGGCCGCATAGCTGTCACAAATATGCAACCTTCTTGAAAGATGTCGTATTTTGTGGTATTATGTTACGGGCAGAGGTAAGAAAGAGCGGGGGAAGTTTGATTCTTATCTCTTATTTTGTATTAAGCGGGGATAAAAGTTTGGAATAAAGAGGTAGTGGTTAGCCACGTTGTATTTTATCAGTAGGAAAATAAATTTAAAAGGCGAAATGCAGAGAACGGGTTTCATAGCCCCATCGGTGCCTTTCGCAGAAAGGCAGAAAATAAATATGAAGCAGAAATTATCGAAGCAGAATCTTCTGCTTGTAGGATTTACATTATTTTCCATGTTTTTTGGCGCGGGGAACTTGATTTTCCCGCCTTTTCTTGGTGCTCAGGCAGGGGTGATGACCTGGAAGGCCATGTCAGGGTTTCTTCTCAGCGCGGTGGGACTTCCTGTCCTGGGAGTGGCTGCGGTTGCCCTTTCAGGCGGCATTGACAAGCTGGCGGGCAGGGTGCACCCTGCCTTTGCATTCCTGTTTACCCTTCTTATTTATCTCTCCATTGGACCGTGCCTGGCTATTCCCAGGACCTCCAGCACTTCCTTTGAGATGACAGTGTTTCCGGTTCTTGAGCAGCTGGGCGTTTCCCTGGACAGCACGGTAAGGGGGACCGGCTTTACGGTCCGGACCATGGCGCAGTTCGGGTATTCCGTGGTGTTCTTTACGGCTGCCATGGCAGTGGCCTTCAGGCCGGATAAGCTGACGGACAGGCTGGGGAAGATACTGTGTCCCGCATTGCTGCTCCTTATCAGCGTTATTTTTATCGGATGCCTGGTGTGGCCCATGGGGCATTACGGCGCCCCCGGAGCTGTCTATAAGTTTGGCCCCGCTGTGGCGGGTTTCCTGGAAGGATACCAGACTATGGACACCATTGCGGCCCTGAATTTTGGAATTATCATTGCCATCAATATAAGGGCCAAGGGGGTGGACCAGGAGGGCGCGATTGTCAGGGAAACCATCAAGGCGGGAATCATAGCAGGTACTCTGCTGGCCCTTATTTATGCGGCCCTGGCCCACATCGGTGCGCCAGCGGGAGCTGCGGCCGGCAGCATGGATAATGGGGCAAGGATACTTACCTACGTTGCGGGAAACCTCTTTGGAAATGCCGGCATGATGATACTGGGGCTTATTTTCCTCATTGCCTGTTTTAATACATGCGTGGGGCTTCTCAGCTGCTGCAGCCAGTATTTCAATTCTATCATACCTGTAATCGGCTACAGAGTCTGGGTGTTTTTATTTGCACTTATTAGCCTGATTATATCCAGTGCGGGTCTTAATAAGATACTGGCCGTGTCAGTGCCGGTTCTGAACGCCATTTACCCAATCGCCATTGTGCTGATTGTGCTGGCGTTTTTAGGGCCGCTTACAGGAAGGTGGCCGGCCATGTATCCCGCGGCCATTCTGTTTACAGGCGCGGTCAGTGTGGTATATGCCCTGGAACAGAGCAAATTCGTGATTCCCTTCCTCACTCAGGCAACTACGTTCCTGCCCGGATACGGGGCGGGATTGGGGTGGATTGTGCCGGCATTTGCGGGGATGGCGGCTGGTATCATTTACTCCTCGGTCATGGGGGATCAGGAAGAATAGACAAGGACAGGATGAGACAAGGACAGGATGAGACAATGACAGAAGCAAGATGGATGTTATACGCCAAGAAGGCAGACTTTAATAAAATTGCAGAAAAATACCATATCAGCCCGGTTACAGCCAGAATCATACGCAACCGCGGTCTGGAGGATATGGAAGATATAGGACGGTATCTCCACGGCTCCGTGGAGCAGCTTCACGATCCGCACCTGCTGCCGGATATGGACCGGGCAGTGGAGATACTCGGACAGAAGGCGGCTAAAGGCAGGCGTATACGGATTGTGGGAGACTACGATATAGACGGTGTATGCTCCACATACCTTCTCTACCGCGCCTTAAAGAGGATTGGGGCTGAGGTGGATTATGAGATTCCGGACCGCATTAAGGACGGATATGGCATCAATGAATTGATTATAGAGGCAGCGGCGGAGGACGGAATTGACACCATCCTTACCTGTGATAACGGCATTGCCGCCATCAGCCAGATAGCCAGGGCCAAGGAGCTGGGGATGACCGTGATCGTGACGGATCATCACGACATACTGACTGAGGCAGGGGAGACGCCGGAGGGCAGGGAGATACTGCCGCCTGCGGATGCCGTGGTCAATCCCAAGCGCAGGGACAGCCTTTATCCGTTTCCCGATATATGCGGCGGCATGGTGGCCTATAAGCTGGTGCAGGTGCTTTATGAGGTCCATAAAATTCCCAGGGAGGAATGGCTCAGTCTGCTGGAAATCGCAGCCATTGCAACGGTGGGGGATGTGATGAAGCTTCAGGGAGAGAACCGCATCATTGTAAAGGAGGGGCTCTCCAGGCTGGAACATACGTCCAATCTGGGACTTCAGAAACTGATTGAGAAAAATAATCTCCAGGCAGGGACCGTCACGGCCTATCACATTGGCTTTGTCATAGGACCGTGCCTGAATGCCAGCGGACGGCTTCAGACGGCCAAGATAGCCCTTGGGCTCCTTCTGTGTGAGGATGAGGCTGCGGCGGACCGGATGGCAGAGGAATTAAAGGCCCTTAATGACCAGCGCAAGGACATGACCCAGGAGGGGATTGAACAGGCGGCAGCCATGGTGGATGAGCTGTACCGGGAGGATAAGGTGCTGGTGGTATTCCTGCCGGACTGCCACGAATCCCTGGCCGGCATTGTGGCGGGACGTCTCAGGGAGCGGTACAATAAGCCCTCCTATGTGCTTACGCGGGCTGAGGGCTGCGTCAAGGGGTCGGGACGTTCCATAGAGGCATATCATATGTTCCAGTCTCTGGTGGAGGTACAGGACCTGCTGTTTAAGTTTGGGGGCCATCCCATGGCGGCCGGGTTTTCACTGGAGGAAAAGGATGTGGACGAATTCCGGCGCCGTCTCAACGAAAACGCGCGGGAGCGGCTGACGGAAGAGGATTTCATACCCAAGGTGTGGATTGATGTGGCTATGCCTTTTGAATACATAACTGAACCGTTCATAGAGGAATTGGAGCTGTTGGAACCGTATGGACAGGGAAATGAGAAACCCCAGTTTGCCCAGAAGGGACTGTTTATACGCAGTGCCAGGGTCATGGGGCGTAACAGGAATGTGGTGCGGGTAAGCCTTGTAAATGAGCGGGGAACAGCCATGGACGGCGTGATTTTTACGGAGGGAGATTTGTTCATGGAGGAAATGGGTGACCGCCGTGTCATGGATATTATCTACTATCCGGGAGTAAATGAGTATAACGGAAACAGGAATCTGCAGATTGTGGTGAAGAATTGGAAGTTCCATTAGAAAGTTTTTAGGAAGTTTCATTCATCAGGAATAAAAAAGGGGTGCTGCCGCAGCGGACAGCACCCTTTTTTACGCGAAAGAAGATTAGTTCTGAGCAGCCTCAGTTGTTTCCTCTGCAACCTCAGCATTAGCCTCGCTGGCAGCCTCTTCCTTGGAAGCCTCAGTCTCATCAGCCTCGCTGGACTCTTCTGCGTCAGCAGCCTCGGTAGACTCCTCAGCATCAGCAGCCTCAGTGGACTCCTCAGCGTCATCAGCCTCGGCAGACTCCTTAGTGTCAGCAGCCTCAGCAGTGGTCTTCTCAACAGCCACAGTAGCCTCTGCTGTGGTCTCTACAGCAGTAGTGGTCTCAGCCTTGTTGTCGCTGCCGCCACAAGCGGTCAGGCTTCCTGCGATCATAGCTGCTGCCATAATAGCGGTCATGGATTTTGCGATTGTCTTCTTCATAATAGTATCCTCCTCTGAAAGCCTCCCGGTGAGACTTTCTAAATGAATTTTTATGGAACGAGTTTGATAATAGCCTATAATTGTGACCGAATTGTGACTAAAGTTTAAAGAAAGTACTACAATTATTATGGAATTCTTAAGAAAAACGGTGGCAAAAAATTAACAGACAAAGAGGAAGCGGCTTTGTCGTATGTCTTGCAATTTGCTGTCATATAGGTTATAATCAGCAGAAAAAGGCTGTCATTGCGAAAGGAAGAGGTAAGATAATGGTTAATGAAGTAATGGATTTTATTACCGGATATGACAAGGAAGTGGGCGAGGCCATTCAGGCTGAATGCGCGCGCCAGAGACGCAACCTGGAACTAATCGCATCAGAGAATATCGTGTCAGAGCCTGTCATGATGGCTATGGGGACGGTTCTCACCAATAAGTACGCGGAAGGATATTCGGGAAAACGTTATTACGGCGGATGCCAGTGCGTGGACGTGGTGGAAACCCTTGCCATTGAGCGGGCTAAGAAGCTGTTCGGCTGTGATTACGCCAACGTACAGCCTCATTCAGGCGCTCAGGCCAATATGGCGGTGTTCATTGCCATGCTGAAAGCGGGGGACACGGTCATGGGCATGAACCTGGACCACGGCGGCCATCTCACCCACGGAAGTCCTGTGAATTTTTCCGGCCTTTACTTTAATATCGTACCTTATGGAGTCAATGACCAGGGTTTCATCGACTACGATGAGCTGGAGCGGATTGCAAAGGAAGCCAGGCCAAAGCTTATCATAGCAGGCGCCAGCGCCTATGCCCGGACCATTGATTTCAGGCGGTTTCGTGAAATCGCTGACGAAGTTGGCGCTTATCTCATGGTTGATATGGCCCATATCGCCGGCCTGGTGGCTGCGGGCGAACATCCCAGCCCCATTCCTTATGCAAACGTGGTGACCACCACCACCCACAAGACATTGAGGGGTCCAAGGGGCGGCATGATTCTGGCAAACAAGGAGGCGGCTGAGAAATTTAATTTCAACAAGGCCATTTTCCCGGGAACCCAGGGAGGTCCGCTGGAGCATGTGATTGCGGGAAAGGCAGTGTGCTTTGGAGAGGCATTAAAGCCTGAATTCAAGTCATACCAGCGCCAGGTGACAGCCAATGCAAAGGCTCTTGCCGGGGCTCTTAAAAAACAGGGATTCAAGCTCCTTACGGACGGCACGGACAACCATCTGATGCTGGTTGACCTGCGCGGCATGGAGGTGTCGGGCAAGGAACTTCAGAACCGCTGCGATGAGGTGTATATCACCCTGAACAAGAATACGGTTCCCAACGACCCCAGAAGCCCCTTTGTCACTTCAGGCGTGCGCATCGGGACACCGGCCATTACCACCAGGGGCCTTAAGGAAGAGGACATGCCGAAGATTGCCGAGTGCATTTGGCTGGCTGCCACGGATTTTGAGAATAAAGCGGATTATATCAGGGGCGAAGTGACAAAGCTCTGTGACAAATACCCCATTTATCAGTAGATCCGGGGAAATGTGATAAACAGAAACATGAGGGAACAGGAATGAATATGGGGAGCTGCGGCGCTGGGGGTGTCCCCGGCGCCGCAGCCCCCTTTTGGCATATAGGCGGCTGCAAAGCAGGCAGGATGGTTAAGGCAGGTGGAATGGATGGAACAGACAGGTCAGGCGCTGAGGCTTTCACAGCAGGGAGCCCAGGCCATTGTGGAGGAAGTGGGGGCCATTGTGGGCCAGCATATTAATATGATGGATCCGGAAGGCTGTGTCATAGCCAGTACGGACCCGGAACGAATCGGCACACTGCATGAGGGTGCCAGGAAAATCATCAGGGAGCATCTGGATGAGCTGTATGTGAGGGACGAGGAGGCTACGTTCACCTCCCGTCCGGGGCTGAACCTGCCAGTATATCAGGCCGGAAGCATTGCCGGCGTCATCGGCATCACGGGCCGGTATGAGGAAGTGGCCGGCTATGGCCGGATTGTGAAAAAGATGGTGGAAATCCTGATTCGGGAAAATGTTTGGCAGGATGAACGCCGTATGGGGCAGCGGGTGCTGAACCGTTTTCTGGAGGACTGGGTCCTTGGAAGCGGACTCCTTCAGCCCAGGGTACTGGAGGAGAGAGGCTTTGCGCTGGGAATCGACATTTCTGTTCCCAGAAGGGTCATGGTGGCAGGCGTCAGAAACTTCCAGGAATACGCATCCACCGCGTCGGGCCAGAAGCTGCTGGAGCAGGCAGAGGCGGAAGCTGTTTCCCTGGCAGGGGCGGGATGTCTGGTGTTCCGCAATGCCGGCCGGCAGATTTTCCTGGTTCAGGGTGCTTCCGACCGTCATATGGAACAGCTGGCCGGGCGCATACGCTCCTGTGTGCAGAAGAAACTCGGCATAGGGCTGGTTATGGGAATCGACGGCAGGGCCAGGGACATCCATGTGGCATATGGCCAGGCCAACAAGGCATGGCGCTCAGCCGGTATGTCCAAACGGGACGTCATGACGTATGACAGCGTTACCCTGGAGCTGTTTACGGAGGATGTGGCTGAAAGCGTGAAGGCAGAGTACCTGCGCAAGGTATTTAAGAACTGCGGTTATGAGGAGCTGTGTCAGTGGATGGGGCTTCTCGAGGCGTATTTCGGAGCCGAGGGTTCCTTAAAGGCTGCTTCGGATGCCATGCACATCCATAAGAATACATTGACCTATAAGCTCAGGAAGCTGGAGGAATTGACAGGATATGATGTGCGTGTACTGAGCCAGTCGGCGGTGTTTTACATGGCGATGGTGTTTTTCAGGGATGTGAAGGAAATGATGCAGGATTAGGCGGCGGAACGGGAAACAGAATGGGGGATGGCCGGAAGATTTGTTGTGCTGAGGAATAATTAATGTGCCGAATATGTGTTTTCTGGAACATTGACGCGGCAGCCTGGAAACAGTACAATAGATTTAAGAAATTCAATCACAATTGGGAGGCGGAACCATGAAGTTTTTATTTGCATCAGATTCATTTAAGGGGACCTTGTCGTCAGAGCGCATTACACAGCTTCTGGAGGAGGCGGCAGGGCGTACATTTCCGGGCTGTGAGACAGCTGGCGTGCCTGTGGCTGACGGCGGTGAGGGAACCATTGACGCCGTGATTTCAGCGCTAAACGGTACATGCCGCAGGCTGACGGTCCATGGCCCTCTGATGGAGGACCAGCAGTCCTTTTACGGGGAATTTGAAGGGGACTCCGCCATCATAGAGATGGCAGCTGCTTCCGGGCTTCCTTTGGTGCCTGCGGACAAGCGCAATCCCCTGAACACCACCACCTATGGCACCGGTGAATTGATTAAGGATGCCCTGGACCGGGGGTACCGGAAGATTTCCATAGCTATTGGCGGCAGCGCTACCAATGACGGCGGTATGGGGGCCATGCGTGCTCTGGGTGTAAGATTCCTGGATGACCAGGGAAATGAGCTGGAGGGCAGAGGCCGGGATTTGACCAGAGTGGCTGATATTGACGTGAGCCGGATTCACCCGGCTGTGGCCCAGGCCAGGTTCACTGTAATGTGCGATGTGACCAATCCCCTTACGGGACCGGACGGAGCCACCTATACATTTGGAAAGCAAAAGGGCGGTACACCGGAAATCCTGGATGTGTTGGAGGGCGGAATGGTGCGGTATGCGGCCCTGCTGAAGGAAAAGCTGGGCGTGGATGTGGATAAGATTCCCGGAGCAGGCGCTGCCGGTGGATTAGGGGCGGCATTCTGCGTGTTCCTGAAGGCCAATCTTAAGTCCGGTATTGACACGGTACTGGATTTGGTTCATTTTGACAGCCTCTTAGAGGGTGTGGACCTGGTGATTACCGGAGAGGGCAGAATGGACTGGCAGTCTGCCTTTGGAAAAGTGCCAAGCGGAATCGGAAAGCGCTGCAGGGAGAGAGGCATCCCGGTGGCAGCCATCGTGGGAGGCATGGGTGACAAGGCTGAGACGATTTTTGATTACGGCATTGACAGTATTATGACCACGATAAATGGCGCCATGGATATCGAGGAGGCTCTGGAGCGGGCCGAAGAGCTGTATATCAGTGCCGCTGACCGTACATTCAGGATGCTGAAGGCCGGAATGAGCCTGGGGCGTAAATAGGCTGAAGCAGGTGTGGCATAAGGCTGCTGCCTGAGATGGATTCATTATCATATGGATTCATTTCAGACAGCGTTTTTTATTACGCCAATGTTATTTATGTCCATGCTATTGACTTGACCGGCGGTAAGTGCTATTTTACATATATAAATCTTAAGGACGTTCTGTCCGAGATAATCTTAAGGGAGTTTCTCCCCTGTATCCCTGTGTTATATGGTTGAATGTTTTTAAAATGTCAGGCGGTGGTTCTATGGATATGTGATTCAGGATATGTGATTCGTGTCTTGCAACGGAAGTAAAGCTTTTGTATAATAAAAGGAGAATAGGATGAAGAAAATGAATGACCCTGGCAGGCCTGTCATGAAACCTCTGGCAGAGCTTACCCTGCTGGACCGTTTTTTATTTGCATGTGTCATGGAGGATCGCGGGACCATGGAACTGGTCCTTTCCATCATACTTGGTGAGGAGATTAATCTGGCGGAGCATCCCCAGGCAGAGAGGGAAATGCGGACAGTGCCCTGGCTGCGTTCCATCCGGATGGAGTGTCAGGAGGAAAACGGCCTTTTTCTGGAAGACGGGGCGGTCAGGATATTTCTCAATACCCATGGAACTGTGCCGGAGGGAATAAGCGGAGAGCTGATAGAGCTGCTTCATTACATAGAGCGCACCTCTGAAACAGAGGCGGCCAAAAGCAGCAGTCCGCGGATTAAGGAACTGCACAGGCGGGTCAGCCAGGTCAAAGTCAGTGAAGAGATTGGAGTGAGATATATGCAGGAATGGGAAGAACGGATGTATCAGCTTCAGGATGCTAAGGCGGAGGGAAGGGAAGAAGGAAGGGAAGAAGGAAGGGAGGCCGGACTTGAGGAAGGTATAAGGGCCTTCGTCTTGGATAATCTGGAGGAAGGGAAAACAGAAGGACAGATATTGGATAAACTGGTGCGGATGTTCTCTTTGAGCCGGGACACAGCCGGGGAGTATTTGAAGCGCTATAAGGGGACTGCCTGAGCCGTATATCCGGGCAGCGTTCCTTTTGCATCCCGTCTTATGATGAAATGTGTTATGACAGAAGGCGCAGTTCCGGTGACAGTAGTCACTTGAAACTGCGCTTCTGAAACTGCATTCTGAAACTATACTTTCTGTATACCCAGGTGTCCCCTAAGGCTGTCTGTAAATCACGCCGCCCTTCATCACCAGTCCTACCTGTGAAAGGCGGGATACATCCTCCAGGGGGTTTCCCTCCACGGCAATGATATCTGCTTCCAGGCCGTTTTCCAGCTTTCCGATTCTGTTTTCCAGGCGGCAGACTTTGGCCGCGTGGGAGGTGACGCCCTGGATGGCGGTTACAGGGTCGGCTCCAAGTTCCACGGCATATCCTACCTCCCGGTACAGAAGGCCGTGATAAGCGTCTGTTCCCAGGACAAAGGGGAGACGGGCCTTGATGATGCGGGTCACATTTTCGCGGACCCGGCTGCGGTTCTGCCTTACCTTCAGGGCATTGGCGGGTGAGAGGAATTCCTCCCGGCTGGGGTCTAAGAAAATACCGGAGGTCAGGTCCACCACACAGCGGGATGCAGCCAGCCGCTCCACGTCCTGTTCCGTAGCCATATACATGTGCTCAATCACATCCACCCCTCCGTCAATGCAGTCTTTCAGGCCCTGGCCGCCGATACAGTGGGCGGCAGTGGGGATGCCCAGGCGTGCGCCTTCGCTGACTGCAACGGAGATTTCCTCCAGGCTGAGAAAGCTCGGCACAAAGGTGCTGAAGGGATCCGGAACACCGGGGGTTATGAAAAGCTTCAGCAGGTCTGCGCCTTTTTTCAGGTTCTCGCGGCAGGTATGCCGGATTTCCTCGGCTCCGCAGTGGGGCATTCCGATGTGGCCCGCTCCGTGGCTTCCCTTCATGCCGATGCCCGCTGCCAGGAGACGGGGACCATCAACCTTTCCGTCCTCAATCAGCTTCTTCAGGGTCACGTCTATGTAGTACTTATCCCCCATGCACCGGGCTGTGGTTACACCGCTCATCAGGTCTTCCTTAAGTCCCTTTAATGCCAGCAGGGTCAGCTGGCATTCGTTGCTCCAGGCCAGCAGTTCCAGGTGTTTCGGAAGGGTGGCATCGATGCACAGGTGGTTGTGGCACTCTATCATGCCCGGCATCAGGGTCATGTGCGGAAGGCTGATTTCTTCTGCATCTTCTATGGACAAGGCCTCCCTGGCCTCCTGGGGCAGGATTTCCCCGATTATTCCGTCCTCAATGATAAGGGAGCCGTTCTCCATGGGAGTAAGCTGTTCCCCGCATAAAATCATTCCTGCATTTAATATGGTTCGGTTCATGTCTGTCTGTTTCCTCCGTCTGTCAATATCATCTGTTTCATCACCTATCTAATGGTCCGCCTAATCATTGTACAACTAATAGGCTTATATCTAATCACTATCCGATTTAGTCAAAATCAGCAGTTGCCGCGGGCTGGGCTTTGCAGCCCTCCGGCTCAGGGGCGGGTATGTCTGTGACTATGCCGTGGGCCTTATTCCACTTACGGGACACCTTGGCCAGCCAGGATACCAGCAGCGGGCAAAGCAAGGCTGTGATTACCACGGCGGCAGCTGTCTGGGCAGTGGCAGTTTCCACCTGGGGCTGGAAGGATGGATCGGCCATGGCTACGGCTGTGGGCGTGGTAGTGGCCACCCCGGCCGTGGTGCCGATGGCAGCGCCCATGGGGTCCGCCTTCCTGCGGAGGGCGCTGTAGAGGAAGAAGGTGAGAAGGCCGGTGGCCAGCACAGTAAGGAGACCCAGCACAATTCCGGAAATACCCGCTCTGAGAATATTGTTGAAGTTCATGCCCGCACCCAGGGCAAAGCCGTTAAATGGGGGAAGAAGAATCATGCCGGTGGCCAGAATTTTTCTCCACTCGTGGTCCAGATTGCCGATGATGAACCCGATAACCATGGGGATGATGCTGGCAATGATGTCTGTAATGGGGAAGTTGCCCATGCCGGAAGCGCCCAATGCAATCATGGTAAAAAAGGGACCGTCATTGAGTGCAAGGATGGAGGTGGCTCCCACATCTGTTTCATCGCCAAATTCGCCTGCCAGGGTGGCGTAGATAACGCCGTTGGAATTTGTTACGGCTCCGATGACAGCCAGGGGCGCCAGTCCCAGGAATCCTGCTTCGCCAAACAGTGCATTGAGCAGAAGTCCCAGGCCAAAACCGATAAAGAACTTAAGGGCGGTGAGGACAACGCCTTTCCATACAGTGCTGCCGGCCATCTTTACATCAATAGTGGCGCCGCTGCAGAACAGAAACAGGCCAATCAGGGTGGGAACCCCGTTCTTGAACAGGCCTGAAGTAAAACCGCCGATGGTGAGGGCGTTGGGGAAAAAGGTATTCATTGCACATCCAAGGAGGAGGGGAATCACCATCACTCCTGCCGGAAAACGTTTCATTGTCGCTAATATCCTCATAAATCTCTTCTCCTTTACGTGGGCTGCCATGCTCACTGGCCATATGAGCTGCGTCAGCTTCTGGTTGTTTTTACATGCCATTGCAATGCTGCTGACTGATTAAAAAAGCAATTGTTGTGCCAAAAAAGCATTTGCGGAGGAAACAGAATAGAATTTTATTTAAAACAACTAAAAAAGTATGAGAGAATATGTACTATTTGCATAAGAAAAAAGGGGAAACAGATAAAAAGTTGGAATATATAAAATTGCATATAGATTGCGATTTAACAATTAAATGCAATTTTATGATTGCAAAAATACAATATACAGGATAATATGGACAATGGGAGGTATATGAACGTGATTAAAATTGTATTTTTTGCACCATATCCGGATATTCTGCCTGTCATTGAGCAGGTATTCCGGGAACGGCCTGAATCGGAAGCCATCCAGTATGAGGTAATACAGGATTTCTACAATAACAGGCTGGAACAGGTGGTGGCGGACGTGGTCATAGCCAGGGGATTTACGGCCCATACCCTGAAGCGCAAGAACATTCCATGCGCAGAGCTTAAATCCACGGGATACGATGTAATGAAGGCAGTTAATGAATGTATGCAGAAGGGGAATATTGAAAGGATTGCCGTGGTGGGAGCCTTCAATATGGTGTATGGGGCTGAGCAGATGTGCCACCTGTTTCCCAATCTGGAGCTGAGCTGTTATGCGGAGGACGACGAAACCAAGCTGGAGATGGCGGTGTACCAGGCCCTGAAGGACGGGAACCAGGCTATCGTGGGGGGATATTCCACGGTCCAGATTGCAGAGCGTCTGGGGATGCCGGCCGCCATGATTCATTCAGGAATCGAGGCAGTAAACCATGCCATTTCAGAGGCCATAGCAGTGGCCCATCTCACCCGCTATGAGAGACAGAAAAGGGATGAGATAGCAAATATCATGAATTACTCCTTCCAGGGAATCATTTCCGTCAACCGGAAGGGAATCATAACCCTTGCCAATACATGCTGCCATGCCTATATGAAGGACAGGAAGATTTCGCTGGCAGGAGAGCATATAAAGGATTTCTTTCCGGATATTGATTTTGACAGTGTTATCCGGGATAAACAGAAAATCCTGTCAGAGGTATGCAGGTTCGGAGGAAAACAGGTGCTGGTCAATTGTGTGCCTGTGGCCGGTGACTCGGAGGAGTTCGGCTGTGTGCTCACCTTCCAGGGAACGGAACAGATACAGGCAGAGGAGGGGAAGCTGCGCAAGCGGATGCATTCGGACGGCTTTACGGCCAAGTATGACTTTTCCCACATACTTTACAGGGACAGCTGCATGGAGGCGGTTATCAGCCAGGCCGTGAAATTCAGCTACTCAGATTCCAACATACTGATTCATGGGGAAACGGGTACGGGAAAGGAACTGTTTGCCCAGAGCATTCACAACTCCAGCCGCAGAAGGAAGGGGCCTTTTGTGGCAATTAACTGCGCGGCATTGCCGGAGAATCTGTTGGAGAGCGAACTCTTTGGCTATGTGGAAGGGGCCTTTACCGGAGCGTCCAAGGGCGGAAAAATGGGGTTTTTTGAGATTGCCCATAAGGGAACCATTTTTCTGGATGAGATAGGCGACATATCACCAAAGCTTCAGAGCCGTCTTCTGAGAGTCATACAGGAAAGGGAAATCATCCGTCTGGGCAATGATACGGTGATTCCCATTGATGTGCGCGTTATCTGCGCTACCAACAGGGATTTAAAGAAAGAGGTGGCACAGGGGAATTTCAGGGAGGATTTGCTGTATCGTCTGGATGTGCTTGAACTCAATCTTCCGCCCCTCAGAAGACGGAAAACAGACATCCTTTATCTGGCGGACCGGATGGTGCGTTTTGAACACGAGAGAACAGGAAGCAGGCTGGAGACAATATCCCAGGAGGGCAGGGAACTTCTGATGCGTTATGGCTGGCCGGGTAATGTGAGGGAAATGCGCAATTTCTGTGAGCGTATCTGCATTCTCTGCGAGAAAACAAGGGCAGGGGCAGAGGACGTACTCCAGGCTCTTCCGGGAGAGTGGGAAAATGGGAAACCGGCAGACAGCCGGCATGCAGATGGCAGTTCCAACGGTATGGTTTTGCCGGCATCCGGGAATCATGTACCGGCATCGGCCGCGGGCCGCCGCGTCCCCCGTCTGGAGGATGCGCAGAGGCAGGCAGTGGAGGATGCCCTTGAGATGTGCGGTTATCACAGAGGCAGGACAGCCGCGTATCTGGGGATTAATAAGAGCACTCTATGGAGGAAAATGAAAAAATATGGCATTGAAGGTTAGGCGGATGACATTGAAGGCCAGGCTGATGGGATGATTTGAAACAGAGAAACACTGTGAAACAGAAAAACGTTATGAAACAAAAATAAAACGTGGTAGAGATGATGAAACATTTATGCCGTGAAAAGTACGAATACATATGGGGATAAATGATGACGTTATATGCAAAATGCATAACGAAAATAAAGGGTTCCCGGAAGTAAAATATAAAAAATCGTTCTTCCTGAAAAGTTTGGCACGCTTTTTGCTTTTAATATAGGCATAAGTCAAGAGCAGAAATAAAAACCAAAAATAGAAGGAAGGATGATTTTTTTATGAGCGGTAAACCAATTTTAGGAATCTTATTAGGAGATGCAGCCGGCGTAGGGCCGGAAATCATTGCCAAGCTGGCAGCTTCCAGATTTTATGATGAGTACTGCCGTCCGGTGGTAATCGGAGATGCCAGGGTATTTGAGAGAGGTGCCAGGATATGCGGCCTGGAAATCCCGGTGCAGATTATAAACAAGGTGGAGGAAGCAGACTGGACCAAGGGAATGCCTGTCCTGGACCAAAGGGACGTGGACCCTGAGCAGGTTCCGTTTGCAAACATCAGCATTGACAGCGGGCGCGCATGCCTGAACATGTTAAAAACAGCCATTGAGCTTTACCAGGCCGGCAGCATTGACGGATTCTGCTTTGCTCCGTTAAATAAGCAGGCGATGATTCAGGCCGGGTGTCCTTTTGAGAGCGAACACCATTACATGGCCCACCTCTTTGGACACACGGATCCATTTGGGGAAATCAATGTGCTGGGAGATCTGTGGACCACAAGGACAACCAGCCATATTCCGATCAGCAAGGTCAGCGAGAGCCTTACCGTGGATACCATCATGAGAGCCATAAGGCTGGCAAATGTTTCTCTTAAGAATTCCGGCATTGAGAAGCCAAGGCTTGCCCTGGCTGCCCTGAATCCTCACTGCGGCGAGGGCGGAAAGTGCGGCAGGGAGGAAATCGATGTGATTGCACCGGCCATTGAGAAGGCAAGGGAGATGGGAATTGACGCCAACGGACCCTTCCCGTCCGATATTCTGTTCATCAAGGCATTTAACGGGGATTTTGACGGAGTGGTGACCATGTATCATGACCAGGGTCAGATTGCGCTTAAGCTGAAGGGATTTGACCAGGGCATCACCATTGCGGGAGGCCTTCCGGCGCCAATCGTCACATGCGCCCATGGCACGGCCTACGATATTGCAGGAAAGGGAATTGTCAAGACTTCGGCATTTGAGAATGCGGTCAAGATGGCTGCCAAGATGGCTGTCCATCTGAAAGGCTGCTGATAAAAGGGAGGGGTTTACATGAAAAAAATAGGTACAAAGCAGATTGTACCCTTGGTGTTGGCGGCAGTTGCTGTGGTATTCGCTGTGGTTGGTTTTACACAGCTGGGGTTCTGGAAGGATGTGGACGGGCCTCAGCCCGGTTTCTTCCCGGCCATCATGGCTATTGTTATGTTCCTGGCAAGCATCGCTTCTTTCTTCCGGTCCCTGAAGGAAGAGAAGGCTGCCAGGTATGAGCGGGATGAGATGGTGGTTATAGCCGGGGGAGCGGGAATCATAGCAGGTTCCTTTATCATAGGTTTGCTGCCCAGCTGCTATTTGTTCGTGATACTGTGGCTGAAGGTGTTTGAGAAGTCCGGATGGAAGGAAACCCTCATTGTCCTTGCTGTCTGTATGGCCATTTCCATCGGCGTGTTCCGGCTGTGGCTGGGGGTCCATTTTCCAATGGGGCTTTTCGAAGCATTCTTGTAGAAGGGGGTAAACAAAATGGAAAATATTCAACTGTTAATGCACGGCTTCTCCACGCTGTTCACCTTCAGCAATGTGGGTGCCGCCCTTTTGGGAGCGGTTCTGGGCCTTGTGGTGGGGGCAATGCCCGGTATCGGAAGTCTGGCCGGTGTGGCCCTGCTGCTTCCGCTGACCTACAAGTTTAACCCGACCACTGCCATCATTATGCTGGGAGCTTTGTATTACTCCAATATGTATGGCGGTGCCTTCAGCGCAATCCTGTTAAATATTCCTGGAGATTCACCGGCCATCTGCACGGCCATGGACGGCTACCCAATGGCTTCCAAAAAGAAGCGTCCCGGACAGGCGTTGTTTACGGCTAATATGGCCTCCTTTATCGGAGGAACCATCGGTATCATCATCCTGACCTTTACAGGACCTGCCCTGGCGGATATCGGCCTTAAGTTCGGCCCATCTGAGATGACGGCCCTGCTTCTTATCGCCATGACGTCCATCAGCTGGCTGGTGGGAGAGAATCCCATCAAGGGAGTGGTGATTACCATGCTGGGTATTCTGCTGGCAAGCATTGGCATGGACACTCTGTCAGGCTCGCCCAGATATGATTTTGGCAGCATGTATCTGCTGGGAGGCATTCCATTTACGCCATTCATTATCGGTACAGTGGGCTTTTCACAGGTTATCAAACTGGTCATGGAGCGCAGCAATGAGGTGAAATCAGAGCCTCACATGAAACTCACCATCCGGGGGAGCCTTCTGACAAAGCATGATTTTAAACGTCTGCTGCCGCCTGCCCTGCGCTCCGGCGTCATGGGAACCTTTGTGGGCGTGCTTCCGGGAGCAGGGGCAACCACCGGCGCCTTCATGGGATATGCGGCCCAGAAAAAGTTTAAGAACGAGGAAGAGCTGGGAACCGGCGCCATAGAAGGCATTGCGGCCAGCGAGGCTGCAAACAATGCGGCCGCGGCCGGCGCATTTGCACCGCTTTTGGCCCTGGGCATACCGGGAAGCGGCACAGGCGCAGTGCTTTTAGGCGGCCTGATGATGTGGGGACTCAATCCGGGACCTCTCCTGTTTACCAATGAACCGGAATTCACGTGGGGCCTTATTGCATCCCTGTTCCTCTCCAACATATTTGCACTGGCAGTGGCAATCGGCGTTATTCCGTTTCTGATTCAGATATTGTCCGTGCCTGTGAAGTACATGATTCCCATTATTACCATTGTGTGTGTGGTAGGGTCCTACAGTTCCAGCTATTCCATGTATGGTGTGCTGATTATGTTTCTGTCAGGCATACTGGGATATCTGCTGGTGAAGAATGATTATCCCACGGCTCCCATGCTTTTGTCCTTTGTGTTAGCTAAGCTGCTGGAGTCCAATATGCGAAAGGCATTTATCATATCTGGGGGAAGCCTGAGCATTTTCTTTACAAGACCCATTACATGTGTGCTGATGCTGATTTTCCTGGGGTTTATCTGTACGCCTGTGGTAAAGGCCATACTTAAAAAGGCAAAGGCATCCAGATAAGGCTGGAATGATTTTGCAGCTGATACAGCAAACGTAATATTCCAAAAATAAAATAACGAAGGTAACATGCAGGTTTGTTCATACATTCATGAACATGGATTGAGGAGGTATTTAATAATGAAGAAAAGAAGTATTGTAATGGCAATGGCAGCTCTTATGGCAGTATCAGCAGTAACCGGGTGTACAGGCAAGGCAGTCAGCAGTGACGGCACATTCACACCAAAGGAAACCATTAACTGGACCGTTACATCCAGTCCGGGCGGCGGCAGCGACATCTATACACGAATGATATCCGATATCATGACAAAGGAAAACCTTGTCAATGGACAGCCCATCATTGTCACCAATAAGACGGATGGAAGCGGTGAAATCGGCAGAAACGAAGTGGCTACCACCAAGGGGAGCAAGGCTGACTATACCCTTCTCACATTTAACAGCGGCGATTTAATGCCCATGGTCCAGAATACAAAGAACCGTTCTTCCAATTTCCGTATCCTGGCTGTTATGGCTGTTGACAAGCAGCTTATTTTCAAGGGGGAGCAGACAAAGTATGCTGATTTCAAGGAGGCAATCGAGGCTGCCAAGAACGGTACAAAGATCGTCATCGGCGGGTCCAAGGGAGATGATATCGCTACCTATGATGCCATGCTGGAGGAAATCGGAATCAGCAAGGATGTGATGTCCTATATCACCTATGACTCCACTGGCGACGCCATCACGGCAGCCCTGGGAGGCCATGTGGAATTTGTTATCTCCAAGCCTGCGGCTGCTTCTGAGTATGTGACAGCCGGTTCCCTGATTCCTGTGCTGGCACTGTCCACGGAACGGTATACCGGCAACCTGGCAGACGCCCCTACACTGAGCGAAATCGGAGACTATGAAAATGTGGAAGTCCCTGTATGGCGCGGCGTGGCAGCCCCTGCGGCCATGAGTGATGCTGCTGTGGCTTACTGGAGCGGGCAGCTGGGCAAGGTGGCTGAGACCGATACATGGAAGAATGATTATCTGGAAAAGAACAAACTGATTGGCAACTATATGGATACTGCCGCCGCAACGGAATACGTGACAACCTATGAAAAGGACTTCATGGCTGCCAACGGAATCCAGTAAGACTGAAAAATGATATGAATACGCTGTAAAATGGGCTGCTGCACCAATGAAAAAAATCAGGTGCAGCAGCCCATTTAAAATACATCAGTGATTACAGTGCTGCTCCAGTGCGGCCATAAATGCGGAGGATACCTTTTCGTACATAACCCTGGCTGAGGTGCGTCCGGATACACCGGGATAGGGCCGGACTTCCAGGGAGATGGTGGGACGGACCGGGCCGGGAAAAGCGGGGATATAACCGGATGTCAAGAGTGCTTTGAATTGGAGAGTCAGTTCCTGACAGTCATAACAGCCATGCTGGACCCCTATTGGCGGATGGGTGTGGCCATAGAATTGGCTGGTTTGTTCCAGTACGGCATTGCCCATGTGAACGTGAGCAAGACCGGCTTCCATACAGGACTTCACCGCGCCGCCAATTTCCTCGCCCATCAGTGGAAGGTGGGCAATATCCAGTATGAGTTTAGCGTTGGAAGCGCCCTTTTCCTGCATATCCTTAATGAAAGCTGCACATTCCCACGTGGGGCCCAGAATCAGATTCTTAAAGCGTCCGCGCTCAATCGGCTCGATGGATACCGTCATATTATACTGTGCGGCGTGTGCGGCGCATTTCAGGAAAAATTCACTGTACCGTTCCAGAAGGACTGGGCGTCTGCTGTCTCCCTGATCCGGTGTTCCGGTCAGGACGATGAGGGAGCAACCCGCCTCAGAAGCATAGTCAATCTGTTCCTTCATGGCTGTCAGGGCATGTTGTCTGAAGGCTGGGTCATCGCTGGATGCGTTATACATCCCATCCAGTTGGAAATATCCCGGAGTATTATAGTTGAGTACTTTGTTGTGTTCCTTCATCCGTTTGATTTCTGCCTTTCTCAGTCCGGCATCGGATGGGAGAAAGGTCTCGAAGCATTCATATTCGGGAAACTGGCAGCACTGGTCGACTGCACTGAAATGTTCCAGCTCATCCTCAAAGGACAATGGATACAACATGGAAGGACTGATGCCAAAACAAACATAATCACTAAAGAACATCATAAAAACTCCTCTCTCAATTTGTTCCCAGCTAATGGAAGGAGAGAAAAAGAGGTGTACAAAAGCACAGTTACAATCATAACACATTCTAAAAAATAAAGTCAATATTGTTAATAAGAAAATAATATATTTAAACAATATGTATAAAGTGCACAAAAATATTGGGGAAATTAGGGAGATGTGTTGGTTGACAAACCAGAACAGTATTGCTAAAATGGCCTTACCAGCTAATACATGTAGGACAACCGTTAACCCATAACTGACAACATATAGCGGCTAACGAAATACATATACAGGTTTGCGGTTATACATGAAAAGAAATGAAAAGGAGAGAGGATATGAGAAAGAAAACATGGAATACCCTGGCTGCAGGCGCATTAGTGGCAGTTATGGCTTCTTCTGTCATCACAGGATGCCAAGGAGGACAGTCCACAGCAACGGCAGCGGCCACAGCAGCGCAGGAAACCGATATCCAGGTAGAGGAAGCAGGCAAGGCAGATACTGAAACCACGGGGGGAAGCAAAGGCTCAGGAGACGTCCACGGCACAGATATGACACCTATCGATAACTATCCGGCCTCATCTCTTACCATCACCTGTCCCGCAGGGGCCGGTGGCGGAACAGATCTTCTGTTAAGGGCTATGGCACCAGCTATGGAGGAGTACCTGGGGGTACCGGTTATGGTTGTGAACAAGCCGGGCGGCGGTTTTGCTATCGGCTATGCTGCTGCATTACAGGATTCCAATGACGGCAGCAGTATTTCAGTAGCACTCTCAGAACTTCTGGGCCTGCCATATGTAGCCGATGTTAGCTTTGACTATACAGATTTTGAGCCTATCTGCAATTTTAATTCCACCTTCGGCGCTCTTTCTGTTAATTCCAGCGCGCCCTACGATACGGTGGAGGAGTTTGTAGAGTACTGCAAGGCGAACCCCAATACAGTAAGAATCGGAAATTCCGGAATCGGCGGCGTGTGGCATATCCTGGCGGCATCCTTTGCACAGGAAGCAGGTATCGAGGTGGTACATGTTCCCTTCGATGGCGGCGGGCCTGCGGCGGTAGCCGTGGCAGGCAACAATGTGGAGGCGGTTCCGGTAAGCGCCCAGGAAGTGCAAACATATGTGGAGGGCGGAATGGTAAAAATTCTGTGTTCCTTCTCTCCGGAGCGTCTGCCTGAACTTCCGGATGTTCCTACGGGTACAGAGTGCGGTTATCCGGCACAGATGACGGTGTTCAGGGGCTTTTTGGCACCCAAGGGCATGTCTGAGGATGTAAAGGCCATGATTGATGCAGCTACCAGATATGCTTTGGCAGACGAAACGGTCCAGGAATTCATGAAAGCCCAGAATTACACGAATAATTATATGAATGCAGATGAATTAAAGGAAATGATGGACAGAGAAAATGCGGTATATGCTGAACAGTCCAAGGCATTGGGCATTGCTGTCAAGTAATTGAACCCCAAGGGCTGCCACAGGCAGCCCTTTCTACACAGATGGAGGTACTTTATGAAGAAAATTGCAAATGTGATTGCATGTGTTTTCACTGCAGTCAGCCTGTATGCGTTTTTTACAGCAAGAACGTTTCCGCCGGGCTCCAACGGAGCCCTGGGCCCGGGATTCTTTCCCCAGGTCCTGGCGGTCCTGGTTATCTTTCTATCGGTTCTGGAGCTCGTCGGTTCCCGCAATGCCGTGATTCCTGAGAATCAGAGAGAGGTTACTCTGTTTAGGAAAGAAAACCTGAAGGTATGGCTGTCTGTGGCAGCCGTGATTGTGTACATATGGACCCTCAAATATATAGGGTTTAAGATTATGACTCCCATCTATCTCTTTACCATGCTGTTCTTTTTCAAAGTCAGGAATAAGCTGGTACTGGCGGGTGTTCCCTTAGGAATCACCATGCTGTTGTATTATGTGTTCTCCGTGTTGCTGCATGTGCAGCTTCCACAGGGGGTATTTTAGAGAGGGGGCAGGATAAATGTTTGTAACAGTTATATCTAATATTTTAAATCCCGTATGTCTGCTGTCAATACTGGGCGGGGTGGCTATGGGGATATCCTTTGGGGCAATGCCTGGTCTTACCTCCACAATGGGAGTGGCCCTCCTGATGCCAATCACCTTTTCTATGGCGCCTCATGTTGGAATGCTGATGCTTATAGGCATATTCTGCGGAGCCATCTATGGCGGCTCTATCACAGCAATTCTAATCAATACCCCAGGCACTCCTTCTGCCGCAGCCACAGTGCTGGACGGTTATAAATTCACAGAGCGCGGGGAGGCGGGGAGAGGACTGGGCATATCTACGGTGGCTTCCTTTGGAGGCGGGATTATAAGCGGGATTGTCCTGATTCTGGTTGCGCCTCAACTGGCCCAGATTGCCCTTAAATTCAATGCTCCGGAATCCTTTGCCCTGGCATTTTTCGGACTGAGCATTATAGCGGGCATCTCCGGCAAAGACATGGTGAAGGGCCTTATGTCCGGCATGTTAGGCCTGCTGCTATCCTTGATTGGTATGGATAATGTGACGGCCTATACACGCTTTTCCTTTGGCTCCACCTATCTTATGGGCGGGCTGTCTTTCATACCTGTGCTGGTAGGTCTCTTTGCTATGAGCCAGTGCTTCCTCACGGTGGAGGAAATCTATGTGGAGCGTACAAAGGCTGCCAGGACCAGGAATCCCCTTCCTTCTCTAAAGGACTTAAAGACAATTGCTCCCACCATACTGAGGGCTGGACTGACGGGAACCTTTATTGGAATTATTCCGGGTGCAGGCGGGGATATCAGCGCCTTTGTATCCTACGATATGGAGCGCAGGGGGTCAAAGCATCCAGAAAAGTTCGGAACCGGTATCCCGGAAGGGATTGCCGCGCCTGAGGCGTCCAATAACGGCACAACAGGCGGGGCTCTGATTCCGCTGCTGACCCTGGGGATACCGGGAGACGCCAACACCGCTGTTATGCTGGGGGCGCTGATGATGCACAATTTGACTCCGGGTCCACAGTTGTTTCTGACGAAAGCTGAGACAGTGTATACATTGTTTGCAGGCTTTATGGTAGCTAATGTAATTATGCTTGTTCTGGGTTTTTTAGGACAGCCCTTGTTTGTGAAGATTGTATCGATTCCCAAACGGATTCTGGTTCCTGTGATTATCGTAATGTGTACCGTTGGCTCCTTTGCCATCAATAACAATTACTACGATATCATAATTATGCTGATTGCAGGAATCGTTGGTTACTTTATGTCAAAGGGGGGATATCCTCTTTCCCCTATTGTGCTGGCACTGATTCTGGGACCAATGGCAGAAGGTAATTTCCGAAGAAGTCTGGTTATGTCCCAGGGAAGCTATTCCATATTCTTCCAGAGGCCCTTCTCGGCAGCGTTCATTATCATAGGCATCCTGTCGCTGTCATGGCCTATCATATCACATATGCGGAGAAAATGGCGGATGGCACAGAAAGGATAAGCAGATGAAAAAAATAGTATTTAGCCACAACATACCAAAGGAGTATTATCAGGAATATACGCAGGGGCTTCGCGTAGTTACACCTGAAAATTCCATGGAGAGCTTTTCCAGGGAGGAGGCTGAGAGAGTCATAGAAGATGCAGATATCTTTATCTGTATTGGGGATTATACCTGTGACCAGGCGCTTATAGACAAGGGCAACAGCCTCAGGATCATAGGAAATATGGGGTCAGGCTATGATAATGTGGAGGTGGCCTATGCAAAGAAAAAAGGCATACGGGTGCTGAATGCTCCGCGTTCTGTGGTGGATTCCACGGCTGAGATGACGATAGGGCTCATGATGAGCGTATGCCGGGGAATCGTACAGTATGACCGTGAACTGAGAAAAGACCGGGTCTGCACGAGACAGCTGTTTTTCCGCAGGGATATGCTCCTAAACGGCAAGACGCTGGGTGTCATTGGTTTTGGAAGGATTGGGCAGGAGGTGGCCCGCAAGGCATATGGACTGGGTATGAAAATTGTCTTCTATCAGCCGGTGCCTGCGCCAGATGAGGCGGTCAGGGCATGCGGTGCTAAGGCAGTGGGCCTGGATGAGCTGCTGGAGACATCGGATGTCGTCACAATCCATATTCCATATACAGAAGAAACCCGTCACTACATAGACATGGAGAAGCTGGGACATATGAAGGAGACTGCCTATCTGATTAATGCGTCAAGAGGCGCCATCGTAGATGAGCGCGCCCTGGTGGATGCCCTTAATAACCATAAGATTAAGGGGGCGGCGCTGGATGTACATGAGTTTGAACCAAATATCTCGGCTGATATCGCTGAGCTTCCTAATATTGTAATCACGCCTCATTGCTGTACAAATATAGCGGAGGTCAGGGTTGGCATGCTGCATGAGCTGTTGGAGGGAATCAGGCAGCTGTTAGAGGGAAAGAATGCCCATAATATTGTCTGCTGACGGACAGAAGATATGTTTAAATCTGGCATAAAAGGTGGTATACTTTAAGGAAAAGAAAAAAGGCGGTATTTGTCATGAACTTAAAAGCTGTCAAGAAAGTTAATATTGGAGACCAGGTGTACAATCAGATGAAAGACCAGATTATGTCGGGTGTTTGGGTGCCAGGCGAGAAGATACCTTCGGAAAATCAGCTTATGGAAGTATTTGGAGTCAGCCGGGGGACAGTGCGCCAGGCGATTCAGAAGTTGTCAGCAGTGGGACTTCTGGAAACCAGGAGGGGGGAAGGATCATATGTGGGCCAGCTGGGGCTGGCCAACTACTTTCAGAGTGCTGTGCCGGCTGCTTTCTTAAATGAAGATGAATTGAAAGAAGTGTTTGAGTTCAGGATGCTGTTTGAATGTGGGGTGGCTGAGATGGCTGCGGAAAATGCCACTGATGTTCAGATTAGGAAGCTGGAGAAAAATTATAAAAAGATGCTGCAAAACCTGGGGAATCTGGAAAAATACATAGAGATTGATTTTGAGTTCCATTGTCTTCTGGGAGAATGTACCCATAATACGTTAGTGTGCCAGATGTATAAAACCATAGAAGATGCGCTGGTAATGTCCATCAGGGAAGGCACGGAGATGATTGGGTTTGAGCATGGCAGGAAGGACCACGGGCTGATTCTGAAAGCAGTACAGAATCATGATTCCCAGGCGGCCAGAGAAGCTATGCGGCATCATATAATCGATCATCCGGCACTGGCACTGGATGTTCCGGCTGAAACAAAAGTTGACAGCTTAGTGAAACACATTTAAACGTATTTAAACAACTGAGACGATTGAAACAAAACGAAACAAAATAAGCGGGCATAAAACATGACGTTCCATTGAAAAAAAGGATGTATATTGGGGAACAATGGAGTTGGCATGTTTTTTGCTTATTATATAATTTACAGAAGCTGCTGCTCTCAGTGCACAAGGGTAAGCAAGGAACAAGGTAAGGAGGAGTGTAAGGTGAAACTATGTTATCAGGTGGCTACGCCGGATGTGGCGATTGCTGATTCCGTGACAGCATACCAGGGAAGCCTGGATAAAAGTTTCGGGGATCTGGGAAGGCTGGGATATGACGGGGTGGAGCTTATGACCTTGAATCCCGGTGAATTAGACTGGAAGGAAGTTAAGGATACAGCAGAGAAGAATGGCTTGTCTGTGGTCCTGGTGTGTACCGGGGAGATTTACGGGCAGTTGGGCTTAAGCTATACGAATCCGGATGAAAGAATCCGTATGGAGGCCATCCGCAGGAGCAAGGAAATCATTGACTTTGCCAGTTATCTTGGGGCGAATATCAACATTGGCCGGGTACGGGGACAATATTGTAAGCAACTGACCAGAGATGAAACACAGGAACTGGCAGTGAAAGCCTTCCGGGAATTGGCAGATTATGGGGCGCCAAAGGGAGTGAATATCGCGCTTGAGACAGTGACAATCATGCAGACAAATTTTATCAATACCCTGGCAGAGGGAGCGGATATGGTTGACCGGGTGGACCGGCCTAATTTCCGCCTGATGATGGATATCTTCCATCTGAACCTGGAAGAGAAGGATATATATGAAGCCATCCGCCGTTACAATCCGTATAATATTCATGTACATCTGGCGGACAACAACCGGCGGTACCCTGGCCACTGCGGACTGGACTTTGAGAAGATATTGAGCACCTTTAAGGAATGTGGTTATGATGGGAATTACTGTACCGAGATATTTCAGATTCCTTCGATGGAAGAGGCGGCGAAAGGGGCAATCGCCCACCTGAGGCCCATTGCAGACAAGGTGTATGGAAAAAAGACGGAAAACTTATATAATAACTGATAACAGATAACTGGCAGCGCCAACTGCCGGTTGGAGTCGGAGGATCACATGAAAAGTATAGCATTAATCCATACAGTAAAGAGCGTGGCGGCAGGCTTTGACGACAGCCTGAGGAATTACCTGGGATATGAAGTGAAGATACATAACCTGTGGGACGATTTTCTGGCAAATAATCCCAACGAGATTGGGGAGTTCACCATACAGAACCGCAACCGCCTGCTCTGCGATATGAAGGCCCAGGAGCTGACAGGAGCGGATATCATTGTCACCACCTGCTCCACGCTGACCCCTGTGGTGGAGATGATTCGGCCCTTTATCCGGGTTCCCGTCATTGCCATTGACGATGCCATGGCCAGAAGGAGCGTCCTCTACGGAAAGCGCATTATGGTCATGGCCACAGCGGAGAGCACGGTGGGCCCCACTGTCTCAAAGATTAAGGCTGAGGCGGATAAGGCGGGAAGGGAAGCAGACATATCCACCTGCGTGTGCATGGACGCATTCCATGCCATGAAAGCCATGGACATGAAGAAGCACGACATGATTCTCAGGGAAAAGGCCGGGGAACTTAGCGGCTATGACTGTATTGTCCTTGCCCAGGCATCCATGGCCCATCTGGAAGACGAGATAGCTTCCATCACAGGCTGCCCTGTCCTTACCAGCCCCAGGCTGTGCATGGAAGAAATCAAGAATAAATTGGAGGAGATATAGAGATGACGAATGAGAGAAAAGAGGAGTTACAGAGACAATGCAGCAAATTCCGGAACGACCTGATTGACCTGCTTCACAGCATCCAGACAGGCCACCCCGGCGGTTCCCTGTCATGTACGGAGATACTGACGTCCCTTTATTTTGAAATCATGCATGTGAATCCCGAGAATCCTGAGATGGAGGGAAGGGATCACCTGATTCTGTCCAAGGGCCACGCGGCACCCATGCTGTATCTGGTGCTGGCAGAGAAAGGCTTTTTCGCCAAGGAGGAGTTAAAGACCCTGCGCCAGATGAACAGCATGCTTCAGGGCCATCCGTGCGTACATAAGACTCCGGGCGTGGAGCTGTCCACAGGTCCTCTGGGGCTGGGACTTTCCGCCGGCCTGGGCATGGCCATGGCAGACAGGATTAAGGGACTGGATTCCTATACCTATGTGGTCATGGGCGACGGAGAGATTGAGGAAGGCTGTATCTGGGAAGCTGCCATGTCCGCATCCAAGTTCGGGGCAGACCATCTGATTGGAATACTGGACAACAACGGAGTACAGCTGGACGGCACCCTGGAGGAAATCATGCCAATGGGAGACATCGGGGCAAAATGGAGAGCATTTGGGTGGAACGTGGTAACATGTGACGGCCATGATGTGGAGGATTTCTGCCGGGCCGTTGAAGAGGCGAAGAAGACCAAAGGCCAGCCTTCCCTGATTCTTGCAAACACCGTGAAGGGCAAGGGCGTTTCCTTCATGGAAGGAAAGAACACCTGGCACGGCAAGGCCATCAATGATAATGAATACGCACAAGCGAAAGCAGAATTAGGAGGTGCCAGATAATGGGAGAAAACATAGCAATCCGTGACGCTTACGGCGCAGCGCTTAAGGAGCTGGGAGAACAGAATGAGAAAATCGTGGGCCTGGAGGCGGATGTGGCTTCCTCCACAAAGAGCGGTATTTTTGGAAAGGCATTTCCGGAACGTTACTTTAATGTGGGCATAAGCGAGCTGGATATGGTATCCATGTCAGCCGGGGTTGCCAGGGAGGGGTTGATTCCTTATGTAAATACATTCGCGGTGTTCCTGACCACCAGAGGAGCAGACCCCATACAGAGCCTGATTGCCTATGACAAGCTGAACGTGAAGCTCTGCGGCACCTACTGCGGGCTTTCCGACTCCTATGACGGGGCCAGCCACCAGGCCATTACCGACCTGGCGTTTGTAAGAGCCATCCCCAATATGACGGTGATTACAGTGGCTGACGCAGTGGAGACAAAAAAGGCGGTATTTGCCATCGCAGACCATCAGGGCCCTGTATATTTAAGGCTCAGCCGCGCGGCAGCTCCTGTGTATTATACTGAGGACATGAAATTTGAGATTGGCAAGGGCATCACGGTCAGGGAAGGCAGGGATGTGACCATCATCACCACGGGAACCGTGCTGCACAAGGCCCTGGCAGCGGCAGAGCTTCTGGAAGCAAAAGGAATTCAAGCAAGAGTGGTGGATATGCATACCATCAAACCCATTGACGAGGAACTGATTATAGAATGCGCCAGGGAGACAGGCGCCATCGTGACAGTGGAGGAACACTCTGTCTGCGGCGGACTGGGAAGCGCTGTGGCGGAAGTCCTGGCAGAGCATATGCCTGTACCCATGACCCGCATCGGGGCGACTGACTTTGCAGAATCCGGGGATTACGAGCAGCTTTTGGTGAAATACGGCTATGGCCCGGAATCCATTGCGGAAAAATGCGCGGAAGTGATGAAACGCAAGTAGGTACAGAACGGCCAGTATAGAAAAATCAGTACAGAGAAATCAGTACAGAAAAGTCAGGAGGGAAGGCGCGCCTATAACGTACCCTGAACCTGGCCTGGGAGCTGGTGTGACAAGGACCTGATGATACAGGACCTGCATTTGATATAGATATACATTTGGAAGTAAATGGAATTGAATCAAACAAGATTTGCAAACAGAAATAAGGAGGTATATAATTATGAAAGACCCAATTCAGAAATATTTTCAGGTAGGAACCATACAGTGGATGACCCATCCTCCGGTGAATTATCCCATAGTGGATTCCGTTAAGACCATCTGCTGTGACGAATACTTCAGTGCCCTGGAAATAACCCACATCGAGGACCAGGAGACAAAGGACAAGGTAAGGGATATGCTGGCCCAGGGCCATATGAAGGTGTGCTACGGCGCCCAGCCCCGTCTGCTGGGACCCAAGCTTAACCCCAATGACCTGGACGAGGAAGGCAGGAAGAAGGCGGAGGCTGTCCTGATTGATTCCATTGATGAGGCCCAGTACATGGGTGCAAAGGGAATTGCATTCCTGGCAGGAAAATGGGAACCGGAGACAAAGGACCAGGCATATGTCCAACTTCTTAAGACCACCAGGGCTGTGTGCGGCCATGCTGCATCCAAGGGAATGATGGTGGAGCTGGAAGTCTTTGACTTTGACATGGATAAGGCAGCCCTCATCGGACCGGCTCCCTATGCGGCCAGGTTTGCGGCGGATATGCGCACCACCCACAACAATTTCGGCCTGCTGGTAGACCTTTCCCATTTCCCCACCACCTACGAGACTTCCAGGTTCGTGATTCAGACACTGCGTCCCTATATCACCCACCTGCACATCGGTAATGCAGTGGTGAAGGAAGGCTTTGAGGCATACGGCGATCAGCATCCAAGGTTCGGGTTCCCTGACAGTGCCAACGACACAGAGCAGCTTGTGGACTTCTTTACCGTCCTGAAGGAGGAAGGCTTCTTTAATAAGGAAAATCCCTATGTATTGTCTCTGGAGGTAAAGCCGTGGGCAGATGAGGACGGAGATATCATACTGGCTAACACCAAGAGAGTCATCAACAGGGCCTGGGCGCTGGTAGAGGATTAAAGCGCGTCTGTAAAATCCTTGTGCCAGGAGCGGGCCTGACAGAGGCCTGCAAGAGCGGATAGAATAGAACAATCAGAAAACGGAGGAATAAACATGAAAATCGTAGTTTTAGACGGATATACAGAGAATCCCGGTGATTTAAGCTGGGAGGGACTTGCAAGTTTAGGGGAGCTGACCGTATATGACAGGACTCCTGCTGACAAGATTGCAGAGCGGATTGGGGATGCCGAGGCGGTTTATACCAATAAGACCCCAATCAGCGCAGAGACCATCAAACAGTGCCCTAATTTAAAGTTCATCGGAGTGCTGGCTACGGGCTACAATGTGATTGATACAGCGGCAGCCAAGGCAGCAGGCGTGATCGTGTCCAACATCCCAACCTATGGTACGGATGCGGTTGCGCAGTATGCCATTGCCCTTTTGCTGGAGCTGTGCCACCACATCGGGGAGCATTCTGACTGCGTGAAGGCAGGGGAGTGGACCCACAATGCTGACTGGTGCTTCTGGAAGCATCCCCTGGTAGAGCTGGCCGGAAAGACATTTGGCGTCATCGGCTTTGGAAGGATTGGACAGAGGACAGCCAAAATCGCGGAGGCACTGGGCATGAAGGTGCTGGCGTATGACGAGTATCCCAACAAGGCGCTGGAAACAGACAACTGCAGATATGCTTCCCTGGACGAGCTTCTGGCACAGGCTGATGTCATCAGCCTTCACTGCCCGCTGTTCCCGTCCACAGAGGGAATCATCAACAAGGATTCCATTGCAAAGATGAAGGATGGAGTAAAAATCATCAATACCTCCAGAGGTCCTCTGATTGTGGAAAAAGACTTAAGAGAAGCGCTGGACAGCGGAAAGGTCAGCGGGGCAGCCGTGGACGTGGTATCCAAAGAGCCTATCCGCGAGGACAATCCTCTTCTGGGCGCCAAGAATATGATTATTACCCCACATATTGCCTGGGCTCCGAAGGAATCCAGACAGAGACTTATGGACATTGCAGTGGATAATCTGAAACATTTTGTAGACGGAGCGCCACAGAATGTGGTAAATAAATAGTAGGACAGTCAGACAGCCTGCAGCGCAGGCCCATGACAGACGCCGGGCGGAGAAGCGGGCATGAGAATGCTTTGATTCCCCCCGGCGTATTTCCGTATTGGCGGATACGGGGCAGATACAGAGGGAAAGAGGGCGTGAATTCATGGTTACAGTGCGGATGTTTATTCCATATATGAATATGAAGAGCAGGTTCGAGGCGGCGGTGAGCCGTCTGGAGCCTCAGGATGATGTCAGGGTGGAGCTGCTTCACGTATTCGGCACCCCGGAATCCCTGTCGCGGTACGGGGACGCCGACATTTTAGTGGCCAGGGGCATGACCTATGACCGTCTCAGGTATCTGTTTCCGGAGAAGCATGTGGTGGAGATACAGCTCTCCAGCTTTGATATACTGAAAGCCCTGATTTGCGCCAGACAGGAGTTCCATCCTAAGAAGATAGCTCTCTGTGTGCGGTATATGGATGAGAGCGCTGTGTCCGAGCTGGAGAAATTGTGCCAGGCGGAGATTGCGTATTATACGGTCCATGACGAGGCATCCACCCTGGAGGCCATCCACAGGGCCAAGGCAGGCGGCGCCGACGTGTTCGTGGGAGCCGGAACCATGTGCGGACTGTGCGATAAGGAGGCATTGAACCGGGTCCATATCCACACAAAGGATATAGCCATAGAGCAGGCCCTGAAGCAGGCCATGGATGCGGCCAGGACCATCAATATGGAGCGGGCCAGGTCCAAGATGACCAGCACCATTCTCAACACCAGTGCCGATGCCCTGATTGCTGTAAACGGCAGCGGGCTGATTCAGGCGTTGAACAACCAGGCATACCGTACCTTTCAGCTTTCCTCCCAGGCTGACTTCACAGGCCGTCCCGTGGAGGAGGTCTGCCCTGCCCTTAAATGGAAGGATGTGGTGGAGACTGGACGGGAACGGGAGGAGGTTATCCAGTGGAAGGACAGGAAACTGTACACTGAATACCGGCCCGTACTGGTGGACAAGATGGGAAAGGGCGCCATCATTGTTGCCCGCTACACCGAGCAGATTATTGAGGCAGAGACTAAAATCCGGCAGAGCCTTGCGAAACAGGGACTTACGGCCAAGTATTCCTTTGACGACATCATTGGAAGCAGCCTTGCCATCCGGGAGAATATCCTTATGGCAAAGCGTTACAGCCGGGTGGATTCCAATGTGCTGATTGTGGGAGAGACAGGAACCGGCAAAGAGCTTTTCGCTCACAGCATCCACCGGGAGAGCAGGCGCAGCGCGGAACCTTTTGTGGCGTTAAACTGTGCCGCCCTGCCTGAAAACCTGCTGGAGAGCGAGCTCTTTGGATACGAACCCGGCGCGTTTTCCGGGGCGTCTAAAAACGGTAAGACGGGCCTGTTTGAACTGGCCCATAAGGGAACCATTTTTCTGGATGAAATCGGGGAGATTCCCATATCTCTCCAGGCAAAGCTGCTGAGGGTGCTTCAGGAAAGGGAAATCCGCCGCATCGGCAGCAACCGGGTACAGCCGGTGGATGTGCGTGTTATTTCCGCTACAAATATAAATATTGAGGAAAAAATCCGGGAAGGACAGTTCCGCGCTGACCTGTATTACCGCCTTAACCTGTTGGACATCACCATCCCGCCTCTCAGGGAACGGGGAGACGATATCCGGGAAATGGTGGATTTCTACCTGACCCGCTTTGCCTGCGAGATGGGAAAGCCTATCCCCAGGCTGTCAAGGGAGGCAGTGGATTTGATGACCCATTACGGCTGGCCCGGCAATGTGCGGGAGCTGCGCAATATCTGCGAGCGTCTGATTGTGCTGAGCGACACCACGGAAATCGGACTCAGGGAAATACAGATGCTAAAGATATTCCGGAAAAAAGAAGGCCTCTTGCCCGGCACAGAGACGCCTGTAAAGGAACAGGCCCTGCCGGAAACCGAGATTATGTATGCCAATCTGAAGCCCAGGAAGAAAAAACAGGATATAGCAAAGGAGCTGGGGGTCAGCAGGACGACCCTGTGGCGCATGGAGAAGATGGCGCGGGAACAGAAGAAACAGTGATGTCTGTTTATGATGTCTATTGACAGAAAAACCTTTGGGAGATATGCTTACAATATCAGGAAAAACCAAAGGCAAGGCAGCGGATTATGTGATTACGGACTGCGGCACGGGCGAGGGAGCCATGCTGGCCCGCAACTCGTTCCCAGGTGTGATTTGCGGCCATGTGGAGGATGCGCTGGACGCCTATACATTTGCCCAGATTAACGATGGGAACGTTGGCTGGGGAGGCGATCTGAACCTGGAATATATATTTGAGAAACTGTTCTGCGAGCCTTCCGGCCAGGGATATCCCAGGGAGAGGGCTGCTGGTCCAGTCCCTTAAAGATTTCCACCAGGTCTTTTAAGGAGGTGCCGCCAATGGCCTGAATGCGTTTCTCTGCATTGATAGGAACACCGCTATTTTTATGTCACCTTTTCATAATGAAGAATTCTCTTACGTATCTGGCTATACTTCAATATATTAGTATCCACATACTCCCAAGTATAAACTGCCGGCGTACTGTCCTCATCAAAGTTAACGCCTTTTAAAAGGAGAAATGCTTTAGGGGGAATCCCTGCTTCTCCCAGTAGCCGGTCTAACAGCTCCACATCTTTGCTGTACACCGCATTCAGCTCCACCTTTTCCCATTCCAGTTTTTTCCTGCTGGCTCTGTACATGAAGTAAAATACAGAATTAACATAGGTGTCCAGTTCATCCATGTCAATCCCATTTAAATAGGAAAGAGGGATATAGTCCCGGGTGACGGCGCATATCTGCATGTCAGCGTAGAAAATCTTGTCACACTCAAGGGCATCCCGCCCTTCTTCCATGCCCAGATGGGAAGCCACATCCCTGTCTGCCCTGACAATCCGGTGGTTAATCATCTCCACCCTGGGCTTATATCCGCTGTTACGTATCATATCTGCAAAATGCATTACAGGATTAAAACTCACTTTTATTTCAAAAAAGCTGCTGTTTACAAAGGTTCCTTTCCCGTGTCTGCGAAATATCATGCCTTTGGCTGCCAGGTCGTCCAGGACACTGCGCAGGGTGATACGGCTGACCCCCAGCATACGGGCAAGCTCTTCCTCCCTGGGAAGCTTGCTGTTCACTGCTAAATCCATTTGCTTGATAAAACGGAGAAGCTCCTCCTCCACCTGTACCTTCAGGTCAGTTTTCCTGACCCGTCTGGGTACGGATTCCATATAATCTTCCGCCATTTTTCCCTCCCATAAATGCCGCTGGCACTGCACTCCGTAAGCTTCGTGCTTACATGATGCAGTACTGGGAGCATGTTCTTAATATACTCCCGGCAAACAAATATAAATTATGCCTACCCTGTCGCTTATAGACAGGGCAGGCACGTCCCTACAAAGGACAAATACATTATTTATATGATAACATGTTTCCCGCTTTCTTTCAAGCGGACCGAAGGTTTTAACATTTGTTCCTCAATATCTGTTTATGGCTGCCACTTGAAATACCCATATATCATAATAAGAATACTCACAATCAAAAGTCCATTTCCTATATTGATAAACAGTGGATTTTCAGCCAGACATCCCATAAAGGAGCCGATACCCATAATAACTGTTCCGAATAAAGCACTGAATTTATATCTGTCCATATATACCATACCCCTTTCTATTCTTCTGAAGCCACACTGGTGGTTACACGCTGCTTACTTAAGGCCATAAGGACTGTATAGATAACTGAGCCCAGAATAATTCCATTTAGGGATGGCAGGCCAAAGGGAACCATGTACACCAGGGCAATTGAGATGGCCCAGGTAATCCAGGGAACCGGATTCCATTTACAAAACTGCGCCTTGTCATATGCAGCGTAGCTGCCCTTATGTACCAGAAAATAATCTGACAGGATGATTCCTGAAAGGGGAGGTACCACGGTGCCAAGTATATCAAGGAAGGTGAACAGAAAGCCAATTTTATATGGCTCTGTCAGGGTGGCCAGTGCTGACAGCGCCAGCAGGATGGACAGCATCTTCTTGCGCTCCATCTTGAATGCATTGGAAAGATTCAGGGATGTGGAGTACAGGTTGGCTGCATTGGTGGTGAAAATGTTGGTGGTCATGAGAATCAGGCTGGGGATGACCAGGCCAAAGCCCAGAAGGATTACGGTCAGGTCACTGTTCTGCATGGAAATTGCTGCAATGGCACCGCAGACAATCATCAGGATATTGCCCCCCAGCAGTCCTGTAAGGGTGGCTGACACCGCTGCCTTGGTATCCTTGGCATAGCGCATGATGTCGGCAATACAGGTTGCAGTGGACAGGATCCAGGTGCCTATAACGGCTGTGATGCCTGTAAACAGCGGCATGTCAGTAGCCGGGACATAGGAGAACAGGGCATCCACCCCGCCTATGACTCCTAGGGAACGGATGGCAGTGGCAATGGACAGGAATACAATGGCCGGGATGGCAATGTAACCCAGAATGGTGATGGCGCTGATTCCAAACATGGCGAATATACCCATGATAATAGCGCTGGCAGCCATGCACACTCCCTCGCCAACATGATCCAGATTGAATACCTGTGCCACGAAATGTCCATAGGTTGCTGCCTGGATGGTGTACCAGCCAAGGTTAACCACCGGCACGAAAATGGAGGCTGCCTTGGAACCGCCGGAACCAAAACTGTAGCTGGTAAGCAGTGCAAAGGTAAGGCCTGTCTTACAGGCAATGATACTGATTAACACGGCAATGATGCTCAGGAAAATATTACCTCCCAAGGTTGCCAGTATAATATGCTTAAAATCCATTCCAGCGGCAAGTCCGCCTCCTGCCATCATACTGGTGATGACAAATACAAATCCGGTCCAGACAATGGTAAGGCTGAAGTATGTCTTACGCTGGTTTAAAGGTACGGCGCAGCGGGAATATTCCGTATCTGCTGCCTGATTCTGATTCTTCTGCTCCATCTCATATCCTCCACGTATCCACTATATTAGTTTTTCCTGTACATTCTGATTCGCACATCCCTGCTAATTATTCCAGTATCCCCTGTGTACGTCTGTTATCTCCTCCACCAGTTCGGGAAATGGCCCCACTACTTCAATGGCTTTCTGTCCTCTTGCAAATACCACACGGCAAGGAAGGTCAAAGGTAGGATTCTGCGGGTCAGCCCCGGTCTGTGCCAGCAGGTCCTTTTCCGTCATGCCATATACCACACGCCCTATGCCTGCCCAGTAGATGGCGCCTGCACACATGGCGCATGGTTCTGCCGTGGTGTAAAGGGTGCAGTCCTTGAGGTAATCCTTAGTGTACAGCTGGGATGCCCGCTCAGCAACCTGAGTTTCTGCATGTCCGGTACACTTATTCTCTGTGATTTCAATGTTGGGCTGTTCCAGCAAAATGTTGCCGTCCTTATCTGCCAGCAGCGCGCCAAAGGGAGTGTTGCCGCTTTCACGTGACTGCCTGGAGATTTCTACACAGCGTTTTAAGTTCTTAATGTCAATTGAGTGCTCCATCATTATCCTCCTATGTGATATAAGGTATTACCTTATATTTGTGATTTTAATTTAACATAATCCAAGGGGGGTTGTAAATCATTAATATGTATAAGGAAAAGGAAATTTATTGTGCATATTTGCAAATGGAAACTATCTTCGTGGGCCTGGATGACCGTCTGTCCATTTCCTGGGATAAGGATGCAGGCGGCGGAATGGTAGTTAAAGATATCACACCAGATATAACAATACCATATAATATAGGGGGAATGAACTGGAATAAGAATTTTTCTGTTTTTGGTTGACATGAAAGAAAAAAGCGCATATAATAACATATAGAAAATATTCTATACAAGAGGTGAGCGATTTGGAACAGATTTATACTGATACATCGAAAATGTTAAAGGCGATTTCTGATTCGAAACGCTTACGCATAGTGGATATGCTTTCCTGCGGAGAGTTGTGTGCCTGTAAAATCCTTGAAGCGTTCCATATCACCCAGCCGACCCTTTCACATGATATGCGGGTGTTGATTGAGGCAGGACTTGTGAATGATCGGCGTGAGGGTAAGAATATTTTTTATTCGCTCAACAAAGCGCGTCTTATCGAACTTGAAAACACCTTGCATAGAATTATGACACCAAAGGCAGATTGTATTTGCCATTCGGGAGACTGTTGCAAATAAAAATGATACCGATGCTTATGAATACTGTAACATTCTGGCATCGGATTTCATAAAATCTAAATTTAGAATAATTTCTATATTTTAAAGGAGGACTTAAGGTTGAAAATGAAAAGTAGAGGGTATCCATCCCCTTAATCGCACGACAAATAAGCCATCTTTCGGTGGCTGCTTTAAAAATTGAATATTGGGAATGTTAAGGTTATGCAGTTGCTGACGGTCTGCTGCAGGTATGTGCTGGTTACGACAGCATTGGCGCACTGTAATGGCAAGTTCCTGCTGATAGGGAGCGGCGAGCGCAAAGCTGGCGGATGTCAGCAGGGGGCATAAAGCTACCGGCAACAAGATCGTGCTTAAAGAGGTCAGCAATCCATTTGGCATCTTTCTTGTCAGTTTTCTTTCCACGGATAGCCTTAACATATTTGGGATGAGCAAGGACAATCGTACAATCGTTTTCTAAAACGTTGTAAACAGGAATCCAGTATTTACCAGTAGATTCCATACAGACATCCTTGCAGTTATGTTTGAGAAGCCATTGTAACAAATCTTTCAGACCGCTCGTGTAGGTCGAAAAACGGTGGCTCTCATAAGTGGTCACGCCCTGCTTGTCAGTAGAGGCGATGCAGGCCACTACAAAAGTCATGTGGACATCAATGCCACAACAGATTTTGTACACGATTTTTAAAGCCATAGGGACTCCTTACCGAACCGGGAGGTTCGCTAAAGATGATAGGGAGATTCCCCGTGATTTGTAATATACCGAGTTCCCTACAAACAAGAATTATAACGAAAAAATAGGCTCAGGAAAACATTTTCATTACGTTTTGTGCCTGAGCAAAGCGAAAGGAATGGATATATCTATGAAAACCATGAAAATCTTTGAACCGGCTATGTGCTGCCCCACGGGACTTTGCGGTGTAGGTGTTGACCCCGAACTGCTCCGCATTTCCACCGTACTGAACACGCTGAAACAGAATGGTGTGGAGGTACAGCGGTTTAACCTGACCAGCGCCCCAACGGAATTTGTGAAGAATAAGGCTGTCACTGAATATTTGCGGAAGTTTGGCCCGGATAAACTGCCGGTAGTGCTGGTGGATGATTTCATCGTGCTTGCTGGACGCTATCCGACCAACGAGGAATTTACAAGCTGGCTGGAATTGTCTGCCGATATTCTGGGCGTTTCCTGTTGTGGGAATGATACTCCCTGTTGTTGCGATACATCTGCCCCCGCAAGCTGCTGCGGAGAGGACACCGACACCGAAAGCTGCTGCTGTTGTGGCGATACCTCCGCAACTGACGGATGCTGCACTGCTGATTGCTGCTCTGACGGTTCTGCCCCGGAGGGATGCTGCACGAATGGCTGCTGCTGATTTAATCAAGAAAGGAAATCGCCTATGAATACGTTTAATCCGCTTGAAGTGACAAAAACCAAATATTTGTTCTTTACTGGAAAGGGCGGCGTAGGTAAGACTTCGGCTGCCTGTGCTACTGCCTTATCGCTGGCCGATTGGGGGCAAAAAGTTCTGCTTATCAGCACCGACCCGGCTTCCAATCTGCAAGATGTGTTTGCAATGGAATTAACCAATAAAGGGACGCCCATCCCTGCCGTTCCCAATTTGGTAGTGGCGAACCTTGACCCCATCCAAGCAGCGGCTGAATACCGGGAAAGTGTAATTGCCCCTTATCGTGGCATCATGCCGGATTCAGTAATTGCCAATATGGAGGAACAACTTTCCGGTTCCTGTACCATCGAAATTGCAGCGTTTAACGAGTTTTCCAACTTCATCACTGACCCGGACGTACAGCAAAAGTACGACCACATCATTTTTGACACTGCTCCTACCGGCCACACCTTGCGGATGCTCCAGCTTCCTTCTGCGTGGAGCAACTTTATCAGTGAAAGCACCCACGGGGCGTCTTGTTTAGGCCAGCTCTCCGGTTTGGAAAGTAAGAAGGCGGTCTATAAAGAGGCGGTTGCGACATTAGCCGATAGAAAACGCACAACCCTTATTCTTGTAACTCGCCCGGAAGATGCCCCGCTGAAAGAAGCGCAGCGGGCTTCATTGGAACTGGCTGATTTGGGTGTGAATAATCAAATTCTGGTGGTGAATGGCGTCCTGCTCCAAAGCGACGATGCCATATCTGAAAAGCTATACCAGAAACAGCAGGCAGCATTGGCAGCTATTCCCGATAGTCTGAAGGCACTCCCCACTTACCAGATACCGCTGCGGGCCTACAACATCACCGGCCTTGAAAATGTCCGCTCTATGCTGCGGGAAGATCGTCAGGAGGTAAAAGTAGAGGCTCCTAACACAGAACATTTTTATGGGCTACACGATGTTGTGGATTCCATTGACACAGCCGGGAGAAAGGTCATTTTCACAATGGGCAAAGGTGGTGTAGGCAAGACAACTGTTGCCGCCGCTATCGCCCTGGGGCTGGCGCAGAAAGGGAAAAAGGTTCATTTGACGACCACTGACCCCGCGGCCCATCTGAAATTTGTGCTGGAACGGGCTGACAATATCACTATGAGCCATATTGATGAACACGCCGAACTGAAAAAGTATCAGGAGGAAGTGTTGTCCAAAGCAAGAGCCAACGGCCTTTCCGGGGAAGATATTGCCTATATTGAGGAAGATCTGCGTTCCCCCTGCACACAGGAAATTGCCGTGTTCCGTGCATTTGCAGAAATTGTGGAAAAGGCAGACGAACAGATTGTTGTCATTGATACAGCTCCCACCGGCCATACACTGCTCCTGTTGGAATCCACCGAGAGCTACGACAAGGAGATACAGCGTACCAAGGGCGAAACGCCGGAATCTGTCAAGCGGCTGCTGCCCCGGTTGAAAAGCGAGGAAACAGAGGTTGTCATCGTTGCCTTGCCGGAGGCCACCCCGGTCTATGAGGCCCTGCGGCTAGAAGATGATCTTAAGCGGGCACAGATTGCGGCGAACTGGTGGGTCATCAATCAATCTTTCTATCAGGCGGGAACCACCAACACCCTGCTGAAAGCAAAGGCCAGTAACGAAGTGGAGTGGATCAACCGCATCGACAAACACATGGGCGGAAAGTTTGCTCTTGTGGCATGGAGCGCCGACCAGATTAAAGGCGATAAACTGCTGGAACTATGAGAGGAAAAATTGTGAGCCAAAAACCAAAAGTTGCTTTTATATATTCACAATTCCTGCCGAAGTCAAATTGCGGAGGCATTAGGCAGACATTTTGTTGCTGATATATTCGACAGCTATTCTGCCGGAAGTGAAACCAAGCCGCGAATCAATCAGGATGCTGTCCGGCTGATGAAAGACCTCTATGGGATAGATATGGAGAGTGCGCAATATAGTAAAACCTTTGACAGCATCCCGCAGCCACGCAAATTTAAGGAGGTGATTGCCATGAAAAAAGGAAGTGATACAGGTATCAATTTCTTTCAACGGTATCTGACAGTATGGGTATTCTTGTGCATGGTGGTAGGTGTGCTTCTGGGGCATTTTGCTCCAGCGTTCCCGGAATTGCTGGCCCAGTTTGAATATGCCCGCATTTCTATTCCGATGGTTATTCTGATTTGGGTTATGATTTACCCAATGATGCTGAAAGTGGATTTCCAGAGCATCCGCAATGTCGGCAAAAATCCAAAAGGGCTTTTTGTAACATGGATTGTAAACTGGCTTATCAAGCCGTTTACCATGTATGGGATTGCCAGTCTGTTTTTCTTTGTACTGTACAAGGGTTTCATTACACCGGAACTGGCAACGAAGTATCTGGCCGGTGCGGTGCTGCTGGGGGCGGCCCCCTGCACAGCGATGGTGTTTGTGTGGAGTACGCTGACAAAGGGAAATCCGGCCTATACAGTGGTACAGGTGGCGACTAACGATTTAATCATTTTATTAGCCTTTGTGCCTATCGTTAAATTCCTGCTGGGGGTGTCCAACGTCAGCGTTCCCTTTGATACGCTGATTTTAAGCGTGGTGCTGTTTGTAGTCATCCCGCTGGCAGGCGGCATATTAACCCGTATCTTTGTGACCCACAGCAGGGGTACAGAGTATTTTGAAAATGTGTTTGTCCACAAATTTGACTCCGTTACCACGGTGGGGCTGCTGCTGACACTGATTCTTATTTTTATGGGACAGAGTAAGGTCATTTTGGAAAATCCGTTGCACATCGTATTGATTGCGGTGCCGCTGATCTTGCAGACCTTCTTAATCTTCTTTATCGCCTATGGCGCCTGTAAGCTGTTGAAGTTACCGCACGATATTTCCGCTCCGGCGGGGATGATCGGCGCATCCAACTTCTTTGAACTGGCCGTTGCCGTTGCGGTTGCCCTATTTGGAACGACAAGCCCTGCGGCACTGGCAACTACCGTCGGCGTGCTGACAGAGGTGCCAGTTATGCTGACGCTTGTAAAGATTGCTAATAAAACTCATAAAAGATTTTAAGTAGGTGTATAGAGGTAGGCTAAAATGTGTCGCCCTTACCCTGAATTTAATAATTTTCCCACAACTCATTGATAATATTGGATACGGCTAGTCCGTAAACTCTTTCGGACTGGCTGTTCTTTCTTTAAAATATGCGCAATGTAAAGATACTGTGCATATTTTGCGTACATTTTTAAAACAGTAAAAAAAATAATAGTAAAATAATTTATTTTGCGCTTTACATTTATACAAAAATAATATATTCTTCTTAATGAAAAAATGTTTACATATTCTTAGGAGAAAATTAGGGAGGAAAGAGTGAAAAATAACTGAATGGTTTAGAAAGACTTTACCATCTGCGGGGGTGAAATAAATTCGCCACTCCTCCTTGCTCTGTAGTATATTGCTATTCCATATAAGAATTATAAAACAAAGAGTGGAGGGGCACAACATTTTTCATAACTTGTTTGTGCCTTGAGCGAAGCGAAAGGAATGATAAAAAATATGAAGAAAATATTTGTAATTCTGCTTGTAGCTGCTATGACGGCTTCACTTGCTGTTGGTTGTGGTAACAATTCAGACAGTAACAAAACAACTGATGAGGCATCCGAGGAGACGGCAGAGCCAGAGAAAAACAAAGAAGAAGGCGCAATTCAAAGTGGAACAGTTACTTGCAACATTGATATGTCTCAGTATGAAAAAGGCAAGGTTGTTCGTGTATGGCTGCCGGTTGCTCAGTCAAACGATTATCAGACAATTGAAGATGTAAACTTCGATGCAAATGGCATAGATGCAGAGATTAATGAGGATGCCCTCGGCAATCAAATGTTGTATGTTGAGTGGGATGCTGATGCAGAGCCAGAAAGCCGTACAGCAAGCTTATCCTTCCACGTTACCAGACCGGAAATTTTACGCCCTGAGTTAGTTGAAGAAGGTACCGTAGACTCAGACTTAGATGAGTATCTTGTAGCTTCCAGTACAATTCCGGTAAATGGAGAGGTAAAAGAGCTGGCTGATGAGATTACGAAAGACGAGACAACTTATCTCGGCAAGGCCAGAGCAATCTATGACTGGGTTATTGCCAATATGAATCGTGATGAAAGTGTTGTAGGATGCGGAAAAGGCGATGTGTGCGCGCTGCTAGACACAAAGAGCGGAAAGTGCACCGATATCAACTCTGTTTTCATCGGATTATGCCGATCAGTTGGTGTTCCTGCCCGCGAGATGTTCGGTGTTCGTATCAATGATACCGATATCACTAAAAATCAGCATTGCTGGGCAGAGTTTTATCTGCCTGGAACCGGATGGGTTGCAGCAGATCCGGCAGACGTTCTGAAGGCTGTTTTAAAGAATAATTGGGATAAGGAATCTGATGAAGCAAAAGAGATGCAGGAATATTATTGGGGAAATTGTGACGAGAAACGAGTTGAGCTTTCAAGTGGTCGTGACATTACGTTATCCCCTACACAGAGCGGAGAAGCACTGAATAATTTCGGATACCCATACGCTGAGATTGATGGAGAAGCAGTGGATTATTATTCTCCGGATACCTTTGTATATACCATTTCATTTGCAGAAGATAATTAGATCTCTTGTTGTTAGAATATTGCTATTATTGATATGTTATAAAGGAGTTGTTGGTGTGAGCCCCGTCAAGCAGACAATATAAAATTTTGTGTTGCCCAGTTTACGCTGGGCAACATCAGCTCCTCCATCCGGTTTATGACGGGAGACTGTCTTGTTGGTGACACCCAGCTTTTCACCCAGCTCTGCCTGGGTCATCTTTTTGTCTTTTCTCAGTCCAGCTATAAATTTCCCTATTTGATTTAGATTCATACTATCACCTCTTGGATAGAGTATACCAAATTTGAGCTGCTTTTTCTTCCCCGCAAACAGCGAATATAAATAAAATGATACCGAGCCCCATGCCGAGCTCTATGCTGTGGGCAGATGTTTGCTGATAAATGCCTGCCGGAAAATTTCTGCGGGTAGATTTTTTCGGACAAATCCTGCCCTGGCAAATTTATCCTTGGCCGGGAATTGCGAAAAACAGTATTGACAAAGATAACAATACGAGTAATAGTGATATTATAGCATTGTATGCAGAAATCGTGGAACACTAGAAACTGAATTTTTAAACAGATTCCGGTACAGCCCACGCCGCGCAGCAGAGGAGGTGTAAGTATGGATATTAACGAGGACAGGTTGTGGTCAGATATCCAGGAGTTGGGAAGGATTGGGCGAAATTCGGACGGCGGCATCACGCGTCTGTCCTTTACGCCCCAGGACCGGCAGGCACAGGACTGGCTGGAAACCAGGATGAGGGACGCCGGGCTTGCCGTGAGGGAGGATGCGGCCGGCAATCTGATCGGGGAGCTTTATGGCAGCCGGCCTGAAAAGCCATGCGTCATGTGCGGCTCCCATTACGATACCGTGCCGGAGGGCGGGCGGTTTGACGGGACCCTTGGCATCCTCTCGGCCCTGGAGGCGGTACGGAGGATTCGGGAACAGGGAATTGCCACGGAGCGGACCATACGCCTGGCAGCCTTTAAGGACGAGGAGGGAAGCCGTTTTGGATATGGGATGGTGGGCAGTAAATCCATCTGCGGCATACTGGACCCCGCGGGACTTACGTCCAGGGACAAGGATGGAATCTCCCTGGAACAGGCCATGACTGATTACGGATGCAGGCCCCGCCAGCTGGCCTCCTGCAGAATGGAGGATGTGGGGGCGTATCTGGAGCTTCACATCGAGCAGGGAAAGGTGCTGGAGGACTATGGGGCATCCATCGGAGTTGTAAGCGGCATAGCCGGGCTGGTGCGGTATACTGTGGAGATTCGGGGAGAAAGCGGACACGCAGGCGCCACGCCCATGAAGGACAGAAAGGATCCGGTTCCTGCCATGTGCCGGTGGATTGGCAGGGTGACGGAGCTGGCAGAGGGACGGGAGTCATGCGTGGCCACCGTGGGCTCCATTGCCGCATATCCCGGAGCACGAAATGTAATCTGTGAGCGTGTAGTGTTTTCGCTGGACCTGCGCTCCATCTATGAGGAGGACCTGAGGGAAATCGTGGACGAGATGGAACGATACGGGGCAGAGCTGTCCTCACTCCACGGAGTGGGAGTCGGCCTGCGGCTGGACCTGGCACTTCCCCCATGCCGCTGCCATGAACCCTTCCGGGAAGCCATAAAGAATATCTGCCGGTCAGAGGGATATTCTTTTATGGAACTGATGAGCGGGGCAGGCCATGACTGCATGAATTTTAAGGATGTGTGCCCTGCTGCCATGATTTTCGTGCCGTCAAGGGGCGGCCTGTCCCACCGGAAGGAGGAGTTTACTTCCAGGGAAGACTGCGCCCGCGGTACCAGGGTTTTACTGAGGCTTCTGCTTGAGACGGCAGGCGTTTCTGATATGATTGACTGACAAAGGAGATTACTATGGAGAAATTAGAAGAATTTTTTAAATTAAAAGAAAGGGGAACCAGTGTCAAGATAGAGGTCCTGGCGGGTATTACCACGTTCATGACCATGGCCTATGTGCTGGTGGTCCAGCCCGGCGCCATCATTGGTTTTGGGGATGCGGTATCCTTTACGGACATCAACGGGCTGGTTATCACCAAGGAGGCAATTGCGGTTACATGTGCTGTCATCAGCGCGCTCATTACCCTGCTCATGGGCTTTTATGCCAACCTGCCCTTTGCGCTGGCAACGGGAATGGGAACCAACTTCATGTTTGGCGCTCTGCTTCAGTCCAATACCCTGTCCTTTGGCGCCATCATGGCCATAACCCTGATATCCGGCCTGATTTTTGTGGTCCTGACTATTTTCGGGGTAAGGGATTTGATTGTCAAGGCCATACCTAAGAACATAAAGGTGGCCATTGGGTCGGCAATCGGTTTTTACATTGCCTATCTGGGATTTAAGAATTCGGGCATCGGCACCTTTACCAATGGAATCGGAATGGGGAATTTCAAGGAGCCGGCTGTATTCATCGCCCTGCTGGGGCTGATTATCATTGCCATTCTGACGGCATACAGGGTAAACGGCGCCATCCTCATCGGCATTATCGCGGTCACAGTGATGGGAATTCCTCTGGGCGTGACCACCCTGCCGGATACCTTTGCCAAAATGCCGGATTTTTCATCCTGGGGAAATATTGTGTTCTGCTTTGACTTCAAAGGACTGTTGTCCTTCCAGGCCATCATATATGTGTTCATTGCCTTTTGCGGGGACTTTTTTTCCACGTTGGGAACCGTGCTGGGAGTGGCCGGCAAGGCCGGTATGCTGGATGAGGACGGGAACATGCCCGGAATCCAGAAACCCTTCCTGGTAGACGCCATCGGCACCTGTGTGGGAGCCTGTACCGGCAATACCACCATCACCACCTTTGTGGAATCCACATCAGGCGTGGAGGCAGGCGGCAGAACCGGCCTTACCAGCATTGTGGTAGCCATTCTCTTTGCCGTCATGGTATTCTTTTCGCCCCTGATTCTGATGATTCCGGACGCGGCCACTGGACCTGCCCTTATCTTTGTGGGATTTCTGATGGTATCAGGTATCAGGAACATTGATTTCAGCGATTTCACGGAAGCCTTCGGCCCGTTTGTCATGATTATGTTTGTTATTTTCTGCGGAAGCATTGCGGCTGGAATCGCGGCAGGCATCCTGGCATATATCATAATCAAGACTGCTACGGGTAAGTTCAGGGAGCTGCATCCGGTCATGTATGTGCTGGCCATTCCGCTGGTCATGTATTTTGTGTTTAAATAGAAGAATTGTTAACAGAATTATATTTGTAAAGAAGGGAAGGATAGAGATGAAGATACAGCCAAGAGATAAAAGGGCCCTTCTCAGGGCGGCTCTGGGAGAGATAAAAAGTGATTTGGCCGTAAGGAATGTACAGCTGGTCAATGTTATTACCGGGGAAATTTACCCGGCCAGCGTGTTTGTATATGACGGCTTCATTGCCCATGTGGAATATAAGGCATTGGGCCAGGAAGAACAGTATGCAAAGGAGGTGGTGGACGGACAGGGAAAATACCTGATTCCGGGCCTGATAGACGCCCATGAGCATATTGAGAGTTCCATGATGACGCCCAGGAATTTTGCAAAGGCAGTGATTCCCAAAGGAACCACCACTGTCATCACAGATCCCCATGAGATTGGCAATGTCTGGGGCATTGAGGGAGTGCAATACATGCACGAGGCTTCGGAGGGCCTTCCTATGCGCCAGCTGATAGACATACCCAGCTGTGTGCCTGCCGTACCTGGCCTGGAACATGCAGGCGCCGAGTTTGGGCCGGCGGAGATTGAGGAGCTGGCAAAGCTGGAGCGCGTGGTGGGGCTGGCGGAAGTCATGGATTATCTGGATGTGATTTATGGCGGCGACCGCATGATGGACATTATCAGGACAGCTGAGGAGCACGGCTTGTACCTCCAGGGACATGCCCCCTTTGTGGAGGGAAGGATGCTGTCCGCCTATCTGTGCGGAGGCCCCAATACCTGCCACGAGTCCAGGACGGCTGAGGAAGCCCTGGAAAAGATGAGAAGCGGCATGCGGGTGGATGCCAGGGACAGCTCAATCACCAAGAATGTGGAGGCCATATGGAGCGGGGTTAAGAATTGCCGTTTCTTTGACAACTTCTGTCTGTGTACCGATGACAGGGAGGCGGATGATATCCTCCACAACGGCCATATCAATGATGTGGTCAGGGCAGCCATAAGATACGGCATGGAGCCGGTGGCGGCCATCAAGAGCGCTACACTGAATTCAGCCAGGGAGGCAGGATTGCAGAACCTGGGCGCTATTGCGCCGGGATATGCGGCTGATATGCTTCTGGTAGATGATTTGAGGGAACTGACGCCCAGCCACGTGTTCTATGGAGGTAAGCTGGTGGCACAGGACGGCAGGCTTCTGGCAGAAATTGAGGACAAATCCTACCCGCTGGAATCAGCCAACTCAGTCCACGTAAGGAAGCTGACACCGGAGGACTTTACCATCCACCCGCCCGTATCCCAGGGAAAAGTAAAGGTCAACCTGATGAAATACTATGATATGAACCTCTCCACCACGGATATCGTGTGTGAGGAGGTTTGGGTGAAGGACGGCAGAATCGATATAAGCGGGGATGAGGACCTGAAGTTTGTGGCAGTGGTCAACCGCTATGAGGGCAATGACAACATAGCCCTGGGTCTGGTCAGGGGCTTTGGCACAAAGACAGGCGCCCTGGCATCCACGGTATCCCATGACAGCCACAACCTGACCATTGTGTACGGCGACCCGGAGGAGGCCCTTATGGCGGCAGAGGAGCTGGCGCGGACAGGCGGCGGTATGTGCGCCGTGAAGGAGGGAAAGATTCTTCATACTTTGGCTTTGCCTCTGGCAGGCCTTATGTCCCTCAAGCCGGCAGAGGAGCTGGCAGAGGACAGCGCCATGATGAAGGATGCCAACCGGGTCCTGGGCCTGACCAACATGGAAAATCCTTTACTTCGCATTGTGACCCTTGCCCTTCCGGTCATACCCGATGCCAAGATGTCGGATATGGGGCTGGTGCAGGTGACTGCAAAACGGATTGTGCCGCTGTTTCCGGAATAGTATAGGATTCTATAATATGTAATCCAACTTAAATATACAGATAAAAAAGGGGGCTGGAAGTGCTATTCAAGCACACTCCAACTCCCTTTTATTATCTTATGTATGAGACATGGTTCCCAGGCAGGGGCTGTAGGCAGCTACAGGACGCCTTCCGTTTCCGCGGTCCTCCCTGGAACTCTCTGTTTTCAGGTTCTTATGAGCTGTGGCCAGCATCAGCTTGATTCTGTTCAGCTGGTTCACTTCGCTGGCGCCAGGGTCGTAGTCCACGGCAATGATATTGGACTGGGGGTAATTCCGGCGCAGTTCCTTGATGACGCCCTTTCCCACGATGTGGTTGGGCAGGCATCCAAAGGGCTGGGTACAGATGATGTTGTTCACGCCGCTGTGAATCAGCTCCAGCATCTCGCCTGTCAGGAACCATCCTTCGCCGGTCTGGTTGCCCAGGGATACAAAGCCCTTGGCCATCTGGGCCAGCTCGTTGATGGCTGACGGAGGCGTAAAATGCATGCTGGCCGTCAGTTCCTTCCTGGCTGTCCTGCGGAAATACTCCAACAGGGCAATTCCCGCGTTGCACAGCCTGGCAGTGGATTTCCTGGAGCCCAGGTGCTCGGCCTTAAAGTTGCTGTTGTAGAAGGAATACAGCAGGAAATCCATCAAATCCGGCATCACTGCCTCGGCGCCCTCGGATTCCAGCAGCTCCACAATGTGGTTGTTGGCCAAAGGAGAGAATTTCACCAGGATTTCCCCTACAATGCCCACCTTTGGCTTCTTTACATCCAGCCTGGGGAGAGCGTCAAAATCCCGGATGATTCCCTTTATATTGCGTCCGAATTCCATCATGGCTGCATTTTTCTTGGACAGGGAGGCAATACAGCGGGCCTTCCATTTCTCATGAAGGGCATTGGCACTGCCTGGCTCCGCCTCATAGGGCCGGGTGGCATAGAGCACCCGCATGAAGATATCGCCGTACACAATGGCCTGCATGGCCTTTGTCAGCAGGGGCACGGTGAAGGTAAAGCCGGGATTGGTCTCCATGCCGTTGGCATTGACGGAGATAACCGGTATCTGGGGCATTCCCGCCTTTTCCAGGGCCCTGCGGATGAAGCCGATGTAGTTGGATGCACGGCAGCCGCCGCCGGTCTGGCTCATGAGGACAGCCGTGTGGTCCAGGTCATATTTGCCTGACAGCAGAGCGTCCATGATTTGTCCGATGACAATGAGGGACGGGTAGCAGGCGTCGTTATTAACATATTGGAGTCCCACATCCACGGCGTTGCGGTTGTGGTTCTGCAGTACTTCAATCTTATATCCAAAGGAGCGGATAGCCGGCTCCAGAAGGTCAAAATGAATGGGCGACATCTGCGGGCAGAGAAGGGTGTAATCCTTTTTCATCTCCTTGGTGAACATCACGCGGTGATAGGCGCTTGACACCACTCTGCGCTCAAAATGTCTCTGGTCCCTTACCTTTAAGGCTGCAATGAGGGAGCGGATTCGTATTCTGGCAGAACCCAGGTTATTGACCTCGTCAATCTTTAATACCGTATAAATCTTGCCGGAACGGGTCAGGATATCAGCCACCTGGTCCGTGGTCACTGCATCCAGTCCGCATCCAAAGGAGTTGAGCTGAATCAGATCCAGATTATCCTGGGTCTTCACAAAGCTGGCAGCCGCGTAAAGGCGGGAGTGGTACATCCACTGGTCCGTCACCACCAGAGGCCGTTCCACCCTGCCCAGATGGGATACGGAGTCCTCGGTGAGGACGGCAAATCCGTAAGAGGTAATCAGCTCCGGTATGCCGTGGTGAATCTCAGGGTCCACATGGTATGGCCTGCCGGCCAGGACAATGCCTCTCTTCCCATGTTCCTTCAGCCAGGCCAGAGTCTCCTCGCCTTTTTTCATCAAATCATCGCGGGAGGCAGTCAGTTCCTGCCAGGCGGCATGGGAAGCCATCCTGACTTCGGCAGCCGGAATCTGGAATGTCCTGGAAAATTCCTTTACAAGGGCATCGGTGAGAATCTCCTCATTGGTAAACGCCATAAAGGGATTCATGAAACGTACGTTTTCCTCGGCCAGCGCCTCCACGTTATTTTTAATGTTTTCCGCATAGGAGGTGACCATGGGACAGTTGTAGTGGTTGCCTGCGTCCGGGCTCTCATTGCGCTCATAAGGGATGCAGGGGTAGAAGATGAACTTTACGCCCTGCCTGATAAGCCAGGTCACATGTCCGTGTACCAGCTTGGCAGGATAGCATTCGGATTCGCTGGGGATGGATTCGATTCCCAGCTCATAGAGCTGCCTGGTGGACTGGGGAGACAGCACCACATGGTAGCGCAGCTTCTTAAAAAACACAGCCCAGAAGGGGAAGTTCTCATACATGTTGAGCACCCTTGGAATGCCCACCGTACCGCGGTCCGCCTGGTCCAGGGGCAGGGATTCGTAGTCAAACATCCGGTGATACTTGTAATCAAACAGGTTGGGTATCTCCTTCTTGGCCTTTTCAAGGCCAAGTCCCCTCTCACAGCGGTTGCCTGAGATAAAGCGGCGTCCGCTTCCGAACTGGTTGATGGTCAGCACACAGTGGTTGTTGCATCCCTTGCAGCGGGTCATGGAGGTGCTGTACTTAAGACCGATGATTTTCTCAAGGGAGAGCATGGAGGTCTCCGGTTCATTGGCCATGTGATAGCGTTCCCTGGCAATGAGGGCAGCGCCAAAGGCGCCCATGATGCCTGCGATGTCCGGGCGCACTGCCGGGCATCCTGATATTTTTTCAAAGCTTCTGAGCACGGCGTCGTTGTAGAAGGTGCCTCCCTGGACCACCACGTGGTCTCCAAGGTCGGAAGCGTTTGTAATCTTAATTACCTTGAATAATGCGTTCTTGATGACGGAATAAGCCAGACCTGCGGAAATGTCGGCCACGGTGGCCCCTTCCTTCTGGGCCTGTTTTACGTTGGAATTCATGAATACCGTGCAGCGGGTGCCCAGATCAGTGGGATTTTCCGCAAACAGGGCCTCCCTGGCAAAATCCTCCACACTGTAGTTCAGGCTCTTGGCAAATGTCTCGATGAAGGAACCGCATCCGGAGGAGCATGCCTCGTTGAGCTGTACGCTGTCCACTGTGCCGTCCTTAATCTTGATGCATTTCATGTCCTGTCCGCCGATGTCCAGGATACAGTCCACATCCGGCTCAAAGAAGGCAGCCGCATAGTAGTGGGATATGGTCTCCACCTCGCCTTCATCCAGCATCAGAGCTGCCTTTAACAGGGCCTCGCCGTAACCGGTGGAACAGGAGAACGCGATACGGGCGGTTTCAGGCAGCTGCTCCTTTATCTCCCGGATAGCCCGGATGGCGGTGGCCAGAGGGCTTCCGTTGTTATTGTCATAGAAACGGTACAGCAGTGTGCCGTCCTCGCCTACCAGGGCAGCCTTGGTGGTGGTGGAGCCGGCGTCAATGCCCAGGTAGCAGCACCCCTCATAGGTGGACAGGTCTCCGCTCTTTACATGGTTGCTGGCATGACGGGCACAGAACCGGTCATAGTCTGCCTGGTCCTTAAAGAGGGGATCCATGCGCTTGACCTCAAAATCCATCTTAATGCCTGAGGACAGTCTCTGAATCAGGGTCTCCAGGGGAATGGCCTCCTGGTTATCCTGGGGATTCATGGCTGCTCCCACAGCCGCGAAGAGGTGGGAGTGGTCCGGCGCAATAACCTGCTCCGGTGTCAGGCGGAGCGTGCGGATGAAGCTTTCCCGAAGCTGAGGCAGGAAGTGGAGGGGACCGCCTAAGAACGCGACATTTCCCCGAATGGGCTTGCCGCAGGCCAGACCGCTGATGGTCTGATTGACCACTGCCTGGAAAATGGAGGCAGCCAGGTCTTCCCTGGTGGCGCCCTCATTAATCAGGGGCTGTATATCGGATTTTGCAAACACACCGCAGCGGGCCGCAATGGGGTAGATGGCCTTATAATGTTCCGCGTAATCGTTAAGGCCGGAGGCGTCTGTCTGGAGCAGGGCAGCCATTTGGTCAATAAAAGAACCGGTGCCTCCCGCACAGATTCCGTTCATTCTCTGGTCGATGCCTCCGGTGAAATAAATGATTTTTGCGTCCTCACCGCCCAGCTCGATGGCAACATCGGTCTGAGGAGCGAAGTCCTGAAGCGCAGAGGCCACGGCCACCACCTCCTGGACAAAGGGAACCTCCAGATGGGAGGAGAGAGTGAGCCCTCCGGAACCGGTTATGACAGGGATTACCTGAATGGGGCCGGTTATCTCACGGGCTTTTTTTAAAAGTCCCGCCAGAGTTTCCTGTATATTGGCATAATGGCGTTCGTAATCGGAGAATACTATATGGGAAGCCTGATTTAACAGTGCAACTTTGACGGTTGTGGAACCGATATCGATTCCAAGCGTAAGGGTATTTGTATGTAATTTCATATATGCGGGGTTTTACCCTGACCTCCTTTGTAACTTGACGGCTGTTCTGCCATGCCATGGGGAAAACCATGTCCGGCAGTACTGGGGGACCGTAAAGCTGTTTTACATGTATCATAATACAGTTTTATGGGGAATACTGTGACTTATGCAACAAATTCCGGCATTGGGATGCTGGATATTCATAGTAGAGTTTAACATAAAATATGTATAAATACAATTGGGGACAGGCGTTAAAAAGTCGTGAAGAAATGGCGAAAATTGTGCATGTTTCTACGGGTCCCATTATACTGTTCAGGTAAAATTTATGTATTCTCTCTGAAAAATATTCGGTATAATATTAAATGAGAGGCTATTTCATTTGACAAAAGCGGGGGCAGTCACTATAATGAGAACGTATAATTTCAGAATGGGGGAGAGTTCGCATGATACGGATTTTTAAGACCGAAGACGGTGCTATGCACGAAAAGGAAGAGATGCAGCCTGGCTGCTGGATTGCGTTAACAAACCCTACAGCCTCAGAAATCATTGACATCGCAGATGCCTATCAGATTGACCCGGACCATTTGCGGGCGCCTCTGGATGAGGAGGAGCGGTCCCGTATAGAGGTGGAGGATGAATACACCCTGATTCTGGTGGACATTCCTTCCATTGAGGAGCGCAACGGCAAGGACTGGTTTGTCACCATCCCTCTGGCTATCATCACCACCAAGGATGTGCTGATTACGGTCTGCCTGGAGGAGACGCCTGTGCTCACTTCCTTTATGGACGGAAGGGTGAGGGATTTCCACACCTTCATGAAGACCAGGTTTATCCTGCAGATTCTCTATAAAAATGCTACCCAGTTCCTTCAATACCTCCGAATCATTGATAAGAAGAGCGAAGTCATTGAGCGCAAGCTTCACCAGTCTCAGAAGAACGAGGAACTGATTGAGCTTTTGGAGCTGGAGAAGTCTCTGGTATACTTTACCACGTCCCTTCGTTCCAACGAGGTGGTGCTGGAGAAGCTGCTGCGCATTGAGAAGATAAAGAAGTACCCGGAGGACACGGACCTGCTGGAGGATGTAATCGTGGAGAACAAGCAGGCCATTGAGATGGCTAATATATACAGCGGCATCCTGAGCGGCACCATGGATGCATTTGCATCAGTCATCTCCAACAACCTTAATATTGTCATGAAGTTTTTGGCTACCGTTACCATCGTGCTGTCCATACCAACCATGATAGCCAGCTTCTACGGCATGAACGTTAACTCACATGGGATGCCTTTCGCGGACAGTCCCTATGGATTTGCCATTGTACTGGGCCTGACCCTGCTGCTGTCACTGTTTGTTGCGTATATATTTAATAAGAAAGACCTGTTTTGATTTAAAACATACAGGCAAATGAAAAGGATGATAGGATGAGATTTTTTAATAAGCTTGAGCGCAGGTTTGGCAAATATGCCATCCATAACCTGATGTATTACATCATCATTATGTATATCATGGGTTTTGTCATGATGTACATGGACCCCATGTTCTTTACCCGGTACCTGAGCCTGGACGCGGAGGCCATTCTTCACGGACAGGTCTGGAGGCTGGTGACATTTCTGCTGTACCCGCCCACACTGAGCCCATTCTGGATTATATTTGCGGCGCTCATGTACTATTCACTGGGCCGTTCCCTGGAGGCAGTGTGGGGGGCGTTCCGTTTTAATGTGTTCTTTTTTATGGGAGCCATCGGCATCATACTTGCCGAGTTTATTGTATACTTTATCTGGGGCTGGGATATGCACCTTAACACCTCATACCTGAGTATGTCCATATTTCTGGCATATGCGGTGATTTTCCCGGAGGATTACTTTTATATTTACTTTATACTTGCCATCAAGGCTAAATGGCTGGCGCTGTTTGACGCCTTTTTCCTGGTGTTCGGGTTCGTATACGGCAGTTTACCCCAGCGAATCGCCATTTTCCTGTCCCTTGCCAACTTCATCATTTTCTTCCTGATGACAAAGGATTTTAAGAAGTACAGTCCTAAGGAAGTGAAGCGCAAGCAGGATTTCAAGGTAAAGACCATGCGGCCCGTAAACCGCACCCATCATAAGTGTGCGGTCTGCGGCAGGACGGACGAGGAAAGTCCTGGCATGGAGTTCCGCTATTGCTCAAAATGTGAAGGCAGCTATGAGTACTGCATGGATCATTTATATACACATCAGCACGTGAAGAAATCGGATTCCCCCAAATCATGATTCCGTTTCACGTCTGAATCTGTCGTTACACTATAAACTTTTATGGAGGAAAAATCATGAAAAAAACCAAGATTATCTGTACTATGGGCCCCAATACCAGCGACAAGAATGTTATGATGGAGCTTGCCAGGAATGGTATGGATGTGGCCCGTTTTAACTTTTCACACGGAGACTACAACGAGCATCAGGGACGCCTGGAGCTGTTAAAGGAAGTGCGCAAGGAGTTAGATATTCCGGTTGCAGCGCTCCTCGATACCAAGGGACCGGAGATTCGTACCGGACAGCTGAAGGACGGCAAAAAGGTGACGTTGAAGGAAGGCCAGACCTATACCCTGACCACCAGGGAACTGGTGGGAGACAATACCATCGGCTATATCAATTACAGCGGACTGAATGAGGATGTTGCTGCGGGCAATCGGATTCTCATTGACGATGGACTGATTGAGCTGGAAGTGCGCGAGGTGAAGGATACGGACATTGTCTGTGAGGTCTTAAGCGGAGGCGAGCTGGGAGAGAAGAAGGGCGTCAATGTTCCCAATGTAAAGATTAAGCTTCCGGCCCTGACGGATAAGGATAAAGAGGATATCCGTTTTGGAATCAGACAGGGATTTGACTTCATTGCGGCATCCTTTGTACGCACGGCTGACTGTATAAAGGAAATCAAGGCCATGCTGGATGAGCAGGGTTCCAGCATGAAGGTCATTGCAAAGATTGAGAACGCGGAGGGCATCGAGAACCTGGACGCCATCATAGAGGCAGCGGACGGCATCATGGTAGCCAGAGGCGATATGGGTGTGGAGATACCGGCTGAGAAGGTTCCCCACATCCAGAAGAAGATTATCCGCAAGTGCAACGAGGCATGTAAAATTGTTATCACGGCAACCCAGATGCTGGATTCCATGATCCGCAACCCAAGACCTACCAGGGCTGAGGTGACGGACGTTGCAAACGCAGTGTATGACGGCACGGACGCGGTGATGCTTTCCGGCGAGACAGCCATGGGCAAGTATCCTGTGGACGCCCTTAAGATGATGGTATCCATTGCACTGGAGACAGAGATGCATCTGGACTATGCAGGATACCGTCAGAGGAAGGTGACAGAGCAGAACATGAAGAATGTTTCAAACGCCGTGTGCTTTGCCTCGGTGTCAACCGCTCATGACCTGGATGCGGATGTCATCATCGCTCCCAGCATCACAGGCTTCACCACCCAGATGCTCTCCAAGTGGAGACCGGGTGCCAGAATCATCGGCATGTCCCCCAGCATGGCTACCGTACGCCAGATGCAGCTTCAGTGGGGCGTGGTACCGGTATGGTCCCGCCGCGCAGAGTCCACGGACGAACTGATCGAGAACTCCGTGGAAGAGCTTAAGGACAGAGGACTTGTGGAGGAAGGCGAACTGGCTGTCATCACAGCCGGAGTCGTAACCTACGCAAGACGCCATGAGGCAGCCACCCAGACCAATATCATGAGAGTCATTAATATTGAATAAAGGACATCTTCCCGCCCCTGAGAGGCGGGAAGATGTCCGCTACCCAAACGGAGCGTAGCGGAGTTCGGGTTTCCCGGGCCCGCCCCTGAGAGGCGGGAAGATGTCCGCTACCCAAACGGAGCGTAGCGGAGTTCGGGTTTCCCGTACAATTGAAAAAAACACTGGACAAGGAAGTCTGCCCGGGAGTACAATTGAACATATTGTACTTCCTGACAGGCTTTTTGCGCAAAAAGGGAAAGGAGACACATAGATAATGGATAAGAAGCCATTCGTAACACTGGAACAATTAAGAGAGATTGAGAAGACATACCCCACGCCCTTTTATCTATACGATGAGAGGGGAATCAAGGAGAATGCAGCCAGGCTTAAGCAGGCGTTTTCCTGGAACAAGGGATATAAGGAATATTTTGCAGTCAAGGCCACGCCCAATCCATTTCTGTTAAATATACTGAAGGACATGGGATGCGGCACGGACTGCTCATCCATGACAGAGCTTATGATGTCCAAGGCATGCGGTTTTTCCGGCCCTGACATCATGTTTTCCTCCAACGATACGCCCCCTGAGGAATTTGCCTATGCAGAAAAGCTGGGAGCTATCATTAACCTGGACGACATCACCCATATACAGTGCCTGGAGGAGACTCTGGGACATATTCCGGAGACCATCAGCTGCCGCTTTAATCCGGGCGGTCTGTTTAAAATCAGCAATGACATCATGGACAATCCCGGAGATTCCAAATACGGAATGACCACAGAGCAGATTGGACAGGCATTTAAGATTCTGAAGGAAAAGGGCGCAAAGCATTTCGGCATACATGCGTTCCTGGCCAGCAATACGGTGACCAATGAATATTACCCCATGCTGGCAAAAATCCTGTTTGAGCTGGCTGTTAAACTGAAAGAGGAGACAGGCGTCCATATCGCATTCATCAATCTGTCCGGCGGCATCGGGATTCCCTACCGTCCGGACCAGGAGCCCAATGACATCCTGGCAATCGGTGACGGCGTAAGGAGGGTCTATGAGGAGATTCTGGTTCCTGCCGGCATGGATGATGTGGCTCTGTGCACGGAACTGGGGCGTTTCATGATGGGGCCTTACGGCGCCCTGGTGACAAAGGCCATCCATGAGAAACACACTTATAAGGAGTATGTGGGCGTGGATGCCTGCGCCGTGAACCTGATGCGGCCGGCCATGTACGGCGCTTACCATCACATCACTGTCATGGGCCGGGAGGATGAGCCCTGCACCCACATGTATGATGTGGTAGGTTCCCTGTGCGAGAACAATGATAAATTTGCCATTGACCGTATGCTTCCGGAAATCAGAAAGGGAGACCTTCTGTTTATCCACGATGCGGGCGCCCACGGATTTGCCATGGGATATAATTATAACGGCAAGCTGAAATCAGCGGAGCTTCTGTTAAAGGAGGACGGCACTGTGGAGATGATACGCAGGGCAGAAACTCCTGAGGATTACTTTGCTACCTTTGATTTTTGTGATATACTGAGGGATATTGACTGATGAATGAAGCGGCATCAGGTATGCCCGGGAGCCCTGGCGCACTGCAGAAGGCAGTCTGCCGGGGCTTTGCTGCGGTTTTGACAAGGAGGTATGAGGTTGGTAAGGATTGGTTTCATAGGAATGGGCAATATGGGAAACGCCATTTTAAATGGGCTTCTCAAGACACATGGACCGGAGGATATGATATTTTCAGCGGCCCGTCAGGATAAGATGGAGGCAGTGACAGCCAGGACAAAGGTGCCCCATGCCTGTTCCAACAGGGAATGTGCAGAAGCAGTGAAGTATCTGATACTGGCAGTAAAGCCCCAGTATTTTGACGCGGTGTTTTCGGAAATAAGGGATGTGGTAACGCCGGAGCAGGTGGTGATATCCCTGGCGCCCGGCATCACCATTTCCAATATCACGGAGCGCCTGGGAGGGAATGTGCGGGTGGTAAGAGCCATGCCCAACACGCCTGCCATGCTGGGAGAAGGCATGACCGGCGTGACCTATGGGGAAGCGTCCTATACAGAGGAGGAAAAGGAAACCATCCGGGACATCTTTTCCTCCTGCGGAAGGGTGGAATTGGTGGAAGAACGGCTTATGGATGCAGTTGGCTGCGTCAGCGGCAGTTCGCCGGCTTTTGTGTACATGTTCATTGAGGCCCTGGCTGACGGCGGGGTCAAATACGGCCTTCCCAGAAAGACAGCCTATGCCATGGCGGCCCAAACTGTGCTGGGAAGCGCGAGAATGGTTCTGGAGACAGGAAAGCATCCGGGGCAGTTAAAGGATGAGGTGTGTTCCCCCGGCGGCACCACCATCGCAGGTGTATCAGCCCTGGAGGAGCATGGCCTGAGAAATGCGGTCATCAAGGCGGCGGACGCCTGCTATGAGAAAACGCAGCGCATGAAATAGGATAATGATATTCAAATCATAACAGAGAGGATGGAACAGACATGGAAGAAAAGGAAAATAATACGCAGATACCGGTTATACGGCTGGACCGCCAGCTTAAATATGAGGGAAACATTCTTAAGATATATGAGGACAAGGTCCTGGCAAACGGTCATGAGGCAAGGTGGGATTTCATCCATCACGATGGTGCCGCAGCTGTCCTGCCTGTTGCTGACGATGGAAAAATCCTTATGGTGCGCCAGTACCGCAATGCTCTGGACCGTTATACCCTGGAGATTCCGGCAGGCAAGCTGGATGAGCCGGGAGAGCCAAAGGTGGAGTGCGCGTTCCGGGAGCTGGAGGAGGAGACCGGATACAGAGTGGAGTCACCGGAGAAACTGGAGTATCTTATGAGCCTTACCACGACTGTTGCGTTCTGCGATGAGGCCATTGACATATTCGTGGCCCACAACCTGATTCCATCCCATCAGCATCTGGACGAGGATGAGGTGATCAATGTGGTTCCATGCAGCCTGGAGGAACTGGAGGACATGATATACACAGGAAAGATTACGGACGGCAAGACCATTGCCGCCATTATGGCCTATGCCAGAAAATACCGTTCTGAGGATAAGAAGGACAGTATGGTGCGGGGCTAAGTCATAAACCATGAATTTCTGTCATACAGTAGTGGGGGAGAAGCTGCAGCGGATATGTTTCTTACCTGTAAACTGGGACAGGAGGATAATGCATGGTAATGAGGTGGTTTAGGCTGCGTCTGGGGACGCTCACCTATGAGGACTGGCTGTTGTTCTGCTTTGTGTCAGGAATTTTTTGCGGTACGGCAGCCGCGCTGGCATTTGGCGGTCCTACGGTGCAGGGGTGTATCCTGGGGGCAGCGGGCTCCCTCGGAGGCGGAAACAGGGGAGTGAAGGAATTTATGACCGTATTCAGGCAGAGGGCGCTGGAGACCTGCGGCGGCTGGCTGGCCGGAATCACGGTGTGCAGCCAGATGCTGTTTGGATTCCTGACCTTTTATGCAGGGATGAGCCTGGCAGTGGTCCTTTCCGTGCTAACCATCCGCAAGGGACTTTTGGGAATCGCCGCATTTTTATGTACGGTCCTGCCCCATGGTCTGGTCTATCTCCTGGTGTGGTACGTGCTGTCAGGCTGGTCCGGACAGGCGCAGAAAAAGCTCCATATCCTGCCGGGACTTCTGCTGTTAATCATCACCGGCGCAGGGGCGTTTCTGGAGGTTTTCGTTTCACCCTTCCTGTGGGGGATTTTTGGATAACGGAGCACAGGACACAAAGGATAAGTGGGGGAAGTAATTATGGAGTGGCTGTTGTTTGCTTTCGGTTCAGCCGTGTTCGCCGGTCTGACTGCCGTCTTATCGAAAATCGGCGTCAGGGATACGGACTCGGATTTGGCTACCGCGGTCCGTACCGCAGTGGTTCTTGTGTTTTCGTGGATTATGGTGTTCCTTACCGGAACGGCTGGTTCCATAGGAACCATAAGCGGCGGAACCTGTCTGTTTCTGGTACTGTCCGGTGTGGCCACAGGGGCTTCCTGGCTGTTCTATTTCAAGGCTCTTCAGCTGGGGGATGTGAACAAGGTGGCTCCCATTGATAAATCCAGCACTATCCTGACCATGTTTCTGGCTGCCCTGATTTTGGGAGAGGGTCTTGGGGGAATGAAAATCCTGTGCATGGTCCTGATTGGGACAGGCACCCTGCTGATGATTCAGAAGCGGGAGGGAAGGGCGGAGCAGCCGGGGAACAGCGGATGGCTTGCGGCTGCCCTTTTATCGGCTGTATTTGCCAGCCTGACCGCCATTCTGGGAAAAATTGGAATACAGGGAGTGGAATCCAACCTGGGAACAGCCATCCGCACCTGCGTGGTGCTGGCAATGGCCTGGCTCCTGGTGTTCCTTCAGGGAAAGCAGAAGCATCTGGGGAGGATTGCGCCAAAGAGCTGGTTTTTCCTCATTATTTCGGGGTTTGCCACAGGAGCCTCCTGGCTGTGTTATTACAGGGCCCTGCAGGACGGGCCTGCCAGTATCGTGGTTCCCATTGATAAGCTCAGTATTCTGGTGACCATACTGTTTTCCAGGATATTCCTGGGGGAGAAGCTGGACCGCAAATCTTTCACAGGTCTGGTTCTTCTGACCGCAGGCACGCTTCTGCTGTTATTATAGGAATCCAAAAGGAGAGATGTACGTGAAGAAGAGAAAAACAGGACATGTCTGCCTGAAGCGGCTGTTCCTGGCTTTGTACATAGAGCCAGTATCTGTTTCAACGAAGAGACAGCGGATGCTCCGGGTGTTTATTACCAGAGCTATGCATCGGTCATGAGGGATTTCCTCAGAGATCCCCTTCTATGGTTTCCCTACCTTATCATCCGGGCCGTGGATGGTAAAAACGACGGGCTGGTGACACCGGAGTCCGCCATGTGGGGCGAATTTAAAGGAACCCTTTCCAACCGTAAGCACAGGGGCATATCCCACGGTGATATGATTGATTTAAAGCGTGAGGATTACAGGGGATTTGATGTGACGGAGTTTTATGTGGAGCTGGTAAAAGCACTGAAAGAAAAGGTATTCTGATGTTTTTTTGAGTTATGTGAGAAAAAAATTTTACCATTGCTTTACAACATATTGACATACAAAAATACCCCCTTCCAACATGTTGTATGTTTTATGTTAATCACTTGAAAATGGGGTCCAAAGTGGGAAAAATGTGTTTGATTTTATAGAAAAATGCAGATATAATGATAGTCAGCATACGATTTTGGGCTACTTTTTGTGAGAAACGGGTTAGGGGAAAATAGCGATATGACGTCCGATATAAAAAGCTTTGTGAGCTACCTGAGGGATGTGAAAAAGACCTCCAGGAACACGGAAATTTCCTACCAGAGAGATTTGATGCAGCTGGCGTCTTTTCTGGAGGATAAAGGAATAACAGAAGTTGAAAAGGTGACTAAGACCAGTCTGAATTCATATATCCTTTTTTTGGAAAAAGAGGGGAAGGCCACGACCACCATATCCAGGGAACTGGCATCCATGAAGGCTTTTTTCAATTTCATGTTCAAAGAAGGACGAATCCGCAAGGACCCGGCAGAGCTCCTGAAAGCGCCCAAAATTGAGAAAAAGGCCCCTGTCATACTGAGTGTCAATGAGGTCAACGCTCTGCTAAACCAGCCCGGCATGACAACATCCAAGGAGATACGGGACAAGGCCATGCTGGAGCTTTTGTACGCCACGGGCATACGGGTGTCAGAGCTAATCGGGCTGGAGCTTTCAGATCTTAACATGCAGGTGGGCTACATCACTTGCAGGGATGGACAGAAGGAGCGCATGGTTCCTTTTGGAAAACCGGCCAAGCAGGCTTTGAGTGTGTATCTGGAAAAGGGACGTCACGAGCTGCTTAAGGGTAAGGAATCCCAGTGGCTTTTCACCAATTGCAGCGGCAAGGCCATGAGCCGCCAGGGCTTCTGGAAGATTATCAAGTACTATGGGGAAAAGGCCGGTATCCAGGCAGATATAACCCCTCATACCCTGCGCCATTCCTTTGCTGCCCATCTGATTCGGGGCGGCGCCGATATCCATGCGGTCCAGGCCATGCTGGGACATTCGGATTCCACCACCACCCATATGTACGCTGCCTATTCCGGCAATACGGTGGGAGAAACCTACCGGGCGGCTTTGCCCAGGAAGTAGGGAAGATGCGGTAATGATGTTTTAGTAAGTCCTGTCTTTTTGACAGGGCTTTTTTTGCGTGGTGCAGGACCTAGGCGGCAGTTTATATGAAACCTGTACAGGGAAATCATTTCATGGAAGAGTGGAACATATCCCATCCGGCCAGGAGGAACATACGGTGTTTTACGGCATGAGTATGTGCACATAAGACGGTTTGATAACCTGTGGAAAATCCTGGTGTTCACTGCGGTTTGCATCCATTGGTTCAACCCCATGGCCTTTAAGGAATATCAGGAATTGGGATAGCGGGCAGCTTTACATGGTAAGGCTGCCTGTATCACGTTGGCCGGCGGGATGATATAGCTCGGGCAGGATAATATAGGCCCGGCATGACGATATATCCCCGGCAGGATATTAAAGCTCCTTTGCCTGGCTCACATAAGAGAGAATCTGCCTGGCATAGGCGTCAGCGATGCCGCCCGGAGACAGCATTTCCGGTTCATATTCCGCGTAGGTGAGGGATGCCTTATATTCCTGCATGAGGGCAGGGGACCAGAGGCAGCCGAACTGTGGAAGAAAAAGTCCCTGCTTTTTGGTGTAGCAGGTTCTGGCAGTGGCCTTTGTACGCGCATCCCTGTCCACATATTCGCCTACGCTTTTATGGATGGCCGTGTCTTCCATGGGCAGGTAATAATAGTCCTTATAGTTGGAATAAAAGTACTTGAGCTCTCCCTGGAAGAGGGCAATATTGCACACAAGAGTGTCCCGGCTCAGCTCCAGGCTTACCGGTGCACTGTCGTATTCCAGGGGCACCGGGATGGCGCAGGGGCTTTTTAAGGTCAGGCTGAGGAAGGGGCAGGCGTTTCCGGCCATGTCATCATAGGTGAAAAGCTGCTGGGATTCCAGTGAAAACGGGGCTTCCATCATATCCGCGTAGCTCAGGATGGGCAGGATGGAGGGCATGCCCTTTAAGTCGTCCTCATTGTGGAGAATCAGCAGGTCGTACAGGAAGGATTCATGGGTCATCAGGTATTCACGGTAGACCTCTATGAGCTGCCCTCCGTTGTATTTGTCTTCCCGGGCAACACCCAGGAACTGCTCTATGGATTTCTGCTTCATGTTCTCAAGGCCCAGCAGCTTACGGTAGGGCTTTATTTTTTTGTAGATATCCACGCTTTTTATGCGGTCAAAATCATAGGGCAGGTCCAGCCGGCGGCAGCATTTTAAAAGATATGGGATATCAAAGCCGTCTCCGTTAAAATGTACCAGTATCTTAAAGCGCTCCATGAAGGTGAAGAAGGCTGTCAGAATCTCCCTCTCGGATTCGCGCGAGTTGGCAAACCACTGTATGAGCCTCCAGCCAAAGCCGTCGTGGTATGTGCAGCCGATCAGGTACAGCTGGGATGTGTCGCCGGAAAAACCAGTGGTTTCTATATCGAAAAACAACAGGTCCTTAAGGGGGCCAATGCGCTCCAGAGGATATGTATCAGGTAAATCTACGGGATGTTTAACGGTTATCATGTGTAATCACTCCTTTTTTAGCGGGAACCGGATATGAGCTGCGGTAAACTCCGGATATCCCCTATGGGTTAGTGTATACTAAAAAATCCGGGAACGCAAGTGTCTGATGCCCGGAGTTTGGCCCAAAACAGAATATTTGTTCGGCAGACTTGCATTGGATTCATGGGTATGATATGATGAAGGGCAGGACATTAGAGAGAGAAAGAACAGGAAGAATATATGATTTCTTACGTAAAAGGGCCTCTCGTGGCCATTGAGGAAGACGTTATCGTGGTGGAGGCAGGTCATGTGGGCCTGGCCATCCACGTGCCTGTCTCCCTGCTTCCGGAGCTTCCGGGAATGGGGAAAGAGGTGACGGTTTATACATATTTTCAGGTAAGGGAGGATGCCATGACGCTCTATGGCTTCCTTCACAGTCAGGACAGGGACATGTTCAGGCAGCTGCTGGGGGTGAACGGCATCGGACCAAAGGGCGCATTGGGAATTCTCTCCGTGCTCCGACCGGACGACCTGCGCCTGGCCATTGTCAGAGAGGATGTGAAGGCCCTGGCCAAAGCGCCGGGCATTGGCAACAAGACGGCCCAGCGCCTGATTCTGGATTTGAAGGACAAGATATCCATGGACGACGTGCTGGGGAACATGGCCGGCGGGGCCGGCATGGGTGCTGTGGATACAGGCGCATCCGTGGCAGGCATGGTGGAAGCGGCCAAGGAGGCAGTCCAGGCGCTGGTAGCCCTTGGCTACACCAACACGGAGGCATCCAGGGCAGTGAAGCAGGTGGAGGTCACGGACGGGATGACTTCGGAGGATGTGTTAAAGGCGTCCTTGAAGCATCTGTCCTTCCTGTAAGGATTCTGGCAAACGTGAAATTGGGATATGCAGAGGTGTAAATGGAACGCAGGATTATAACAACGCAAGTGACGGCGGAAGACGAGCGCATAGAGACCACGCTCCGACCCCAATGTCTCAGGGATTATGTGGGGCAGGAGAAGATTAAGTCCACCCTGAACATCTATATAGAAGCAGCCAAGACCAGAGGGGAGCCCCTGGACCATGTGCTGTTTTACGGCCCGCCGGGCCTGGGCAAGACCACGCTGGCAGGTATCATTGCCAATGAGATGGGAACCAATATGAAGGTCACCAGCGGCCCGGCCATTGAAAAGCCGGGAGAGATGGCGGCCATTCTGAACAATCTCCAGGAAGGAGATGTGCTATTCGTGGACGAGATACACCGTCTGAACCGTCAGGTGGAGGAGGTGCTGTACCCGGCCATGGAGGATTTTGCCATCGACATCATGCTGGGAAAGGACTCCACTGCCAGGTCCATACGCCTGGACCTGCCCCATTTTACCCTGGTGGGAGCCACCACCAGGGCAGGACTTCTCACCGCGCCTTTAAGGGACCGGTTCGGAGTGATTCAGCGGCTGGAATTCTATACGCCGGAGGAGCTGAAAATCATTATCCTCCACTCTGCCAGGGTCCTGGGCGTGGAAATCGAAGCAGGGGGAGCCATGGAGCTGGCCAGACGTTCCAGGGGAACCCCAAGGCTGGCCAACCGGCTGTTAAAGCGGGTCAGGGATTTTGCCCAGGTCAAATATGACGGCGTTATTACCCGGGAGGTAACTGATTTTGCCCTGGACATCATGGATGTAGACAAACTGGGACTGGACCAGAACGACAGGAATATCCTGCTGATGATTATAGAAAAATTTTCCGGCGGTCCCGTGGGATTAGACACCCTGGCAGCGGCTCTGGGAGAAGATTCGGGAACCCTGGAGGAGGTATACGAACCATACCTCCTTATGAACGGCCTAATCAACCGCACCCCGAGGGGCCGCATGGCCACCGAAACAGCCTATCATCACCTGGGCTTAGAAATGTAGAAACCGCCTTGTTAAGAAGGCTGGGGGTGTGGTATAATGTCCACGTAGGCAATGAGCAGTGCGAAAAAAGGCATGGGCAGATTGCCGTTGTGCCTGCACATAAGGAAATCTGCCCATGCCTTTTTTCATAGGGCGAAGCCCGTGAGTGAGATGGAGCGCAGCGGAATCGAGCGTGCGCAGCGGAATCGAGCGTGCGCAGCGGAATCCGCCGTGCACTGCGGACCAGGCAGACGCACCAGCGCACCGGCAGGCCCGCAGGAATCAGCCGCACAAATCATCAGGCCACAAACCAGCAAAGCAGGAAAGCAGGGGAGCAGAATGGATACAAAAAATTACACCCAAGTTCTAATAGACGGAAAAGTATACACACTGGGCGGCAGCGAGGATGAGAGCTATCTCCAGAAAGCTGCCAGCTACGTAAACGAGAAAAACAGCGCCATGAGGAAGGTACCGGGATTCACCAAACAGAGTGCGGATTACCAGATGGTCATGACGGAGTTAAATATAGCAGACGATTATTTCAAAGCCGTGGAATGGGGCGAGGGAATGGAGCGTCAGAAGAACGATATGGAGAAGGAGACCTACAGCTTAAAGCACGAGCTGGTCAGCACACAGATGAAGCTGGAGGCAGTGCTTAAGGATTTGGAGGAGCGCCAGAGGGAGCTGGATCGTCTGAACCGCCGCACCGCCCAGCTGGAAGGCGAATTAAAGGAAGCCAGGGAAAACCTTCAGAATCTCAGAAATAACCCATCCGCTGAGACCGAAAATAAAGCCAGAGTGCAGGCAGAGGCAGTGGAGGAGATAAAGGAAACCGTGGAAGTGGAGGCCGGCATTACACTGAATGCCTCCTGTCCGGAACCTGTTTCCGGTTCCGGTGTCCGGGAAGCTTCTCAGCCGGAGGCCGTTTCACAGACACCGGATGCAGACGCATCTGCGCGGCAGCCGGCCACATCGGCAGACCAGTCTGAGGAGAAGCAGCCGGCACCGTCTCTGCGGGTGTTAAACCCCGCGTCAGAAGCAGGCAGGGGAATGACAGTAGCTTCCACTCAGGCCGCGGCAACCGCGGTACCGCCCGCTGCGCCTGTTACGGCACCCGCTGCGGCGCCTCTCACAGGGGGGATGACGGATGAGGAGCTTGCCAGAAAGGCGCTGCAGGCAGCCAGAAAGGCCGGTTCCCACAAAGGTGGAAGAAGATAAGAAGATTACGAGGGGGATGTCTCATGGGGATACGTGAGGCATCTTTTATTTCAGGGTAACAGTTCAGGAAAGGTTGGACAAAATGGAGAAGAGACAGGTAGAGATACTGGCGCCGGCAGGGTCATTTGACAGTATGAAGGCAGCAGTGGCAGCGGGAGCTGACGCAGTCTATATGGGGGGCAGCCGGTTCGGAGCCAGGGCCTATGCGGATAACCCGGATGAAAAGGGGCTTTTGGAGGCCATCGACTATGTTCATCTGCACGGACGCCGTCTGTATATGACAGTCAATACCCTGTTCAAGGAAGATGAGCTGAAGGAGCTGGAAAACTACATGCGTCCCTACTGCGAGAGGGGATTGGACGGTGTCATAGTCCAGGATCTGGGAGCACTGGCTTTCATGCGCCGGCATTTTCCGGGTCTGGAGCTTCATTCCAGCACCCAGATGACAGTGACCAGCGTATACGGGGCCAGGATGATGAAGGAAATGGGATGCAGCCGGGTAGTCACTGCCAGGGAAATGTCACTGGAGGAAATACGGCGAATCCATGATGAGGCAGACATAGAGATAGAGAGCTTTGTACACGGAGCCCTCTGTTACTGCTATTCAGGGCAATGTCTTATGAGCAGCCTTATTGGCGGCAGAAGCGGAAACAGGGGACGCTGCGCTCAGCCCTGCCGTCTTCCCTACTCGGTATATGAGCCGGGGGACATAAGCCGGATGAACGGCAAACATTCCGTGCCTGAGCAGGCCGGACAGGCTGGAGCCAGGTCCCGAATCAGTGAACAGACCGGAAAAAAGAACCGGGGCAAAAAGCCGGCCTCCTCCGGCCAGCCAGGTCCATCCCCTCTCAATAAAAGCAGCGAGAGATATGTGCTGAGCCTGAAAGATTTGTGCACCCTTGACATCCTGCCCGATATCATAGAGGCAGGCGTGTACTCCCTGAAGATAGAGGGGAGAATGAAGAGCCCCAGATATACGGCGGGCGTGGTGAGCATTTACCGCAAATACGTGGACCGGTATTTGGAGCAGGGACGGGACGGATACTGTGTGGAGCCGGAGGACAGGAAGATGCTCCTGGATCTCTTTGACAGAGGCGGATTCACAGACGGCTACTACGCCCGGCACAATGGCCGCGGCATGGTTGCGCTGAGGGAAAAACCGGAGTTCAGGGAGGGAAACCAGAAACTCTTTGAATATTTGGATAAGACCTATGTGGAGGCCGAACTGAAGGAGAAGGTACGGGGGCATGTGGAGCTGGCAGAGGGAGAGCCCAGCCGCCTGACGCTGGAGTGCCGCAAAGAAAAGGTCCAGGTTCTGGGCCAGACGCCCCAGGCAGCCGAAAAACAGCCCATGACCCGGGAGAAGGTATTAAAACAGCTGAATAAGACGGGAGGGAGCCCCTTTTGTTTCGAAACACTCACAGCCCAAATAGAAGGAGATTTATTCCTTCCGGTCCAGGCGCTTAATGAGCTGCGCCGCACCGGCTTTCAGGAGCTGGAGAAAAAGCTTACCGGCGCCAGAGCAATGACGGGTGAAGGCGGCATGGGGGCGGAATCCCGGCAGGAGGAGAATGGGGCAGATGGCGCTGCATTGGTCATTGGACATTCTTCCGCGGCCCTGGAATCCCGGTCTGTCCTCATCCAAACCGCGGCCCCGCAGTCCCAGCCTGGTCTTACCCAATCCCAAGCCCAACCCCCAGCCCAACCCCCAGCCCAACCCCCAGCCCAACCCGTCCTCACGGCCTTCCTGGAAGAAACAGCCCAGCTTTCTCCTGTCCTGGCCCGCGGTGAGATATCGGTGGTTTATCTGGACGCGGACGGTTTCAGCCCGGACCAGTGGAGGGATATTGCGAACCGCTGCCACGACAGGGGAAAACAGTGCTGGCTGGCCCTTCCGCAGATATTCCGGTCCCATGCGCAGAGATACCTGGGGGCCAGCCGTCATCTGCTGTGTCAGGCAGGCTTTGACGGCGTGTTAATCAGGGCACTGGAGGAGACAGTATGGCTGAAAGACCTTATGGAACAGGAAAAGCCTGAACTCCCCCTGCCCTTTGGCATGGATGCTTCGGTATATGGCTGGAACAGCCGGTCCGCCAAGGTGCTGGCATCTGTGGGGGCGTCCGTACTCGCCATGCCCTGGGAGCTGAACAGCCGTGAGATGGAGCCTGTTCTTGAGACATGCCGCGGCCTGGGGCTGACCAGCGAGCTCATTATCTATGGAAACGCGCCTATGATGGTATCGGCCCAGTGCATCACCAATACGGTAAAAGGATGTACCCATAAACGGGGGACACTTATGATGAAGGACAGGACAGGCGCCGTACTTCCTGTAAAGAACCATTGTTCCTTCTGTTACAATACCATTTACAATCCCGCGCCCCTGTCCCTGCTGGGCAGCGAAAAGCTGGTGCGCCGGCTCAGGGCAGAGCGCCTGCGCCTTCAGTTTACGGTGGAGGGAACAGAGCAGACAGAAAAGGTACTCGACGCATTCATCGGTTCCTTTGTATATGACAGGGATGTGGAAGTCCCCTTCAGGGACTTTACCAGGGGACATTTTAAGCGCGGAGTGGAGTGAGGCTTATGACCAATCTGATTGTAGAAATATCCAAATATCTGATGATACTGCTGATGGCGGTCTATACCTATGCGAATTTCCGCTTTTTTTCCTTCCCGGATATGGAACGCAAGCGCAAGGTATGCGCCAGGCAGAACCGGGCCATGTTCGCCATTCATTTTCTGGCGTACCTGGTTATGTTCCTGAAGACAGAGGACGAGGGGATGCAGGCCATGCTTCTGGCGTTTTACGGGGCCCAGGTGGTCTTTTTCCTGTGCTATATTTACCTGTACCGCCTGTTGTACCGGAATGTGTCCAGACTGCTGGTAAACAACGCCTGTATGCTGTTATGCGTGGGCTTCATCATGCTTACCCGGCTGTCCATGGCAAAGGGTCTGGACAAGGCCCTGCGCCAGTTTGCCATCGTGGTCATATCCGCGGCCCTGGCCTGGCTGGTGCCCTATATCATGGAGCGGGTATGGCAGCTTTACAAGCTTCAGTGGGTGTATGCGGGGGCAGGGCTCCTCATTCTTCTGGTGGTATGGGCTGCCGGTAATGAGAGCTTCGGGGCCCAGCTGTCCCTTACCTTAGCAGGTGTGTCCATCCAGCCGTCGGAATTTGTGAAGCTGACCTTTGTATTCTTCGCCGCGTCCATGTTCTATCAGTCCACGGATTTTAAGACCATATTCCTGACAACGGCCGTGGCCGGTGCTCATGTTCTGGTGCTGGTACTGTCCAAGGATTTGGGAAGCGCTCTGATTTTCTTTGTCACTTACCTGCTGATGCTGTTTGTGGCCACGGGAAGCTGGCTATATCTGATAACGGGAAGCGCTCTGGGAACAGGAGCCGCCCTGGCAGCCTATCAGCTGTTCGACCATGTGCGCCGCAGGGTGGCGGCCTGGAGCAATCCGTGGGCTGATATAGAGAACAAAGGATACCAGATTACCCAGTCCCTTTTTGCCATTGGCACAGGGGGATGGTTTGGCATGGGACTCTGCCAGGGAATGCCGGGAAAGATACCGGTGGTGGAGAAGGATTTTATATTTTCGGCGGTGTCGGAGGAGATGGGAGCCATTTTTGCCATCTGCGTACTTCTTATCTGCCTGGGCTGTTTCATTCAGTTCATGATGATTGCAGCCAGAATGCAGGCCGTGTTCTACAAGCTGATAGCATTTGGCCTGGGGGTGGAGTATATCGTGCAGGTATTTCTGACTGTTGGCGGCGTGACCAAATTCATACCGTCCACAGGAGTGACGCTGCCCTTTGTCAGCTACGGAGGAAGCTCTATCCTGGGAACATTCCTGCTGTTTGGTATTATCCAGGGGCTTTATATCCTGAAACGCAACGATGAGGAAGAAACCGGAGAGGAGGTGATGCCATGATTAAGAAGGCGGATACCGGCCCAAAGTCCAACTCAAAGTCCAATCCAAAATCCAACCCAAAGCCTAACCCAAAGTCCAACTCAAAGTCTAATTCAAAGTCTAATTCAAAGTCCAACCGCAGCATTCTGGGCATCACCTATGTGGTGGTGGCCCTGTTCCTGGGACTGGCAGCCTATCTGGGGTATTTTCTCCAGGTGAAGAGCGAGGATGTAATAAACAACTCCTATAACGCAAGGCTGGACAGCTTTTCGGACCGTATCGTGAGGGGCAGGATTCTGGCATCGGACGGCACGGTGCTGGCCCAGACCCAGATGGACGGCGAGGGAAACGAGACAAGGGTGTATCCCTTCGGAGATATCTTTGACCATGCGGTGGGCTATTCCACCAAAGGCAAGACAGGAATCGAGGCTCTGGCCAATTTCTATCTGCTGACCTCCCATGTGAATCTGATGGAGCAGGTGGGAAATGAACTGACCGGCAATAAGAATCCGGGAGACGATGTATACACCACCCTGGATACAGAACTTCAGCAGGCTGCCTACGCCGCGCTGGGAGCCAGAAAGGGCGTGGTCATTGCCATGGAGCCGGATACCGGCAAGATACTTGCCATGGTATCAAAGCCCGGTTACGACCCCAACAGCCTGCTGGGGGACTGGGAAGCCCTGACTGCGCAGGAGAATAAGGAGGGCCAGCTTTTAAACAGGGCCACCCAGGGCCTTTATCCCCCTGGTTCCACCTTTAAGATAATGACTGCGCTGGAATATATGCGGGAACATCCCGCGGATTATAAGAATTACCAGTTTGACTGCGACGGCGTGTACGAGAACGGAGAATACCGGATTAAGTGCTACCACGGTACGGCCCACGGCCATCAGGATTTCACCCTGGCCTTTGCCAATTCCTGCAACGGCGCGTTTGCCGGCCTGGGTCTTAAGATGGACCTGGGAAAATGGAACAGCACCGCGGGAGAGCTTCTCTTTAACGGACCTCTCCCTTTGAGCGGGATTCCCTATAAGCAGAGCACCTACAACATGAAACCCGGAGCCGGAACCTGGGAAATCCTGCAGACCTCCATCGGACAGGGAACGACCCAGATTACGCCCCTTCACAATGCCATGATTACGGCTGCCATAGCCAACGGCGGTACCCTGATGAAGCCCTATTTTCTGGACTCTGTTGTCAGCGCAGGAGATGAAACCATCAAAAAGTTCATGCCCGCCGCGTACGGAAGCCTTATGAGCGCGGAGGAGGCAGCGGGACTTACGGAGCTTATGAGAGCGGTTGTCACAGAGGGAACGGGTTCGGCTGTGCGCACAGATGCTTATACGGTGGCGGCCAAGACAGGGTCTGCCGAGTTTGAGACAGGAAAGGAAACCCACGCCTGGTTCACCGGCTTTGCCCCGGCTGAATCTCCGCGGCTGGTGGTGACGGTTCTGGTGGAGGAGGGCGGCAGCGGCGGAAAGGCGGCGGCCCCCATAGCCAGACAGCTCTTTGATATCTATATGGGCCGTTGAGCCGGATTATCGGCAAACAGCTCCTTTAATTCCCGGATGAACTGCTTCTCCCGGGAATTCATCCGGTACCGCTGTTCCACCACGTCGCGGATGGTCTGGATAAGGCCGGTTTCCTTAAATGAGTCCTCGCAGGCTGTGGGCGGTTTTTTCTTCTTGAACGGACCATTGTGGCCATACCAATCAGCTCATTGTTCATGCATCTATTATTTTAAAGAATAACGGTATATGTAGAAAACAGGGAGATTTCATGATATAATCTCCCTGTTTGCTTTATTTTAGGGCGTGTATTCACGCATTTGAGAAGAGAGGAGAATCTACGTGTTCCGAGCAGAGGATTATGTAAAAGTGGACAGTCTGTCCGAGGCGTATGAACTATGTCAGAAGCGCAGCAGCCTGGTTGTGGGAGGCATGGTGTGGCTTAAGATGACCAGTGTGACCAAACGTACCATCGTGGACCTGTCCGGCCTGGGACTTGATAAAATCGAGGAAACCAAGGAAGAATTCAGGATTGGCGCCATGTGCACCCTGCGCCAGTTGGAGACAGACCAGGGGCTTAACCAGTATTTCGGAGGCATTTTTAAGGAATGCACACGCCATATCGTGGGTGTTCAGATGCGCAACCTGGCTACGGTGGGAGGCAGCATTTACAGCCGCTTTGGTTTTTCCGACATCCTGACCTGCCTGATGGCCCTGGATACATATGTGGAGCTTTATCACGGAGGAATGGTTCCTCTGGAAGAATTTGCCAAACGGCCTGTGCGCCGGGATGACAGGGATATTCTGGTGCGCATTATCATAAAAAAAGACGGAAGAAAGGCAGCCTACACCACCCAGAGAAATTCGGAAACGGATTTCCCGGTCATAGCCTGCTGTGTATCCCGGTGGGGCAATGACTGGTATGTGGCAGTGGGAGCCAGGCCGGGGAGGGCGCAGGTCGTGAAAATCAGGGACGACGGATACGACAGCCTTGCACAGCTTGCCGGGGAGGCAGCTGATTCCTTTACCTATGGCAGCAATACGAGGGCAAGCGGACAGTACCGCCGCCAGCTGGCTGCTGTGTATACAAGGCGCCTTATGGAGAGACTTACAGGAAGGAGCGTAAGCAAAGGATGAATATAGAGTTTCGGTTAAATGGAAAAAATGTGCAGGCAGAGGCGGAGCCGGATGACCTTCTCCTGGATTTGGTGAGAAGTCTGGGATGCTACAGCGTGAAACGCGGCTGTGAGACAGCTAACTGCGGCCTGTGCACCGTATGGCTGGACGGAAAGCCTGTGCTGTCATGTTCCACCCTGGCTGTGAGGGCAAACGGCCGCCATGTCACTACTCTGGAAGGACTTCAGAAGGAAGCAGAGGAATTCGGCATGTTTCTGGCAGCGGAGGGCGGAGAGCAGTGCGGATTCTGCAGCCCCGGCTTCATCATGAATGTGCTGGCCATGGAGCGGGAGCTTAAAAATCCGGATGAGGAGACCATCAAGGAATATCTGGCCGGCAATCTGTGCCGCTGCAGCGGATATATGTCCCAGCTGCGGGCGGTTAAGAAATATCTGGAATCGAAACAGGAGGTGTGAGCAGATGGGATATACAGACGATAAGACATCTGAGGGTACAAGGGGCGGTAGTGACAGCACACATGCCGGACGGAATTTCCGGGTGGTAGGCGCCCCCTTTATCAAGAAGGATGCAAGGGCCCTGGTGACAGGCAAGCCGGTGTTCACGGACGATCTGGCTTTAAAGGACTGCCTGGTGGTAAAGGTGCTCAGAAGCCCTTACGCCCATGCCATGGTCCAGGAGATAGACTGCGGCGTTGCTGCCAAGATACCGGGGATTGAGTGCATCCTCACATGGAAGGACGTGCCGCAGAGCCGTTTCACCATGGCGGGGCAGACCTATCCGGAACCCAGCCCCTATGACCGGCTCATACTGGACCGCAGGCTGCGTTTCGCGGGAGACGCGGTGGCAATCGTGGCAGGAAAGGACGAGGCCACGGTGGACCATGCCATGCACCTCATACGTGTAAAATATGAAGTGCTGGAGCCGGTGCTGGACATGCACGACGCCAAGGACGGCAATGTTCTGGTGCATCCGGAGGAGGACTGGAAGAGTCTCTGCGATGTGGGCGCTGACAACAGACGCAATCTCTGCGCCTCCGGCATTGAGGGCCATGGGGACCTGGAGCAGGCATTTGCGGGCTGCACTCATGTGATAGAGCGGGTGTACCACACCAAGGCCAACCAGCAGGCCATGATGGAGACCTTCCGGGCCTTCACCCATCTGGATGTGTACGGAAGGCTGAATGTGGTGGCCTCCACCCAGATTCCATTCCATACCAGAAGAATCCTGGCCCATGCCCTGGATATACCCAAATCCAGGATTCGCGTCATCAAGCCCAGAATCGGAGGCGGTTTCGGGGCAAAGCAGACGGTTGTGGCGGAGGTATACCCTGCCATCGTGACCTGGAAGACAGGGAAACCCGCCAAAATCATTTACAGCCGTTATGAGTCCCAGATTGCGTCCTCACCCCGCCACGAGATGGAGGTACGGGTGAAGCTGGGATGCGATGACAACGGTATCCTGAAAGCCATGGATGTATATACATTGTCAAATACAGGGGCCTATGGGGAACATGGACCCACCACTGTGGGCCTGTCCGGCCATAAGTCCATTCCGCTGTACCACACGCCTGAGGCATTCCGGTTCAGCTATGACGTGGTCTACACCAACCGGATGTCGGCCGGGGCATACCGCGGATACGGGGCAACCCAGGGAATCTTTGCCGTGGAATCAGCGGTAAGCGAGCTGGCGGCAGAGCTGGGCATGGACCCGGTGAAATTCAGGGAACTTAACATGGTCAAAGAAGGAGACGTCATGCCGGCCTATTACGGTGAGACAGCGGACAGCTGCGCTCTGGACCGCTGTGTGGCCAGGGTCAAAGACATGATAGGATGGGACGGGAAATACCCCAGACGCCAGGTAAGCGGCTCAAAGATGCGCGGCGTGGGACTGGCCATGGCCATGCAGGGTTCCTCCATATCCGGGGTGGATGTGGCAGGCGCTACCATTAAGATAAACGACGACGGTTTTTACAACCTGATTATCGGTGCGGCCGACATGGGAACGGGCTGCGACACCACGCTGGCCCAGGTGGCTGCCGAATGTCTGGGCTGCGAGCTGGATGATATCGTGGTATTTGGGGCTGATACGGATATATCCCCCTATGATTCCGGTTCCTATGCTTCCAGCACTGCCTATCTGACCGGAACAGCAGTGGTAAAGACTTGTGAATCACTGAAGAAAAAAATTCTTCACAAGGCAGCCAAATACCTGGAAACAGGAGTGGAGGAGCTGGAGTTTGACGGAAAGCGGGTATATAAGCCGGCCTGCGGGGAGGACGGCACCAGAAAGGAAATCTCCATAAAGGACCTGGCAAACAGGGTGCAGTGTGCCAATGAGGACGCCCTTCAGGTGACCCAGTCCCATTCCTCGCCCATATCTCCGCCGCCTTTTATGGCAGGAGCCGCCGAGGTGGAGGTGGATCTGGAGACAGGACAGGTGGAGTTAATCAAATTCGCTGCCGCGGTGGACTGCGGAACGCCTCTCAATGAAAACCTGGCAAGGGTTCAGACAGAGGGCGGACTGGTCCAGGGAATCGGCATGGCCCTGTATGAGGATGTAAGCTATTCAAAGGACGGAAAGGTCCATGAGAATTCCTTTATGCAGTATAAGGTGCCAAGTCGTCTGGATGTGGGCAGGGTACAGGTGGAGTTTGAGAGCAGCTTCGAGCCCACAGGTCCATTCGGCGCTAAATCCATCGGTGAAGTGGTGATCAACACGCCGTCCCCGGCCATTGCCAATGCGGTTTACAATGCAGTGGGCGTGAGAATACGGGAACTTCCCATAACCGCGGAGAAAGTATTTAAAGGGATGAACGGGCTGGATTAAAGTCTGGCAGGATACCGGTATCAGCATGGCTGTCCGGCGTTTACCCAATCCCCGCCTCCCAATACCTGCCAGCCCTGAAATAGCAGATAAGCCTTGCATATCCTTTCCAAAAGTTGTATACTAAGACCAGTTATGATTGCGTAACCGGGACGATTGATGCTGTGCTGCACACATGCGGGACGCACGCGGGGCCTAAAAGGACCCGTCCGGTAAAGACGCAGATCAGGTTCACACCAACACCAGGAGGAATTGCAATGATTGAAGCAACGAGCTGCGGCGGTGTGGTTATATTTCGCGGGAAAATCCTCGTCCTTTATAAGAATTACAAGAACAAGTATGAGGGATGGGTTTTGCCTAAGGGAACAGTAGAAGCTGGCGAAGAGTATAAAGAGACGGCCCTCCGTGAAGTGAAGGAGGAGACCGGTGTCAGTGCATCCATTATCAAGTATATCGGCAAGAGCCAATACTCCTTTAACACTCCCCAGGATGTGGTGGAAAAGGACGTACACTGGTATCTGATGATGGCCGACAGCTATTACAGCAAACCACAGCGGGAAGAGTACTTTCTGGATTCCGGGTATTATAAGTTCTACGAGGCATACCATCTGCTGAAGTTTTCCAATGAGAAGCAGATACTGGAAAAGGCTTATAATGAGTATCTGGATTTGAAGAAGAGTAATCTTTGGGGAAGCAAGAAGTATTTTTAAGCGAATAGTGACGCAATTAAGGGCGCTCCGGCTTGGCTGGGGCGCCTTTTGACACCAATTTGACACCAATTGGATGTACGTAGAGGGTGGGTATGTTATAATTACACTATAGAATATAGGATGTAAAAAATGCGGCAAAAAATTTTTTTGGTCAGTTCTTTAACTAAAGGCGCAAGTGATTGAAAATATTTGATGGAGGACAAATGATTTATGATTATACGACAGAGAAGTTCAAGATAGGTGATGGAATAGCGGAGTTCGGTGTTCCTGATTGGCGGTATATCAGGAAAATTAGGATTAATCAATTCTCTAATCAATATGTTTCTGAGGCATTGAAAGGAGAATTTACAGGATGGTTCAAAAATGATGTTCCGGCAGTTTTTATATCTTCTCCTACCGGATCAGGAAAAAACTTTTTTATTGAACTGCATAATACCGTTTGTCAACATATGTCATGGAAATATTCTTATTTTGAGTAATAGGATTGCATTAGGACTATAATAAATTAAAGTTGTATGACCTACAATTCTGGGCGAGAATAAAGAAACTAATGGATGAAGGTTGTGAAAATGTTGTTTTAGCCGAAATATGCCATTGGTTGGGGCTAACGCTGTAAAATGTTAAGTTATATCATTCGGAAGAAAAGAAGATAGCAGAACAAAAGCTTATTGATTATCTGGAAGCGAGTATTGGCAGAGTAACAAAAGATGAGTTTTCCAATGAGTTCTCAAGGTTATATGTACACGCATATGGGACTAATGTAAAATATGCAGGTATTCTTGAATCTATTAGTTAAATAGCATATAATAAATATAGATACTATGATTTATGGATTCAACACGGAGGTGAATATAGATGATAGCAGTACAGGGCATGTATGACAACGGGAGGATTCAACTGGCAGAGAATGCCCCGATGGAGAAAGCCAAGGTAATCGTCATTTTTCCTGGGGAGAATAATAATAATGGTTCCAAGCTGACTAAAGAAGCGGCAAGGACTCTGTTTGATGAATTTACAGGGAGTATAAAACGTAATATTGATGAAAGGTCAGAACGGTTAGGAGCATTGGATGAAAAATATTCGGGTATTAATTGATACGAACATTGTTTTGGACTGGCTTATGTGCCGTGAGCCTTTTCAGGAAAATGCTCGGTTTATTATGGAAAAATGTTTGTTTGGTGACTTGGATGGATATCTTACTGCGCATTCAATATCGGATCTGTTTTACATTCTACGTAAAGATTTCGATGTAAATAAAAGGAAAAAATTATTATTGTTATTATGCGATAATATGAACGTTATAATTGAAGATAAGGATACTATAAAAACGGTTTTAATGAATGAAAAGTGGACAGATTTTGAAGATGGATTGCAAATGCAGTGCGCTTTAAGGGAAGAATTGGAATATATTGTAACACGTAATATCAAGGACTTCCAGGATTCCTTAGTTATGCCTGTATTGCCGGGACAGCTAATTGCACTGTATAAATCACGACAATAATATAGCTTGATGTTAATGAAGACTCCCATGGCGTAATGTCATGGGAGTTCTTTTTATGGGCTTTAGCCTGTTGAGTATGTTGGAGTTTTTCGTGTTCCGAAAAATGGAGACATGCGAAACTAAAAACCACCCGCTTTGCGGGTGCGAGTCAAGATGTTATACAAAATCACCTTTCCGATTTATGATAGAGGTGTCCAAGCCGCTATCAAAGAAAGGAAAGGTGATTTATATGGCGAAGAAAGCCAATGATTTAGCACA
>NZ_AUJR01000007.1 GCF_000424325.1 [Clostridium] clostridioforme AGR2157
AATACAGCACGTTAAGATAGATAATATGAAGGAGATGCCGAATTTAATTTGCGGTAATGTTGCCGTAGGTAGGAACTATAATTCGACGCATGACAGTGTGGCACGGGATGCGGATGGGAAACAGTTTGATGTAGAAATTCAGCAGGATAATGAAGGGGCGTCTCCGAAGAGAGCCAGATACCATAGCGGCTTGATGGATATGAACACCTTGAATGCCGGACAGGATTTTGATGAGCTGCCAGAATCCCATGTGATTTTCATTACAAGGGACGATGCGCTTGGATATGGCCTTCCGATTTACCACATTGGAAGAAAAATCGAAGAGGTCGGAGAGAATTTTAAGGATGAGGCGTATATTATATATGTGAATTCCAGCAGGCAGGATGACACAGTATTGGGGCGTCTGATGCATGATTTTTACTGTAAAGATGCGGAGGATATCCACAGTGAAATCCTGGCAAAGCGTGTGTATGAATTGAAAGAGACTCAGGAAGGAGTTGATACTATGTGCCGTGAGATGGATCAGATTTACAAGGAAGGCGAGATGAAAGCAAAAAAGGAAACTGCTATCAATATGAAGAAAAAAGGTTACTCTGATAGCACCATTGCCGACCTACTGGAGGTAGGTTTGAATATTGTTCAGCAGTGGGTATCTGGAGTTGTGAGCTTGGCAAAATAAGAATTCTAGCCCTCTGTGAGGAACGAAAGTAAGTAGGTAATCATCCGTACCTTGATTTTTCAAAATAAGCCGCCCCAAAAGGGCGGCTCAAATTTATGGGCTTTAGCCTGTTGAGTATGTCGGAGTTTTTGGTGTTCCGAAAAATGGAGACATGCGAAACTAAAAACCACCCGCTTTGCGGGTGCGAGTCAAGATGTTATACAAAATCACCTTTCCGATTTATGATAGAGGTGCGACACCGTAAATCGATTGATGGAATGTACGTGATTCACAATTGGATTGTAATGTAGATTTAATGTACAATTTACCATATCAAGAGTCGGAAGATCCATTAGACGATATTAATTGTTGCTTTGGGACTGGAATAAATTGTATTGATTTATACCATCTAAATATATTTCCGGGTACAAGGATGTATAAATGGATGCATGAAAAAGAACTTTTAAGTAAATATTATTCAATTTCTCGACAAAATGATTTTTATCAAGCATACCAACAATTAATTAATGATTCATGTATTAATTTTTGCATGTCAAACACGATTTCTCAGCGGCAAAAAGGGACTTTTTTATCTCATGTATATTTCACTTTCTCCCGAAACATAATATGGTTTGGGAGATTTTTCTCCCGATGTCTTGACTTATATCCCAAATATAAGTATGATTCGGGAGAAAGGAATGCAAAGTGGGAGGAAAATCTGAAGTTGCTATTATAGCAAGCGAGGTGTTTGGATATGAAAGTTTTTGATTATTCGGTACTGAAAGATAAAAAATGGGATAGCGAGGTACTTGGTCTTGTGGCACAGATACATGAGTATAAAGGCCGACAGGAGCAATATTTGAGGCAGAAACCAGACGAACTGTATAAGCTGGTGGTAATTGCAAAAGTGCAAAGTACTGAGGCATCGAATGAGATTGAAGGAATCAGGACGACGAACACACGACTGCGCCAGCTTGTGGCAGACAAGACAACACCCAAAAACCGGGACGAAGAAGAGATAATGGGATATTGTGATGTGTTGAACACAATTCATGAAAGTTATGAATACATTCCCATTCGTCCGGTTTATATTCTGCAGATGCACCGGGATTTGTTTGGCTATTCAGAAAGAGACATTGGTGGAAAGTTCAAGAATACGCAGAATTATATCAGTGCAACGGATGCTGATGGGAATTCGTTTGTTCTGTTTACTCCGCTGGCACCGTGGGAAACGGAACCTGCAATCGACAGTATTTGTGAAAATTTCAACCGCCTTGCGGATACAAAAGAAATTGATTCACTGATATTGATTCCGGTCTTTATTCATGATTTTCTTTGTATACACCCATTCAATGATGGAAATGGGCGTATGAGCCGGCTGCTTACGACATTGCTCTTGTACCGATCGGGTTATGTGATTGGAAAATATATTTCTCTGGAAAGCAAGATTGCAAAGAATAAAGGCCTGTATTACGATGCCCTTGAGAAATGCCAGAAAGGATGGCATGAAAATCAGGAAGATGTGACTCCGTTTATCAAGTATCTGCTTCAAACGATACTCGCAGCATATAGAGATTTTGAGGATCGTGTAGATATTGTGAGCGAAAAACTTTCTGCCCTTGAAGTGGTGCGCCGTGCAGTATATGGGAAGATAGGTAAATTCACCAAGAGTGACATTATGGAGATGTGCCCAACGCTCGGAAAGACATCTGTGGAAAGCTCAATTAAAAAACTGGTAGACAGTGGGGCGTTGGTAAAACATGGATCGGGACGCAGTACGTTCTATACAAGGAGCGATGCGAAGTAAAAGTATTGTGCCCACTGTCAGTTCCAGACAGGACGATGCTGAAGAAACACTTTTCATCAGTTCAGAAGGAACAGATATGATGTTTTGTGATTCCGCTTCTTCAGGAAGATTCTCAAGACATGCCATTTGAACCTGTCTGAATCGATAATATTCTGATCCGCCCATTCACGAAGCCGATATTGTCGCGCAACGTGCCTGGCGCATATCCTGCGCTGCCTCAAAGGCAGTATGGAAAATGAACCGGAGCGCAGCTGGAGAGAAGGATACATTCTGTCCGTACGCATGGAAGAGTATATGGAGAGTCATCTTTTATTTCTCCATGACAGCCGTTCCGCCAACCAACAATACAGCCGAGAGAATGCTTAGAGCCTTTAAAAGGAAGCAGGTGCAGGCCATGTCATTCCGGAGTTTCGAAACCATCGATTATCTCTGTCAGTGCATGAGCATGCTAGTTAGAATGCGCCAAAATGAAGATGGGACTCTGTATGACAGAGTCGCCCGGATATTTGGCTGAAGAGAACCGATGGTTTGGACTGAGTTCAGTCTACACCATCGGTTCTTTTATGGCAAGCCGACCTGTGAACAGTAACATAAAATGCCCCTCTGTCGGAGAGCGCATTCGCAGCTACCGCGGATGACCATTTTCCAGATACCGTTTCAGGAATGCTTCCTGATTCAGGGTATACTAAACTGCTTCCCCTATCTTAGAGAATCTGTCTACCGCATCCTTCAGGGTATGTAGCCACTCGAAGAAAGCCTCTAAAAGCGGCTTTGCCTGCTTTTGACACTCTTCATATCTTTCTTCCGTTGATTTGTCGCGGTTCAGCTACCACAGACTGGCTCTGTATTCGATAGAAAACTGCTTTCTGAAACAAAGGAAAATCTATATGATATCCAGCGAATTTCGGCTTTTTGCGCATTGACCGGGCAAGGCGCGATATCTTCAACCCGAGTACCGCACCGACTTCGCCCAGTGATACGCTTGTCACGAGCTGGGCATAAACTATTGTATAAAAGAGATGTAATTCCCTTATCTTTTATTCAAAATTGCCGATATAAATTAAAAAGATAAGTTTCCATGAGGTTAGAAGGAGGAGATTGTACAAAGTTGTCAACATAATAACAGTTTTCCCAGTTCCCCGCGATTAAAAAACATAACAGAAAAATAGGTCCAGGCAATCTCATAATATTTTTGTGCCTGAGAGAAAGGAGATTAAACATGCAAGTTAATGTAAATCAGGATACAGCCATCAAACAATATACACAGACAGTTCAGAATATGGAAAAAATATCAACAGCTGCAGCCGAGACAGCATATATGAAAGAAACGGTTTCCGGCGTTCAGAAGCAGGATACGGATCGTGCTGAATTTAACAAGGATATGGCGGTCACCAGCAAGATGAGCGATTCGGAGAGAGCCTCTCTTGTACAGAGTTTAAAAGTGGATTTGGACAATCAAATGTCCCGTTTTACCAATATGATGATGAAGACCTTCCAGAAGCAGGGGATTACAGCCAATCAGGCAAATGGAAATGATTTCTGGAAGATGATAGCGAGCGGTAACTTTACAGTGGACTCACAGACCAGGGCAGAGGCCCAGGAGGCAATTTCGGAGAACGGATATTGGGGAGTGTCGCAGACTTCTCAGAGAATCTTTGATTTCGCGTACGCTCTTGCGGGAGATGATGTAGATAAAATGAAGGAGATGCAGGCAGCTGTGGAAAAGGGGTTTCAACAGGCCGGAGCGGCATGGGGAGGTGAACTGCCGTCTATTTGCGGCAATACACATACAGCGGTCACAAAGCTGTTTGATGATTATTATGCGCAGCGGGGAGAAGTATAGTTCAACATTGTATTTTGAAAACTAATCCGGGGAGCTATCATAAAGCCTGATTTTTATTCGCAATCAGGAACAGGGATGGCAAAGCGGTATTGTGGATTTACCGCCTTGCCATCCCTTTGAATTTTGAATCGCCGGCAGGAGCTTTCACTTGGTATTTAATTTCAACCAATCCCTCTTCTCAATGTAACCTAAAACATGTTAGTTGTATACCGGCTCACATGAAATTGATTGCAGAGACCCTTGACGAGGCAGCAGTTCCCGGGAAGTATCTGGCCTTATAAGATGCGCAGCTTGATTTCATTACGTATGAATGTATATTTATAATCAAACCGTAAAATTATTTTTGAAGAGATTAAGGCATATGGAAAAACAAAAAATTTTAATTGTGGACGATTCAGAGATGAACCGTGACCTATTGATAGATATTCTGGAAGATCAATATGATATTGTAGAAACTGATAACGGTGCGGAGGCGGTTGCGCTTCTCTCGCAGCAGAGAACGGATTTCTCACTCCTGCTTCTGGATATTATGATGCCTGAAATGGATGGATTTGAAGTATTAACCTACATAAACAAATACCATTGGAATGATACATTCGCTGTTATTATGATTTCTGCTGATGATTCTCCCGCGAATATAAAACGCGCCTACGACTTGGGGGCTTTTGACTATATCAGCCGTCCCTTTGATCCGACAATTGTCCAGCGCCGAATTTCTAATACGATGTTTTTATATGCGCGGCAGCAGCGGCTTGAAAAAATTATCGCAGAACAATTCTATGAACAGGAAAAAAATAATAGGCTGATGATCTCAATCCTGTCTCATATTGTGGAATTCCGCAATGGAGAGAGCGGTTTGCATGTACTGCATGTGAATATCATTACGAAATATCTGCTGAAACAGCTGGTTCAGCGGACAGACCAGTATCCTTTGTCTAAATCTGATATAACTTTAATAAGTACTGCTTCATCGCTGCATGATATTGGAAAAATCTCAATTTCAGATACGATATTGAATAAGCCGGGACGCCTTACAGCAGAGGAGTTTGAAGTGATAAAAACGCACTCGGCAATCGGCGCCAAAATGCTGATGGAATTGCCAATGGAGCAGCAGGAGGCGCCGCTTGTCAAAGTGGCTTTTGAAATCTGCCGGTGGCATCATGAAAGATATGACGGCAATGGTTATCCGGATGGACTAAAGGGCGAAGAAATTCCCATTGCTGCCCAGGTGGTTGCTTTGGCCGATGTATATGATGCTCTGATCAGCAAGAGGTGCTATAAGAAAGCATATTCACATGATGAAGCATTGAAAATGATTTTAGAAGGTCAATGCGGGGCCTTTAATCCTGTTCTTTTACTGTGCCTGCAGGAAATTTCGGATACACTTAAACATGAGTTGACGTTTGCCTCGCCTGAAAAAGAGACTAAAAACATTCAGGATATGAGAAGTAAAATAGACTATGACAGGCTGTTTTCCAGGGAAAAATACACTGTCTTGTCCCGCAAACAGCGGCACCTGCAGTTATTATATATTGATTCCTTAACCAATGTCTTCAATCGCCGTTATTATGACGAGCATTTTCAAGGTGAAGAAAATATCCAGGCTATCGTTATGATAGATGTAGATAACTTTAAGCACATTAATGACACGTATGGACACAATGTAGGCGATATCGTGCTCCAAGGCATTGCCCAGACTGTTTTATCATGTGTACGAAAGACAGACGCCGTGATCCGTTATGGCGGTGATGAATTTGTAATTATATTTAACAGTATACCTGCTGAGGTTTTTGAACAAAAGCTGGAGCTAATAAGACACTCTGTTGATATCCTGGTGATGGACGGATATCCCAAAATACATATGTCTGTAAGCATAGGAGGAGCATATGGAATGGGAATAACAAAGGAACTGTTTAAAGTTGCAGACAGTATGATGTATCAGGCAAAAATCACAAAAAACCAAGTGGCAATACGTTTTCTTGACAAAGAAGCAGACGACATCTAAAAGGGAGGAAATATAATTATGGATTTAAGAGATTGCTATAATAGTTTTGGCGGTGATTTTGATGAGGTGCTTGGCAGATTGCGGCGTGAACAGACTGTCCAGAAATTTGTTTATAAATTTCTGGATGATAAAAGTTTTGATCTGTTTCAAGCGGCTATGGGGGATAGGGATTATGGAGAGGCGCTTCGGGCTGTTCATACACTCAAAGGTATCTGCCAGAATCTTTCGTTTGACAGGTTATATGCAAGCAGCAGCCTTGTGACAAAGGCATTAAAAGAAAACGATTTTAATAAAGCCGTTGATATGATGCCCCAATTATCAAATGATTATTACCAAATAATTAATATGGTTAAAGAATATAAAAGGTCCAGGGAGGAATAACAATACAATAGGGAGCAGGTTGTGCCATGAGTGCGGATGCTATAAAAAAATAAGAGTAGGGGATTTCCTATTCTTATTTTTTGAGTTCCTTCGGAACTTATGTCCCTACTATTGTACAGGTATACAAATAGCTGGATATTTTTGGCCGATGACAGCCTGGAAGGCATTGGATATAATAAAAACAACTTATAAACTAGGAGGAGATAAACCATGGTTCCACAAACGACCAAGTTTTCTTATGTGTATGATGAATTAAAACAGAGAATAACAGATGGTCAGATATTGCCCGGAAGCCGCCTTCCGTCTTCCAGACGGCTGTGCGACGAATTTCAGGTAAGCCTGTATACAATTAACAACGTATTAGAGGCATTAAAGGAGGAGGGCCTGATTGAAAACCAGCCCCGCCTTGCCCCGCGGGTTCTTTTAAGAAAGGATATGCCTCAGTCAGAGAATATGGTGCTGAGTATATTAAAACAGAGGGATAGTATCATACAGCTATATCAAACTTTAGTTTACATAATGCCACCGCTTTTGACATTTGCATCCCAAGGCTGCGACTTGGAGATAATGCCTCATTACGGGCAGGCAGCAGAAGCGGCAAAGGCAGGTATGGCTGCCGGTGGGTGGCGTCCGCCTTCCGCTTTAAACAGAGATATTCTGAAATCAGGGGGAAGCCCTTTGATCGGAGATCTCTATTCAACATTTGAACTCCACAGTAAACTCACGTTTTTTACAGAGAAATGTTCTTATTTTACGGAAATCTTTTTACAGGACAATATATTTGGGGCAGGCGCTCTCATGGATATTTTGAAAGGAAAGGATTCCTCTGTAAAATACAGGCAATTAACAGCCTTATATCAAAGGCTTTCGGATTCCATTTCCGGTACCATGAAATATCTGGCAGGCACTGTGCCTCAATGTCCAAGTCAATCCCCAGTACCGTTTTCATGGAATCCCACACGGGGACAGGACTACTGTTACGCCAGGATCGTCAGTGATTTAAACCGGAAAATCGTCAGCGGATTTTATCCGCCGGGAACATATCTTCCCTATGAAAAGCAATTAGCCAACCAGTACAGCGTATCCGTATCCACAGTCAGAAAAGCATTGGCTGAGCTGGAACAAAGAGGTTATGTAAAAAAGATGAATGCAAAGGGAACCATAGTTACGGAACCGGATGATTCCAGGGTAAGCCAGCTGCTTCCGAATCCAAGACGCACAAAGGAGGCGCTGCGCTATCTCAACGCGCTTCAATTGCTCACATTGGTAATTCATCCGGCCGCGCTGCTTGCAGCTGAGCAGTTTACAGAAAAAGAGATAAAGGAATTAACTGAAAGGTTCAGCCGGACCGGTTCTGTTTATTTAATCGATATGTTTGAGGCTGTTTTAAAACATATTGAGTTAGAGCCTATGCGTGTTATACTGACTGAAGCGTTCCGGCTTACTGAATGGGGGTACTATATTACGTATTATACGAAAAAAAGACGGAGCATTTTAACGCTCAATAATTTGGTTCTCACAGCACATCAGCATCTGTGCAGGGGAAATAAAGATGCTTTTGCAGACAGTATGGAAGATTGCTACCGTCATGTTTTGGAACGCGCCAAAAAGATTATGGTAGAAGAGTATATATTTTACGGGGCGGTTTATATCCGGATCCCGGAAAGATCCAGGATGGTCTGGGGATGGCCTTCATAATTGCTGATATTTTGCCATTTGTCTGTGCGGAAAGTTAAAACAGCAGGCTATTTTTATGAAATATAATAAAAAAATCCTTATGAAAGTAGAAAAACAGCCGATATTATATCATGTAAGGGAAAATAATTACCCTTCCAGCTGTGTTCTAAAACGGGCCCATGAAGAACACCAAAGCCGGTACATGGAGGTTTCGGCAAGTATAGAGAACAATTCAAGGAGGAAATTTTTTATGATAATTCAGCACAACATATCCGCAATTAATTCTTACAGAAATTTAGGCACAAATCAGAGCTCCCTGAACAAGAACCTGGAGAAGCTGTCTTCCGGTTATAAGATTAACCGCGCAGGCGACGACGCAGCCGGTCTGGCTATTTCCGAGCAGATGAGATCCCAGATTAATGGTCTGAATCAGGCTGCGGTTAACGCAAATGATGCAATCGGTCTGATCAAGACAGCAGAAGGCGCCCTGACCGAGGTACACTCCATGCTTCAGCGTATGGTGACTCTGGCTACCCAGTCTGCAAACGGTACTTACAACTCTGTTGCGAGAAACAATATCCAGACTGAGTTTGATAAGCTGAATGAAGAGATTAACCGTATTGCAGAGTATACGGACTTTAACGGGGTTAAGCCGATTGCTTCAAGTGGCAGCACCGGCGATATGACATTCCAGATTGGTCCGACAAAGGCAGAAACTATTTTAGTTAAGGCAAGCGCAATGGATTCTGCAACACTTGGCGTTAAGGATGCTAAGGTATCAGAACAGAGTGACGCAAGCGATGCTCTTGCAAAAATTAATAGCGCTATTGATAAGGTCTCCACTTACCGTGCGCACCTTGGTGCTTCCCAGAACCGTCTGGAGCATACCATTAACAACCTGAAGGTTACTTCTGAGAATATCACAGATGCGGAGAGCCGTATCCGCGATACTGATATGGCGGATGAGATTACAGCGTTCACAAAGAACAATGTTCTGCTTCAGGCTGCACAGTCCATGCTGTCCCAGTCCAATGCTGTTCCGCAGAATGTTTTGAGTCTGCTCCGGTAATCAGCAGTACATATAGTAACCCGTTTTATTGCGGGATATTTAGGAAAAGCCATTTGAAAGCCGATGCTTTAAATGGCTTTTCCTGTATCGGAAAGAGTTTTATGATATGACCTATTTATAGAATAAAAACAGCAGGATAATGCAAATGAGAAAATATAAGAAAAAAGAAATACTCCATACAGTGGAAACTCTATTGAATGCTAATGATGCAATCAGGAAAACCATTAAGTCTGATCCTTCAACAACCCTGGATACGCTGGCTGCCTGCCAGGAATTAGGGATTCTCATAGGCACATATCTTGAGTCCTTAGGCGGAAGATGCGGACATATGGTCCGGCTTCTGGAAGAATACTGCGAACATATATATCAGGTAAGCGCAAATATTTCAGATGAGGGTTTGTATAAAGGGCTGTTGGAAAGAATCCGGGTTCAATTGACAGAGCTTGAACAGGATGTATGGATTGAAGTGCCGGATGACAGAAAGGAGATTGTTTTTCTGCCGTACAAGGTGAGTATGTGGGATTCCCTTGAAAGCATCTGGAGAGCGGCGGATGAGGACAAGGATGTGGATGCTGTTGTAATCCCCATACCATATTATAGTAAAAATCCGGACGGCAGCTTTAAGGAAGAACACTATGAAGGAGACCGCTATCCTTCTTATGTACCTGTGGTGGATTACAGAGATTATAATTTCCAGGAGAAACGTCCGGACGTGATATTCATCCACAATCCTTATGATGCCTTTAACCGGGTGACAAGTATACCCCCCTTTTTTTACTCGGACCATTTAAAAGAATATACAGATAAATTGGTATATGTTCCATATTATGTTGTGCCCTGGTCTATTCCGGAGCACTTTGTTCTGACTCCGGGGGTGATTTCTGCAGATATCATATTTGTTCAAAGTGAACCCATAAAAAAGCAGTATGTGAAACTTCTTGAAACAAATCTGTACCATGGGGAAAGCAGGCGTCTGGAGAAAAAAATTGCTGCCCTTGGTTCTCCCAAAACAGACAAATTGCTTCTGGAAATAAAGAACCGTGCAGAAATGCCGGAAACATGGAAACAGAGGATTGGAAACAGGAGAGTTATATTTTTTAATACAAATGTCAGCCTGATTTTAAATAACGGAGCACACTTTATTGATAATCTATACCGCATTTTTCATGTCTTTGCAGCGCACAGGGACAAATTCGTTTTGCTGTGGAGGGAGCATCCTCTAACCATGGAGACTTTACACTCCATGCACCCTGAACTTCTCGTAAGCTATCTGAAGCTGAAAAAGGAGTTTGAGGAATGGGAACTGGGTATATTGGATGAAAGTGAAGAACCTCATTTGGCAATGGCTGTGTCTGATTGTTATTTTGGAGCGGGCGGTTCACTTGTGACCATCTATTCAGTTACAGGAAAACCAATGATGCTCACAGCCTACCATTATCCGGAAGAATTGCTGGAAAACGAGATAACAAAGGAAGAATTTTATGGCTCGTTGGAGCACAGGCCTTATTATAAGGAAAAGAATATAAATGCCCTCAGCCTGTTTCTTGAAAATTATGAAGAAATTGCGGGTTTTAGAGACCATAGGCTGGAAGTGATCTCGAAGCACCTGGCAAATTTGGATGGAACAGTGGGAAGCAAAATATATCAACATGTAATAAATGAGGTGGATTATGAATTACGCGATTATTCTGGCAGGAGGGAACGGAGTCAGATTTCAGGGAGATGTGCCGAAGCAGTTTATTGAGATGACAGGATATCCAATGTTGGTGTACTCTCTGAGAACAGCCCAGGAAAACAGGAACGTGGATGTAATTTGCGTCTGCGCACCTGCCAAATACCATGAAAAAATTAAAGAGTGGGCCTTCAAATATGGAATAACAAAGATGCTTATTTTGGCAGAATCCGGAAAAGAACGCTATGAATCCGTGTATAACGGGATTATGGCCCTTCCGGCTAAAGCAAGGGATACGGTTATTATTATGACGGCTGTATGTCCTTTTGTATCTCAAAAAACAATGGACAAATTGTATGAGCAGATATCATTATATGACGCCAGCATTACGGTTATTAAAGCAACAGATGCTATTACTTTCAGCAACAATGGGAAGATGGTAAACAGGACGCTGCAAAAGAAAAAACTATTTGTGCAGCAGGGACCGCAGATATACCGGTATGCAGTATTAAAACAGGCACATCAATCTTATCTGCAGGACGAGCAGAGGGTGGAAGTAAATGAGGACAGTGAACTTGTTTTGAATCTTGGCGTAGAATGCAGCATGGTTATGGGGGATCGGTTCTGTATCAAAGTTACATATCCGGAGGATCTTGCCATAGCAGAAGCATTATATCCGCTGTTTATAGAACAGGAAAAATTGTATGGAGGCGGGGAATGAACAGGATTCTGGAAGAAGACGCATTGACGATTGCGCAGACGCCTATTAATTGGCAAAAATTTCATAACAAAACCATCCTGATTGCCGGAGCCAACGGATATGTCCCCCAGCATTTTGTACACGGGTTTATGATGAGAAACAAAATGTCTAATGAAAACATCCATGTCATTGCCCTGTGCAGGAATGAGAATAAGGCAAGAGAACGCTTTGGGGAATATTTTGGCAGAGATGATTTTACGTTATTGATTGGAGATGTTCTGGAAGAGATAAGAATTGAAAAGAAAATTGATTTTATCATTGACGCTGCAAGCCCGGCCGGAGTGAAAATCAGCAATGAAGATCCGGTTGCCACTTTTGAGACAAATGTGTTTGGCTGCAGCAACCTGCTGAAGCTTGCACAGCATCATCATGCAGAATTTCTTTACCTTTCCAGTGTTGATATTTATGGGAGATCCCATCAGGAGAGATTTGCAGAGGATGAGACCGGAATACTGGATTCCCTTGATGTGAGAAATGTATATGCAGTGGCAAAGCGGGCTGCTGAAAATTTATGCGTCTGCTATGGCCGGAGAGGTTCTGTTTGTAAAATTGTAAGGCCCGGACAGATAATGGGATGCGGAATTGCATTGGATGACGGAAGGCTTCACATAGATTTTATATCCCAGATGCTGAAATCAGATAAGATTGTCCTTAAAGGGGATGGGACACCGGTAAGGACATTTATATATATGACAGACGCCATTGCCGGGATGCTTTATGTGATGACGGAGGGAGAGAACGCCGAGGCATACAATATATGCACGGAAATGGGCGAAGCTTCTGTCCTGGAACTGGCACAGACCATGGCAGGACAGGTAAAAGGGAAATCAATTCAGGTGGACTTTAACCGGGAAACAAGAAAAAACGATCCGGCAGTAAAGCATGCGGTTTCAAGAGTCTGCACAAGCTCTAACAAATTAAGCAGTCTTGGGTGGAGCGAGCAGGTATCACTGGAGGAGGCCTGCCGGCGGATGATGACGTATTACGGGATTCCATTATAATTGAGAGGTGCTTTTAAATGCTGTTTGTGTTTATGTCACAGCCGGATTTTGCATGCAATCCACATGCTCTCTGGGAATATGTGAAAGATAATACAAATCATGAGACGGCCTGGCTGGTAAAAAGGGATAAAAAGTATTATGAACTGTTAAGAAGAGGCATCAGGTGTGCTGTTTACGATACTGTGGAGGGAAATGCTTTATTAAAGGAAGCAGATTATGTCATTATGAATTCCTACACCTTTGAGCGCCTGCCAAAACGTGAAAACCAGATATTTGTCAATCTTTGGCATGGAAGTGGAATTAAGGCCCACGATTTCTACAATCATGATATGGACCCGGAATATGCAAAAAAACTGGCAGAGTTTTTTGAAAAAATAGATTTGATGTGTGTACATAGCCTGGACGACCGTTTTAAGCTTTCGGCCCAGCTTCATTTTGATTTGCGGAAATGCTATGTTACAGGCCAGGCGCGCCTGGACAGTGTCAAAAAGGCACAGGGATATGGGAAGATGGAAAAAATGTTTGGGAGCAGGATAAGAAACTATAAGCGGTATATCTTTTTCGCTCCCTCATTTCGGGCCAACAGCAGCAGCCATTCCGGAACGATTTTTTCAGACAACCTTTTTCGCCTGAAGGATTTTGAAAAAGAAGGGTTTGCTGATTTTTTAAAGGAAAACCAGGCGGCTTTTATATATAAACTTCATCCGATTGAACAAACGGCTTTTTCAGGAAGGAAATTTTCTCTTGGCCCGGATTGCTTTGAATTAACGGATGATCTGCTGTTTGAGAATGATACGCGATATTGTGATCTGCTTAATGTATTTGACGTCATGGTCAGCGATTACTCATCCATAGCATACGATTATCTTCTGCTGAACAGGCCCATTGTATATCTTATTCCGGATTATGAGGAATATGTATCTGAGAGAGGCTTTGTATTCCATAATATAGATATGTTTATGCCCGGTGAAAAAGTTCTTTATTTTAAGGATATGCTGTCCGCTTTGGAGGAAGCGTTTAATAATCCGGGAAAATATGAAAAGGAACGGGAAAGTGTGCTGGCATACAGGTTTGACTTTAAGGATGACCAGTCAGCCAGGCGCTGTTATGAGACAATTACAAATTACAGAGGGCTGCCGGGGGAAGAGGAAAAAGCAGAGGAAATCACTTTGTTAAGATACCCCTCCTCAGCGGAACTTTTAAAAAAGTATGTGCCGGAAACATATGAAATCATTGATTCAACAAAACCTGTTTCAAAAGAGCAGCAGCTGGAGGCAGTTGGTAAAAATCCAGCTCAAAGATATCTGTATATCACAGAAGAGATACCTGGAAAATTACGAAGATTAACAGGCCGATCCTCTGCTGAGATTGAGGATATTGCCTATTATTACGGCATAACTGAATGCGCCAATGTGACGGTTTGCAATATTACCGGCGGAGTGGATTACCCAATGTTTTCATCATATTCTCACAGTGCAAAATATATGGGTGGGCGGAAACGAATTGGATTTGCCGGGGTAATAGATAACAGGATTTATTTTGCAATGGTGCAGTGTATCTGTGAGGTGTTTTCTGACTGTGATGTTATATTTGCAGGGGAGGTTTTTGGAACATATCCTGTATGGATGCACGGGTTTGATAATCTTCATTATATACCGGCGTCTTATGAAGAACTTCCATCAATGATACAATCCTTTGATATAGGGATTCTTCCTTTTTTTGGAAGACATGCGAATACGGTTCCAAAGGAATATTTTCAATACCTTGCCTGCGGAAAGCAGGTAGTTGCATCTGATATGGGCCGTCTTCCGGATTCTCCAGCCCTGTACAAAAGCGCTTCTGTAGATGAAGCCATTCAAAACATAAGGATTGCCCTTACGCGCACAGAGGATGAGGGGATTAAGGAATGTGCAAAAAGTCTTGCGTCAGGATATGATTGGAAAAAAATTGCTCAAGAGCTGCAGGAAAAGCGATCCATGGCGGATACGTTGCCATAGCGGAAAGGGATGAATGGAATAGCTTATGGAAAACAAAAAACTGAATATCCTCCTGGCAGAGTACATCAACCGCAATTTAGGGGATACCGTGATTGCGGAGTGTACAAAGTATTTTGTAGAAAAAGCCCTGCAAAATGAGGGGATCCAAAACTATATAATTCACGATTATAACATGTACCAGGAAGATATGGAATATGTTAAAAATGCTGATGTGGTTATTTTTGCCGGCGGCGGATTGATCAAATACAGGAGAGAGAAATTTTATCAGTATGTTCCGGACATTATCAGGATTGCGTCGGAAAATAATATTCCTGTTTTTATTAACTGTACCGGGGTCGAGGGATATGATGAAAGGGATGAAAGATGCCGGCGTCTTAAAATAGCGGTCAATGATGCCTGCGTTAAGGGAATTACGGTTCGTGATGATTACCAGACCTTTATAAAGCATTATCTGGAGACGGAAAAAGAGTGGATTGGACAGGTTCCGGATCCCGCTGCATTTTGTTCAGAGGTTTATGGTATTTCCGGAAATCCGAATACGGATAAAATAGGGCTTGGAATAGCACGTGACGGATTGTTTTTTGATTATGGCCATCAGAATATTACCAGAGAGTTTCTTCTGGATTTTTGGAAACAGGTGATATTCAGGCTGGAGGAATTAGGGTATCAGTGGGAGATATTTAACAATGGCCTGCATTCAGATTACGAATTTGGATTAGATGTTCTGGAATATGCCGGTGTGGAAAATAAAAAATATTTTATCAGAAAACGTCCGGCAGAGGGCGCGGAGCTGGTGCGGATCATATCAGATTATAAGGGAATCATCGCAACAAGGCTGCATACCAATATCATAGCCTATTCCATGGGATGTCCCAGCATAGGATTGGTGTGGAATGATAAGCTGGCACAATGGGGGGCTGGAATTGGGCATCCGGAACGGTTTGTGGAAGCTGACCGCATGGAGGCACTGGATGTGGTTTCGCGCCTTAAAAGGGCTATGAGTGAAAAGCATAAAAAACGGGGGGGGGGGGACGATGAAATCCTGAATTCTTTGGGAGGATTCCTGAAAAAATACGGCTTTCATACGGAAAGGCAGAAACAGGGGGAGGAAACAAAGATTGGAAAAAAGGATTGGAAACGTATTCTCACAGCAGCAGCTTTAGGAGGAAAAAACAGCCAGTTTGCAGGGATGAATTCTCCGGATACCGTTTTGGAAAAATATAACAGTGGCTTTCGTCTGTTTGAAACAGATCTAAAATTGACCTCGGACAAGAAACTGGTATGCGTCAATGGCTGGACAAAAAATACTCTGAGAAAGCTGGGACAGCCGGCGTCTGAGCAGCAGGGTTTTGCCAATGGTATGAAATATGAGCAGTTTATAGGTTCAAGCTATTATGATGGGCATTATAGGACCATGGACTGGGATATGCTGGTTTCTTATATAACAGAATTAGAGGATGCGCATTTTATTTTGGATATCAGAAATAGTACCAATGAGCAGATGATACAGATTAAAAATATCATAAACAGGGACTTGATGAAAAATACTTTTCTGCGGAGGCGTCTGATCCTTAGGATTATGAAACGGGAGGAATATGACATAATCAGGGACATGGGTCTGGAAATTATGTACGACATTCCGTCAAAGGCAGAAATGATGGATCTGTCAATCAATGATCAGGATATTGAAAGCATGTGCAGGAATGAGGAGATTAGCTGGATTTCAATCCGGCGCAGCTTATGCTGTCCAGAGCTGGTGAAAAAAATAAAAGCATATGGAAAAAAGACTGGTCTGTTTTCCTGTAATAAGGTGTCAGAAATAAAAGAGTGGCTGCTTCTGGGAGTGGATATTATTGGAACGGATTATCTGGACGTCTGCAGGCTGGATGATTTATTGAATTAAAACAAGGGGGAAAGGACATGCGTTTGTCACAGTGCATGATTGTAAAAAATGAGGAGCGTAATATAGAAAGGGCGCTGCGCTGGGGAAAGGGAGTTGTCTGGGAGCAGATTGTGGTAGACACAGGAAGTACGGACAGGACAGTGGAGCTGGCGGAGAAAATGGGGGCAAAGGTATTTTATTTTGAGTGGCAGGATGATTTTTCAGCTGCCAAGAACTTTGCCATCAGCAAAGCTTCCGGAGACTGGATCGCGTTTTTAGATGCAGATGAATATTTCCCTTTGGAGGAGACCAAAAAGCTGATTCCTCTTTTGGAGCGTTTTGACAAAAAGGAGTACTACGCGGTAATGACCTCATGGCTTCAGGTACGGGAGGATGAAAGCATATTTGCCGGAGGAAGTCAGGCACGGCTTTTTAAAAAGACTGAGGGGCTGGCCTACCGGTACCGGATTCATGAGGAGCTTTCCTTTCGTGGGGAGGGAATACTGCCCTATACGGCTGACGCAACGGACCTGCTTGCAATCTATCATACAGGATATGCGGGCAGTGACGTATATAACAAAGAAAAAGGGGAGCGGAATATAAGGCTGCTTCTAATGGAATTAAAAGAACACCCTGATAATTATCATCTGATGGGCTATCTTGGGGATTCCTATTTGACGGGAAAGGAATCCAAAAAGGCAAAGGAGTGGTACTACAAGGCCGTTGATCTGATGCCGGAAAAACTCAGCAGGCATGATATCATAAGCGCAATGGCTTTTTGGAAACTTATGATAATCCTTGTTGAGGAGGACGATGAAAAAGCGCTTCTTGAAATATATGAAAAGGCAGCGCGGCTCCTGCCGGAGGAAAGCGATTTTGACTTTATCGTGGGCAGGTTTTATGCGCAGAAAAATGAATTTAAAAAAGCCGCCTTTCATCTGAAAAAATGCCTTTCATTGCTCGAAACCCATGGGAACGCCAATTGTGGGATGGTGGTCACCGGGGATCTTCCGGGAGCCTGGGAGCTGCTTGCCTCGTGCTGTTACCAGACAGGGGATTTGGGAGAATGCGTTAAGTACTGTACCGCTCTTTTGAAAGCAGATCCACATATTCCGTCCGCCCTGGTGCTGCTTTTGCGCGCGTTTCTAAAAGAGGATGGGGGCAGCCGGGAAAATGCGGAACAGGTGGCTGCTTTTTTGGAGAGGTTATACAATATGGACCAGCTGAAGGACCGTCTCCTTCTAATGCGCGCTGCCAGAGAGGCAGGATACGGCAGGCTGGAAGAATTGATAAGGCAGAAGTGTTCCGGCATAGAGCTGCAGTGTTTTGATAAAGCAATGGAACAGCATGGAAAGAAGGCTGAAACCTAAAAAGTCAGCCCCCGGAAGGAAGGCTGACTGCCCAAAGGGGAGCCCCGCTGTCGCGGCTCTGCTTTAATCAAAAAGAGGGTTTAATTCCCCGCAGCTTGCTGCGTAACAAACTTTTTCAATCATCCAAATAGTGAAGAGCATCATAGCCCGGGAGGTGTTCGCGAAATGTCCACAAGTGAAGAAAAAATTGTGGGGAGGAGAATTCTGGACAGATGGCTATTACGTAGCAACGGTGAGTGAACATGGGAATGAGCAAATCATAAGTAGATATGTGAAAGAACAGGGACAGGAAAAAAATTATAAAACAATCTATAAAAACGTAGAGAAAACAAAGCAGTATAGCATATGGGATTATATGTAGAGGTTGCAACCTTCGATACCCCGCAGCTTGCTGCGGGGTAGTTCATTTCAGACAGAAGCTGGGAAAGCTTCCATTCCTTTGTGCTGTTTGCATAGCTGTTGGGATCAGCTATACGGACATTTCCATTTTCCAGAATCTGGGTAATTATAATAAAATGTCCGTTTTGGGTAAGGGAGCCTTTGCCCATAAGAGCTATTAAAATTGAACCTTCTTTCAGCAAATCTGACACATGCTCTTGGGAGCGCTCCGTCACGCTTTGTACATTTAGGCCATATGCGGTCAGCGAACCTGTAATGAGACTGTGATATGAACCCTGACCGCGGGCGTAAAATCCATTGGATTTTGCCCACGCAGCGGCTTCAGGCGGCGTAAGGCTTGCAGGAGAAAAGCTGGAGATGACCATGGCCGCGGCAGTGGGGCCGCAGCCGTGGGAACGCATGGGATCGCTGCCTCCGTATAAATAATCCGCCCACCGGCTGTCTCCCTGATTGTAATAAATCATAGGGCCCATAGCGCTGTCCATAATATAATAATATGCGGTCTCATCCTGTTCTGCCGTAAGGTATGTATCAAAATCTTTTATTTCTCCCAGTTCCCCGGAGGAAATAAGCTCCTCCAATCCTTTTTTGGAATCATCTCCCGCTGAGGATAGCTTTGGGGAAGATGCCATGCGGGGATCCGCCTCCGTTTCGATGAATGCCTGCTCTGGACGTGCCAAAAGCTCCTTTGGCAGAGAGACAGCCCTTGAAAGAAGGCTGGGATAAGCCCATACTAAAATACTGGCGCACAGCGTGAGGGCGGAAAGAGCAATGCCGGCTGTCAAAATATGCTGGAGAGATAAATGCAGTGCCGGTAGTTTCTTTTTTGCGCGTTTCATGGCCTGTCTATGATGTCATCCCGGATTTTACGGTCAGACGGTTCATCACTATTTGAGGAATGGAGCTTAAGTTTGCCTGGACGCATACGGCCCCTATTTTATGCGCTTCCATTGGCATCCCATAGACAACGCAGGATTCCCGGTCCTGTCCGATGGTAAAGGCCCCGTTTTTCCTCATGCGCAGAAGTCCGGCGGCCCCATCGGCCCCCATGCCTGTAAGCAGGATGCCCATGGCGTTTTCCTTTGCCGTGTAGGCCACTGAATCAAAAAGCACGTCCACAGAGGGCCGGTGCCCGCTTACCTTTTCACCGTTCACACATTGTACCGCATAACCGGTCCCCATCCGTACTACGCGCATCTGCCTGCCGCCAGGAGCCAGCAGCACAAGGTTAGGCTGAATCCGTTCTCCGCCCTGAGCTTCCTTTACCGTAAGGCGGCACTGCCGGTTTAAGCGCTCCGCGTACATGGATGTAAAACCTTCCGGCATGTGCTGGGTAACCACAATACCCGGCATGTTGGCAGGAAAGCGGGTCAGGATCTCAAGAATGGCCTCGGTCCCTCCTGTGGAGGCCCCGATGGCGATGATTATGCCGTTGCCTGAACCTGACCTTACAGGATGAAAAAAGCCGCGGCCTTTTGCCTGGCTAAGAGGCCGCACCTCTGTTTTTTTTGTATCTTCCGGAATGCGCACATGGAAATTGGAGGCAAACATAAGCTTGGAAGATAACCTTGTCAAAAAGGCTTCTTTTTCAGCAGAGCTTCCCATATCCGGTTTTTTTACATAATCCACGGCTCCGGCAGCAAGGGCATCGATTACCTTTATACTTAAAGAAGATACAAGAATAACAGGAACCGGATGGAGTGGAAGCAGTTTCTTTAAAAAATCAATGCCGGACATCCCCGGCATCTCAATGTCCAGCGTAAGTATATCAGGCTTTAACAGCGGGATTTTCCGCTGGGCGTCAAAGGCGTCCACCGCGTGGCCCACAATCTCAAAGCGGTCGTTTTTTGACAAGGAGCTTATGAGCCAGCTTCTGTAGACCGCGGAGTCGTCAACTATCATCAAACGTATTTTTTTATCCATAAACAAGATCCCTTCTTTCTGCATCACGCGGATTATAGGCAGCGGCGGTAAATTGCGGGAACGATATAATTATAGGGACAGTTTTCTTTGCCTAAGCTTTCTGAATGGCCGATAAAAAGATAGCCGCCCGGTACGGTAGCCTGATAAAAGCGCCGGACCAGGGCATCCTTTGTGGGCATATCAAAATAAATCATAACATTCCGGCAGAAGATAATATCAAAAGGCCGCTTGAACTGAATCGGAGCCATCAGATTAAAAGGGCGGAAAATAACATTCTCACGGATAGCCGGCGCAATGGTATAGGAGCCGCTGCCATCCTTTATAAAATATCTGTGCTTCCATGAGGAGGGGACGCGGGCCAGGCTTTCTTCATGGTAAGAGGGATGTTGGGCGGTATCCAGGATATTCTGTGAAATATCTGTGGCCAAGATACGGGTATCCCAGGCAGAAGCCTGGGAACCGAAATAATCCTTCAGATACATGGAAATGGTATATGGCTCTTCTCCTGAGGAACAGCCCGCGCTCCAGATGGAAAGCACTTTATCATGGGCATGCTTTTTAGCCAGGTCAGGGAGCACTGTTTGATACAGATAATTAAAATGCTCTTCTTCACGCATAAAATATGTATAGTTAGTGGTGAGCTTATTTAGCATATCCGTAACCATTTCAGGTTTTCGGGAAGATACCAGGTCATCAACATACCTGGTAAAATCCGTGTACCCCATCTTTGCAAGGGTATTGGAAAGCCTGCTTATAATCAGCTGCTTTTTTTTGGACAAGTCAATCCCATAATGTTTTTGGATATAAACATACATCCGATGAAAATCCGCTTCACTCAGGCTGATCATAAAAAATCAATCCTCCTCTCGTAGTATTTCAGCACGGATCGTTAATAAGGGCTTTGCAGTCAAAGGACATAAGGACACGCCCGTCTTCCAGGGTTACCATGCCGTCTAAAAGCTTCTGCTGCCGCTTTACAGGAATGGAGCGGACATTTGCCAGGTCAATATCAATTACCTGCTGCACGGAATCCACAATGATTCCCAAAGAAAGGGAGTCCACCTGGAGAACAATGATGCAGGTCTGGCGGGTGAATTCCATTTCCTCATGACCCATGTAAAGGCGGATATCGACAACTGGAAGTATCTGTCCCCGAAGGTTTAAAATCCCCTTAATAAACGAAGGTATCATGGGAATCGGAGTGATGGAGTGGCCGTTTATGATTTCGATGACATAATTTGTACTCATGAACAGAGAAAGGGCTCCGGACTCAAAAACAAGACAGCGCTCAACAGACGGACTTCCTGTCTGAATTTCAGGCTGCTTCTCTGCTTGATTTTCAATGTGATTGGACATGACACAAAACCTCCCTCAATTACATATTTTTAATAGCGGCAGCGTACAGGCCGAGAATATCCAGGATGATGCTGATATTCCCATCCCCAAGAATGGTGCATCCGCTTATACCATAATTTTTGAGTTCAAACGTGTTTAAATATGCGGGAAGAGGTTTTACCACAACCTGCTGTTCTCCTATAAGGCTGTCAACCAGCAGGCAGTAGGAACAGTCGCTGGCTTCCACCCATATCAGTATTCCATCCTTAATATTGGGAGCATTGGTATCCATGTGGAAAAATTGATGAAGCCGGATGATGGGGTAAAAGCTGCCCAGGCAGTCTACGATTTCATTGCCGTATTCATCATGAATCACCTGTTCCTCCGTTACCTTAAAGGATTGGCGGATGTTGGAAACAGGGATGGTAAAAATCGAATCTCCAACCGTTATCTTCATGCCGTCCACAATTGCCAGCGTAAGGGGGATCTTCATGCTGATCGTGGTGCCTAAACCTGCTTCACTGGAAATGGAAATAGTCCCCCCCACTGATTCCACGTTCTTTTTAACAACATCCATTCCCACGCCGCGGCCGGAATATTCCGTTACAGCCTGGTTGGTTGAGAATCCGGGCAGCATAATAAGCCCCAAGGCTTCTTTTTGGCTGTACTCGCTCTCGGGTTTTGTAAGAAGCCCCTTTTCAGCCGCTTTTGCAAGGAGTTTTTGGGCGTTCATTCCATAGCCGTCGTCAGATACAGAGATCACTACCTCGCTGCTGGTGTGGGAAGCGCTGAGAATGATCTCTCCCTGGGCTGCTTTGCCGGCCTCGATCCGTTCCTCCTGCGTTTCCTCAATGCCATGGTCCATGCTGTTGCGGACAATATGCATAATGGGATCCTGTATGCTGTCAACGATTGTCTTGTCCACTTCCGTATCCTCACCTATAATGGTAAGACGCACATCTTTTCCCAGCTTTTGCTTCATGTCCCGGACAATGCGGTTCATCTTCTGGAATACCCCTGATATGGGCACCATGCGCAGCGACATGGAAATGTCCTGAAGGTCATGGGTGAGTTTGCGCAGCTGCCGCGCGGATTTCATAAAGTTGTCAAAGCTTTCTTTGGGCAGAAGGTTCAGCTCCGGAGAGGAGGTGACCATGGATTCCGTAATAACGATTTCGCCCACAATATCATTAAGGCTGTTTAACTTCATCAGATTGACGCTGATCAGGCTCTGCTTTACCGGCGAATGGCTGGGCGCGGAGGCGGAAGGACCAGCGGCTGCCGGCTTTGCGGCGGGGAGGGAGACATTGTCCGCCGCCGGGGAATCCTGGGTTTTAGCAGGAACGTCCCTGTCCTGAGTATGGTCCGGGGAATCCAGCAGTTCGTAGGACCGTATGTAATTCTGTGATTTTATAATGCCCTCTGCCTGGGCGGCGGCTTCATGGCTTTCAAAGGACAGGAAGAAACCGTTGTCAATAAGGTCCTGGCAGACGGAAGGGTTGCTCTCCATATCCGCCGGATAATATCTGAAATCCAATCCGCATTCTTTGAGGGCATTGACGATAATATAAGCCCGGAGGTTTTCCATCCCTATCCCTTCCTCCAGGAAAATATGGAAAAAGCAGACCGCTTTGGGGTCCTGGGGCAGGGCAGGCGCATCCGCCCTGGCTTTTGGACCCACAGAAGCCTCCTGGGCTTCTGGTTCCATGGAACTGTTTTCTTCAGCACTGATTTTTTTGAGAAATTCATTGATCTCAGATGAGAATGAGTCAATGTTATCAGAGAGCGGAGTACCGCTTTCCACCTTTCCTACCTCACTCCTTAAATAGTCCTCTGATTTGAACATCAGGTCAAACAGTTCCCTTTTGTGCTCCGGGCTCAGGGACTCGATTCCTTTATCGCGGATGTAGAAGAACAAATCCTCAATATGATGAGCGATTGTAGAAAGGGAATTAAATTCCATCATGGCAGAGGAGCCTTTGATGGTATGCATGATCCGGAAAATTTCATTCACATCATCAGGGGAAAAGTCCCCTTCTTTTTCATCCTTTACCAGCATTTCATCCAGCTGATCCAACAGAGAATTGGATTCATACAGATAGGTATCAAGAATATTATCCATGCCGTTATCCATTGTGTTCCCACCACTTTCGTTAAATATAGTTGAAAATCATAAAGCTTTATTTATTTATCGGCAAAAAACAGAAAAGAATAAGAAAAAAATATGGGAATTAAAATAATAGTTATGGATTGTGGAAAAGTGCCGATATAAATAAAAACAGCGAGGAAAGGCGGCAGTAACATGCGGGAGCAATTGAGACAGAAGATGCGGGAAATGGTTGCCACCCTTGGAAAAGGGGAAGCGCTACTGGATTCCGGGGTAAAGAAAAAAGATACGGACATGCTGGAACAGCTGCTTGAGGATATGCAGAATTCAGCGATTGCCATTGGAAAGATCATTGAACAGGAAGAGGGATACGGAACAAAGACCGTGGCAATGCTGGAGGAATACTGCGAGCTGCTCTATGAGTACCTGACGGAGCAGGAACCCAGGGCACGCTTCAAAATAGGAAGAGCGCTGGCCGGAAAGCGGGGAGAAATCAGCAAATACCTGGAAACGGAATTTGAGGGCACCCTGGTGGCTGTGTTTCTGGTTGGCAGCCGGGAGGGATGGCATCTTATGGAACCCTTCTGGGACAGCTTCCGGGACAAAGGGCAGCGCCGTCTTTATCGTGTATCAGACACATGCCCTGATGTCTTTGGCGGGGTAAAAGCAGAGGCCTTTGAGCTGTACCATATGGCCGGAGAACGTCCGGATTTTGTGTTCCTGGACGGACCGGGGGGAAAAGCGGCCTGTGAGTTCGGGCCGGTCAGGGAAAACGCGGAGATTGTAATCTACCTTCCCCACTGGGAAGGAGGCGCAGAGCCAAAAAAAGAAGACTGTATAAGCCCCGCGTCCCTGCAGTCAGATATTCTTGTGGTTCCGTCAAAACAGGCAGGGTATCTTTACAGCCAATACATAAGCCCGCTGGAAAATGGAAATGAACTGGCGCGCAGGATTTATGTGGCCGGCGCGGCGGACAGCGCCAGGCTGATGAAAAAATGTAAAAGTTTTTCTTAACTTTTTCCATTTTTTGACGACATATAAAATAAAGTGTTTTCTATAAATCATAAGATAAAGGAGAGCCATTATGTTTGAAAAGATGAAACTGAAATCTTATTTGTTAGCAGTATTTTCCGCCATTATTTTCCTGGGAGGCATCCTTACGGCTGTTTCTGTGTTCGGAATGGGGAAAATCGAAAGCAGCACCAATAAACTGCTGGACAATATAATTGCCGCGGATACTGCCATGGAGGACAGCAGGATTTATGTGAACGTTGCAGCCCGGGACCTGCGGGAGATGATGCTGACGGAAGAAAGGGCCTCGGAGGAAAACCTGAAATCTGAGATTAACGCAAGCCTGGCGGCTGCCAGGGAGAAGATAACCCAGTTTAAAAGCGTTCACGGAGAGCGGGACGGGCTGGCGGCAGAGTATGAGGCTGCGTTTAACCAGTGGGTTGATATTGCCAACAGGGCGGTTTCGGAAATAGAAAGGGGCAATAAGGAACAGGCAAAGCAGATTATATTGAATGAATGCTCTCCGGTTCTCAGCAGTCTCTCTTCCATCGCTCAGAGAATCAACGCAGCCACAACCCAGGAAAGGAATGAAAGTGAAAAAGCATCTCTGCAGGAAATTACAATCTTCAGGTGGCTGTGCATTTTCACATTCCTTATCGTACTGGTGGGAAGCCTTTTCCTTGCAATTGTCACAACCAGAAAGATTACCGGTATTGTGAAGAAGGTGGAGGAAGTGGTGATCGGGCTTTCCAAGGGAGATTTGAAAAGTACAATTGATTACCAGGCAAACAATGAATTCGGCAGCCTGGTGGAGCGCATGAATTTTTCCTTCAAAGAGCTTCTGAAGTATGTGGAAACCATAGACTATGTAATGGGAGAATACGCAAAGGGCAATTTTGCCTGCGCCACGGATGTGGAATTCCTGGGGGATTTCAAGAATATAAAAATTTCGGTCAGGAATTTCCGCTCAAAGATAAGCGATGTGTTAAGCGAGCTGCATGCTGCTTCTGAACAGGTGAATGTGGGTGCCGGCCAGGTTGCCAGCGGGGCGCAGGCCCTGGCCCAGGGAGCCACCGAGCAGGCCGGAAGCGTGGAAGACTTGTCCGACAGGATTAACGAAATTTCCGAACAGATTTCAAAAAGCGCTGAATACGCCCAGAATGCCAATGTGGTGGGGCATAAAGCCAGCGAGGTTGTAAACAGAAGCCGTGATGAAATGAAACAGATGCTTGGCGCCATAAAAGATATTGCTGTTGCTTCAGAGGATATTCAAAAAATCATTAAGGTGATTGACGATATTGCATTCCAAACCAATATTTTGGCATTAAACGCAGCTGTGGAAGCAGCGCGGGCAGGAAATGCAGGCAAGGGTTTTGCTGTTGTTGCAGATGAGGTGCGCAACCTGGCGCAGAAGTCCGCGGACGCGGCAAAGAATACCACAGAGCTGATTGGAAGATCCCTGCAGCATGTAAAAAATGGAGAGGAGCTGGCAGCTAACACAGACGCGGCATTTGATGAAATGGCTGAGCAGACAACACAAATACTGGATATGGTAGAAAAAATCGCGGATTCCTCCCAGCAGCAGGCTGACGCTATCGCAAACATCTCCCAGGGCGTTAAGCAGATATCTTCAGTGGTACAGATGAATTCCGCCACATCTGAAGAAAGCGCTGCGGCAAGCGAGGAGCTGAGCGGGCAGGCCAATGTTATGAAGTCCCTTTTAAGCCAGTTCCGGATATCAGAGGACACAGGATATAAAAGTGAACCGTACACATCGGAAAAGAGAAGGGAAACACGGGAGGACATGAGCAAATACTAAGATTTCCATGATGAAGCGGGAAAAGTTTTGCCGAAGCGTAATAAATTACGCTCCGGCATTTTGCGCGAAAATGCCGGAATTCCCGGCAGCCGTCCAGTTAAAGCTGTATCCATCCTTTTACTTAAACTGGAAATCAGGTTTACTTCCATTATTGGGTATACTATAATAAAAAGATAACCTAATAACAAAGCTGATCACAGTACGAGGAGGAAAACAACATGGAAGATCAGAAACTGGAACAGTTTGCCGCTTGGCTGCGTGACAGGGAGCGCAGTAAGAATACGGTGGAAAAATACGTAAGAGACGCCAGACGTTTCCTTGAATTTGCGGGAACAGATAACTGGGGACGGGAACAGGTGCTTCTGTACAAGGGCTATCTGCAGAAAGAATATAAGATTACCAGCGTCAATTCCATGCTGGTAGCTTTAAACAGCTATCTGCTTTTTATTGGCAGGCCGGAGTGCTCCGTGAATATTTGCCGGGTGCAGAGATGCCTTTTTCGGGATGAATCCCGGGAACTTTCCTATCGGGATTATAAAAACCTGGTGAGAGCGGCCAATATGCAGAAAAAAATACAGCTGAGCTGTATACTGCAGACCATTGCTTCCACAGGAATCCGGGTCAGTGAACTGAAATATATCACCGTGGAAGCCTTGAAAGGCCAAATGGTGGAAATCGACTGTAAGGGAAAATACCGGTTTATCCCATTGCCTGCTGCCCTTGTGATTGTACTGAAAGACTATTGCCGCAAGAAAAAAATCAAAAAGGGCTGCATTTTTGTTACAGACAAGGGAGAGCCGATGGACAGGAGAAATATCTGGGCAGGGATGAAAGAATTATGCGGTGCGGCCCAGGTAGCGGAAACAAAGGTATTTCCTCATAATCTGCGTCACCTGTTTGCGCGCTGTTACTACGAGCAGAAAAAAGATCTGGTCCGGCTGGCTGATTTCCTGGGACACAGCAGTGTGGAAACAACCAGGCGTTATACCATGGTCAGCAGCAAAGAGGCCTACCAGAAGCAATTGGAACTGGGACTTGTGCTTGATGATAAGAGTGAAAACCCTCAAGAAAAAATCAGCATTATGACATAATGTGGATTATGTCTTAAAAAAACAAGATAGAAAAACTACATACTGTAATTAATGTTTCAAATTATGCAGACAACAGAACAACTCATACATCCAGTGGCTTCTGCCACATCTTAAAGTATGGGAATCCCCATACTTTTTCCTCGGTTTTTTTTAGTTGCTGCTGTGTTTTTTACAGCACGATTTTATTTGGTTCCATGAGACGGCACGGTGCAACTGATACCATGATATGACAATTATCTTAAGATTGCAACCCAAAATTTTCAAAATCCCTAAAATTTGTTAAAAGTAATAAAATAATAATAATTTATGCATAGAAATTCGACAGGAAATTATTTAATCCGGCTATAGTTTATGACATAATCCACATTATGTCGTAACTAAGGTGGATTTTTTATTGAGGCTTAAAATATTGATTGTGAAAAATGCGCATACCAGGTGCTTATATAAATATATTTTTTTGTACGGTTTTACGATAGACATCAGTCAGTACTTTTTAAAATGAGATTGTTAATGGCGGTTTCATAACCATAAGGCCTGATTGTTGCTATATATAAATGTCGAAATTTGAAATATAAAGGAGTGGTAATGTGTCGGGAATGTATGGAAATGGAATAGGGCTTACAGAAAAGGTTCTGGACTATTTATGGGGGAGACAGAACATAACTTTAAATAATATTGTCAATGTGGATACCCCTGGTTTTAAAGCCCAGTATGTAACGTTTGAGGAAGAATTGGCAAAGAAGATCCAAAATGCCGGCGGCGCAGACGGGAGGAAGACCCAAAGCGCAATAGCGGAAGCAATCAGGTCAAGCAGGGCAGGCCTGCTCACAACCTGGAATGAAGCTACCCGTCTGGACGGCAATAATGTGGACATGGATCAGGAGCAGGTGGAGCTTGTGCGCACGGCCTACGAGTATCAGCAGGCGGCGAATTCAATCAACAGTGAATTAAACCGTCTGCGCACTGCGGCCAAAACCTTTTAAGCAGGCATTGATCATTAAATTCAATTAACAGGAGATACGGAAGATGGAATTATCAATGAAATTATCAGCAGAATTTATCAGGCCAATGGAGGAGTGGAATTCCGTGCCGGGTATAGGGTCTGCTGAAAACAAAGATGTTTTTGGGGAAAAGAAATCCCTTTTTCAGAACGTATTGGAAAACGCCGTGGAACAGGTGCGCATTACTCAGGAAGACGCGGAGAATAAAAAATATCTTTTGGCCACAGGGCAGTTGGACGATGTTCATTCCCTGCCTATTGCTGAGGCAAAAGCAGCCCTTTGCGTTGAGGTGCTGGTTGCTTTGAGGAATAAGGCAATGGAGTCTTATAACGAAATCATGAAAATGAGCGTATAGTTCAAACCAATAATGGCAGAAGGCTGGAAGGAAAATGCACACTCTAAAGGAAAACTGGCAGAAATTGTCGGATAAATCAAAGAAAATGTTAATGACAATCACTGGAGTAACGGCAGTGGTTGTTGTTTTGGCGGTTATAGCCCTTAAAATTGGCTGGCAGCCAGAATACAGCACCCTTTTTACAGGGCTGAATCAGGAGGAAGCCCAGGAGGTGGTGTCGCTTCTTCAAGAGGGAAATGTTGACTATCGGTTTAATGATAAGGAGGGTGCAATCCAGGTCCCCAAGGAAAATGTGGACCAGACAAGAGCGAGACTTTTAAGCCAGGGGTATCCCAAGAGCGGGTTTACCTATGATATGTATCGTGATAACGCAGGCCTGATGACAACAGAATCAGATAAAAAGCAGTATACGCTTTATGACTTGCAGGACCGGCTGGGTGCCCAGATTCGTTTGTTTGAGGGAGTGAGGGATGCGAAGGTAACGATTGCAGAGGCAGGTGAGCAGAAATACGCTATTTCTGACCAGACCGGCACGGACGCGTCTGCTTCCGTTGTGGTAACCATGGAGAGTGGAAAGGCCCTTACGCCGGATAAAGCGGCGGCCATAAAGAACCTGATCGCCCGCGCTGTAAAGGGGATGAATTTTACCAGCGTCTCTGTTTTTGACGCGGAAACCATGATGGAGATCGGGGATAACAGCGCGGATGAAAGCGGCCTGGGCGGCGCAAAGGATTTGACTGCCCTTACAAGCCTGATTGAAAACAATATCGGGGCAAATGTGCGGCGGGTACTGGAAAAGCTTTACGGCCAGGGAAATGTGGCTGTCTCAGTTAAGGGGACCCTGAACATGGAAAAACTGATCCAGGAAAATACACAGTATTCCACTCCGGATAAGATTGACGAGCAGGATAAAACCGGTCTGCTTCATAAAGAAGATGTTGTAAATGAAAATTCACTGGCAGCAGATGTGTCTGCCGGCGGTGTGGCAGGCGCGGATGCCAATGCGGATACGCCCAGATATACAAATAATGATAATACCCAGACTGTGGCGGACAACTATGCCAACAGCAGCGCCGCAAGGGAATGGCTGTATAACACAGTGAAGGAACAGCGCCAGGTAGAGCCGGGGGTGTTGGAAAATATCACGGTGGGCATTGTGATCAATACGGATGATATGTCTGTAAGCCGGAATGACCTTGTAAAGCTGGTTGCCAACTCCGCAGGCATTCCCCAGGATGCGGCGGAGCAGAACATCGCAATCGTGCGTGCGGCAGCGCCCGGCGCGGGCCAGTCTCCTGGTGCAGAAGCCCGGCAGGTGAGCGCCCAGCCGGATCAGGCATTGAATCTTCCGCTGCCAGTGGTGATTGCAATTATTTCGGGCATAGTGCTGCTTGTGCTGCTGGTTCTTTTACTTATACTCCGCAGCAGGGGCAGGAAGAAGGCAAAAGCCGGGGATGCGGACATGGACGGGCTGTTCGACCTTGTGGAAAATACAGAGGAGGAGTTTGTGGCCGGAGAATCGCCCGGAATAGCTGATGGGGCAGCTGCTGAAGCGGGGGTGGCCGCACAGGATGAGGAGATGCGCAGGAACGAAGAAATCATCAACCTTCGTATGCAGCATAGTATGAAGCTGAAACAGAATATCGGCGATTTTGTGGAGCAAAATCCGCAGATTGCCGCAAAATTAGTGCAGAGTTGGCTGAGAGGAGAGGTCGAGGACATTGGCAGAAAAGGCAGTGATACAAGAAGAAAAGAAAAGTGAGACAGATATCATTACTGATACCAGGCAAAAAGCTGCCATTGTGGTCGTGTCCCTGGGAGCGGACCGGGCTTCGCAGATTTACAAGTATCTCAGCGAGCAGGATATTGAGGATCTGACCTATGAAGTGGCGAAGATGGGAAAAACTTCCAACAGTCAGGTGGAAAATTCCCTGGATGAATTCTATAAACTGTGTCTGACACACAAGATGATGTCAGACGGAGGACTGGATTATGCCAGAAATGTACTTGAAAAGGCATTTGGAGAAACAGCAGCCAGAAGCCTTTTGGAAAAGGTTTCCAGAACCTTGCAGTCCAAACCCTTTAATTTCTTCATGAAAGGGGATCCGAAGGCGCTGCTGTCTTTGCTGCAGCATGAGCGTCCCCAGGTAATCGCCCTTATTATGGCTTATATGGATCCCAAGCAGGCTGCCCTGGTACTGGAGCAGCTTCCGGATAAAAAGCGGATCCCGATTTTGGAAAAAATGGCTAATATGGACAGGGTGTCCCCGGAGGCCATTGCCATTGTTGAGGAGGAGATGAAGCGTAAGTTTGCAACCATTATCACCAGCGAGGACAATATGAACCTTGGCGGAATCGACTTTGTGGCAGATGTTATGAACAATGTGGACAGAAGCAGTGAAAGACGTATTTTTGATGAGATGGATAAACATAATCCTGATCTGTCACAGAATATCAGGTCCAGGATGTTTGTATTTGAAAACATTCTGGATATGGATGACCGGTCCATTCAGCGTTTTGTCCGTGACTGCGATACAAAGGATATCGTGTATGCCCTTAAGAGCGCCCCGGATGAGATGAAGCAGGTATTCTTTTCCAATATGTCCAAGCGTATGGCTGAAACTGTAAAGGGAGATTTGGAGGTTACCACCAATGTAAGGCTTAAGGATGTTGAGGAGGCGCAGCAGCGCATTGTCAATATTATCCGAAGTCTGGAAGAAGCAGGAGAGGTCATTATAAAGAAGGGAGGAGAGGATGATAACATCATCGTTTAAAGGCATTGTAAAGCCGGGGGAGGCGAAGGTGGAAGCCTTTTCTTTTCCTGTCCAGCTGTCTTCTCCTGCAAAAAAATCAGTAAAGGAAAAGGGGCCAAAGGCAGAAGATGTACCTCTTCCCTGCCCGGAGTCGAGGGAGGAGGCGGATTACATGGCCCTTGGCGGGGCCGGAGGAATCATAGAGGGAGCAAAAGCGGACGCCCGGCAGATCATCATGGAAGCAAATGCACAGGCTGAAGATATCATTGCAAAAGCAAGGCAGACCGCAGACCGGATAAAAAAGGAATCCGCCTCCCAGGGGCGGGAGGAGGGATACAGGGAGGGATATGAGCAGGGGCGGAAAGAGAGCATGGAAAAAAGCGGCAGGTTGCTGAGAGAGCAGCAGGACGTGTTTCGCAGCAGCCTGGAGACCGCCCTCAGCGCCATTGATGCTGCCAAGGAAAGAAGCATTGAAAAATACCTTGATGAATTAAAAGACTGCTCTCTTGCCGTGGCGGAAAAAGTGATTTGCGTCAGTCTTAAATCCAGCGGCCATATCATCAAGAGAATGCTTGTCTCAGAAATAGAAAAACTGAAACGGACCGCATGGGTAAAGATATACATGGAGAAAAGCGATTACAACATGATGATGGAGGCGGACGCGGACGTTGTAAATGAATTGGCCAGGCTGTCGGACAATATCAAATTTATAGTCATGAATAAAGAAAGCAATGGAAGCTGCATCATTGAAATGCCGGAAGAAATCGTGGATATCAGTGTGGATACCCAGATGGATAATATAAGGGAATTGCTGGAAAATATCAAAGTTTAGGAGCGCTTATGTTTAAGAAAATCCCTCAGATGGTGGCCAAGGCGGAGGCTGTAAGCCACATTGGGAAAATTGAAAATGTGGTAGGGATGTCCATAGAAGCATCCGGCGGCCGGTCCGGCGTCGGAGATATTGTCATGATCTATAACGAAGAGCAGAACCGTCAGGTGCCGGCAGAAGTAGTGGGCTTTAAAGACGGGAAAGTCCAGCTTATGACCTATGAGCCCACCAGCGGGATAACCTCCGGAAGCTTTGTGCGCAACACAAGGCGCAGGCTTAAGGTGCCGGTGGGGAATTTCCTGCGGGGCAGGATCATCAATGCCCTGGGAGAACCCCTGGATGGAAAAGAGGAATTTCAGCCAACCCAGTTTTATACGGTTAACAGTTCCTATACAAATCCTTTAAGCCGGCCGCCGATCCGGGAACGCCTGGAGTTTGGAGTCAAGGCGATCGATGGACTTAATACCATTGGGAAAGGCCAGAGAATAGGGATTTTTGCAGGCTCAGGCGTGGGAAAAAGCACTTTGATGGGAATGATCGCTAAAAACGTAAAGGCTGACATTAATGTGATCGCGCTGGTGGGAGAGCGGGGGCGGGAGGTCCTGGAGTTTGTGCAAAAGGACTTGGGAGAAGAGGGAATGAACCGGTCGGTTTTAGTGGTTGCGACATCGGACCAGCCCGCCATGCTCAGAATGAAATGCCCCTTGGTCGCCACTACAATAGCGGAGTATTTCAGGGACCGGGGAAATGACGTGCTTTTGATGATGGACTCCCTTACCCGCTATGCCATGGCCCAGCGGGAAGTTGGGCTTGCCATTGGAGAACCGCCTATTGCCAGGGGCTATACGCCCTCTATCTATGCCGAGCTTCCAAAACTTTTGGAGCGGAGCGGGAATTTTAATCAGGGCTCCATAACAGGGGTATACACGGTGCTGGTGGAGGGCGATGATACAAACGAACCGATTTCCGACACGGTCCGGGGGATTCTGGACGGCCATATCGTGCTCAGCCGGCAGCTTGCAAGTGAGAACCATTTTCCTGCCATTGACATTGGAGCCAGTATTTCAAGATTAATGGTAGAAGTAGTTTCAAAGGAACACAGGATTTTGGCCTCCCGTTTCCGGAATATGATGGGGCTGTATCAGAAAAACGCAGATCTTATCTCAATCGGCGCATATAAAAAAGGGAGCAATGGAGCCTTAGACGAGGCGGTTTCTAAAATTGACCGCATGAACCAGTTCCTGGAGCAGGACATTGATGAAAGCTTTGAATACCATGAGATATTGGCATTAATGAAAGAAATTACCGGCTAGGAGACAATACCATGAAACAATTCCGGTTTGGCCTGGATACAGTCCTTGATTATAAAATGCAGACATTGGAACATTTAAAAACAGAACACGCTGCCATGAACAGAAAAGTCATCCGTCAGGAGGAAGAAGTGATCCGCGCCCACAGCAGCCTGAGCGGTTATGAAGATGCATTTGACCGGACAAAGGGGGCAGGGGCCTTAATTGAACATTACCGCTTGTATGATATGTGCATTGAACGGATGGGAAAAATCCTGGAGGAAGAAGAGAGAAGGCTTGAGGATTTAAGGGAAAAGGAAGAATGCAAAAAAAAGGAGGTTGTGGCGGCTAAGATAGACACCTCCAAATTTGAGAAGCTGAAGGACAGGCGCCAGACCGCGTATAATAAAGAGCTGATGAGAGCGGAAGAACGGTTTTCCGAGGAATTTGTAATCCGGAGCGTGGTGCTAAACCGCAGCCAGCACCGGGGATAAGGCTGATAATTGCAGCAACTGCTGTTGATTATAAAAATAATAATGAGGAGGAAACGCTTATGGCCAATGTTGAGATGGTGCGGATGATAAGGCAGGATAAGAAGCTGTCCAATCCATCAAAACCATCCGGAAAGAAAAATGCGGATTTTTCCCACATGCTCAGCGCAAAGGCTGCGGATGTGAGGGATGCCGGATCGCCGCGGCCGGATGGGAAAGTCCGGGAAAAGGAGGACGGCGGGAAAACAAAACCAAAGGAGGGGCCGGACGCTGATGATTTCCAGACACTGAAACTGCACCATGATTTTGCGGCAAGGTTTGAATGGGGTATGAGCCAGCCTGTTTTGGTGTGTGAAGAGCTGCTTTTGGAACAGGGCGAAGCAGTCCTGGATCTGGAATCTGTGAAGGCGCGGCAAAGCGGGATGGCGGAAGGAGAAAAAACGGCCAGGATATTTGCAGAAAGCCGGACAACCCCGGAGGAAGCTGCCGTCCATGGGAAAATGCTTCAGGCGGAACAGGAAATAAAGGAGTCAAAGACAATGGCTGATATGGGACTTCCCATGGATGGGACAAAAAAACTCCAAAAGGCCGGAGCAGGGCAGGATTCCAATGTTCTGCGGCAGGAAAAGGCCAGGGATTTGCAGGAAGGCATCAAACCACAGGCTGATGAACCGTCCCGCCAGGCAGGTGGAAAAATAACTGAGATTGCCTCGAAAAAGGAAGAAGCAGGCCGGCCGGGGCAGGCGAGCCTGGGAAGGGAGAATGAAGCGCCGGAACAAGCGCATTTTGCATCCGCGGCAAAAGGCAGTAAAGGGGCGGAGGGCGCCGTACATCAGGCGGCCGGACATGTTGAGACAGTCAGAACGACCCGGCAGGAACTTCCGGCAGATGTTGGAAAAACCATTGCCAACAGGATGCCGCAGAGAAATGGGGAAATGACCATTGAACTGGAACCGGCGAGCCTTGGCAGAATTATTGTCCGTGTGACCTACGACGCAGGCAGGGCATCGGTGGCGCTTATGTCCGCTAATCCCAGAACTCTTGAAATCCTGAGCCGGGATGCGGGCAGCATTGCAGGGATGATTGAGGAAAAAACCGGCCAGGAGACAGTTGTTTACATACCGCAGCAGGAAGCCTATCCTGAGGATTCCGGAAGGAAACGCGGGTCAGAGGGCCGGGAACAAAAACAGCAAAATGACAGAAAAAAACAGCAGTCTGAGTCTTTTATACAGCAGGTCAGGCTGGGGCTGGTCTGATAAGGAGGAAAAATGGCTGATAGTTTAGGAGTAAGCGGCACAAATAACCCATACATAACACAATACTATACAGCATCTTCCAATGAGAAGAATACGCTGACAATCGAAAGCTACTTCAAGCTGCTGGCTGCGCAGCTTAAGAATCAGGATATGACAAATCCCATGAGCAACAGCGAGATGATGGCGCAGATGACGCAGATGGCAATGGTCCAGTCTCTGGGCACAATGACAGACGCTGTAAATAATTCTATGAACATTACGACACAGACCTACGCAGCCGGGCTGGTGGGACAGGAAATCACAGTTGCCGTGACAAAAGAAAATGAATATGGACAGCCGGTGCCCGTGGATGTGAAATATGGAATTGTTGAGTCCGTGAGCTTAGTGGGAGGAAACCCCACCATCAGGCTTGCGGATGACGGCACAGATTATTCTCTTTCCTATATAGTGGGAATGGGAAAGATTGATAATCCCTTTGGAGGAACAGATAAGGGAGAGGAAGAGAAGGTTCAGTTTCTTGTGTAGAGGAAAAAGAAAATATGGAGATAAAAGCAGTAGAAGGCCTGAACTTTTCCAAACATGCCGCAAAGCGGAGTATAGAGCGGGGGATTACAACAGACGGACAGTTTAAGAATGTTCTGGAACATGCGGTAGAGGAGGCCCGGAAAAAGGGGGCTAAGGATTTGGCGGTTATTGGAAGCCAGGCGGTTTTTGTTGTAAATGTACCTAATAATGTAGTAGTTACAGTCATGTCCAAAGAGGATATGAAGGACAGGATTTTTACAAATATTGACAGTGCTGTTCTCATTTCAAAATAGGCAGGACCGAAAGGATGCCTGGCGAAGTGCCGGAAGTGCAACAGTAGAGACAGCGGAAAGGGAGATAAAAAATGTTAAGAGCAATGGATTCAGCAGTATCAGGGCTGCGGGCACATCAGAACAAACTGGATGTAATCGGACACAACATTGCCAATGTTAACACCTTTGGGTTTAAGGCTCAGAGCTACAGTTTTAAGGAGGCCATGTATCAGACAGCCACCCAGTCAACGGGCGGAGTTCAGAATGATGACACGACGGCGGCCGGTACAAACGGAGCCCAGTATGGATACGGAAGTATGATGGGCTCCATCAGTACGGATATGCTTTCCTCCACACCTACCTATGTGGGAGGCCTGAACGCATGTATTAATGGACAGGGTTTTTTTGCAACCCAGGCCATATCAACAAAAGAGATTGAGGTGGGCGGGGATGCCGCTGAGGTGACAGATGCATTAAAGGAAGCGGAATTTGCCTATACCCGTGTGGGGCAGTTTCAGCTTGACAGTCAGGGATACCTTACCGACGGAACGAATTTTATATACGGATTCCGCCCGGATGGCAATAAGGGGTTTGAGACAGACAATTTAGTGGCGCTCAGGGTCCCCTCTGATTTGAACAATGGGTTTGATGATGACGCGCTTCAGGCTGCCAGTGTGAAGATCAATGAACTGGGAGAGGTTACAGCCACTGTTACGAACCCCGACAATGGCGAGAGCGTCCAGGTATCTTTGGGGAAGATAGCCATTGTAACCTTTCAAAATCAGGAAGGCCTTATGAAAAGCGGGGGAAGCTATTACTCCGCAAGCATTGGCGATAATACGGGCTTTTGTTCCGCAACCATTCCAGGCGGTTCCACATCCAAATTGATGACCGGTTACCTGGAGGCATCCAACGTGGATCTGGCAAAGGAGTTTTCAGAAATGATCACGACACAGAGGGGATTCCAGGCAAATACTAAGATGATTACTGTCAGCGATGAGATATTATCAGACCTGATCAGTATGAAACGATAATAAATTCTCTTCCCGGGGCTGTCTGACGGCGGCCCCGGGAGGATAAGGGCGAAAAGAGAATATTATGATTACAGTAATCCGTTTGAATGGTGAGGCACTTTTACTTAATTTCTTCCAGATTGAATCCGTGGAAATGATACCTGAGACAAAAATTAAGATGATGAATGGGACATTTTATCTTGTAAAAGACAGCGCAGAATCCATTACCCAACAGGTAAAAGAAGTTATGAGGGATTGCTGCCTTCATCTATTGCATTGATACAGGGGGCATTTTCGTATGGATTTAACAACATTAATAGGAATCGTATGCGGTATTTTTCTGGTTATCAACGGAATTGGACTGGATAAAATTGGAAATTTTGTGGATATACCCAGTATCCTGATTGTGGTGGGAGGCACCCTTGCCGCCACCATTGCCAGCTATCCCTTATCCATCCTGCTGGATATACCAAAACATATTTTAATATTGTTCCGGGGAAAAAAATATAATATTCCGGCACTGGTGGAGCAGATGGTGGATCTGGCCATGGTGGCGCGGCAGAATGGCCTGCTGGCTTTGGAGGAAAAGGCAGAGGAGATTAAGGACCCGTTCTTTAAACAGAGTGTGCTGATGATCGTTGATGCCAATGATCCGGACAAGGTCCGGTTTGTGCTGGAGCGGGAACTGGAAAACATGATGGTCCGCCATGACGCGGCGGCGGGGCTGTATGAAAAGGCGTCTGCCTATGCTCCGGCTTTTGGAATGGTGGGTACGCTGGTTGGACTGATCAACATGCTGAAAGGCCTTAATCTGGATGGCGGCGGAGGAGCTTCCAATCTGGGGCAGGATATGTCGGTAGCTCTTATTACTACCTTTTACGGAAGCTTTCTCTCCAATCTGTTTTTCCATCCAATTGCTAAAAAACTGCGTATCCGCAATGATGAAGAGGAGCTTTACTGTTCCACCATTATTGAGGGGATTATTGCCATACAGGCAGGGGAAAATCCAAAATATCTGCGGGAGCACCTTCTGGCTTCCACGAAACAATCCGTTCAGCGTAAGCTGCTGGCAAAAGCAGAAAAGGCCCCCAATCCAGAGGCAGGTGAGTAGCAATGAAGAAAAAGAAAGGGAACCGTCCCACAGACGGGGGCGGAAACTGGATGGATACATACGGCGACATGGTTACCCTGCTGTTGACATTTTTTATCATGCTCTATTCTATGTCCAGTTTAAGCGAACAGAAATGGGAAATCTTTGTCCGCAGTATATATCCTGAGGATTTGAAGGAAGCCCAGGAACAGATTGATGTTGGCGGAATCATTGACCCGGATGCAGCGGTAGAGGGAATGAAGCCGGACGAACTCACCACAGATGACGCGGAAGATTTGAATAAGCTTTATCTGACCATTGCCCAGCGAATGAATGAGAATGGGGCTGAGGGCGTGACAATTTCAAGAGGAGACGGATACACATACGTAAGCTTTAACGACAATGTGTTCTTTAACGGCAATGAGTCTGCTATAACGGAATCCGGCCAAAGGATTCTGGCTGCCTTTTGCTCGGCAATCAGCCCGGTGAGTGATAAGCTGTCCCAGATTAATATTATGGCCCATACGGCCCAGGGGGACCCCAGACGGCTTAACAATCCGCGTGTAGACCGCATGCTGTCAGCCATGCGGGGGGCGGAGGTGTGCACTTTTATACAGGAAAAGAATGTGATCGGACCGGATAAATTAATCAATATCAGCTATGGACAGTTCAGGCCGGTGGCTTCCAATGACACCTCGGAGGGAAGGGCAAAAAACCGCAGGGTTGAGATGCTGCTGATTGATGAGGGCACGGCTGAACGTTCCATAAGCGAATATATTGAAGAATATAACAGTGAAAAAAATACAGACAAGACCGTTGTGACAGGCAGTCAGAACGGGAACGCTGACTCTGGTTTTACACAGACACAGCCCTCGCCTGAGAATATAGCCAGCACAATGCCGCCCTCAGGCACAGAGGCTTTTGCAGGCGGAGAGACATCAGAATAAAAGAGTAAAGGTGGTTTCAGCAATGGCAGATGTACTATCCCAAAGCCAGATAGATGCGCTTCTTAAGTCAATGCAGAGCGATGGTCCTGAAAAGATGGAGCAGTCAGTTGAGAAGAAGCCGGAGGCCGAAGAGACAAAGTACAGTAAATATGATTTCTACAGTCCAAGAAAGTTTACAAAGGACAAAATAAAAATACTGAACAGCGTCTTTGAAAATTATGCCCGTATTTTGACTTCTCAGGTAAACGGAATATTCAGGGTTCTTACAGACATAACCGTGATGGAAGTGCAGGAGCGCAGATACTATGAGTTCGTCAATTCACTTCATGAAAATGACAGTATTACATTGGCGGATGTTGAGATTTCTGACAAGGGAAAGAATAATGTTCCGCTCATGGTGTATGTTACTCCCGGATTGATCATCACACTGATCAACCACATGCTGGGCGGCGGAGATGAAATCGTGAAGCTGGAGGAAAATTACCATTATTCTGATGTGGAAGTGGCATTATACCGGAGAGTGGTGAAGTATTTTGTGCAGGCGCTAAAAGACGGTTTTTCCAATTATATCAATGCCGGTTTTGAGGTACAAAGAATTGAAGAAAACCCAAGCATGGTCCAGGAAATCGGTCTTGACGAGACAGTGGCGATCATACTTCTCAATGTGGATGTGGCAGGCATGGCGGTAGAAAAGATAAAAATATGCATTCCAGGCACGCTGCTGGAGTACATGTTCCATCTGATCGACAGCCGCAAGCATATTGCCAGAGGCTATTCCTATGAGGACAACAGAGAAGTGATCATGGATAACCTGCGCTATACGGCTCTTCCTGTAACAGGACAGCTGGGCACCGTGGAACTGGAGCTGGAGACCCTTTATAACCTGAAGGTGGGGGATGTCATTTCCATGAATAAACCCAAGGATGGAAATGTAAAGATTTTTGTGGGCCGCCAGCCCTGGTTTACCGGAAAGATGGGGGCCTATAAGAAGAACATAGCTGTCTGCATTGAAAAACAGATTTATGAGGAAGCTGAAAACGGAGAAAGTGAAGGGCATCTTAGGCAGGAAAATACAAATTAAAGCGAGGATAAGAAGATGGAAAAAATTATGTTGGTAGATGATGCTGCGTTTATGCGGATGATGATAAAAAATGCTTTAACAAAGAGCGGTTACAGTAATTTTGTCGAGGCGCAGGACGGGGCGGAGGCAGTGAAAAAGTATGAGGAGGAAAAGCCGGATCTGGTTATCATGGACATTACCATGCCCAATATGGATGGCCTTCAGGCCCTAAAGAAAATCAAGGAAGGTGATTCGTCCGCAAAAGTAGTTATGTGTACCGCAATGGGACAGGAAAGTATGGTGGTGGATGCCATAAAATCCGGGGCAAAGGATTTTATTGTAAAGCCGTTTAATGCGGACAGGATTGTCCAGACAGTAAATTCCATTTTTGGAAAATAGGGAGGGATACAGATGGCGTTTTTAAGCTCTTTTGATATTGCCGCCTCCGGTATGAGCGCTCAGAGACTCCGGATGGATATCGCAGCGGAAAATATAGCTAATACTGACACCACGCGGACAGAGGCAGGAGGGCCTTACAGAAGAAAGGATGTGCTGTTTGAGAGCTACGGGGCCGGTTCCTTCCGGGAGGCTTTGCGCAATGCTTCCCTGGGAAAGGGATTTTTAAGCAGGAATGCGGGGGTGAGGGTGGCAGGTATTATTGAGGATGACAGGGAACTGAAGCGGGTCTACAATCCGGGACACCCGGATGCCGACGCACAGGGATATGTGAATTATCCAAATGTGGATTTACTAAAGGAAACAGTAGACAGCATGTCGGCCACCAGATCCTATGAGGCAAATGTGACGGCATTAAATGCAATGAAGGTTATGGCTCAGAAAGCGCTGGATATAGGGAAATAGAGGTACGGTAAGAAAATGAAAGAGCAAAAGGAGACAAACAATGGGCGCTTGTGATTTTACGGAAATGGAACTGGATGCCATAGGCGAGATAATGAATATCAGCCTGGGGGCGTCGGCAACAGCCGTATCTAAAATGCTTGGCGAAACGGTAAATATTACCACCCCTACTGTCCGGGTATTAATGAGAGATGATTTTGATTTTAAAAAACTGGAACCGGCGGTAGGGGTTGAGATTGCCTATGTAGAAGGATTAACGGGCAATAATGTTATGATGTTTGCCCTCAATGATGTCCGTATTATCGTAGGGATGCTCATGGGGGCGGAGATACCGGCGGAGGAATTTGAGCTGAATGAGATCAATATGAGTGCAATATGCGAGGTTATGAACCAGATGATGGGGTCATCAGCAACTGCGCTTTCTGAGTTCTTTGGCTATGCCGTTAATATATCCACGCCGGTATCCTTTCCTGTGGAAAGTGAAGAGTGGTTTAAGGAACGATTCTTTCCCCAGGGCGAAAAGATGGTGGTGGTACATTTCCTGCTTGAAATAGAAGGAAAGCTGAAAAATGAATTTTTGAATATTATGTCCACTGATTTGGCAAAGCGCTTGATTGAGCCTTTTACAGAAAGCCTGAAAGAAAATGAAAGCCAAACCGCGGCGGAATCAGAAGAGAGCGGGGCAATTCCGGAACCGGACTCAGCGGAAGGGCCAAAAGAGCTGACGGCGGACCGGCAGGGGCAGCCGGTACAGGAGCCGCAGCCAGTGTTACAGCCACAGCCGGCAGTATCACCTTCCGCTTTTACGGTATCTCCCGGATATCAGCCAACGCCTGTGGATTCAGGGATGCTGCAGCTGATAAACCAGATGCAGCAGTCTCAGATGCAGATGATGGAACTGATGAGGGATATGAAGGAAAGGGGAAGCCGGGAAAGCACGCTGATTCATCCGGCCCAAAATAAGCCGCTGGAGGCAGGCGCCTTAAGCGGAGAGGAGGAGACCGTAAACCAGGAAATGCTGATGAAGGTTCCATTGGAAATATCCGTGGAGATCGGCCGGACAAAAAAGCTGGTCAAGGATATTCTGGAATTGACCCAGGGGTCCCTGGTAGTGCTGGACAAAATGGCAGGAGAGCAGGCTGATTTGTATGTCAATGGCCAGTGCGTTGCCAGAGGAGACATTGTGGTGGTGGAAGACAATTTTGGCATCCGTATCACTGAAATCATTGCCAGGAATTTAAACCCGGAGATTTTATAGTTATGATGGGATTTTTTTCATTATTCAGCGCCATATTTATAGTGTGTCTTGTGCTGCTGCTGGCCTGGTGGTTCAGCCGGCAGCTGGGCAGCCGTTATATGAAAGCGTCTTCAGATCAAAACATAAGGATTCTTGAACAAATACGTCTGGGGACAGACCAGCGTCTTCTGCTTATGAAGATGAGGGAGAGAGTGTTTCTGATCGGAGTCAGCCAGGCAGGGATTCAGATGCTGGCTGAACTGGGAGAGGATTTTAAAGGAGAATATGAGGCCCGTATAGGAAAGGAACAGGAGGAAGAAAATGAATGATCTTCTGACAGGGCTTAATGGAGGCAATGTACCGGCTCTGGAATTGATTTTTATGATTACATTAGTGGGGCTGCTTCCATCCGTTGTAGTCATGATGACTTCTTTTACAAGAACCATCATTATCCTTTCTTTCACCAGAAATGCAATGGGGATTCAGCAGACCCCCCCTAATCTGGTGTTGGCCGGGATTTCTTTGTTTTTGACCCTTTATATTATGGGGCCTGTTATAGGACAGATCAATGAGACCGCATATCAGCCCTATCTGCGGGGAGAGCTTACGCAGGAGGAGGCTGTGGCTCAGATGTCTGTTCCAATGAAAGAATTCATGCTGCGCAACACGGAAAAGGAAACATTAGATCATTTTGTGGAAATGTCCGGAGCAGAGATAAGGGAGGATGTAACGGCTTATCCAATGACCATAGTGACTCCTGCTTTTATGACCAGTGAACTGAAGCGCGGATTTATGGCAGGCTTTCTTATTTACCTGCCGTTTCTCCTGATTGATATTGTGGTTGCGACAACGCTTATGTCCATGGGAATGGTCATGCTGCCTCCCACAATGGTTTCATTGCCCTTTAAACTTTTGCTGTTTGTAACTGTTAACGGATGGGAACTGCTGTTTTCCAGTATTGTGAGAAGCTTCCGCTAGGCAGGCCGGATGGGAGGTAATTATGAGCAACGTCCAGGTATTGGATGTGATGTACCAGGCATTACAGCTGATGATGAGGCTGTCGCTGCCCTTTTTGATCATCAGCATGGCAGTTGGCGTGCTTGTTGCCATTTTTCAGGCAGCAACGCAGATTAATGAACAGACGATTACGTTTGTTCCAAAGTTACTGGCTATTTTAGGGCTTCTTGGAGTACTGGGCAGTTCCATGCTGGTAATGCTTCAGGATTTTGTCAGGATGATTTTTGAAATAATAGCCGGAGGATGATAAGGGATGTTTATATTATTTTCCTTGATCGTCATGCGGATGAGCGGGGCAATTGCTTTAAACCCCATATTTGGAAGAAACAATTTCCCGTCTTCTGCAAAAGCCGCTTTTGTGTTTGTATGTTCGCTTATGCTTTACGCCGGTATGGGGCAGGCTCTGGAACGCGAACCAGCCAGTCTGATAGAATACGGTGTGATGCTGGCGTCAGAACTGTTATTTGGGTTTATTTTAGGCTTTGGAATAGAATTATGCGTTCTGGTGGTCCGTTTTGCCTCGTCTGTCATGGATTATATGATGGGACTTAACATGGCGCAGATTTACGATCCTCAGTACAACTCCCAGATGACAATTACATCAGGAATGTACTACGCATTTTTGATGCTGCTTTTTTTTGCTGTTGACGGCCATTTGAAGCTGTTTGGGATTTTTTTCGCCGCGGCCCGTTTCATACCCTTTGGTTCTGTGTCAATAAGGCCGGAACTGTCGGAAGCGGTATTGACAATATTCCAGGACAGCATCCTGATGGGGCTCCAGTATGCAATGCCCCTTATTGCAATGGAACTGGTGGCGGAGGTGGCAGTGGGGGTCATTATGCGTATGATTCCCCATATCAATGTGTTTGTGATCAATTTCCAGATGAAGATCATTGTAGGAATTTTGATGCTGATGTTTTTGTTCAGCCCCATGTCAGATAAGCTGAACGTGATAATGGATGCCATGTTCCGGTCCCTTTGGAGGATGGCGCTGATGATGAGGTGATTGCACGGAGAAGGGAGTGGTGAGGGGTGGCGGATCACGGCGGACAGGAAAAGACCGAACAACCTACCAGTAAACGCCGCAAAGATGCCAGAAAAGAAGGAAATGTATTCCAGAGCAAGGATATTGCCACGGTTGTAATGCTTTTGGGGATTTTTTTTGTGATGCGGCTGCTGATGCCGTTTATATACCGCAATATACGGGATTATATGAAGTTTGTGATTGACAGCATCAGTCTGGAACAGGAGTCTGTCCTGGCATACAGGCTATTTGCAGCCACAGCCATTACTTTTTTAAAATGCAGCCTTCCGCTGCTCCTTTCCTCCATGGCTCTGGGAATTGCGGCCCATGGGGTCCAGACGCGTTTTAATATATCGTTTAAGACGTTAAAGCCTAAATTTGACAGGCTTAATCCTATCAGTGGAATAAAAAAAATGTTTGCTGTAAGAAATGCGGTGGAGCTGCTGAAGAACCTGCTTAAAATCGCAGTACTGGGAATCCTGCTTTTTAACCTGATTAAAGGCGATATCGTACAGGTGGCCCGGATGATTGATGTGGAGCCCCTGAATTCATGTATCCATTTGCTCCAAATGGCGTTTCAGTTAATTCTCAAGGTCTGTATGGTATTTGTAATTGTAGCGTTTTTTGATTTTCTGTATCAGAGATGGGAGTATGAGAAAAATCTGAAAATGACCAAGCAGGAGGTAAAGGATGAATATAAGCAGACGGAAGGGAATCCTGAAATAAAAGGACGCATACGCAGGATCCAGAGACAGATGGCTCTTAGCAGGATGATACAGAAGGTTCCGGAGGCGGATGTGATCGTAAGGAACCCTACGCATTTTGCAGTGGCCCTGAAATATGACCCAAAGCGCCATGGGGCGCCGGTGGTATTGGCAAAAGGCCAGGATGAGCTGGCGCTGCGCATTGTAAAGGCAGGAGAGGAAAACGGGGTTTTTATTATTGAAAATAAACCCCTGGCAAGAGCCTTGTATGCTTCCTGCAGGCTGGATCAGGAGATTCCGGCGGAGTTCTACGGCGCGGTAGCGGAGATACTTATATATATCTACAGAGCCAGCCGCAGGGAAGACATGTTCCAATAAAACCAGGATGGAGTTAGTTTCATGAAAAAGATACTTAATTACTCGGTTGTGCTGTTTGTACTGACCATCATACTTTTATTAATCATACCGCTGCCGGCCGGAATGGTGGATGTTGCAATCATATTAAATATGGCTCTTTCCATGATGATCCTGGTGTCCACCATGACGATACGGGAACCCCTGGAACTTTCAATTTTTCCATCCCTTCTGCTGGTAACCACTCTTTTCCGGCTTGGCATCAATGTTTCTACAACCCGGAACATTCTTTCCAATGGAGGTTCATCAGGACAGATCATAAAAGCCTTTGGTGATTTTATCCTTCGCGGGAATGTGGTAGTGGGTTTTATCATTTTCCTTATTATTGTCTTAATGCAGTTTATTGTCATTACAAAAGGAGCTGAGCGCGTTGCGGAGGTAGCGGCCAGATTTAACCTGGATGCCATGCCGGGGAAACAGATGGCCATTGATGCGGATTTGAGCTCCGGCCTTATTAACGAGCAGCAGGCAAAGGATCGCAGACAAAAGGTTCAGAGAGAGGCGGATTTTTACGGCGCAATGGATGGCGCCACAAAGATAGTTAAGGGAGACGCCGTCATGTCCCTGATTACAACGGCGATCAATTTGATCGGGGGAAGCGTCATAGGCATCCTTCAGTCAGGAAGCAGCATTGGAACGGTATTAAATACATATTCTATTGCAACAGTGGGAGATGGACTGGTATCCCAGATTCCGGCCTTGCTCATATCTGTTTCAACTGGAATGATCGTAACAAGAGCTGTTTCTGACGGCAGTCTGAATGAGGATATCTCCAGACAGTTTATGTCACAGCCCTATGCCATTATGATGAGCGGTGTGGTAATGGCGGTCCTGGCTTTTATCCCGGGGATGCCGGTATTGCAGCTGCTTATTATCTCCGCGGCTTTAATGTCAGGGGGATACTATCTGTCCGGAAAAGTGGCGGAAGCCTCCTATGCTCCGGGAGCGGTGCTCTATCAGGATTCCGAGGCGGCTCAGGCATCCCAGGCAGAAGCTGCGGCGTCCAATGCTGTTGCAGAGGACGAGTATTTCAAGGATGTCAATAATGTTTACACACTCTTGTCAGTGGAGCCCATAGAGATGGAATTTGGATACAGCCTTATTCCATTGGCCGATGAATCAGTGGGAGGAAGGCTTATCAGCAGGATTGTCATATTCCGCAGACAATATGCCCAGGATATGGGTTTTGTGATCCCATCCATCCGGCTCAGGGACAGCTCAGGGCTTAGCACCAACCAATACTGCATCAAGATAAAGGGAGAGGAGGTGGCAAGGGGCGAGCTTTTGGTGGATTATTACCTGGCTCTGGAACCGGAACACCCGGAAAAAGAGGTGGATGGAATCGAAGCCATTGAGCCGGCTTACGGGATTCCCAGCCGCTGGATACGGCCGGAGGACAGGGAACGGGCGGAACTGTACGGATATACGGTCATTGACCCTCTTTCCGTTATGGTAACGCATCTCTCGGAAATCATACGGCAGCACGCCTTTGAGCTTGTTACAAGACAGGAAGTGCTCCGTTTGATCGAGAATGTGAAAAAGACTTCTCCGGAACTGGTGGAGGAAGCCTTTCCGGGCCTTATCTCCTATAATCTGTTTCAGCGTGTTCTCACGGCTCTCTTAAAAGAGGGCGTGCCTGTCAAGGACCTGGAGACCATCATAGAAACCATGATAGAAACCATATCTGAGGCAGGTCTTCCCGTCAGGGATTTTGACGGAATTATTGAGCAGATACGGATAGCGCTGAAACGGACGATTACCAGACTGTACTGCGAGGATGGAAGCATGAAAGTCATTACCCTGGATACGGAGCTGGAACGCACCATGGCAGGGTCTGTACAGAAAGGTGAGAGCGGAATGTATCTGGCCCTGCAGCCGGATATTCTCCAGAGTCTTATAAGCCAGCTGGCTGAACAGATGAAAAAATTTAATGGCCTTACACAAAACCCGGTTATTCTGACCTCACAGGTAATGCGGATACATTTTTACCATTTAATCGAGCAGTTCTATCCGAAAGTGCGTGTTCTGTCATTTAATGAGATTGCAAACAATGTGCAGATACAATCAATCGGCAGCCTTAGACTGGAGGAGACCAGGAACCATATGTGATGATAGCGAAGGTGGTTAAGATGCAAAAGGGAATGGAAGAAATGACGAATGAGGAGCTGTTTGTCCTTTACCAGGAGAGCAGGGACCAGGGAATAAAACAGGAATTGACACTCCGGTATCTTTACCTGGCAAAGTCCGTGGCAATTCAAATGAACAATCTGTACTCTGATTTTATGCAGATGGAAGATATCATTCATGAGGGGGTTATTGCGATCATGAAAGGTATTGACCGATATGAGCCGGAACGGGACAGTAAATTTGAGACATTTATTTCGCGGCGCATACGAGGAACAGTGATAGATCTTATCCGCCAAAATAACTGGATACCAAGAAATTATCACAAGAACCGTCAGTCCATTGAAAATGCAAGGCAGTATTTGTATGAAAAGCAGGGGCATATACCGTCCGATGAAGAGATAGCAGGGTATTTGAGGATGAATCTAAGAAAATTTCAGCGGATCCAGAGGATGAGCACCATGATGAATGTACTTTCATTGGATATGATTACACGGGGGGATGAGAACGGGCAGACGGTTCAGGTGCCAAGCGATGATATCGAGGGACAGCCGGAGGATATCTTTTTTAAGGGAGAAACGGTAAAAACACTGGTTGAGGCAGTTGAAAAGCTGAAAGAAAAAGAAAAGCTGGTTATCTCTCTTTATTATGTAGAGGAATTGAGCATGACGCAGGTTGCTCAGGTCTTAAATGTGAGCGAGCCAAGGATTTCCCAAATCCACAGCGAGGCGATCCGAAAGCTGAAAGCATACATGAAATCACATCTTGGATAATAAAAAGGAGGATGAAGCAAAAATGTATCAGGGATTTTATAATCTGGCTTCTGGAATGCTTACCCAGAACCGGAACTTAAATGTTATCAGCAATAATATGGTAAACCTTCAAACCGCCGGTTATAAGCGGGATAAAATGGTTTCCAGCACCTTTCAGGAGGAGATGCTTTACCGCACCGGAAGGCGCGGTAAAGGAACAGCTGAACCGCTGGCCTCCACATCAAAGATCCGTACAGCTTCCAGGACCTATGTGAATTATGAGCAGGGAAGCTATGAGCCTACGGAAGGCATATATGATTTTGCAATTGGGGGAAAGGGGTTTTTCTGCATACAGACGCCAAATGGGGTTCAGTATACCAGAAACGGTTCCTTTGCCGTGGATTCTGAAGGATACCTTGTACTGGGGGAAAACGGCAGGGTACTCTCAGCCGGCGGCCAGCCCATCCGGATTCAGAATGAAAATTTTACGGTGGATGATAAAGGGCGTATTACAGCCTCTGAACAGACGGACGCAAACGCGGAACAGATGGATTTGGGGACGCTTCAGATTGTGGATTTTGGGGATTACGGACAGCTTCATAAGGAGGATAACGGGCTGTTCTCCGCAAACCAGGCAGGGGCGCAGGTAAGCGGGGAAGAAACGCAGATTCTCTGGAAGACACTTGAGAAATCAAACGTTGACATGGTGGATGAAATGACTGCAATGATGTCTTCCCAAAGAGCGCTTCAGAGCGCGGCCCAGGTATTAAAAATGTACGATCAGATCATGGGAAAGTCTGCATCTGACGTAGGAAGGGTATAAGGAGGAAGGGATATGAACCAGTCATTTTATGTGGGAGCCGTTGGCGCCGGAAGCTGCACGGAAAAGCTCAGCGTCATTGCAAATAATCTTGCCAATGTAAATAACAATGGATTTAAGCCTAAGACAGCTGTTTTTTCCGATCTGATTAACTACAATCTCAATGATTCTCCCGGCGCGGTGACACAACTGCAGGCAGGAGCCGGTTCACGTGTTGAAAGGACATATACCAGTTTTGACAGCGCGGGAATTACTCAGACCGGGGCTCAGTATGATTACGCAATTTTGGAGCCCAACGCATTTTTTAAGGTCCAGGACCCGGGCACAGGGGCAATCAGCTATACCAGAAACGGACACTTTCATCGGGCGGAGCGGGAGGATGGCTTTTATCTGATGACAGATGCCGGAAAGCTGGTTTTGGACCAAAACAGCGAACCGCTTAAACTGGAAGTAGCGGATGTGGAAGAGCTGCGGGCGGAGATGGAAGAAGGGTATGAGAGGGATGAGGAAATAACGGATGAGGACGAGAAGCCAAAGGTCAGTCTATATACGTTTCAGAATCCCAGCAGGCTTGTGAGCACGGGCAGCCAGGAGTATGTTCCCAGGGATGCGGGCGTGGATGCGGTTCTGATAGAAAAACCGGCCCTGGCACAGGGAGCCCTGGAAGCGTCGGGAACAGATATGGCCAAAGAGATGACCAGGCTGATTGAGTGCCAGCGGGCATTTTCCTATGCGCTGCGCATGGTAATTACATCAGATGAAATTGAGGGGACCATTAACTCTCTGCGGGGATAGGGAAAGATGATGAATAAACGGTAAAGGTGAGATGGACATGAAGATAAATGATTACGGGGAACTGAAGCTGCAGGAACTGGATGTGATGCGGGAGATCAGCAGTATTGGCACCAGCCATGCGGCCACGGCTCTTTCCAAACTTCTTCAAAAGGAAATACGCATTACCCTTCCCCAGGTCAATGTCCTGGGATATGAGGACGCAGTGAACCGAATTGGCAATATTGAAGAGATCGTAGCAGCGACCCTGGTTAAAATGAGCGGGGACGTGGAAGGGCTGATGCTGTTTCTGTTTAACATGGAGTTTGCCAATACGCTGTTGGAAAAGCTTCTGGGAAAACGTTTCTCCAGCTTTGAAGAACTGGACGCCCTGGCTTATTCCGCATTGGAAGAGGTAGGAAATATCACGATTTGTTCATATATAAATGCCTTTGCACAGCTGGTGAAGATGGATATACGGCTTTCAGTGCCCAGCTCCACCGTGAATATGCTGGGCGGTATATTGACGGTTCCTATGGCGGAATACGGATATGAGACAGATAAACTGATGTATTTTAACTCGGATTTTATTATGGATGAAACGCGGCTTTCAGACTGGCTTTTAATGCTTCCTGATATGAAGTCTTTAAATGATATTTTAGACAAGTTAGGAGTCTTATAATGCAGGAGAGGGAACTGAGGGTAGGAATTGGAGATATGAAATTTACCAGAGGCACCGGGAAGATCATTACATATGCTCTGGGCTCCTGCATTGGAATCTCGTTTTGGGACCCCTTTTTACATCTGGGAGCGCTTCTTCATATTATGCTTCCTGAACGTCATGACGCGGAGGAGGGGAATGTTTATAAATACGCTGATTCCGGTATCCATGAGACGATCCGAAAATTAAGCGCTTTCGGCATGGTAAAATCCAGAACCGTGGTTAAAATCGCCGGAGGCGCGAAGATGTTTGAAATCCGCGGAAATGCGGAGTTTGGAAATATCGGCTCCAGGAATACTTTTATGGTAAAAAAGATACTGCAGGAAGAGAATATGAGGATTGCGGCAGAGGATACCGGCGGCGCCTTTGCAAGGACCATGATATTGGATATTGAAAGCGGTGAGGTTGCAATCCGAACAATGGGAAAGCCTGAGCGGCATTTATAGAGGAGGTAACTGATGAAAAGGGAAAAGGAAGGAATTTTGCTTGAATCCGGAACAAATGAAATTGAAATCATGAAGTTTACGATCCAGGATGAGTTTTACGGCATTAATGTGGCAAAGGTCAAGGAAATTATGATGAGTCAAAAGGTAAAATCCATGCCCCATGCCAATCCGTCCGTAGAGGGAATCTTTAAACCAAGGGATACGCTTATCACAGTGATCGACCTGGCATGCTATCTTTCAGGGGCGCAGGTGGAAAAAGGGGCCAGGGATTTATTTATTGTGACCAACTTTAATAAAATGACAGTGGCGTTCCGGGTTCATGGGATTGAGGGGATCAGCCGCATATCCTGGGGAGATATCCAGAAACCGGATAAAACCATAGCCAATGGGGATGAAAGCATAGCCACAGGGATTGCCCAGTGCGACGGCCAGCTGGTTACTATTTTGGATTTTGAGAAAATCGTGGCGGAGCTTGCCCCGGAAACCACCATTCAGGTTTCAGAGGTAGATGCCATGGGAGACCGGCCTTTAAACGAGGCGCCCATTGTGATTGCGGAAGATTCTGTTCTGCTCAGGAAAATGATTGACGATTCACTGGAACGGGCAGGCTTTACCAACATACATAATTTTGGAAACGGAAAGGAGGCCTGGGATTATCTGTCATCCATTAAGGATGAACCTGATTTATATGAGAAAGCCAAGCTTATAATAACAGATATTGAGATGCCCCAGATGGACGGGCACCGTCTCACAAAGCTTATTAAGGATGATTCCAGGCTTAAGAAGATTCCTGTCATCATCTTTTCATCCCTGATTGACGACCAGATGCGGAGAAAAGGAAAGGAACTGGGAGCCGATGGCCAGCTGGCAAAACCGGAGATCGGGCGCCTGGTGGCGCTGATGGATAAGCTTCTCAAAGAATATGAAGAGGAAAGGGCAAAAGCAAGGGGGTAGTATGGATATGGAGAAGGGGAAGCGCATCATATTCCGGATGCTGCCGGCTGCGGTTGCTTTTTCCCTGCTGTCCCCCTTCCTTTCTCTGGCCGCAAAGGGTACCTGGGAACTTCAGGAGGATGGAAAACGGTGGAAATACATGTATTCTCCCGGAGAACCTGCTGTGGACCAATGGATTGAAGACCAGGGAAAGGAATATTATGTGGATTCCAATGGATACATGCGTACAGGATGGGTAACTGACAGGAAAGACAAGCAGCGTTATTACCTGGGGGAAGACGGAGCGAAATGCTTTAATGTCTTTACCCCGGATAACCATTATGTGGGGCCGGAAGGAATCATACTGGAGGAGTTTGACACTTACCGCAGGAAGGTATCAAAGCAGCTGAAGGCATTTGCTGATAAAAAGGCGGCGGATATGGAACAGCCCGGTTTTCTGCTGGCGGATTTAAACGGGGACGGATACAGGGATATTGCGGTATTTGACAATGCCATATTACCTGAACGTGTTTTGCTGGCAGCAGTGTGGATGCCTGAGGATGAGGAACTGGCCGTCTCATCAAAATCGGATTCCGATGCGGCGGAGCAATCCTTCCTCACCTATAATGCGGAACAACAATTAACCTATCTTACAATCGTGGAGGACAATGGGGGAAGAAATTATTTTTCCCTTAAGGAAGGGGGCTGCGATTTTGAGAATGTATGGAGCCTGGAGCTGGAACACGATGACTGGGGAGATCCGGTGTATTATGTCAATGGGGATGAGGCGGATGCAGAGGAATGGGAGGATGCGGCTGAAATTGCGCAGACCCAGGCAGGGGCGCCGTTTTCTGAATATCTGCTGCCGGTAAATGAAGAGAATATAAAACGGAAGGTGGATTGCAGTCCGTCAGAGAATGAGCTTGCCCTGTGGCAGCGTTAAAATGTATCTGAAAACAGTCCGGTGATTTTGATATGAACATACACGAAAGAATAGGGAGGAAATATTTTGGCTATTATCATAACTGTTTCTAATCAGAAAGGCGGTGTCGGGAAAACCACTACCTCAGCCGCATTGGCTACAGGAATATCTTCCACGGGCAGGCGGGTATTGGGGATTGATTTGGATCCCCAGGGAAATCTGGGGTTCTGCCTTGGGCTTGGCTCCTCTGATATGTCCACAGTGCTGGATGCCTTAAAAGGAAAAATCCCAATACAGGAAGCCATCATACGGACAGAATACTGTGATATCCTGCCCTCGGATATTACACTCAGCAGCAGCGGCCTGGAGCAGGGAAATTCCGGAAGAAAAGAATATCTTTTACGCGATACCCTGATGCCCGTAATGGAGAAATACGATTATATTATTATTGATACACCGCCGGCGCTAAACCTTCTCACAGTGAATGCTTATGTGGTATCTGATTTTTTGATCATTCCCATGGCGTCCGATATCCTTAGTCTGGTGGGGCTGTCACAATTAAAGGAAACCATAGAATCCGTGCAGGAAAATTTGAACCCGGAATTAAATGTGCTGGGAATTTTATTAACCCGTTTTAACAGGCGGACTCTTCTTTCAAGGGATGTGCTGGAAATGGCGCAGCAGCTGGCCGGGCAGATAAAAACAGCTGTATTTGATACGAAAATACGAAGCGGAGTTGCGATTGCAGAAGCGCCGGCCCATGGGGAAAGCATTTTTGATTATAATCCCCGTTCAGCCGCGGTAAAAGATTATCAGGATTTGATTGATGAGATTGCAGACAGGATTCACTTAAAGGAGGCGGCGGGATATGCCAAAGAAAACGAATAAGACATCTCATGTATTGAGCCTGCTTACCAATGGTGCAGACCCGGAGGAAATCTCCGGACAGGATTTGGCTGGAGAAAGAGTGCCAAAGGTATCTCCTTCGGGCGATAAGAGGGTAGTTGTGGTGGATGATCAGGAGGAGTATATCTCACACAAGATTTTAGATGATTTGGCAAAGCAGTTGGAGAACCAGGAAGCGCAGAACGGAGGTCAGGAACCCCAGGACGGAGGTCAGGAACCCCAGGGCGGAGGTCAGGAACCCCAGGACGGGGACCGGGATTCCGGACAGGAGGAATGCCACATTGAAAATGTTATGGAAAATATCATTACGCGCATGGATTTAAAAAAATATATGGAGCAGTACGGTGTGTGCAGGTGCAGCCGCTGCTGCGCAGATGTAAAGGCATTGATTTTAACCCGGCTTCCGTCCAAATATGTTGTGGCCCATGAGGATTCGGTGGCTCCAATGATAGGATTTTACGAAAATAAATTTAAAGTCAGAATTTTTACTGAGATTCTTAAATCCTGCCTGCAGGTCAAGGAAGAGCCGAGACACGTTTTATAAGCTGTAGTAAACCGTACATGGGGCTGCCAGGTCAGGGCAGCACAGAAGTAATACTCGCAAATGGAACTTGGGAGGGAGTGAGGCCGATGTTGAAAAAACGTTTTTGCACAAGATCACGGTTTTCCATTGCCATTCAATGCAGTGTAGGAGTGGCGGTAATTATAATCAGCGTCCTGGCAGCGGTAGTTACCAGTAATGGCGATACGGAACCTGCAGGAGCGGATTTAACAGCAATTATCCCGTTAAAAGAGGATGTAACCGCACCTGTTGTGGATGAAGGACAAAGGGGCGATTTTTTAACATCAGTCGAGGAATTGGAAACAGAAGAATACTTGGGAGAGATGGAGATAGCTGCTTATTGCAGCTGCGAAATCTGTGTAAAGAAATCGGACGGCTATCTTACCTATTCCGGGCAGAGGCCCGCACAGGGTATTACTGTGGCTGCCAATCTTGAGGTTTTCCGGATAGGAGATAAATTAAGGATTGGAGGACATGTATACGAAGTACAGGATAAGCTGTCGGCCAGGGCCAGAGAAACCCTGAGCCTGTATTTTGACAGCCATGAGGCTGCCCTGGCTTTTGGAAGGACGAGACTTCCGGTACATATGATCCATCAGAAGGAAGTGCATGAAGGGACGCTGTTAGGGGTATTTGATATTACCGGTTACTGCAGCTGTGAAGTGTGCTGCGGAAAGAAGGAGATTTATTTGACAAAATCAGAGACCATACCAAGAGCCGGACATACTGTGGCGGCAGATCCAAGCATTCTGGAAATGGGTACAAAAGTGGAAATCGGTGGGATTGTCTATACCGTAGAGGATACAGGGGAGAGTGCGACAGGCAATGTGATTGACATTTATTTTGATACCCATGAGGAGGCGGTCAGATTCGGAAGGCAGAGGAAGGAAGTATACTTAGTTCAATAATAGGAGATTTTTATGGAACGATTAATCTACGAAGGCCGTTTTCTTGTTAACACAGTAGGCGGGATTATGCGTCAGGATGATTTGCGGGTAATGTACAGCAGGGTAAATTGGGAAAAAATGTTCCGGGAAGCGGATTACCATAAAATTGCCAATATCATATATTTAGCTTCATTGGGAAATGGCGACAAAATACCGGAGCGGTGGAGGGAACGGTTTTTTGAACGCTATCAGAAAGCCCTGGGGTTTGGGGATGTGTGCAGGGAGGCTCAGCAGGAAGTTCTGATGATGATGGAAATGATGAATCTTCCCTGTTTTGTTATTTCTTCCTGTGCAATCCGCGAATTATACCCGGTTCCGGAGATGGCGGCCTGCGGACTGCTTAAGCTTTTGGTGGATGAAAAAAGTTATGTCCTGGCCAAGGGGTATATGGTGGATTTGGGCTATGAGACAGACTATTATTATAAGGGCTATGGAGAACATATGAAGAATGCAGCCGGCTTTGACATGGAGATCTATTATAAGCTGCCTTTACGCACCAGGCTGTATGATAAAAATATGAAGCTTATGCTGGAGACCGCGCCTTTTTGGGGCAGATATAAATATGTGAGGGGATTTTCCCTTGAAAATCAATTTGTGTTTATGCTGGCAAGAGCGGCTTACGCATATGCGGCGGATGAGCTTTTAATCCGCGATGTATTGGATCTGTATGTGTTTCACAGGACGTGGAGAGAAAAAATGAATGAAGAATCCATTGAGAAAAGGATGGAGGGATTTCGGGTTGATGAATTGGGAAAGAAAATCCTTCAGATTGCATATATGTGGTTTGGGAGCAAAGGTGAAAAGGCATCTGACGGCCTGACTGAGGATATAAAGGTATATGATATTCTGGAGAACCGGGTTTTGAGCAGAGGCCTTCTGAACAAGGAGACGGACCAGCAGGCATTAAAACTGGAGCGTTTAGTCCAACGGGAAATTAATAGGGAACAGTCCCGGGAAAAGAGGGCTGCTTTCACTGAAAAGTGGAGAAAGAGACGGAAAAACATAGGACGGATATTGAGATGGGTATTTCCGGAATATAAATATATGTGCGTTATCTATCCCATACTGGAGGATTTTTCAATTCTTTTGCCAATCTGCTGGATATGGAGGGGAATACGGCAGTTAAAGGGATTGATCATAAGCAATATGTTTAAAAAGAAGCCGGATTGATATTACTCCTGGACTTCCTTTCGCTGCTGTTCCAATATCTCCTGCAGGGAATGGATGGAACTGATGGAAGGCAGAAGAGATGCTTCGTTTGTTTTGGCGGCAATGGCCAACTCCTCCCGCATGATCTTAATATCTTTGGGGGCGTCAATCGCCAGACGAACCCCCATAGATGAATTTTCAATCACTGTAATTCTGATATGATCCCCTATTAAAATACTTTCATTCGTTTTCCGGTGCAGTATCAGCATGGCAGTTACTCCTGTCTTGTGTTTTTTTTGTAATGCTGGAAAAGGTATTCAGCTTATGGCGGTATCCGTAATCGGTATTTTCTAAAATTACCTGACGGGCTGCTTTTGTTTTAGGATTGATAGCCAGCGGGCATTTGAGGTTGACAGTGTCCTCCAGGTAGTCATTTTTTATAACACATACTGCATAATAGGAAAGCTCATTGCAGTCTTCTGTATCCAGTGCGGCCAAATCTTCCTCTGTAAGGACAGGGGAATAATCCGGGCATAGAATGGTTGGCGCAATGACTACAAAAGCCACCTGGGAGTTTTCAACGGACTGAATCAAAAGCAGGGAGTCATTATCCTCATCTAAGCGGAGAGGAAGAAATTGTTTAAGTTCAGGAAAGCCAAAGAATCCGTCTGTCACCACAATTAAATCGGACAGATCATATTCGATTTCTCCATAATAGCCGGTTTGCGTTTTCATGAAAAGTCTGCCTTTCTGTTCTGCTGTTTATGCTTGTATATCAATCATGTCTCCTTTGGCGTCCTTACGGGGAGGCACGTAGTTAAATTCACCGGTGTACTCAAAGTGAATTTCAGGGTATTGTGTCACAATTGTTACGGACAGAGCCGGGATGTAAGAAAAGTCACCTTTTGCTATGCGGAATTCAAAGGCCTCTCTTTGTACCAGATATTCTGAAAGTGTCTCCGGGGAGGCTGCCGCAGGCGCCGCGGATTCCTCAGCGTCAATTGAAGTAAAGCTTGTCATTGGGGCGGGAGGATAGCCTGATGCAGACGCTGTGCCGGAAACCCGGCTGTTTTTTGGATTAACAGCCGGGAAAGACGGCGCTCCCTGGAGTGGCCCTGTACCCTGTGACGGGACGGCCGCAGGGGAGCCGGAAGGGAATGCCTGCCTGACCTGATTTATAAGATCAAAGCCGGAATAACACCCCCTGCCATGATATCGGTACTGGTATGCGCGATGAAGGGACAATGCCTTTTGTCGTTCTGCTGCCACCGTATCAGATGGAATCAGACGGGCATTCTGTGTAAAACGAATGGATTCAAAGGGTATCGAAGTAACCTTAATAAGCGTTCCCATGATATCACCTCCAGTCTGAACATGGGAATCAGCGCATAAAATCAAATAATGATGTTCCCATCATATAGGAGCCAACCCTTAGCGCGGCGTTGTAGGATTGCTGATAGGAATACATTTCAATGATTGAATCATAGGGATCCGCCCCCAGCTTGTTTTTGTATTGCTCGGTCAGGGTCATCTTGTCTGTTGTCAGCTTATCCTCCACATTTTCCAAAATGGCATATTTGTTGCCCAAATCACTATACACCGTGCTGAGCCGGTGCTCGGCCACAGTCATTGTATCCATGATTGCGCCAAGGGATTCTGAAAATTCCGTTTTGCTCCCGCCGTCCATGAAGCCGTTTACTGTCTGTACAGCCTGCCCCACTAATCCAATGGGGCTGTTGTTTAGAAGATCCTTTATTTGATTTCGCAGACCAGCCGGGTCCGATTGGTCCATTGCCCTTACAGCATCGGAGGACAGGCCGGTGATAGCGTTCAGGCCGCCTGTATAGGTATCCATCAGGGTTTCGCGGTCAGAGATTGTTCCATAGCCTATATCCATCCTTCCCTGTTCTTTCATGGAGCGGACAATGGCATCAAGAGTCTGGTTCTCATCCAGGGCAGCAGACCCTTTGCTGCCGCTGAATTCATACTTATAACTTCCGTCCGCCTGTTTCGTCAGGGTCATCTCCATTTTAGTCGCTTCCGTATCACCGGAAAATTTGTGGGTATAAGTCAGGGTCTTTCCGTCCGCGCTGAGGGAGAAGGGAGCGGTGGACACGTCGTTCCCTCCATAAATGTAAAAGTCCTGATACTGGGCATTTAAATCATTGGCCATGGTCTGCTGAAAGGCCAGAAGCTCATCCCTGGTAGTCTGCACTAAGCCGGGGTCGGCATTGTTGGTATCATTAAGGATATATTCTACGCGGCCCTTTGCTTTTGATAACCGTGACTGAATATCCCTGATGCCCAGCTCCTGCTGATACAGGCGGTTTTTCACGTCGGGTATCAGGTTCAATTTACTCAGTGTATCCAGATACTGGTTGTCGATTTTTTTTCCCTCATAGTAAGCAAGGGGGTTATCAGCAGCTTTTTCATAAGCCTTTCCGCTTGATATTTTGTTCATGCTTTTATTCAGACGGCTGTGGACGTCGTTAACAGAACCGCTGAAGTTACGGTAAGCCGCAGTAGTTGCAACACGCATAATAAACAGTACCTCCTTCTCAATATTATCTTCCCACCAAGCCGGTATTGTTAATCAATGTATTAAGGGCCTCGTCTAAGACTGTCATCAGCCGTGACGCCGCATTGTATGCGGAAATGTAGGCCATCATATTGGCGCCTTCCTCGTCCATGCTGACGCCGGAAATGGAATCCCTGGAATCCTGAATGCCGTTTAACACGGTAACGTCTGTCTTCAGGGTGTTGGAGTTATAACTGGAATCATTGGCCAAAACTGTGGAAATATTATTCATATAATCAACAAATGATTTATTATCCAAATCCGCATATGTATCCGTCATGGAATTGAGCATATCTAAAATAGTGTCAGTGGGATTATCCCTCATTTCGTTAATATGGGCTTTGCCGCTGATCCAATCCTCACTGATACCGATATTAAGAGCCGTAATATCTGCCGCAGAGTTGTTCTGCTTATTGGCAAGAAGAACTCCGCCTCCTCCGCCGCCTGGTACAAAATCGTTTTTATCATTAATTCCATTTATGGTATTGGCAAAGGTTTTAGCCAGGGTATCCAGCCTGTTCATATAGTATTGGTAACCTCTTACGTCATCAATGAAAGCGGTTCCGTTAATCGGGTTACCGGTACCGGTTTTTCCAAGCATATCAAGACTGGCCTGGATGGAGCCTCCGGACAGCTGGACTCCGGATGCAGAAGCGGATGCAGACTGTGCCCCGCTTGAGGCGGCTGCCGTAAATCTCACAGACGCATTTGCGGGATCATCCTGACTTCCCCCGTCAATGGAAAGGAAACCGTAATTTTCGCCTTTTATGCCCTCTGTTCCGTTGACAAGGGTGAGGCGCCGCTGACTGCCGTCAGTATCTGTATAAAGGAGCTCCACCTTCAGGTCGTCCGGCCAGTCCTTTTTTCCGATAATATTGCCGTAGTGGTCGTATTCATATAACTCTTCCGGAGCCTCTTCCATGGTAACGCCGTCCGCGCCCGGTTTAACGCCGTCATGGTCACTGTCTTTAAAGTAAGAAACCTCAATGGGTATATAGCTGGAAAGGGTATCCAGAAGATTATTCCTCTCATCCTGCAGCTCCAGGCTTTGCTGTCCGAGGATCTGATTTTGTTTAATCTGCCGGTTTAAATCCCCAATCTGCTGCAGAATCTGGTTGACCGTGTCGACAGCCCCATTCTCGCTGGTGCCTTTACCGTCCAGCTTTGAAAATTCTGATTTTTCAGCAGATTCAATCTGCCGCGCAGCGTCATTTAAAAGATTGGTGAGTACGTTCATGCGGGAACGAAGGTTGCTTTCAAATACCGTGTCATGAAATTTGTCTAAATCCTGCATGTCAGTGAGAACGGCCTGAATATCGTCAATGGCTGTGCGGATCCCATCAATATTACTTTCATCAAACGGCCTTGAAAGAACGTCCAGGGAGGTCTGCATAGATTCAGCGTAGCCGGCCTTTTTCATCTGAGTCCGGTACTGGGCGTCCAGATACGGGTCGCGTATTTGGGAAATCTTGTCCATACGGACGCCGAAACCCACGGCTATCTCAGATCCGTTCATATAATGGGCAATGGGCTTTGTATAATTCAGGCTGGAGGTTTCCAGCTGCTGGCGGGTATATCCCGCCGTATTCATGTTTGACAGATTCTGTCCGACTATATCCAGCCGCTTCTGATTCGCCTGCAGGGCGGAAAGAGCAGTGGAAAAACCGGCAAATGTAGCTCGTACCATATATCATGCTTTCCTTTCAAATAGTTGGTTTGCCTGTCCCTGTTTCAAAAGGGCCTGCTGAAACTCAGCCAGACGGAGGGTGATCACCCGTTGTGCGCTGTCCTTGGCGTCCAGCAGAAGCCCAAGCTCCCTGTCCAGGTCTGTAAACAAGGGAAGCAGGCGTTCTTTTTGCGCTTTGGGTAATCCGGAAAGTATCTCGCGGAACGTAAGGTCTTTCCAGCCCATGGCTTCCATACAGCGAAGCCTGCTCTGCTCCAGGCCCCGCAGTTTGAGAAGAAATACCTGTTCCTGCTTTAAAAATCCATCCATTTTATCGTGCTGCCCTTCCGAAGCGGAAATTGCTTTCTGCTCTTCAATCTGCCGGAGATCCTTCACAGCATCCGTAATCAGAGTGATGGAACAGGCGAATTCATTCAGCGTGTTATCCATATGCCCTCCATTTTTGTTACCGGTAGCCAAGCATATGTTCGGCTATGCGCCTGGAATCCGGCGCATAAGTCCCGGCCTCGATTTGTTGTTTTAAAGAGAGAATCCGTTCCCTGCCTGCGCCTGCTTCGATCTTAACAGCTGTTTCATGGGCCAGGGCGCGGGCAAAGGATGCGTCATCCGGAGAATGAGAGGATTCCTTAAGGGATACCTTGTCAAAATCACATGTCACGCGCCCCATAGATGCTCTGGACGGATTCGCAGAAGAAGCGGGAGAAACGTAATCTAATCCTCCGGCTCTGTTTATATATGGTTTAATATTCATAAAAACCTCCTTCCCTTTATGGCTGAATCCATTATCTCACAGACAAAACCAGATGTTTTGCCAGAATGAAGCTTCCACATGCTTATTATATCGGCTTTTTTTTGCAGATAATAAGGCCTAAGTGAAAAACTATCTAAATATTTTTTGAATATAATACTAATGGAAAATGAAAATATGCCGATATTAAAACAGGAATAGAATGGTTTTTTATTCATGGAGGTATTATGGCAAATATTCTGCAGGTAAGCAATATCCCTGTGAGGTCGGACAGAAACATGCCGGACGGACAGAAAACCGGAGGCTATGAGGAAAGCCGGCAGGTTCACAATCCGGTGGATACATCCCGTGTTGTACGGGCGGACGGACAGGAAACAGAGGACGCAAAGAATACGGCATCAGGGAACAGTTACAGCGTTATAGACTATGAAAGCAATTACGGAGCTTTCATAAAAAAAATCGGTGAAGGGGTTCAGACATCCAGACTGCTGGAACAGCTGTTTGCCGGAAAGGGGGCCGGTCTTTTAACAGGGGATGCAGCCGGGGCAGGAGAACTTGCGGAGCAGATGATGGCCTCAGTCCGGCTGGAGACGCCGGAGGAGCTTCTGTCCTTTTTTAAAGAACAGCAGTCTGTCCAGGCAAAGTTTTCAGGCGCCTTTTTTGACGGGCTGAGGAGTATTCTGGGACAAGGGCCGTCTGATGGCTTAAGGGAAGCCGTCCTTTCCTTTTTAAAAGTTTATAATGATTTTTCCTCAGGGGAGCATTTTCTCCATCAAATGCGGTCCATTGCGGAGGATATAAACCAGCTGATGTTTCGGGGCTTTAGAGACGAGTTTGAACAGATACTGGACGGCATGGATTGGGGGGCGGAAAATGGGGATACGGCTGCTAATACAGCGCTTTTAAATAACAGCCTGATTCCTTTTTTATCTAATTACATATCCAGGACACATGACTATGGGGCGGTCAGAGATGCAATTATGCTGTTTGTTTTCCATGCCGTGCGGTATGAGAACGGAAGCAGGGACAGGCTGGCCCAGCTATATGAGCGCATGACCGGAAACCGTGAATATGAGCGTTTTGACAGATCAGGAGGGAATCAGGATCTGTCCCGGATTTTGGAGACCCTTAAGCAATCGGAAAAAGAAAGGGCCTTTTCCGACGCTTTTGCTGCGCTTCTTTTAAAGGGGGCAAAGGGACAGGGGGGGTTGGAAAATGTCCAGCAGTTTCATAACGCGCTGGATGGAATGCTTTTGAATGAGAGCGTGTATATGCCTGTTTTGCATTTGCTGCTCCCATTCCGGTTCAGGGGGAAGGATGTCATGTCGGAATTATGGATTGATCCGGATTCAGGAAAAGAGGACGATATGGGGGGACGCAGGATTAAACTGCTGCTGAAATTTGACGTGCAGGATTTAGGGGGATTTCAACTGTTTTTGTCCCTTCAGGACAGGAAGGCGGACATGCAGCTGGATGTTCCGGAAATTTTGGTTAAAAAACAGGATGTAATCCAGAAAGGCATTGCGGAAATTTTCAAAAAAAACGGTATGGGAGTAAACCGTTTTCTGGTAAAAGGTAAAGACAGGGATATAGAAATCCAGGACGCTTTCCCGGAAATAAGAGAGAGGGGGCATGGAGTCAATGTCAGAATTTGACAACCTGATTAAAAGGAGAGCGGTTGCTTTAAAATACGATTCAAGGAATAACCGGGCGCCGATTATTGTAGCTTCCGGAATGGGATATTTGGCGGAGAGAATTACGGAAGCCGCCGCTGAGGCGGGAGTGCCCGTATACGAGGATGATTCCCTGGCAGTCCTGCTGAGCCAGATGAAGCTGGGTTCAGCCATACCGGAAGAACTGTATCAGGCGGTGGTGGAAATATATTTGTATTTTTTGGATTATAACCTGGAGGAGGGACTATGAAAATACGGCGGATAGGAATGGCTCTGGTCATATGTTTTCTGATGCTGGGAATGCCGTCAGAGGCAGCGGCGGCAGCCAGGCCCATCCATACTGTTAGCGTGAAAGTGAATTCCAAACTGGAACCGGGAGGGCGTCTGCCTTCAATCGGGATTGGGACCCGGAGCCTGAAGGACGGGGAAATAAGCGTTTCGGGCAGCAACAGTAAATATCATGTGACGGAAGCTGAGTGGGTGGACAAGGGGGATAAGGTGATCAAAGCCTCGGATGAACCGCGGATGAAAGTGACTCTTGAACCTGCTGATGTGGGTGAGGACTACTTTCTGGCAAGCTATAAGAAATCAGACGTAAAAGTCAGCGGAGGAACATTTGTATCGGCAAGGCGCGACGGAGACGCCCTGGTTGTAACCATTCGGGTAAACGGCGTAAAGGGAGAGTATGACCCGCCCTCTGATGCATTCTGGCATGAAGATAACCTGGGGGAAGCCAGGTGGGAGAAGCCGGAGAACACCTCAGGATATTATGAGGCGCAGCTTCTGAGGGATGGTAAGACAGTTTATAAACTGGCAAAAGTATCGGGCCTGCGCTATAACTTTTATCCCTACATGACGGAAAAGGGCATGTACAGTTTTAAGATCAGGACCATACCGGAGACAGAGGTACAGGTAAAGTACGGGAAGAAAAGCGAATGGATCGAATCAGGCGAGCTGGAGATTACGGACCGTTATGTTTCCGACGGAAAGGGACATCAAAACAGAGAAAGCACAGTGGTAAAAGGGACAATGGACACCGTTGGATGGACAGAGCAGAACGGCGTCTGGAGGTACCGTTATCCCAGCGGAGAATTGTGCCGTGGAAGATGGGCTGAAATAAACGGGTACTGGTACTATTTTAATGTGGACGGCATTATGCTTACGGGCTGGCAGCAGATAAGCGGCAGGTATTATTACTTATATCCCAATGGACAGATGGCGGTGGGCTGGGCCAGGCTGGACGGGCTTTGGTATTTTTTTCGCACGGAACAGGAAGGGGAGAACCCATTAGGCAGTATGGCGCCGGGAGGCTGGAGAGTCATAGGGCCGTATTATTATTATTTCAATGATGACGGCTCTCTTTACACCGGCTGGCTGTTTAAGGACGGACATTGGTATTATCTGAATACAGTGGATAACAGCCTTCTGGGAGCTATGTTTACCGGATGGATCAAGAGGGATGGGAAAACATACTTTACAGATTCAAACGGAGAAATGGCTGAAGGATGGTGCTGTATTGACGGAGCCTGGCATTATTTTTATCCGGGCTCCGGGGAAATGGCGCATAATACAGAGATAAACGGGTTCCGTGTAGATGAGGACGGTATCTGGAGATAAGGAGGCAGGGATGAAAAGAAGATATGGTCTGATGCTGGCATTTGCAGCGGCATGTATGGTTACGGCAAAGCCGTGTATTTACGCGGAGGGAGCCCAGTCCAGCGTGATTGAGAAGGTTTCGGTAAATCTGAAAACTGACTACGGGGAAGCGGGAGTAATTCCGGAGCCGGTGATCACTGTAAGCACAAAGGGCTGCACCCTGGAGGATATTCAGTACAGGACAGACTATGAAAAATGGAAACCGGGAAAAAAGGTGAGGATAGAAATCACGGTAAATGCAGATGACGGGAAATATTTTCCTGTTTCCCTTAACCGCTCTGAATGTAAGGTAACGGGAGCCGATTTTGTGTCGGCCCGCGCCCTTGAGGATGCAAAACTGCAGATAAAGGTGGATTATAGACCTGTTTCCGTATTGGGAGAGACAGAACTGGCGGGCTGGAGCAGCAGTTCCAAAAAGAAGGCGGTATGGAAATCAGTGGAGTATGCCCCAGGGTACACGGTAACGCTCTATGGGGATAATAAGGTAGTAAAACGGATGACAGTGGAATCCAACAGCGCTAATCTTGCGGAATTCATGGAAGATATGGATAAGACATATTATTATGAGGTCAAGGCCGTTCCGGTTACTGCGGATGAAAAGAAGTATCTGAAGGAAGGGCAGTATGTATCCTCCACATCCCAGGAGTTTGACTGGGATGACTATGAGGAGGAAGAAAAAAGGACACAGAGACCGGACGACGGAGGGGAATTTAGGGGAGATTCCTACATTATGCCTGATGGAAGCAGGGCGTCCAATACCTGGAAAAAGTTTTCGGAAAAGTGGTATTTTTTTGACAGCAGCGGAATCCGCACCAGGGGCTGGGTCCAGACAGGAGGCAGATGGTATTACATGGACCAGAACGGCGCCATGTGCACGGGCTGGATTTCACCTGACAGCCATACCTGGTATTATCTGAATGAAAATGGAGAAATGCAGACGGGCTGGGTGCAGCCGTCCCCCGGTTCCTGGTACTATTTGAGGGAAGACGGCCTGATGATGACAGGATGGCTGTTAGACGGGGAGCGTTGGTATTATCTAAGGGAAAATGGCGTCATGGCCGTGGATACAACTGTGGATGGATGGCAGATAGGGGCGGACGGCGCAGCATACTTAAACCCTTAAGGACCACCGGGAATCGTAAATACCACAAGAGGAGGATTGATTTACCATGGGATTAATTTCAACCGTGGCGGAAGCCGAGGCATTCCGCTTAAGGGCAGGAGAAAGCGGGAATCGGGAAAAGAACAGCTGTGAATTTGGAAATATATTAAAAAACAGCGCAAAAAACATGGCAATGGACGCCATATTTGAACAGGCTGGTAAAACATTCGGACTGTCGCCGGACCTTCTGCGGGCAGTGGCAAAAACAGAGTCTGATTTTAACCCGAATGCAGTGTCAAAGGCAGGGGCAATGGGCGTTATGCAGCTGATGCCGGGCACGGCTAAAAGCCTGGGAGTTACGGACCCATATGACCCATGGCAGAATATTATGGGAGGAGCAAAATATTTAAAAGGAAACCTGGATCGTTTTAAGGATGTGAAGCTGGCGCTGGCCGCTTACAATGCAGGTCCGGGAAGCGTGCAGAAATATGGGGGCATACCTCCTTATGAGGAGACACAGAATTATGTAAAAAAGGTGATGGGATATATGGGGGAAACGCTGACGGCTGACCGAGATGTCAGCAGCCCGTATAACGGCATAGATGGGAACGGCATGGCGTATAACGGCAGTTTCCTGGCAGGCTCTGCTGTGTACAGAGGCTGGGGCGGAAACAGCCTGATAAACACACCAGGGGTATTTGAAAACCTGTCTTTCCGGCAGCAGGGGGACGAGATTGTTATGGATAAAGAGAGCTTTACCAGCCTGATTCAGATTCTTCGCATACAGATGATGATGAATGCAGGAAGGGAAATTGGAGTTATGGAGATTTGAGTAAAATGGAAATAAATGGAAAAGACGTGGTTTTAAAAGCTTGCAGCCGTTGTGCTGTATATGACCATAAAGGAAAACGTCTTACTGAAGCCAGGGTGGTACATACAAATAATAAAATCTCCCTTTTTTTCACCGAATATGGGCTTTCAGACGGACGTTTTAGAACAAGAGTGGATTTTTTTGATGAAAGACGCGGGATGATTATAACGCTTAGCGAGGTTATCGTACACAGGAATCCATCCTTTCCTGAGGAGGCGGAACCCTGGGCTGCGGAGTGCGTTATACTGGATGTAAAGCAGGTGGTGCAGCGACAAAAGGATATCCGTGTAAAAATAAAGATAGATATTAAATTCAGGAAATGCAGCGATGGGTCTGCCTTTTTCGGGACAGTCCGTAATTTATCTGCCGGCGGTCTCTATATGACAACCAAAAAGCCGCTGTTAAAAGGAGAGAAGATTGCTTTTTCCTATAACTTCCGGACACTGGAACGCCCCTTTGAACTTGAGGTTATACGGGTGGGACAGGCCGGAGGAAAAGGGTATGGGTATGGCTGCCGTTTTGTAGGGCTGACAGACGGCGGAGAAGCTGCGATTCGAGGCTTTGTATACAAGAAACAGAGGGAAAAGGGCTCTGAGAAGATATGAAAATCAATCTTGTGATGATTGTAAAAAATGAGGAGCGTTCTTTGGGACAATGCCTGGAGCAGGCCGGAGGGCTTGTGGATGAGATTGTAATAGCCGACACAGGCTCAACGGACCGTTCAGTGGAAATTGCCAGAAAATGTGGGGCAAAAGTGTGGAAATATGGGTGGAAAGACGACTTTGCGGCAGCCAGGAATTTTGCCCTCAGGCATTCGGACGCGGAGTGGAATCTGATATTGGATGCGGATGAGTGTCTGCTGCCTTGCAGCAGAGAAAAGCTGGAGCGGCAGATTTATGATTATTCCGCCAGATATGGTGGAAGATGGATCGGCAGCCTTCTGCGCAGGGACTTTTGGAAAGAGGAGGGAAGGACAGAAAGCAGCCTTACTTATCTCCCAAGGCTTCTTCCAAGAAGGGCCTGCTATTTTGGCATTATCCACGAGCAGCCTGAGGAAACAGGCCCATTTTTAAAACTCCCTCTGGAAGCGGAGCACGATGGATATCTATATACGGATAAGAGCAGACGCAATCTGGAATATTTAAAGAAGGCGGTCCGGTACTATCCGGAAGATATGTATTACAGGTTTCAAATGGCAGTTACGCTGCGAAACGCAAAAATGTCTCAGGAAAGCCTTTTCTGGTTTCGTGAATTTTATAAAAATGCATCAAGGAAATCCGGGTATTGGACAGAAGGTGTGGTTTCATATCTGTACGCCTTGTTGGAGTCCGGAACACAATCCGGCTTGTCCGAGGCTTTCGCGGTTGTAAAAAGGGAACAGCCATATCTGCAGGATCAGGCGGATTTCTGGTTTGCATGCGGTTTGTTTTATATGAAGCTGGTGCTTTCAGATGTTTCATTATATATTGAGTTTTTGCCCAGGATTGAGACCAGCTTCCTGGAATGCCTCCGGATTGGCGAGCGCCCGGGCGGCGTGACCGGTACCGGTTCTTTTAAGGCGGCATACAACCTGGCTTTGTGGTATGAGGTATCAGGCCAGACAGAAAAGGCGGTAAAATATTATAAGGACGCGGCTGCCGGCTTTGAACCTGCGGAAGAACGGCTTAAGAAGCTTGTTTTTTAAAAATACTTATGTTTTTAACGAATATGCCGATATTAAGACATAGGGAAATACAGAACAAAGCAGAAAGGTGGAAGGACAGATGCGGATACAGAACAACATAGCGTCAATAAATTCGGCCAGAAACCAGGGTATAGCAAAAGGAAAAGTCAATAAAACCCTGGAAAAGCTGTCTTCCGGTTATCGGATCAACCGTGCCGGAGATGATGCGGCAGGGCTGGCCATATCGGAACTGATGCGCAGCCAGATTGCAGGGCTGGACCAGGCCATGCGCAATAACAACGACGGTATCAGTATGACCAACACTGGAGAGGGAGCGCTTCAGGAGGTTCATTCCATGCTTCAGAGAATGAAGACCTTGGCCGTTCAGGCAGCTAACGGTACATATGATTCAGTAGCCAGGGCAAATATTGATATGGAGCGTCAGGAACTGCTGGGAGAGATTGACCGTATCAGCCAAACAACGGATTTTGCCGGAATACCATTGTTTGGAACCGCAGAAACAATTCCGCCTGGCTTTACACCGCCGGAGTTAAAGGATAATATAGTACTTCAGATCGGTCATTCATCGGAAGAGACCATGGATGTGGGACGGTATTATATGGGAAGCAGAGAATTGCTTCTGGACAAGGTCAGCTTTAGCAGCGGAGAGGCTGCCAATGAGGCAATGGGAAAGATTGACGCGGCAATTGAAGCGGTGGCTGACGTAAGGGCATCTTTTGGGGCAACTTTAAACCATCTGGAGCATACCAATAATAATTTAGGAGTAACAAAGGAGAACATGACGGCTGCAGAGAGCGGAATACGTGATACGGATATGGCTGAGAGGTTTACGGAATTTACCACGGCGAATATATTGCTTCAGGCTTCCAATGCCATGCTCTCCCATGCAAATAATCTGCCGGATTTCGCGCTTCGGCTTCTCCAGGGTTAAATAACCAGGAGAAACGTAAGAGGAGAAGAAAAAATGTTTAAAGACTTAAAAGTTGGAAGAAAGCTGCAGGTTGGGTTTGGAATTGTTATAGGGTTTAATATAATAGCTGCTTTAGTTACAATCATGGGATTTAACCGCATGTTTAATAAGCTGGATCAATTTTACCGGGTGCCCTATCCATCGGTAAAGGCGGCTGTGGAAGCCCAGGCGCTTACAAGGAAGATCCAGCTGGACGTGTACCGGTCTTATGAACTTGATGATGACGCTCAGACTCAGTCAATCCTGCGTGAGATTGAAGGGGAGGCGTCTGCGCTTTCCGCCACGCTGGAAGATCTTAAGGGCGCATGGAATGGCAGCCCGGCTTTATGGCAGGCGGTTGAGGACGCGTCTGCAAATGTAAGTTCCCTCCGCGGCAAAGCGATGGAGTATATCAGCGCGCGGGATGACAGAAATGCCCTTCTTGTGCTCGAGGGAGAATACAGGCAGGCCTGCGGGAATTTTGATACGGCGCTTCAGAACGTGATAGATGAGTCTCAGAAAAGCGCGCAGTCTTATTATGATTCCGGAGTGGCTACAGTCCGCATGGGCTATGTTTTTTTGTCTGTGTTTGCCCTGATGCTTTTGTTTATCACAGTTTCTATGACCCAATGCCTGACCAGGGGATTGGTTCTTCCTATAACGGAGATAGAAAACGCTGTCAGAGAAATGGCCAATGGGAATATGGGTTCTAAGGTCACTTATACTTCAAAGGATGAGCTTGGCGGACTTGCGGAGAATCTGCGCTTTGTTTTATCCACATTGTCTGCATATATCCGCCATATATGCAGCCGTCTGGACTCAATGGCTTCCGGAGATTTTACTATAGAGATGGATATGGACTATCTTGGTGAATTTGCATCCATCAAGGCTTCCGGGAACAAGATAATCGGCACCTTGAATGACGCCCTGAGTCAGATCCACCGGGCTTCCAACCAGGTGGCCAGCGGCTCAGAGCAGGTATCCAGCGGCGCTCAGTCCCTTAGTCAGGGAGCAACCGAGCAGGCAAGTTCCATTGAGGAGCTGGCAGCTACAATTAATGAATTGTCTGAACAGGTTAAACAGACAGCTCAAAATTCCAGCGACATCAATGTGCTGATAGAGGCTGCGGGCAATGGGGTAGAAGGCAGCAATCAGCAAATGAAAGAAATGATGTCCGCAATGACAAGGATTAACGAAAGTTCCAGTGAAATTGAAAAAATAATCAAAACCATTGAGGATATTGCGTTCCAGACCAATATCCTTGCCCTGAACGCAGCTGTTGAAGCAGCGCGGGCAGGTACTGCGGGAAAAGGCTTTGCAGTGGTTGCCGATGAGGTTCGGAGCCTGGCATCCAAGAGCGCGGAAGCTGCAAAAGATACAACGGTATTGATTAACCACTCGTTAGAAGCAGTGGCAGAGGGAAACCGGATTGCCAGGGAGACACAAATTTCCCTGCTTAATGTTGTTGAAAAAGCCCAGAAGATCACAGTGGGTATGGCAAAGATTACAGAAGCGGCCAGTATGCAGGCTGAAGGAATTGCCCAGGTAACTACAGGAGTTGATCAGATATCATCTGTTGTACAGACTAATGCAGCTACAGCCGAGGAGAGCGCGGCAACAAGCCAGGAATTGTCAAGCCAGTCAAGCCTGCTTAAGGATCTTGTAGGACGTTTTAGACTTAAGGATATGCACTGACTCTTCAGATGATAAAAAATATGATATGAAGGGAGTTTTACGGAAGAACTGTATCCAGGCCGGCCGGAGAGGTATTTATGCTGCTTTGGCCGGCCTTTCAACTTTATTGTTTATCTTCCTTATTGTTTTCTAAAAAATGCCGATAAAATAAAGAGAAAAGTAAAATCAGCATGAGATGAAAGGAGAAAGGAAAAATGGCAAGTGTATCTGGCGCAACAAGCAGTTTAGGGAATACGAGTTTAAGAGGATATGGCGGTCTGGCCTCCGGTATAGACCGCGATACAATAATTGAGCAGATGACAGCAGGGACTCAGGCAAAGATAACCAGCCAGAATAAGAAGATGACAAGCCTTAGCTGGAAGCAGGAGGCGTATCAGTCTGTCAGCGCAAAAATTCTGGATTTGCAGGATAATTATTTTTCATACAGCAGCGGCTTTAATCTTAAGGATGCTTCTGTATTTGCAAAAAACAGGGTGACGGCATTGGGAAAGACAGATGCGACTAAGTTTGTATCAGCCAGCGGAAGTTCCAGCATGACGGATTACATGTCTATATTAGGCGTAAAGCAGATGGCGTCTTCCACCACGTTGCTGTCAGCCGGCAAGCAGGCCCAAAGTATTAAGACCGGGATTACAGAGGACAGCCTTACAAATGAGGTTTACAGAACATCAAATTTAAAAGGAACCAAGCTGGAATTCGGTATCTACAGCGTAACGGATCACAGATTTAAATCAGCCGGCACCTTTACTTTCCCGGCTTCCTATACGGATAAAGATGAGAATGGAAAAGAAATTACAGTCACGCTTGACTATACCTCTGATATGGACGCTGTAAACGACAAGACAGGCAGGCTGTTCGGGGAAGAACTGGCAGAGGGATTAAATAAGGCCCTGGCTCAGTCCAGCATTAAGTCGGGGAATGACAAACTTGCGGATGTGGCAGAGTTTAAATATGAAAATGGCGTTATGAGATTACAGGAGAAGAACGGCAAGACAACGGATCTTGTCATCCGGTCATCCTCCAGTGCATTGAAGGCACTGGGCTATGATTCGGAGGGAAAGGACGAATCCAACGGAATCAGCTTGGAGAAGCTGGGAGAAAATCAGAAGCTCTTTAAAGATACATATGCATCCAGTGAGAATATGGTTGATTTTCTGAAGGGAAAGAAGCTGTCATTCAGTTTTGGCGGACAGACAAAGGAGATAGAGCTGGTAAAATCAGGCGAAAGCTTTGCCAGCTTGGACGAACTTCAGCAGACCATGCAGAAACGTCTGAATCAGGCATTTGGAGCAGATAACATTAAGGTGGAGAATAAAAACGGCAGCCTGGAATTCGACCTGGGACCAGCGGCTTCCTCAAACCAAACGCTTACCATTACCTCCAGGGATGCGGATGTAAGAAAAACACTGGGGATTCAGAAAGGGGCCAGTAATAAACTGAGCGCGGAGAGCAGTATCCGTGATAATATTGATAAATTACTGCCGGATGCCACAGATGATGAAAAGGAGGCTTTTCTTGCGGATTTGAATCAAAACGGCCTGATCATTAACGGCGTCAGGATAAAGGGAGTTACAGCCGACACGTCCATTAACGGAATGATAGAAAAAATTAATTCAAATGAAGATGCCGGTGTAAAAGCTTCCTACCTTTCAAGTTCCAACCAGTTTGTTCTGGTAACATCAGAGACAGGCAAGGGAAGGGAGATTACCCTGGACGGCGCTTCAAAAGCGATTTTTGGAGCCAGGACTGACAGCGGAGAATTTGTGGACAGCAGCTTCAAACCAACAGATACCAACAAGGTAACCGAAGGCAGCCTGGAAGCGGGAAGGAACGCTGAGGTGCTTGTAAGCTATGGGAATGGGATAAAAACCCTTGTTGAAAGTTCCTCAAATACCTTTGACTTAGACGGTATGAAAGTCACTGTTTCCGGCGTTTTCGGAGATGTGAGGCAGGAGGACGGTTCATGGACTTCTGACACATCCATGGCAGTTACCTTCAGCGCATCAGCGGATGTGGACGGCGTGACCGAAGCAGTAAAGAAATTTTTTGAAGAATATAATGCAATGGTTACAGAAGTCAATAAGCAGATTACTACCAGACCGGATTCATCATATGGTCCTCTGACAGATGCCCAAAAGGCTGAGATGACTGAAACCTCCATTGAAAACTGGGAGAAAAAGGCAAAGGAAGGGCTGCTGTTTAACGATGCCACTATGCGTTCGCTGAGCATGGACCTGCAGTCCGTAATGACACAGATGTTAAACAGTGGAATCAGTTACCAGGACTTGGAGGAGATGGGGATTACCGTGTCGGATGATTACTTGGACGGCGGTACCATAACGTTTAATGAAGCGAAATTCAGGGCGGCTATGACCAGTGATCCGGATAAAGTGTCAAATGTATTTACAGGCGGCGGCAGTGTGACAAAAGGTTTTACAAATATTGTAGAGGATACGCTGACCACATATGCAACCAGATACAGAAGTCAAAATGGAGATTCATACGGACGGCTTATTGAGGAGGCCGGTTCAGAGAAGGTTCCTCTTTCGGTCATGAATAATCAGATTTACAGGCAGTTAAAGGATATGGAAGAGGTTCTGAACAAATATAAATCCCAGCTTTTGACAGAGCAGGACCGTTACATAAAGCAGTTTACTTCCATGGAAACATTAATTAATCGGATGAACAGCCAGTCCAGCTACCTGAGCCAGCTTAAGTAATGACGAAGCGGTTTCATGTCAGAAAGGGAATGTAATGAACAGTTATCAAAAGTATAAAGAAAACAGCGTCTATTCCATGAGCAGCTGGGAATTGCTTGATTTATTGTATGAAGAGGCGATTGGACGCCTGCGGAAGGCTGAATTGGCTTTGACGGACAAGGAATATGCGCTGTTTGATGATTGCCTGAGACGGTCTTCCAACATTGTGCGGTATTTAATTGATATCCTGGATATGAAACAGCCGATCAGCTATGACCTCCGGAGAATTTACGACTATTTAATACTGGATATCAGTAAAGTAAAATCAGGCCGGGAACGGGAGCAAAAGGAAATTGGAAGGATAAGCCATATACTCAGCGAACTGAAAGATGCATTTGAGCAGGCTGCCCGGGAGGTAAGTGATGTGCATATGACAGATAGGAGAGGAGTGTTGGGATAGACGGACATGGGGCTGGATTTGGAACAGGTGATGGTCTTGCTGCAGAGACGGTATAACTTCCTGAGAGAAATTAAACGTCTTACAGCTGATTTGCAGGACGCTGTCTCGCGGGAAGATTCCGTGTCAGCCGGTTTGATTCTCCAAATGCGTGCGGACGAAATGGAAAATATTGAAAACTGCCAGGAGATGATCTGGAGGATGGCCGAAGGGGGACAAAAAGAGAACGAGGATATCCACAGGCTTATGTCCGGGGAATTCCTGTCAATGGCAGAAGGCATAAGCTATGAGGAAGATAAAATCCTGAAGCTTAGGAAAAAGACGGCGGCCCTCATTAAAGAGATACAGGATGCGGACAAAATATTAAATAAGAGAGCAGCTGGTACAAAGTCATTTTACAAATAAATGATAAAGCGCCACTTGAGGGCTTTATAAAAAATCAGAAAAGGAGGAATGAATATGGCGGTTAATGGATTATCCGGCAGCTATTACCAGTATCAAAACACTCTGAATATGCTCCAGTTGTCCAATGCAAGGCAGACGTCGCGCTATCAGGCAGTAGAACCTGTGAACAGGGTCTCTTCCGCAGCCTACAGCAGCGGCTGCCAGGATTTTCTAAGGAGTTATCAGAAAGAGCTTACATCTTTGGAAAGCGCGGCTTTTAAGCTGAAGGAGAGCAGCAGTAAGAATGTGTTTAATGATTACCGGGCAGCATCCACTAACAGCAAGGTGGCGGAGGTTTCCGGAACCTACAGCCTTAAGGGAGATACGGATATTAGCTTGAATGTCCAATCCCTGGCTCAGGCACAGCAGAATACCAGCGCAGCCCATGTGGGAGCGGAGGAAGTATCATCAGGAGACGATATGAACTTCGAGATAATAGCATCTGATGGAAAGCGTGTATCTGTATCCATTGGAAGTACTAATGAGAATGGCACGGCTAAAACATATCATCAGATGTATCAGGAGGCTGCGCAATCTATCAATGCCCAGGCTGGTTCCAGTGTAAAAGCTTCTGTAGCAAATGTGGAGGGAAAGGTCTCTTTGGTCCTTACTTCGGGAAAAGAAGGAGAGGCAGGAGGGTTTTCTGTCAGCGGAGAAACCGGAGCTGCAACAGGTGTTGAAAGGGCATCTGTTCTTGCGCAGGATGCGGTATACAGTGTAACTGAGAATGGGATTACCACTGCGTTCCAATCCGCAACCAACAGAATCAGTTTAGATTACGGCAGAATAGAGGCACAGCTGAAAGGAACCGGTGAAAGCAGGATTTATACAGGAATAGACGAGGATGAGGTGGTATCCGCTGTAAAAGATTTAGTAAACGGATATAATTCCGTACAGACCCTGCTTCAGGGAAATTCAGACCGGGGAACCGGCGCAGCTGCCCACGCACAGTCCTTTGGCAGAGGCATGGCTGATGAGAAAACATTGGCGGCTATTGGAATTTCTTATAATAAGGATGGAAAACTGCAGCTGGATGAAGAAAAACTGAGAGAGGCCCTGGAAACTGATTTTGATGGGACAAAATCGATTATAGGAGGCCAATTCGGCATTGCTGAAAAAGTTGCGGCCCGCGCTGACGCGGCTCTTTCAGATTCCGTACAGCGGATTGTGAGCAATGATTTGAAGGGGTCAACTGAGAAGGGGACCACCGTAAGTCAGAAGCAAGATTACGATCGTTCCGTGTATCAGTATTTTTACAATTTTGTCAAGAGCAGTCCCTATAATTTGGGGAATTATTATGCTGTGGGCTTGTTGATGAATACATTGGCATAGTTGGAATCCTTTCATGCATATGAATCTGTAAATGCGAGATTATATATGAAAATCCTGTAAAATGTTGTAGGACAGTTTACAGGATTTTTTAATAAAGTCCCCCACTTTACCCAATCATCCCCTCATGAATCCTCCTAAACGCCGTCGGCGACACCTCATACTCCTTCTTAAATGCCCTGAAAAAGCTGGAATAGTCATTAAATCCGCAGGCAAAACACGCCTTATTGGCAGGCACACCCTCCAGTATCAGATTCTTGCCAGTCAAAAGCCGCTGCTGAAGCACATACTGATAGTAAGAGATTCCCATTTTATCCTTAAACATATGGGCCAGGTTGTATTTATCCATGATGAAGGCATCTGAAATGGTGTCCATGGACAAATCCTCCGTGAGATGGTTCTGTATATAGTGCAGGATATCTGTCAGCGGGTTATCTCTTACCCCGCTTTGGGCCGTGCCGGAATCTTCCATGAGGGCCAGGTTATATTCTACCAGCAGGTGCAGGATGAATGCCTTGACCTGTGCATGTCTCAGAGGCTTCTGTTCTCCAAGGGCCTCTTCTAATGAGGTGAAGATGGTGCGGAAGTTGCCCCAGGCAGTGGTGTGGTGCCTGAGAAGATAGTTTTTCATCCCCTTTGCGGTTAGAAAGTAGTTCAGGTCCTCATCGATGGAAGCCAGCTGCTGCAGGGCCGGCAGCGATATCCACAGGACGTACCGCTCGTATGGTACGCGGAAATCTGCAAATATGGGATTATGCATGACATTGGGCGGTATGATCAGCAGGTCATCGTTTTGCAGATGGTAAATCTCATCTCCGATGATATAATCCACGTGGCCGCTTATAAAGTACAACAGTTCATAAAATTCATGATAATGGGGTTCTACCGAGGGATAGGTGACGTCCCTGTGGTGGTCCAGCTCAAAATCACTGCTGCGCATATAATGCTTCAGCATTTTTTCGCGGTTGGATGATGTAACCATAAGTCTCCTGCCTCTTAATTCAATATCTTATCTCAACTATTCTTCGGCGCATTGCACAAAATGCATCTTGCTAATTTGGCATATCCGCACAAAGCCCTTCGATTTTCAATCTCAATCTTCCAAGATTTGCAATGTTTTTACCAAATAACTCAATTTTCTTTGAAAGAGTTTGCAATTATAATAGAACTATAACATGAGAAGTGAAAAATGTAAACACTTCATACGGTACCGTACCAGAGTGCGTTTTCAGCCATGCCTTGTATGCGGAAGAATGCCGGGATGTGACGCTTAAGAATTTCAGGGGACAGGCGGCCCGCAGCAGTCTGGAGAATGTTGTGATAAGGCAGGACGAATCATGAATCTGAGAGAGTGGAAATCCATGACACCCGGAGAATGGGCCTGCAATCTGGCGCTTTATGCCATCGGCGTGGGAATCATGCCCATGGGCGTGGTGTTGACCATCAACGCCCACCTGGGCGCCGGTGGCTACGACGCCCTGAACTTTGCCCTGGCAGAACGGCTCCATATCAATACATCCCTTGCCATTTATGCTACCGCCTTTCTGGTGGTGATTCTGGCTGCTTTTATCAGAAAGGGATATCCGAGACTGGAGACATTTATTTCGTCCTTTTTTCTGGGAATATTTACGGATATGTGGAAGACAATTCTGGCGCCTGTACAGGGTACAGGGCTGGCAGCTTCCCTGCTCATTATGGCGGCAGGCGCGGCGGCGGTGGCATTTGCAGTGGCCTGCTATATCATCAGCGTATTCCCCACCAATCCCACCGATGACCTGGTGGTGGCTCTCCATGAAAGGGGGATGAGGCTGGGAACCGCCAAGGTGTCCCTGGATGCGGTGTGCGTGGTCCTGGCGTTTTTTTTAGGCGGGGAGATTGGCATTGGAACCATCGTGTGCACCTTTGGACTGGGTCCGGTAATCGACATGTTCCACGAGAGAATCCGCGGGAAAGTATGCGGCTGGCTGGGAAATGGGAAAGTGGTTTGAAGATATCAGGGGTTCTGTTTACCTGTTTTTTGATTCCCTGTATTTGCGGAGAAATTCCAGCTGTGCTTCATCGTCGGCCTCCCTGTCATAGGGCGTTGAGCCTGCCACAAAACAGCAGACCAGGATGGATAGAACAGTCAGTATCAGGAATATAATGAGTATAATCATGTCCGGTCCTTTCTATAAATGTACATCTATAAATGTACTTTTTATCGTATCATCTCACTTATAGTTTATCCGTTTTTTCTGCCTCCTGTTCATGGAAAATAATGGAAGATAGAAGAAAAATACCTGAAATACCGGCAATGGCGCATACTGCATCTCATACCGGTATTCAGGGATTTTTATTCTTAAATTTATTTCTCCTCACACACCTGGAAAATATAAAATTTCAAATAATAAGACTCATCCGCTGCCCACAAAATGGGATGGTCCGCTGACTGGGTCCTGTACTCCACCTGTCTGAGCCGTTTGTGTACATTGCCGGCGGCTTCACGTATGGTTTTGGTAAACAGTTCCGGGTCCATGAAATGGGAGCAGGAGCAGGTGGCCAGATAGCCGCCGTCCTTTACCAGCTTCATGCCCCTCAGGTTGATTTCGCGGTAGCCCTTGACTGCGTTTTTAATGGAATTCCTGGACTTTGTAAATGCGGGCGGGTCCAGGATGACTACGTCGTATTTGCGGCCTTCCTGCTCCAGCCTGGGAAGAAGGCCGAAGACATCGGCACACTCAAACTGAACCTGTTCTGTCAGGCCGTTGAGGGCTGCGTTTTCCCTGGCCTGGTTTACCGCCAGCTCCGAGGCGTCTACGCCCAGCACATGAGCGGACCCTGCCAGACCGGCGTTGAGGGCAAAGGAGCCGGTGTGGGTAAAGCAGTCCAGCACCTGTTTTGGCTTGATGCGGCGGCAGAGATTCTGGACAGCCAGCCTGTTGTACTTCTGGTCCAGGAAGAAGCCGGTCTTCTGGCCGTCCTCCACATCCACCATATACCGGACCCCATTTTCCCGTATTTCCACCTTGGTGTCAAAGGAATCTCCCATGAATCCCTTATGGCGCTCCATACCCTCCTGCAGACGGACCTTGGCATCGCTGCGCTCATAGATTCCCCGGATAGTGATTCCGTCCTCCGCCATGACTTTTCTGAGCTTGTCCACAATGACCGGCTTCAGGCGGTCGATTCCCAGGGCCAGGGATTCCACCACCAGCACATCTGAATATTTGTCTATGACAATACCGGGCAGAAAGTCGGCTTCCCCGAATATGACGCGGCAGCTGGAGGTGTCTGTAACCGCCTTCCTGTAATCCCAGGCATTGCGCACCCGCATTTCCAGAAAATCGCTGTCAATGACCGTATCCTTCCTGCGGGACATCATGCGGACCGTCAGCTTGGACCTGGTGTTGATGAAGCCGGTACCAAGGGGATATCCGTCAAAGTCCTCCACGGTCACCATGTCGCCGTTTTCAAACGCTCCATTGATACTCTCTATCTCATTGTCGTAAATCCATGCGCCTCCGGCCTTTAGGGAACGTCCCTGTCCTTTGCGGATACGGACAATTGCTTTTGGACTGTATTCAATTCTTGTTTCCATTGTATTCTCCTGTTTTCTGTTGTGATTCATTTCCCATCATATCATAACATGGAGAAAAATTCATCCGGTTTATGGACAATACATGACACTATATATAGGAAATTGTAACAGTTCAGACGGCATTATACGTAAGGGTCGATTTCCAGGACACCGATTCCCTTGGTGATGATGTGTTCTGTCAGCTTTGCCATTTGTTCCGGCGTTTCTTTGAGGCCTGTCTGGAGCCAGTATTGTACCAGGCCGATGCATCCTGACACGATGAAGGAGAAGAAAGCGTCGAAAGCAGCCGCATTGCCGGAGCGGAATACCTCCATCCAGTCCTTCAGGCATTTCTCACGTATGAGCTGCTTCAGACGGTTCACAAAATTCAGATCCCCGTTTTCGCCCAGAAGAATCTCGATCAGGTCCGCATTATCATATACTAAGGAATATATTTCATTGAATATGACAGAAGGGCGCTGTTTTAAATCCACGGCGTCGTGCTTACAGACCAATTGGTTGAAATCTTCCTGGAGCTCTGCTTCTGTTTTTTCCAGAAGGTCAAACACATCCTTATAGTGGAGATAAAAGGTACCCCGGTTTAAGTCCGCCATGTCGGTCAGCTCCCGAACCGTGATATCCTGGACTTTTTTCTCCTTGAGCAATGTTATAAGACATTCGCGAAGCTGTCTGCGGGTCTTGCGTACCCGGCGGTCCACAGGTTCAATGCCCATCATCTGTTCCTCCTTTTGTTTATATAGGTTTGCGTGTATTTACAAATATTTAACAATTGTATTCTGTACAAAAATGGGAAAAGTGTTGATTAACCGTCAAAACTAAGGAAATTAATCATTGTATTTTTGCGATAATTTATTATAATCCATTATAGTCAATAAATAAACAAAAGTCAATTAACAAGATGTAAGTTGTTTAATAGTATAGAAGATGCATAATGGATATATATATAAGGAACGGAGGCAAAGGGCATGAGATATAGAATATGTGCAGTCATTCTGGCTATGGCGGGAGCTCTGTGGGCCCTTGAGGAGGCCGGACCCGTGACAGCTCTGGCGGATGAGCAGGCACAGGTGATAACCGCTTCATTTATTCCGGGCTGGAACCAGGCAGAGGGAAGATGGTATTGGCTGGAACAGGACGGAAATTTACATAGGGGATGGCTCCGGACAGACGGAAGGTCCTATTACATGGATGAGAACGGGGCCATGGTTACGGGATGGCGGGAAGTGGACGGAGAGTGGTATTACTTCCACGAAGATGGAGGCATGAACCTGGGAGAGCTGATACTGGATAACGGGAAATATGAGTTTTCGGCACAGGGAGCCCTGGTTTCTGCCGGCTGGGTGGAGAATACAGGCGGAGGGGCCTATGATGCTGGATGCTACGACGATATTGCCCAGGATTTGTTTGACCAGCTGAATGAGGAAAAGAAGGATATATACTTTGAGGAATACCCGGACCGTGAGGATGAGTATGACGGCGATATGCACCGTGTCTATGACCGGTATGCAGGCTTTCAGATGGATATGACCCTCAACAAGGCGGCGGACCACAGGCTGGACGGAGCCATGGCAGGAGGCTATGCAGATGACAGGATTCCCGGCGAAGGTACCATTAACGATTACCTGTCCGTTATCAACTACAGAAGGAATGCTTCCTGTCTGGAGCTGTACGTGAGGGACTGTGAGGATGCGTCAGAGGCATTTGACAAAATAAAGGAAAAGCTGGATAAACGCTTCCAGTCGAAGACCGACCGGAAGTATTCACTGGAATATTACCGCCGCCTGGGGATGGCCCACAGGGAAAAGGACGGTAAGCAGTATTTTATGGTGATTCTGATGCGGTAAGCAGAGGGATTTTACAGCGCAGGGCACAGCCGCCGTGGGGCGGCGGCATAAGGAGCATGAAGTATGGGACAGAAGCTGTTTGGCAGGATAAAGGACAGAATGCACAGGGTAAAAGGACAGGAGATGCAGGAGGGGGATAAGTTTTCCTTCCGCATGGCCAGGTTTATCATACATAAAAAAGGATGGATTGAGAGCGTATTTGCGGCAGGGTGTGTTTTTTTCCTGATAGCGATGCTCTTTGTAAATGTGAATTATGACCTGACGGAGTACCTGCCTGCATCGGCCAGGTCCCGTATCGGACTGGACCTGATGGAGGATAAATTCGGCTACCCGGGCACTGCCAGGCTTATGATTAAGGATGTGAGCCTGTATGAGGCAAAGCAGTACAAGGATAAGCTGGAAGCAGTGGACGGGGTGGACCGGATTCTCTGGTGCGACAGTACGGTGAATATCTATTCGGGCGAGGATTTCATACGCCAGGAGGATATCGAGGACTACTACAAGGACGGCTGCGCTGTAATGGATATCACCTTTGACCAGGGGGATACGGCAAAGAAGACATCCCAGGCCATTGACGAGATGAAGGCCATTACAGGGGATAAGGGATACTATGTGGGAATGGCGGTACAGAATAAATCCCTGACGGAAAATGTGGAGAGTGAGATGAACCTCATCCTTACGGTTGCCGTCATCATGATATTTGCGGTGCTGTGCATCAGCACTACAGCCTGGTCGGAACCAATCCTTTTCCTGCTGGTTATGGGTGTGGCTATTTTGCTGAACCGGGGTACGAATATTTTTATCGGGACAGTCTCGTTCCTGACCAACAATGTGGCTATGGTGCTGCAGCTTGCAACCTCCATGGACTACTCCATTTTCCTGCTTGATGCATTTTCCAGGGAAAAGCAGAAGGGCCTTTCAGAAGAACAGGCCATGATCAATGCCATTGACGCTGCCATCAATTCCATATTTGCCAGCAGCCTGACCACGGTGGTGGGCTTTCTGGCCCTGGTATCCATGAAGTTCACCATCGGGTTTGATATGGGACTGGTGCTGGCAAAGGGAATTGTGTTCAGTCTTATAACCGTGCTGTTCTTTATGCCGGCCATGATTCTCAAATTTTCCAAGTGGAATGATAAGACCAGGCACCGTCCCTTCCTGCCCTCCTTCCGAAAATTCAGCGAATGGGTATACAGGGTGCGTTACGCCTCCCTTATCATTATGCTGATTCTGGCGCCGCCCGCTTATGTGGCCCAGGGAATGAATGATTTCCTGTACGGCAACAGCGCGGTGGGAGCCAGCGAGGGGACCCAGGTTTATGCGGACGACCAGGTAATCACTCAGGAATTTGGAAGAAGCAACATGATGCTGGCCATGTATCCCAATACTTCGGCGGTAACGGAGAAAGAGATGTCAGATGAGATAGAGGATCTTCCCTATGTAAAGAGTGTGACGTCCTTGTCCAATACATTGCCGGAGGGAATACCCGAGGAATTCCTGCCATATTCCATTACCAGCGAGCTCCACACAAAGGATTACTGCAGGATGCTCATTTACATACGGACCAAGACAGAGAGCGAACAGGCATTCAAGGGCGCGGATGAAATCCGGGATATTCTGGAGCGGTATTATCCGGAGAATTCCTATCTGGTGGGGGAAACACCTTCCACACAGGATATAAAGAACACTATCACGGCGGATAATTCCAGGGTGAATTTATTATCCATGCTGGGCGTGTTCCTGGTGGTCATGTTCAGCTTTCGGTCCTTTGCCATACCTATGATTGTCATGGTGCCTATTGAGGCTGCAATTTTCCTCAATATGGCCATGCCTTACCTGGCAGGGGATACCATGGTGTTTATGGGCTATATCATAGTGAGCAGCATCCAGCTGGGAGCCACGGTGGATTATTCCATCCTGCTGACCAATAATTATGTGTCCTGCAGAAAGTCTCTGGAGAAGAAGGAAGCATGTATCCAGGCTTTGATGCTGTCCTGTCCCTCTATTTTTACTTCGGGAACCATTATCATATTGGCGGGATATATCATACATTTCATATCGACTACAGCGGCCATAGGGGACCTGGGCCACCTGATTGGACGAGGGGCGCTGTTCAGCGTGATTCTGGTGCTGACCGTGCTGCCGGCGCTCCTGGTGCTCTTTGACCGCATCATTACCAGCAATGAGTGGGACCGCCTGCAGAAATATCTGAGACGGCGCCATGAAAAGCACAAAGCCCTGATTAAGGCAGGATTAGGCGCCATTGTAAACAAGGCGTCCGCATTGAAACGGACTGATTTAAAACCAGCGGAGGTGGAAAGCGATGAAAATGAAATATAAAAGAATCATGGCAGCGGGAATGGTCTTTGTCATGCTTTGCACCGGCACTGGCAGCGCACCCGTATACGGAGCACAGCCTTCCGTGGACGTGGATGAAACCATGTATGTGAACCTGGATTATTATGGCAGGGTGGATAAGATTAATGTGGTTAAGGGAGTGGGCCTCAATGGCCAGACCGAGTTTACGGATTACGGGACCTATGAAAATGTGATTAACATGTCTAACAGCATCGAACCTGTGCTGGGGGACGGGACAGTCACATGGCAGCTTCCGGAGGCCCAGAGGGGAAGATTTTATTATAAATGCGCTGTGGATAAAGACAGGATTGTACTGCCCTGGGACTTTGACGTATCTTACAAGCTGAACGGTGTACCCACGGACGGCGATAAGCTGGCTGGGGCTTCAGGTCTTATTGAGATCAATGTGAAGGCAGAGCCCAATGACAATGCCGGGGAGTATTACCGCAACAACATGATGCTTATGGTGGCTGTGCCCGTGGATATGAGCAAGTGCTACAGTGTGGAGGCGGAGGGTTCCCAGACCCAGAACCTGGGGGATACCACAGCGGTAGTATTTACCGCCCTTCCGGGGGAGGATGGAGATTATACGGTGCGCATCGGCACGGACAGCTTTGAGACCATAGGCGTGATCATGGCCATGGTGCCGGGAACGGTCGAGGATTTGGAACATATCAAGGACCTGAAGGAAGCCAAGGATACATGGCAGGATGCGGGAGATGAGCTTTACGACAGCCTGGAGCAGATGGCAAAGTCCGTGGAGAACATGAGGCAGGGCGTGAATCAGGTCCGCCAGGGCATGGATTCAGCGGAAAGCGCCAGACAGAAGTGGAGTAATTCCAAGGACAGCATACTGGCGGGAAATGACCAGACGCTGGCAGCACTTACATCGGTGGCACAGCAGATGGATACCATGATTCCTCACCTGCAGACAGCCAAGGACTGTGCTGAGGTGGTCCACAGCAGCATGAATGACATTGTTAACACACTGGGAGACATGCAGGACCCATTAAGAAAACTGCAGACCAGACTTAAGAACATTGAAAACAGCGCAGGCGGTATCAGCAGCGATTTGCCGGAGCTCCACAAGACCATGGAATCCATCATTGCGCTGGACACCCAGCTTCGGGCATCCCAGGACACACTGCTTACGTATCTCAGCCTGTATAAGAGTTCCAGCACCAAGGCCAGAAGGCTCTATGACGAGGAGCTGGATGAGGAAGAACTGGAGGACATGGAGGACGTGGATTACGGGGTATCAAATGGAGGGAGCCATTCGTCTTCCGGCGGAGGCAGCAGTCAGGAAAACACCCAGAATAATAATCAGGGGAATGACCAGGGAAGCGGAAATTCCGGCAGCAGTACGGATGGGAAAGATAATCCGGATGGAGGTGCCGGCGGAAGCGGGAGCGCAGACGGAAGCGGAACCGAGAGCGGCAGCGCCGGAGGAAGCGGAATCGAGAGCGGCAGCGCCGGAGGAAGCGGAACCGAGAGCGGCAGCGGAAGCGGAAATACGGCCGGAAGCGGAAGTACCAGCGGAAGCGGGACTGAGAGCGGTAGTGGAAATACAGCCGGAAGCGGAAGTACAGACGGAAGCGGAACCGAGAGCGGCAGCGGCAGCGGAAGCACAGCCGGAGGCGGAAGTACCAGCGGAAGCGGAAGTAGGGCCGAGGGTGGAAGTACCAGCGGAAACGGGACCGAAAGCGGAAGTACCAGCGGAAGCAAAACTGAGAGCGGCAGCGACAGCGCAGCCGGAGGCGGAAATCCCGGCGGAGGCACCACTGAAAGCAGCACTACCAGCGGAAATACCGGCAGCAACGCCCCGGATACCGGCTCTGTCATTAGTTCTACGAAGAATACAGGAAACACCGGCTTGGCAGGCATATCGGCAACCGCATCCATAGAGAGAAAAAACATCCCTCTGGTAAGCAGTCCCGATCCGCAGAGCGCAGCGGAAGCCATTGAACAATCCCTGTATGAAAAGGTGGCAGTCCTTCAGGATTTATCTGCCCAGAGCAAATCCCTGACAGACAGGATGTCGAACCTGATGGATGATACATCTGATTCTGCGAAATACAGCGCCGAGATAGTTGACAATATGGATTATCTGATTGAGGATTTAAAGGCCCTCAATGATTCTCTGGATGTATATTATCCGGACCTCCAGACTGCCCTGGATGACTCCCAGGAACTGGTACGGCGCACCACCGATGCCCTCAACAATGGAATCAGCACCCTGACCATCATCCAGAACACATTAAAAGACAGCAGCGATGATTTTGACGCAGCTGCCAGGGACAGCCTGCGCGGCAGCATGGAGCTTCTGGATAAAAGCCTGAACATCCTGGACAGCACCACTGTGATGCGCCAGGCCGGACGTACCATGAAGGATACCATTGACAACGAGCTGGATAAGTTTGATACAGATAACCGGTTCCTGTTTATGGATCCGTCCGCAGAAAAAGTATCCTTTACCTCGGACCGGAACAAACCGCCTAAGACACTGCAGATTGTCATGCGCACCGATGAGATCAGCGTGGATGACGACACGGCCAAGACCGCGGATGCAGAAGTGGCCAAGGCCAAGGAAAGCCCCTTAAGGCGAATGTGGAACGTGCTGGTACAGATGTGGAAGGCAATGGTAAGCATTTTCAAAAACAGGTAGAAGCCGGACTGAAAATTTGATATACTGTCCATAGAAGCAGCGGGCAGTGCAGCGCAACCATGGCTGCACTGCCTGTTGGCGCGCAGGGATATGTTACAAAAAAATACAGGTACCGGGGCGTTTCCATGCAGTACCTGCCGCAGGAGGAATACCATGGCCGTTACAGGAAAGCAGGAGAAAACAAAATATAAGCTGGCGGAATCCGTCAAGGAGTGCATGAAGACAGCGCCGGTGGATAAGATTACGGTCAAAAATATTGTGGAGGGCTGCGGCGTGACCCGGCAGACCTTTTACCGGAATTTTCTGGACAAATACGACCTGATAAACTGGTATTTTGACAAGCTGGTGCTTCAGTCCTTTGAGCAGATTGGCATGGGGCACACGGTGGGGGAGAGCCTGACCCAGAAGTTTGAGTTCATTCTCAATGAAAAGGTGTTTTTCACAGAAGCGTTCCGCTCCGATGACAGGAATTCATTGAAGGAACATGACTTTGAACTGATTCTCCAGTTTTATACGGACCTGATTGCAAGAAAGACCAGCCAGCCTTTGGGCCAGGAGCTTCAGTTCCTTTTGGAGATGTACTGCCAGGGTTCCGTATACATGACTGTGAAGTGGGTTCTGGGAGGCATGAAGGACACGCCCCGGGAAATGTCTGATAAGCTGGTGGAAGCCATGCCGCCGAAGCTGGCAGAGGTTTTTGGAAAACTGAAACTTCTCTAAGTCCCGGATACCCGCAGCCGCAGCAGAGATAGAAATTGGTGATTATGCATAATTCTAAATGGTGAAACTGCACAAATCTTAAAAGAAAGTGACAGACAGGGATGTTTGTCACTTTTATTTTAAAAACGGACTTGTTATAATATTAACAAAAGTAACCAAGCAAATCCACGGACAATTAAGATGGGTCCGGCGGCGTACAGTCAAAGTAAAGGAGAAGAGAATCATGGCAAACAGAATCGTATTAAACGAGACATCCTATCACGGCGCAGGCGCAATCAAGGAGATTGCAAATGAGGCAAAGGCAAGAGGCTTTAAGAAGGCTTTTGTATGTTCCGATCCTGACCTGATTAAGTTCAATGTAACCTGCAAGGTGACAAAGGTACTGGAGGATGCAGGACTGGCCTACGAGATTTATTCCAATATCAAACCTAACCCAACCATCGAGAATGTGCAGACCGGCGTTGCAGCTTTCAAGGCATCCGGCGCCGACTATATCATCGCCATTGGCGGCGGTTCCTCCATGGATACCTCCAAGGCAATCGGCGTTATCATCACCAACCCTGAATTCGAGGATGTGAGAAGTCTGGAAGGCGTTGCTCCTACCAAGAATCCGTCTGTGCCGATTATTGCAGTTCCCACCACAGCAGGCACTGCGGCGGAAGTTACCATTAACTACGTTATCACGGATGTGGAGAAAAAGCGTAAATTCGTATGCGTGGATACCCATGATATCCCGGTAGTGGCAGTGGTTGATCCGGAGATGATGTCCTCCATGCCTAAGGGACTGACAGCAGCCACCGGCATGGATGCCCTGACCCATGCAATCGAGGGCTATACCACAAAGGGCGCCTGGGAGATGACTGACATGTTTAACCTAAAAGCTATTGAAGTCATTGCCCGCAGCCTGAGGGATGCAGTGGAGAACAAGCCGGAGGGTAGGGAAGGCATGGCTCTGGGCCAGTATCTGACCGGAATGGGATTTTCCAACTGCGGTCTGGGCATTGTACACTCAATGGCTCACGGCCTGGGCGCTTTATATGATACCCCACACGGCGTTGCAAATGCCATCATCCTACCAACCGTTATGGAATACAATGCACCCTGCACAGGAACCAAGTTCAGGGACATTGCTATTGCCATGGGCGTAGAGGGCGTTGAGAACATGACACAGGAGGAATACCGCAAGGCAGCAGTGGACGCGGTAAAGAAGCTGTCCGCTGACGTAGGTATCCCGGCTGACTTAAAGGAAATCGTAAAGCCTGAGGATGTGGATTTCCTGTCACAGTCCGCCATGGATGATGCCTGCCGCCCAGGCAATCCAAAGGACCCATCCTTTGAGGATATCAAGAACCTGTATCTGTCACTGATGTAATTACATAGACAGCAGCCTATGGCAGAAGAAAGGCCGCAGGACATGCCCCTATTAGGGAAATGTCTGCGGCTTGAAATTTGTCTGCGGCATAGTCCGGCGTGCGCTGTGGACCATTCTGCGGCATAGTCCAAGTCCCCGCCGCAGTCAGTCCCGCCCTACAGCCACGCCTGCCCCGGTGCCAATTCCTCGCTGAATATACGTCCACGGTCCTTTTCATATTTTGCCTGATGATATTTAAAAAGCATTTTTCCGTCGGACACTTGGCCCAGGATTTCTATTTTGCCGGTGACATGGGACATGGCGTAGCGGATGCATTTGCCCTGGCCGTTCTGCATGTTCTTTGCCCCCTCCACGATGCGGCAGCCCTCTGTCAGAGGAATCTGGAACTGACTTTTTACCCCGGATACGGGACGGCACTGGAAAATGTAATAGGGAATGACGCCGTATCTTGTCAGATCCTTTAACAGGGTTCCGAGTATCAGGATGTCATCGTTGATTCCTTTTAACAGCACGGTCTGGTTCTTTACGATGACACCTGCGTCAATCAGGCAGCGGATAGCTCTTACTGCTTCCGGAGTCAGTTCATTTGAATGGTTGAACTGGGTTACCACATAGATTTGTTTGATTTTTGTATAGGAGGCCAGTATATCCAGAAGTTCCGGGTCATCATAAATCCGCATGGGGAGCACCACAGGGGTGCGGGTGCCGAAACGGATTAAGTCCAGATGGCTGATGGAGCTGAACGCCTCCAGATACCGGCGTATGATTTGGTTGCTGTTCAGAAAGGAATCCCCGCCGGATATGAGCACATTGGTGATTTCAGGGTGGGAGCCGATGTAGGCAGCCATCTCGTCCACATTTCCGGCTGTCTCGTCGTCGGAGATTCCCACCAGCCGTTTGCGGAAACAATGCCTGCAATACATGGCGCACCGGTGGGTGGACAGGATGAGTGCTGTCTGGGCGTATTTGTGCTGCAGGCCGGGAAGCACGGTGTTGTCCGCTTCTCCGCTGGTATCAAAGTCCCCTGACAGATCGGTTTCACGGATGGAGGGTATGGACATCCTGAACACAGGGTCCTGTTCCGGATTGTTCCAGTCAATGAGGGACAGATAATATCTTGTGACTGTCATGGGAAAGCGTTCCAGGATCCGGGTCATGTGTTCCTCCTCCTGGCTGGTAAGTCTCATATACGTTCTCAGTTCCTCGGCGCGGGTTACGTTGTTTCTCAGTGTTTCATTCCAATTCATCCAATCATCCCCTTCATTCATTATTTTTTCTATTATAACATCAGGAACAGCAGACTATGATGAATAAAAAGTGAAAGTTTTGTGAATTTAAACTTTTTTGTATATGGTATTCCCAGGGACTCCATGGTAGAATGAAAGAACCCAAAAGAAATTGATGTAAAAAGGAGTGTGTAATATATATGGGAATGCAGATTACAGTAAAGGATAAGAACGATGCGGTAAAGGCAGAGGCCATGGGCAGAGAACAGGCCGTATTGGCATGGAAGGGCGAATACGAGGAGGGGGATAAGATTCTTTTTTCCCTTCCGGAAAAGAACCGCTTTTATATCATACGGGTGGATGATACCATGGATGAGGCATTCATCTATGGGGCCGGTAATGAGCTGGTCTATGAGGTCCCCTTTGCAGAGGGGAAGACATCCTATAACCCCAAGTCTTTTACAGGAGAGCGCCACTATCTGACCATGCGCTATGCCAGGGATTATGAGATTAAGTCATACCGGAATCTGGCAAAGAACGTTATGGACCAGCACAAGGGCCAGGAATGCTATCCCCACGCCCATGCTAATGTGGAAACCAGGGGAGAGGCCGTGTTTGCGGCCCGCAACGCCATTGACGGGGTGAAGGCAAACCTGTCCCACGGAAAGTGGCCATATGAGTCATGGGGAATCAATATGCAGGACGATGCCCTAATGACGCTGGAGTTTGGACGCCCCGTGGATTTTGACCAGATTGTCCTCTATACAAGGGCGGACTTCCCTCATGACAACTGGTGGAAAAAGGTGACATTTACTTTTTCCGACGGAACCTCTGAGACAGTGGAGCTTGAAAAGAGCGTTGAACCCCATATCATCAGTCTGGAGCGCAAGGGTATCACATGGCTTACCTTCGGACAGCTTATCAAGGCAGACGACCCCTCTCCCTTTCCTGCCCTGACACAGATTGAGGTCTATGGCCGGGAGCATGAGGCCATGCTTTAAGGTGTGGCCGGGAGCATTCTCGGTGGCATCCACGAGCTGTCCGCGGGGCGGCACTGCCATGTTTGCCCTGCTGGCCCTGGCCGGGGGCCTGGGATATGCAGGCAGTGTATAATAACAGGGGAAAAAGCAATATACTCAATAATTGGATAATGACGTGGTTCCGTCCCGGGAGATATTTGTGAATATATGTATTTCCGGGAGAGATTTTACACATAATTTACATAGACTTTACATTACTGGCGGGAAACGATATTGACGACATATGAAATATCCCGTATAATGAGTATGTGTAAAGAAGTCGTAAAAAAATGGTAAATAATCAGGAAACGAGGCTATAGATATCATGGGAAACGCCCTGTGTGACGGATGCCGCAAGAATATGATAAAGGAGGCATAACCTGCGATCTTTTGTTTGGGATGGCGGGCTATGCCATATTTTTGCCCATTTTTACCCGGAATCATTCCGGGACGCACGAGATTATCCATAAAATGATAATATAGTAAGAACTTATTTCCTCAGACAAAAGGAGAAAACACATGGGAGTAGAATTGGTTTTAAGCCTGCTGGGCGGCCTGGCCCTGTTCATGTACGGCATGCAGATGATGAGTACCAATCTGGAGGCTGTGGCTGGAAACCGTATGAAGCAGATACTGGAGCGCCTTACGGCAAACCGTTTTCTGGGAGTGCTGGTGGGCACCGGAATCACGGCCCTGATTCAGTCGTCTTCAGCAACAACCGTCATGACCGTAGGATTTGTCAACTCAGGTCTTATGACATTGAAGCAGGCTGTATGGATTATCATGGGTGCCAATGTGGGCACCACCATTACGGGACAGCTTATTGCCCTGGACATAGGAGCCTTGGCCCCGCTAATCGCCTTTGTGGGCGTCATGTCCCTGATTTTCTCGAAAAATAAAAAGGTACAGCATGTGGGAGGCATTATCGCCGGTATCGGTGTCCTGTTCATCGGTATGGGCATGATGAGCGATGCCATGGTTCCGCTGAGGGATTCTGAGACCTTCATCCACATGGTGACCAAGTTTTCCAATCCCCTTCTGGGAATCCTGGTGGGCGCGGTATTTACAGCCATCATCCAGTCCTCGTCCGCGTCTGTGGGTATCCTTCAGGCCCTGGCCATGGGCGGCGTCATCAACCTTCACAGTGCCGTGTTCGTGCTGTTCGGCCAGAATATCGGTACCTGTATCACGGCGCTTCTGGCTTCCGTGGGAACCAGCCGCAATGCAAAGCGCACCACGCTGATTCACCTGATGTTCAACGTGATTGGTACGGCGCTGTTTGTGACCCTGTGCATCCTGACTCCGTTTACGGACTTCATGGTAAGCCTGACTCCGGATAATCCGGTGGCTCAGATTGCAAATGTCCATACCATCTTCAATATCAGCACCACCCTCATTCTTCTGCCCTTTGGCGCGCTTTTGGAGAAGATTGCCATTGCCATTCTTCCGGATAAGGCAGTGTATGTAAAGGATGCGGACCAGTGGTTCGAGGGACTTATGGCCTCCAAGCACCACCTTGGTATCTCCACCATTGCGATCAACCAGATTCATGATGAGATTAAGGGAATGCTGGCAACAGCGGCAGAGAATGTATCCCAGAGCTTCAAGGCAGTGGAGGATGGTGCTTCGGAAGGAATCCAGGCTATCACGGATCGGGAAGAGGAGATTGATTTAAGCAATATGAGGCTGTCCCAGAAGATTTCCAAGATACTTGTGCTGGACCAGACGCCCAAGGATATTGACACCCTGAACAGGATGTATACCATTCTGGGAAATATTGAGCGAATCGGCGACCATGCCATGAACCTGGCGGAGTATGCCGAAACCATAGAGGCAAAAGGACTTCAGTTTTCAAATTACGCAAAGAAGGAATTCGCTGTCATGGAGGAAACCTGCCGGGAAGGCATGGAGCTTTTGATGGCGGCAGCTGCCGGGGACACGCAGTCCCCGCTGCCTAAGGTGGCTGAGATTGAACAGAGGATTGACGATATAACCCGCAAGTTCCGTCAGAACCAGATTGACCGCATGCGGGAGGGCAACTGCAATGTGGAGTCCTCCATCCTGTATTCGGAAATGCTGACTGACTATGAGCGAATCGGCGACCATATGCTGAACATCGCCCAGGCCTATGACGCCATAGAGTGGTCCGGGGACAGACAGCAGCGGCAATCGCGTGAGTTTTGTGATTAAAACATAGAATCCGCATATATCGGTTGAATCCGTATGTACCAGTTGAATATGCATGTACCAGTTAAATGAATAATAATCAGGCCCTGGGGCGCTGTGAATATCACGGCTCCTCAGGGCCTTTTTGCGTTTTCATGGATTTATCACTTTTGTTTTTTTTGCGTTGTGCAATATGCATATGACAAATGTCATATTAAATATTACCTATGTAATAATTGCACACAAACCATTGGATTTATCCTTGAAAACTGCTATGATTGGGTGCGGAAGGGGGAAGTAAGATGGAAGAAGGAAAAAAAAGATAGCAGTGGCCGGGCATATTTCCCTGGACATTACGCCGGTTTTCCAAAACAGCGGGAAGCAGAAGCTCTCTGAACTGTTTCAGCCGGGAAAGCTGCTTAAGGTGGGAAAAGCCATGATGTGCACCGGAGGAGCTGTTTCCAACACAGGTCTGGGTCTCAAATGTCTGGGAGCGGACGTGGTTCTGATGGCTAAAATAGGGGATGATTATTTTGGGAATGCACTGAAGGACATGATAAGCGCACACGGCTGTGAGACCTGCATCAGCCAGGTTCCGGGGGAGAATACATCCTATACCATTGTGCTGGCTCCCAAGGGACTGGACCGGTTTTTTCTTCACGATCCGGGCTGCAATGATACCTTTGGCTGCGAGGACGTGGACTTTGGGAAAGTAGGGGAAGCGGCACATTTTCATTTTGGTTATCCTCCAATCATGCGAAAGTTCTATCTGGATGACGGGGAGGAGCTGGTAAGGCTTTTTAAGAAGGTAAAATCCATGGGGCTTACCACGTCCCTGGACCTGGTAGCGGTGGACCCGGATTCCGAAGCGGCAGGCAGGGACTGGGCAAAGATACTGGAACGGGTGCTGCCCTATGTGGATTTCTTCGTGCCAAGCATTGAGGAGCTGGGATACATGCTGGACCGCCCCCTGTACTGCAAATGGCAGGAGACGGCAGGAGGCGGGGATGTCACAGGCATATTGTCTCTGAAGGAGGACGTGGAGCCTTTGGCTGCCAGAGCGCTGTCCATGGGGACCAGGTGCGTTCTTCTGAAATGCGGGGCAGCGGGCATGTACCTGAAGACAGCACCTGAGCCGGTGTGGAAGGAGTTCCTGCCGGGATTTACAGGATGGAATGATATCAGCCATTTTGAGGACAGCTATGTACCGGACTGCATCCTGTCAGGGACAGGGGCAGGGGATACCAGCATCGCCGCCTTCATAAAGGCCATGCTGGACGGCTGTGCGCCGCTTGAATGCGTCCGGCTGGCAGCTGCCACGGGTGCCTCCTGCGTCACGGCCTACGACGCCCTGAGCGGCCTGCTGTCCTTTGAGGAGCTGAGGCAGAAGATGGAGGCAGGATGGGAGAAGCAGAACATCATCCGCCCGTGACATAAAACGAATACCCTTTGTGGCCAAACAAACGAATACCCTTTGGGGCCAAACAAACGAATGCTCTTTGGGGCCAAAACGCGGATGGTTTCGAAAGACAGAAGAACCATGAATGTTCCGGCACAGGCCGGAAGAAAGGAGAATATATAACATGTTAGTTTCAATGAAAGCGGTCTTAGACCTGGCAGATGCAAAAAAGATAGCAGTTGGCGCCTTCAACATCACATCCCTGGAGGGAATTCAGGCCGTATTAGGGGCGGCTGAGGAGCTGGGACAGCCGGTTATTCTGCAGTTTGCGCCGGTCCATGAGTCCATTGTCCCTCTTAAGGTCATCGGGCCTGTGATGGTGATGATGGCAGAGAAATCCTCTGTGCCTGTATGCGTCCATCTGGACCACGGCGATAAGCTGGAAATCCTCCGGGAAGCCCTGGAAATGGGATTCACCTCAGTGATGTACGACGGTTCCGTTCTGCCCTTTGAGGAAAATGCGGCAAACACAAAGATTACAGTGGAAATGGCCGGAAACTGGGACGCTTCTGTGGAGGCTGAGATTGGAGCCATGGGAAGGCAGGAATTCTCAAGCGTTGGAGAAGGCGAAGAAGGGGAGGCTGTGGAGAGCTGCTATACGGACCCGGAACAGGCCCGCGCTTTCACCACACTCACCGGGATAGATGCCCTGGCCTGCTCATTCGGCACCGTGCACGGGCTGTATCTGACCACGCCAAAGCTGGATTTTGACAGGATACACAGGATTCGGGAAAGCATTGGCATTCCCATCGTGATGCACGGCGGCTCCGGGGTCAGCGACGAAGATTTTAAGAAATGCATTGCCAACGGGGTCAGGAAAATCAATTACTACACCTACCTGGCCAAGGCGGGCGGCATGTATGTAAAAGAAAAATGCGCGGCAGCCGGGGAATATGTATTTTTCCACGATGTAACCCAGTGGGCAGTCCAGGCCATGAAGGAGGATGTGCTCCACACAATCAAGGTGTTCTCGCATCTGGAGTAAGACGGAAAAGGAGGAAAGGCCATGAAACGTTCGGAAATCAACAGGGCCCTGAGGGACATGGAAAAGATGATTGACAGATGCTCCTTTAAACTGCCCCCATTTTGTTATTTTACGCCGGAAGAGTGGAAAGAGAAGGGCCACGAATACGATGAGGTCCGGGATAACATGCTGGGATGGGATATCACTGATTTTGGAATGGGGGATTTTGACAAGGTGGGCTTCTCCCTCATCACCCTGAGAAACGGCAATGTGTCCATGGATAAGTACACAAAACCCTATGCGGAAAAGCTGCTGTACATGAAGGAAGGACAGTCTGCCGCCATGCACTTCCACTGGAATAAGATGGAGGACATCATCAACCGGGGAGGAGGCAATGTGCTCATAGGCGTATATAATGCCGACAAAGAGGAAGGGCTGGCTGATACGGATGTGCTGATACACAGTGACGGACGGGAGTATACGGTTCCCGCGGGAACGCAGATACGGCTGTGCCCTGGGGAGAGCATTACCATCCAGCCCTATCTGTATCACGATTTCCAATTGGAGCCGGGCACAGGGCCCGTGCTGTTGGGAGAGGTATCCATGTGCAATGACGATAACCGGGACAACCGATTCTATCTGCCGGCAGGCCGTTTTCCGGTCATAGAGGAGGATGAGCCGCCCCTGCGTCTGCTGTGCAATGAGTACCCCCCAGCAGACAGTTGTGCAAAACGATGAAAATTTGCGGAGGCAGAATGGAAAACAGCAAAAGTGATGATGGAAAATATGACAAATGTCATATAAAAATGATTACATTGTGCACATGTGTTAAAAAGGAAAGCGTGATAAGATTTGATTACAGCAAAAACAACAAAACATTTTGCAAAAGGAGGTAACTTATGAAAAAAAGTACTAAGAAGCTGTTGGCAGTAATGATGTGCGCAGCAATGGCAGGATCCGCCCTGGCAGGGTGCGGCAGCGGGGACTCCCAGACAACGGCAGCCGCCGCAGAGGCGCCAACCCAGGCCCAGACCACAGAGGAAGCCAAGGAGGCGGCCGCTGAGCCTGATAAGGCAGAGGAGAGCAAGGAAGGCACAGAGGCGGCAGCGCCGGCAGCGGCCGATATGGCGTCTGCTGATGTGAAGAAGAAGGACCCGGACAAGCATTACAAGTTCGGCTATACATGTATGGATGGAACCAACCCGTTCTTTGTCACCATTGAGAAGAGGATGAGGGAAATGGCTGAGGCCAACGGCGACGAGCTGATTGCAGTGGATCCTGCCAATGATGTTACTCTTCAGATTACCCAGGTAGAGGATCTGATTTCCCAGAATATTGACGCCATGTTCATGAATCCGGCAGAGGCAGAGGGAATCCTTCCGGCCCTGGACCAGCTTAAGGAAGCAGGAATCCCCATCGTGGGATTTGATACAGAGGTGGCGGATATGTCCTACCTGATTTCCTACACCGGATCCGATAACTATAACGCAGGCAAGGTATGCGGCGAGGACCTTGTAAAGAAATGCCCGGACGGCGGGGATATCATTGTACTGGATTCTCCTACCATGAATTCCGTTACGGACAGAACAAACGGATTTTTAGATGCAATTGAGGGAAAGGGCTTTAATATCGTTGCACAGCAGGATGCCAAAGGCAATCTGGAGGTTTCCATGGGTATCGCAGAGGATCTGCTGCAGGCTCACGGCGATGTGGTTGCTATTTTCGGAGGCAATGACCCCACTGCACTGGGAGCACTGGCGGCAGCCAACGCAGCAGGTCTTACAGATTGTATGATTTACGGCGTGGACGGCTCTCCTGACATCAAGGCAGAGATGGCTTCCGGGGAATCCCTGATTGAAGGAAGCGGCGCACAGTCTCCTGTTAAGATTGCACAGTCCGCAGTGAATATCATGTATACATATTTAAACGGCGACAAGGTCGAATCAAGATATCCGGTAGAAACCTTCCTTATTACAGCAGAAAATGTAGATAAGTATGGCACAGATGGATGGCAGTAAGAGATTAGTCTGAAAAGTGCTGGGCCCTCGCGGGGGCCAGGCACTTTTTATCTGACAGGACCAAAATAGAAAAGTACGGCAGGAAACTCTGTCAGGAACCATATGAATAGAAGAACAGGCAGGTGAGATTATGAGTGAAACAGTTCTGCTTCAAATGAAGAACATCCACAAATCATTTCCGGGAGTCAAGGCGCTTCAGGGGGTGGACCTGGAACTGAGGGCCGGCGAGGTCCACGCATTGCTCGGTGAAAACGGAGCAGGTAAATCCACGCTGATTAAGGTTCTGGGCGGCATCTACATCGCAGAAGAGGGCGAGATTTTTATTGACGGAAAAAAGGTAACCATTGACGGGGTAAATGCATCTCACAGCAACGGCATTTCCATTATTCATCAGGAATTGGTACTGGTACCTCACATGACTGTGGCGGAAAATATCTTTCTTGGCAGGGAGCCGTCAAAGGGGCTTTGGGTCAGCCATGAGACCATGGAAAAGGAAGCCCGGCAGCTTCTGGACACATATCACATGAGCATTGACGCGGGGACGCTGGTCAAGGACCTTACCATTGCCCAGCAGCAGATGGTGGAAATCGTCAAGGCCATTTCCTATCATTCCAGGATTCTCGTGATGGACGAGCCCACTTCATCCATATCGGACAAGGAAGTGGAATTTTTGTTCAGCACCATGCGGGAGCTCACAAAAAAGGGCGTGGGAATCATATATATATCCCATAAGATGGACGAGCTGGAGCAGATCTGCGACCGGGTGACCGTGCTGAGAGACGGAACCTATGTGGGAACCGAGGCGGTGAAGGATACAACAAGGGACCATCTCATTGCCATGATGGTGGGCCGGGAGCTGACCAAGTATTACACCAGGGATTACATGGAGCCCGGCAGGGTTGTTTTAAAATGTGAAAACATTGCAGACGGGAAGATGGTCAAAGGGGCCAGCTTTGAACTGCGTGAGGGGGAAATCATCGGTTTTGCGGGGCTGGTAGGCGCCGGAAGGAGCGAGACCATGAAGTGTATCTTCGGACTGACGCCCGGTTACACGGGTGACATCAGCGTGGAAGGAAAGAAGGCAGCCATCAAATCTCCCATTGATGCCATGAAGTTCGGTATTGCCCTGGTGCCTGAGGACCGGAAGCAGGAGGGACTGTATAAGGTGCAGAGCGTCCGGTTTAACTCCACCATCGAGGTGCTGAAAAGCTTCATAAAGGGCATATGGGTGGATGCGGACAAGGAGGAAGAGATTACCCGGCAGTACATCGAGATGATGGATACCAAGACTCCGTCCCAGGAACAGCTTATCGGGAACCTGTCCGGCGGCAATCAGCAGAAGGTAATGATTGGGAGATGGCTGGCCACCGCCCCTAAGATACTGATTCTGGACGAGCCCACCAGGGGCGTGGACGTGGGTGCCAAGTCTGAGATATACGCAATTATGAATGAGCTGGTGAAGAAAGGCATGTCCATCATCATGATATCGTCAGAACTGCCTGAAATTCTCAACATGAGCGACCGGGTCTATGTCATGTGCGACGGCCGTATAACCGGGTGCTTCAGCCATGAGGAATGCGTCACCCAGGAACAAATCATGAAGCTGGCGGCAAAGTAAGAAAAGGGGGAAAGTCAAATGACAACCAGATTGCAGAAAAATGTAAAACAATATTTCAAGGATAATATCGGCATCATCGGGGCCCTGCTTATTTTGTGTATTTTCTTATCCGTGTTCCCAAAGACCAGCGGCTCCTTTCTGACCCAGAAAAATATATTCAACGTACTGAGACAGATATCGTCCAACCTGTTCCTGGCCTGCGGCATGACCATGGTCATTATCCTGGGGGGCATTGATTTGTCCGTGGGCTCCATCATCGCCCTTTCAGGCTGCTTTGCAGCCGGCTGTGTGTCACGCTACGGCCTTCCCATAGCAGCGGGCGTTCTGGGCGGCGTACTGGTGGGCACCGTGGTGGGCATGATTAACGGCGTGGTCATATCAAAGACAACCATACCGCCGTTTATCGTGACCCTGGCCACCATGAATGTCGCAAAGGGACTGGCCTATGTATATACAGGCGGCTCACCCGTGCGGGTGGTCACAAAGGAATGGCAGTTTTTGGGAGCCGGGTACGTGGGCGGAGTCCCCACTCCAGTCATACTTCTGGCAGTGGTGCTGATTATCACGGCCATTATCATGAATAAGACAAAGCTGGGGCGCCATATCTACGCAGTGGGCGGCAATTCCCAGGCAGCCAGATTCTCAGGCATCAGCACGGCCAAGGTAAAATTCCTGGTACATACCTATTCGGGAATCATGGCAGGACTTGCCGGAGTGGTCCTGGCATCCCGTATGTATTCCGGCCAGCCCACGGCAGGAGACGGAGCCGAAATGGACGCCATTGCGGCCGTTGTGGTGGGCGGTACCTCCATGGCAGGCGGCTCCGGCAAAATCGGCGGCACCATCATAGGCGGCCTGATTATCGGCGTGCTGAACAACGGCCTGAATCTGCTGAATGTCAATTCCTTCTGGCAGTACGTTGTAAAGGGAACCGTTATTCTCCTGGCTGTTTTTGTGGATTACCTAAGAAACAAAAAGGCGGAATAAAGCCTGGTTTACGGCAAAAGCGTTTCACGGCAGTGGGGCGCTTTTTGTCGAAGTCAATGTTTTGCAAAAAGTTCCTATGAAATATTACAGATGCGCCTGTTTGCGGTATAATGGGAAAGGACCGGGCCGGGGATATGACCAGGCAGCCGGGAAATGAAGGCAAGGAAATGAAGGCAAGGAAATGAAGGCAAGGATAGAGAGGCGGGAACCAGATGAAGATAGGGACAGGTTTGTTAATCCTGACAGCGGGCATTATGCTCCTGCTGGAGGGCTGCGGCCATGCGGACGGGAGCGGGCGCCAGCATGAGGCCAGGCTGTTCGGGGCCACCTATATGACCAGGAATAATCCGTATTTTGATGTACTCAATGAGGGGATTGAAGAGGTGGTGGAAGCCAACGGCGATATCCTTCTCACCCGGGACCCCCTTCAGGACCAGGAAAAGCAGAACGAGCAGATTCAGGAGATGATAGACGAGGGCATCCAGATGCTGTTTTTAAATCCCGTGGACTGGGAAAAGGTACAGCCGGCCCTGGATGCATGCAGAGAGGCAGGAGTCGGCATCATCAATGTGGATACGGTGGTGAAGGACAGGGATTCCGTGATTTCCATTATAGAGACGGATAACTACCAGGCAGGCCAGCTCTGCGCCCTGGATATGATGAAACGAAAGGACAAGGCTAAAATCGTCATCCTCAACAATCCCATACAGACCTCCATTACCAATAGGGAACAGGGCTTTCTGGACACCATAGCGGACAATGACAATTACCAGGTGGTATACAGGGAAGCTGCGGCAGGCGAGATTGAGGTGTCCTCCCATGTGATGGCCGACCTCCTGCGCCGGGACATCAGCTTTGACGTGATTTTGGGAGGCAATGACCCCACGGCCCTGGGCGCTCTGGCAGCCCTGCAGCAGGCCAGGAGGGAGGAGGGCGTCCTGATTTACGGAATTGACGGCTCTCCGGATTTCAAGGCAATTCTGGATGTGGGCTATGTGACAGGAACCAGCGCCCAGAGCCCAAGGTCCATAGGCAGGAAGGCGGCTGAGACTGCTTACCGATACCTGGACGGGGATCCGGTGGAGAAATACATAAGCCTGCCCAGCACCATGATTACGAGGGACAATCTCCATGAGTTTGAGATAGACGGGTGGCAGTGAGTAGATGGATACGAATATGGATAACAGGCGGGTACGCATCCTGCAGCTGGGAATTCTGGCGCTTAATGTGGTATCCGTAATGGGAATCAGCATATTTATATATGCCACAATTGAAAATATACGGCGCAGCTATGTTGCCAGGGAGTTTTTAAGCGGCATCCAGGCCATTGTCTGGTACCCTTACCGGAACATCTGGATCTGCGCCCTTCTTCTGGCTCTTTTGGCAGGCAGCATGTTTGTGCGGGACCGGCTGTTTCCGGACAACAGCAAGGTGATTCTTTTTAGCCTTGTGGCTGATTTTGCTATTTGTTTTGCCATCATCATACTTTTGAATTTTAATTACAACGGAATTCTGCTGCTGGTGTTTTCCAATGTAATTCTCTATGCCAAGAACGGGAAATCCAGGTATTTTCTGGCGGCAGTGGCAATCGGCAGCTTCATCCTGGCTGATTACGAACTGCTTTCCATTTCCTACCGCCTGTATTCCATACAGGATTATATCTCATTTTACAATGCATCCACCCAGCAGTATCTGCTCAGCTGCTATAATATCCTGGTATCCCTGAATGTAATCATGTTCGTGGTGTACTGTGTGAACATCATCAACCAGCAGCAGGGAAATCTGGACGAGATACACGCCCTCAACGAGCAGCTTCAGGACGTGAATGAGCAGCTTCAGGAGTATTCCGTGATGGCGGAGAAGATGGCAGAGACAAGGGAGAGGAACCGCCTGGCCAGGGAAATCCACGATACCCTGGGCCATACCCTGACCGGAATCGCCGCAGGCATAGACGCCTGTCTGGCCACAATAGGCACGTCGCCCCAGCAGACAAAGGACCAGCTGGAGCTTATTTCCAAGGTCACAAGGGACGGTATTAAGGAAATACGGCGCTCTGTCAGCCAGCTGCGCCCGGACGCCCTGGAGCGCTTCAGCCTGGAATACGCCATCAGCAAGATGGTAGCGGACATGAACGCTGTGTCCGGCGCAAGGGTGTATTTTGACTGCCAGGTAAAGAACCTGAAATTTGATGAGGACGAGGAAAACGCCATTTACCGGGTCATCCAGGAGGGAATCACCAACGCCCTGCGCCATGGCCATGCCAGCCAGATATGGATTACCATAAAGAAGGAGGATACGGACATCCTTCTGCAAATCAAGGACAATGGAATCGGGTGTAAGGAGATAAAGAGCGGATTCGGGACAAAGCATATGAAGGAGAGGATTAAGATGCTGAGCGGCGTTGTTACATTTGACGGCAGCGACGGATTTACTGTAAATGCAAGAATACCAATCCGATGGGGGGAGACTTATGATTAAAGTATTGATTGCCGACGATCAGGAATTGATTCGCCAGAGCCTGCAGATTGTGCTCAACAGCAGGCCGGATATAATGGTTACGGATGTGGCATCCAACGGGCAGGAGGTCATCCGCTGTGTGAGGAAGAACAAACCCGATGTTATACTGATGGACATACGGATGCCCAAGCTGGACGGTGTGCAGTGCACGAAAATCATCAAGGAAAATTATCCTCAGATTAAAATTATCATACTCACCACGTTTGACGATGACGAGTACGTCTACAATGCCCTGAAGTACGGTGCCAGCGGATACCTGTTAAAAGGCGTGTCCATAGATGAACTGGCCAATGCCATCACCACTGTGTACAATGGATGGGCTATGATTAACCCGGATATTGCCACCAAGGTGCTGAGGCTGTTTTCACAGATGGCCCAGGCGGATTACACCATACTTGTGGGCGATAAGAATGTGGACGAGCTCACAAAGACAGAATGGAAAATCATAGCCCAGGTGGAAAAGGGAGCCAGCAACAGGGAGATAGCGGAGGCCCTTAGGCTGTCAGAGGGAACGGTGCGCAATTATCTCAGCACCATACTGAACAAGCTGGATTTGAGGGACCGCACCCAGCTGGCAATCTGGGCTGTCCAGACCAACGTAAGAAAGCGGCTGGGTACCTGAGATTTGACCGGACCAGAGTACGCGGGCAGGGGGAAGACAAGAGGCTGGCAGAAGGAAGGATGAGATTGGGATGAAGGGATGGAAATGGACAATGGGGTTGGGAACAGCCGTGTTCCTCCTTGTGGGCTTGCTTGGATGTGTATATAAGTACCATGAGAAGGAGATTGTCCTGGAATTCGGCATGTTCACGGGAAGCAACTGGGACGTGGCCAGTGCCAGCAGCTTTGTCATCATGGACAAGGCAATCGCAAGGTTCGAGGAGGAGCATCCCGGGGTGAAGATACACTACTACAGCGGAATCAGCAAGGAGGATTACTCGGAGTGGTGCGCCAGAAAGCTTTTAGAGGGAAAGATGCCGGATGTGTTTATGGTGCCTGATACGGATTTTAACCTGTATGCGTCCCTGGGAGTCATGAAAAACCTGGACGAGCTCATCGAGCACGACGCCGGATTTGACCGGAATGATTTTTTCACCACTGCCCTGGATGCGGGAAAGTACGACGGACACCAGTGCGCCCTTCCTTATGAAACGGTTCCGGTCCTTTTATTTGTCAACAAGTCCCTTCTGGCCAAGGAGCAGATTGAGGTGCCGGAGGAGGACTGGACCTGGGACGACATGTATGAAATCTGCCGGAAGATAACAAAGGATGTAAACGGAGATGGATTGCTGGACCAGTTCGGAACCTATAATTACAGCTGGAGAAACGCGGTCTACACCAGCGGGGGAAGGTTTTATGACGGGGACCAGCAGCAACTGCCCTTTACAGACTCCCATGTCCTGGATGCCATTAAATACATGAAGCGCCTTAATGACCTTAACCAGGGGCAGAGCGTGACCCAGGAGGATTTCAACAAGGGGAACGTGGCTTTCATGCCCCTGACCTTTGCGGAGTACAGGACCTATAAGACATATCCTTACCGGATTAAGAAATACACCAGGTTCCAGTGGGACTGCATCACATTTCCCGCGGGCAAGGAGGGGGAGAACCGTTCCAGGGTCGATTCCCTTCTCATGGGAATCAACAGCAATACAAAGCATGAAAAGCTGGCGTGGGAGTTTCTGAAACAGCTGACCGGAAATGAGGAGATGCAGATGGACATATTCCGGTATTCCCAGGGCGTGTCTGTGCTCAAAAGCGTTACCGGCTCCGCCCAGGCAGCTGCCATCATACAGGAGGACATGGATGAGGGAGAGCAGGTCATCAACAGCAGCCTGCTTTACAATGTAATTGAAAATGGAGTCATAGAGCCCAAATTCCAGCAGTATGAGCAGGTTATGAGCCTGGCGGACGGGGAAGTATCAAAGATACTCATGGAAAACAGGAATGTGGACAGCAGTATGAAGATATTCCAAAGAAGCATTACGAAGTATCTGCAGCAGCAGAGGTGAGTTACACAAGCGCATGACAAAAAAGTCCAGGCCGTAATCATCAGTACATTGGTTCGTACAATGATTGGGACCTGGGCCTTTTTCACTTTATTTGTTCTTAGTATGGTATGCGGTGGGAAGGTTCCAGTTGTACTTTGTCGCCAGAAGGCGGATGAGCACTACCAGAATTGCGCTCAATATCATGGAGGCGTCCCTGGAGAGCCAGCCGCCCAGGCAGACATAGCATATGGCCCCGGCAATGGAGGCAGAAGCATATACATGCTTGCGCAGGATATACGGGGACTGTCCTGCCAGTATATCTCTCAGGATACCGCCGCCCACGCCTGTGAGGACGCCCAGAAAGATGGAGAGAAAATGATATTCCCCGTAACCGGCTGTCCCCGCGGTGTTGATGCCCGTCACTGTGAATGCTCCCAGTCCAACGGCATCAAACAGGTTCATCATCTTCTCATAGGCCGAGATATACCGGCTTTCCAGTATCTGCTGGTTCAGCCAGACCAGGATGAAGAGCACCATGGCCGTGAGAAAGGCCGTGTACACGTAAACCGGGTTCATGAACAGGCTGGGCGGGACGATTCCCAGTATGATGTCCCGGAGCATTCCGCCGCCAACGGCAGTGGTGACGCCAAGGACCACCACTCCCAACAAATCCAGCCGCTGTTTGATGGCTACCAGGGCACCGGATGACGCAAAGGCCACGGTACCGATTATTTCGATGATAAAAAAGATTGAGATTGATTCCATAATACACTCCCAGCCAATGGCTACAGCAGATAAATCTTGTTCTCCCCGCAGATATCGCGCATTTTTCTGGGCCAGATACTGGCCTGTACTTCACCGATATGGGCGCGGTCCAAAAGCAGCATGCAAAGACGTGACTGTCCGATACCGCCGCCAATGGTGTAGGGAAGCTCGCCGTTTAAAAGCATTTTATGATAGGGAAGGCTGCGGCGGTCTTCACATCCTGCCTTCTTCAGCTGGTCTTCCAGGGCAGCCTCATCCACACGGATGCCCATGCTGGAGATTTCCAGGGCGCACTGCAAATGCTCAAACCAGAACAGGATATCGCCGTTCAGCTTCCAGTCGTCATAGTCAGGCGCACGTCCGTCATGGGGCTTGCCGCTGGCCAGTTTGTCGCCTATCTGCATCAGGAACACGCACCCGTGCTCCCTGGTAATCAGATTTTCCCTTTCCTTAGGAGTATTATCAGGATACAGGTCCTCCAGTTCCTGGCTGGTGATAAAGTAGATATCCTTTGGCAGGTGTTTAACGGCCTCCGGGTATTTATACCACACCTCATGCTGCATGTGCTTGATGATCTTGAAGATCTCCCGCACCGTATCCTTTAAGGTGTCCAGGCTGCGCTGTTCCTTAGTAATGACACGCTCCCAGTCCCACTGGTCCACATAACAGGAGTGAAGGTTATCCAGCTCCTCATCCCTGCGGATGGCGTTCATGTTGGTGTAAAGGCCCTCGCCTGGTTTAAAGCCGTATTCCTTTAAGGCCATACGTTTCCATTTTGCCAGTGAGTGCACCACCTCCAGGGTCTCCCCGGGAAGCCCAAGCATGTCAAAGGAAACAGGGCGCTCGGTGCCGTTTAAGTTATCATTAAGTCCGCTGCTCTTTTCCACGAATAGGGGAGCGGAGATACGTTCAAGATGCATCTCCCTTCCCATTTCCTTCTGGAAGGTATCGCGTATGTATTTGATTGCGTCCTGCGTCTCCCGTATGGAGAGGCGGGGGTTGTAATCCTTAGGTATGATTAGTTCCATCTTAAAAACCTCCAAACTAGTTGATTTCATTACATATGTTTCTTATGGTATCATCATTGGGAAAAACGTGCAAGTGCTTCCATCACTTTTTTATGCCGGAAATGGCCTGAAAATGAGAAAATCCCCTGGAAAGGGCTGAAATATGATGTTACATACAGATGGAACTATGGTATAATAGAGTTAAAAATGAAATCGGGAGGTAATGAGATGAAACGGACAGTAAAGGTATGGCTGGCAGTGGTCATGAGCGGAGTTCTTCTGGCCGGAGGCGCCGGAATGACGGGACAGGCCCCATGGGGAATGGAGGCCCAGGCCCATTCAGGCAGAACAGATGCCAGCGGAGGACACCGGGATAACAAGAATGCCAGCGGGCTGGGAAGCTATCATTACCACTGCAAAGGTCATCCGGCACATCTGCATCCCAATGGAGTGTGTCCCTATGCAGGAGGTGGGGAAAGTACCCAGACACAGGCTCAGGCTGCGGTCCAGGCAGCTTCCGGGGCAGGGGCAGCTTCCGGGGCAGGGGCAGCTTCCGGGGCAGGGGCAGCTTCCGGTACTTCGGGCTGGCACAAGAATGGGGCATACTGGAACTATATCTGCGAGGACGGAACCCGGCTGATTGGATGCTGGAAGCAGATTGACGGCGTATGGTACTGTTTTGACGGTGACGGAAACATGCGGACCGGATGGTACGGGGAAAATGGTTCGCTCTATTACCTGGGAACAGACGGGAAGATGGCCGTCGGAACCTGCGTGATTGATGGAAAGGAATACCAGTTTGACCAGGATGGGAAGATGATATCGCCGGATAACAGGTAGAGGCGGGATGAAACGGTGGAAGTATGACAGGAACATAACAAGAAAATGGGCCCGCATTGGCAGTCAATGCGGGCCCGCAGCCGTTTGTCATTTTTTGATTTTACTCAAATAGATCCATAAGCTTCTTTTTCATTTCACGCCGTCTTTTATCTGTTTCTTCGGAATCCAGGGAAAACCTGCCTTCCTCTTCTCTTAGCACGTCGCCTTCCTTAATATTCTTTGGAAGATGGCTGACGGGAACGCAGATGCGTTTCCTTAATTCGGTTTCACATATGGCCAGACCCTCTTCCAGCCGGTCGATGATATATTTCATATAGAAACTCCTTTCTGTGGGTTTGGGGTAAGAGACAGTATTTACAGAATGTCTCATATTGTGTTTGGTTTAAGGTTTACACTGTTTACAGGGTTCATATCCCTCCTGTACCAGTTCATCCCTGGATGCCGTCACGTCCTTGCGGTTCTCAGACTTCATCTGGGTGGCAGAGGCACAGTCGGGGCGGTGGAACTTGCCTGTGTTGGTATTTATGACATAGCTGGAGAGAGTGGAGCTGTTGCCGGACTCATTTTCAGCCGCGGCCCCGTTGTCAGTGTCCGGGATATCGGCGGTATTATTGACGGCGCTGTTAGCGTTGCTGTTGTCGCGGACCGTGCCGTTGCCGGTACTCCATGTAATTGTCTTGCCGTCACTGAATGCGGTAATGGTCCCCTCCTCATCCGTGCGCAGTATCTGGCAGCCTGCTTTCTTAAGCTTTTCCATGGTTTCCTTATGGGGATGGCCGTAGGAGTTGCCTTTTCCGCACTGGATTACCACCCAGGAGGGAGATACCTTTTTCAGAAATGCATTACTGGTGGAGGTGCTGCTGCCGTGATGACCTGCCTTCAGAACATCTGCTTTTAGCACTGCGCCGCTGTTTAAAATATCTTCTTCAGCCTGGTTCTCTGCGTCACCGCACATGACAAAGCTGTTATCGCCGTAAGTAAGGCGGATTCCCACGGACCAGTTGTTCAGGTCTTTGCCGTAGTCTTTTACCGGGGAGAGTATGGTGAAGGAGGCGTTTCCCAAATCATAGGAGTCCCCGGGCTTGGGTTTGGTGATTTTAAGTCCTCTGGAGGCAATGGAGTCCAGTACGTCCTCAAAGGTTTTGGTGGTATGTTCCACAGGAGGCAGGAAGACCTTGTCTACGGGAAAGGTATCGATTACCTTGTCCAGGCCGCCGATATGGTCCGAATGGGGATGGGTGCCAATCACATAATCCAGTTTTGTCACTCCCTCTGCTTTTAGATAAGAGATTACGGTGCCGGCCTGGTCATTTTCACCTGCATCAATAAGCATGTAGTGTCCGTCTGATTCGGCTAGTATACTGTCGCCCTGGCCCACATCAATAAAATGTACATCCAGTCCGGACCCGGATGGTGCGGTTATGGAGGAACCCTTATCCGGTAAAAGAGAGGGGGATGAATCCGCGCATCCTCCCAGCAAAAGAGATATTGCACATAAAATGGATATTATCAATATTCGGATATTCTTTGATTTTGTCATAAACTAGTCAGCCTTCCTGTCTTTGTAATAATCATATTTTCAGATGGGGATAACCATGGACCTGTACTGGCAGTGTACCTCCAGAACCGGGCTCATGATGCCGGATGCTTCCATGGCCTTATATCCGCAGCCCATTTGTTCCATAAGGTTTACCCTTGCCTCCTCCATCCAGCGGATGTAGTTGGAATGGTGCACACAGCCCATCTGGTCTCCATCTTCTGGTAGTAGCCCCGGAATGCAGCATGGCGGCACATGGAAGTATTATACCATGAATTTTTCCAAAAAACGAGTAGCTGGAAAGATGTTTGTGTCTCTTTGGATGAACTCTTTGGATGAGCTTTAGCTGATTCCACGGATTTACCGGCCGGAAGCAGAGTCTGACCTGACCCGGGTCAGCGTACCTTAACCTACAGAGTATTTTAAACAGCTTATGTATATTTTGAAATTTGCTTACATATACTGGTAATAAATGGACCTGTCCTCCGATCTGATACCCGGAAGCAGATTCAGACCAGATATTATCAAAAAGAAAAGGAGCGCATGATTATGGCACGGGGAATAAGAAAGTCACCGGTTGAAAAACTGCAGGGAGAGCTGGCGGATGTACAAGCATCCATAGCACAGTATGAAAGCTGTCTGGAAACCATGAGAGAAAAGGAAAAGGAACTTAGGGAACATATCCAGCTGGAGGAATTCAAGGTGGTCAACGAGATGCTGAAGGAACGGGACATGACCATGGATGATTTAAAAGAAATGCTGGCAGGAGGAGACATGACTCTCAGTGCATGAGACACGTAATCCTGTATACACGGCAATTCCATATAAAGATAAGGACGCCTGTAAACTGAGCGTTCTTATTTTTTGCCTTATAATTTATGCTTGTTTGAGTCCTCATGTTGTAGATGACAGCTGTTTTATGGTAGAATGATAAAAAACAGCAGGCTTGAAGGAGGTACATAAGATGGTGGAAGTCACTTTGGGGAAAACAGGTATAACTGTGAACAAGAATGGGTTTGGGGCCCTTCCTATCCAGAGAATACCGGAGGAGGACGCGGTATACCTTATAAAAAAGGCGTATGAAGGAGGAATCACGTTCTTTGACACAGCCAGGAATTATACGGACAGCGAGGAGAAGTTAGGAGCCGCGCTTGAGGGAATACGTGATAAGGTGTTTATCGCAACCAAGACAGCCGCAAAGACAGCAGAGAAATTCTGGGAGGACCTGGAGATTTCCCTGAAAAACCTGAGGGCAGACCATGTGGATCTCTATCAATTCCATAATCCGCCCTTCTGTCCAAAGCCGGGAGATGGCACCGGACTTTATGAAGCCGTGCTGGAGGCTAAGGAGCAGGGCAAGGTACGCCACATAGGAATCACCAACCACAGGCTGTCAGTGGCAATGGAGGCAATTGATTCAGGCCTTTATGAGACACTGCAGTTTCCATTCTGTTATCTGGCCACGGATAAGGACCTGGAACTGGTGGAGCGGTGCGGGGAGGCAGGCATGGGGTTCATTGCCATGAAGGCATTATCCGGCGGTCTTATCAATAATTCACGGGCAGCCTACGCATATTTAGCCCAGTTTGACAATGTGCTTCCAATCTGGGGCGTTCAGAGAGAAAGGGAGCTGGATGAATTCCTGTCTTACGTGGGGAATCCGCCTCAGATGACAGATGAGATAAGGGCATTGATTGATAAGGACAGGAAAGAGCTCCTGGGAGAATTCTGCAGAGGCTGCGGATACTGTATGCCATGTCCCGTGGGTATTGAAATCAACAACTGTGCCAGGATGTCCCTTATGATACGCAGGGCTCCTTCCGCGGCTTGGCTGACACCGGACGCTCAGGAGAAAATGAAGAAAATTGAACAGTGCCTCCACTGCAACCAGTGCAAGGGAAAATGTCCCTATAACCTGGACACGCCCGCACTGCTGGAGAAGAACCTGAAGGACTATCTGGAGATTCTGGATGGAAAGGAATATTAGAGGAAACGGACTAAGAAAATAGAAACAGTAGCGAAGTAAAAGGAAACAGCGCCCAGCTGCCATTGCAGGCAGAGGAAGCGCTGTTTTTAATAAAACCATGATACTGATTTTTGCAGGGATTAATTGCGGTAGCGGTTGATGCAGGCGTATATCTCCTGGATCCTCGGCATGGAAAGGCCGCAGGCCGCGTAGGAGCTGTCGCCCACGGCTGCCAGCCCGCCTTTCTGTATCTCCTTAAGCAGCATGGAGACCGTATCCTTTACCGTGTACCGTTCAAGCAGCTGGTGTTCCACACAGTAGCGCAGCATCTGTGCCAGGGTATTGGTCTGTTCAGAGTCAATGAGCTGTTCCACAAAACGGAGGTCCACAGGGGACTTGCCAATTTGCAGGGAATCCTTTCCATATACCTTGACCTTGATGCGCTCGTCGCGGCCGCCGCCCCGGGGCCCCCTGCCTCTGTAATTTCCCCTGCTTTCGGCAGCAGAATTTCCCGATGCAGTCTGGGAACCGCCTTTATTGCTTAACAGTCTGCGTCCCCCGGACGGAAGAAGAAAGCCAGGGGCAGAGGTGATGGGCTCAACGCCGTAGCCGGAACAGAAGGCCTTGGTCTTATCCGTGATGTCCAGTGGTTCATAGCAGTCCATCTGGAGGATGGTATCTGCAATATAGAAATAAGCTCCCGAACTTCCTGCCACCATAACAGTTGAAATGCCTGATTTTTCATACAAATCCCTGGCCCTCTCAATGAATGGGGTAATGGGCTCCTGGTCCCGGCTGATGATTTTCTGCATCAGATCATCCCTGACCATGAAGTTGGTGGCGGAGGTGTCCTCGTCAATCAGAAAGACACGGCTTCCGGCCTCAATCCCTTCGATGACAGCGGCTGCCTGGGAGGTGCTGCCGCTGGCATCCTCAGTTGAGAAGCAATGGGTGTCCTTTTTGTTGGGCAGGTCGTTGATAAACAGGGAAATGTCCACATTCTGGACGCTTCTGCCGTCCTCTGCCCGCAGCTTCATGGCAGTGGAATCAGTGATAACAAATTCCCGTCCATCCCCGGCCACATGGTTATAGACGCCGGACTCCAGTGCTTTTAACAGGGTGGATTTGCCATGATATCCGCCTCCCACAATCAGGGTAATGCCCCGGTGAAGTCCCATGCCGGTGATTCTGCCATGATGAGGAAGGTTTAATTCCATTCTGAGGGAATCCGGTGACTGGAAGGGCACGCTGCCCTTCATGGGCCGGCTGGAAATGCCGCTTTCCCTGGGAAGGATGGCACCGTCTGCCACAAAGGAGACCAGTCCCAGGCGTTCCAGTTTACATCGGATGAAACGCTGGTCTTCCGCCAGGTCTGACACGGCCTTTACCTCCTGGGCAGGCCTGTTTTTATAGTAAAATACGGTTTTGACACACCGCGGCAGGAAGTCAAACAGAATTTTAATCAGTTCACCGGAATTGATGGTCCTGCCATTGGCCGGAAAACCTGCCTCAAAGCGTGCCGTTATGCCCTTAGGGCTGCATTCGCAGGCTGTCCGGCTCAGAATCTCAGGCCCTGGCCGGCTGGTGGCAATCAGGCCGCTTTTGCCGGAACCTTTTGCTTTAAAATTGTACTTGGCGATTTCCTGGAAGAACTGCCTGACCAGATAATCTTCCAGGGCAGTCTGCTTGTGGGGGGCGTCAAAATATCCGCTGGGGTAGGCGGCCCTCTGGAGCGGAATAAATACACTTAATTTGGAAGGGGATGCAAAGGGATCTCCCTGTACATGGTCGATGGAAAGTACATAATCCGTAAAGTCATATGACCCCCGCGTATCTTTATAGGCCGGATACCCTTTCCGGTCAATGGATTCCAGTAATCTTCTCAGGTCTTGTGCTGATTTCATGATGATGCTTCACCTCTTCACCTGCGCTGCCAGGCCGGAATCCCATTCCGGTCTGCCTTTTGACAGGCTCCTTTTTCTGTATTTGCTTCCTATATTTTATAGCAGGTCCGGCGAAAATGCAACCGGGAAGAACAGCCTGCATGGGGGACATATGGCGATCCCGGTCCCGGTCACATCCGGCCATCCGGGGTTAGGCAGCGTTGAAGCCTGCCATGTTTTATGGTATGATAGCATAAGACGGCGCCAGGGCCTGAAGCGGAATATCAGACGCACTTCGGTTCATGGGCAGCCTTAAGAATGACAGGAGTGAAAGTGGATATGGACCAGCAGAAGAAGGAATTGTTAGAGGCGCTGTCCGGCGCGGAAAAGGTACTTATAGGCATCGGAGGGGAATGGAAATTAAGGGACGACGCAAGAGATGTGCGCCGGCGTTGTCTGGGGGACCAGGTTCAGAAGGAGCTTCGGGAAGCTTACGCGGCCCTATGGAGTCTGGTCAGGGACAAGGATTATTATGTGGTTACCACTGTGACGGATGGAGCTGTCTATGACACGGATTTTGACAGCAGGCGGGTGGTCGCTCCCTGTGGAAATATCCATTGGAGGCAGTGTTCCAAAGCCTGTACCAAGGATATATGGGAAGAGGGGGAGGTGCCGGATGATATCTGCACTCATTGCAAGGCTCCCCTGACAGGCAATACGGTTGAGGCGGAGACTTATATAGAGGAAGGCTACCTGCCCAGGTGGGAGGCATACAAGAAATGGCAGACAGGGACCCTGAACCGCAGACTGGTTATCCTGGAACTGGGAGAGGGGTTTAAGACGCCTACCGTCATGCGGTGGCCATTTGAGAAGATTGGTTTTTTCAACCAGAAATCCATATTTTACAGGATACATGAAAATTTTTACCAGATGCCCAAAGAATTGGGAGAGCGGGCCGCGGGAATCCAGGCAGATTCGGTTTCCTTTATCCGCGGCCTGGCAGAGGATTGAGAGGGGTGTTTTATCACGTTACAATGATAAAATATTAAATCATAGGAACGAGGTTGAATATATGATTGCTATTATTGATTATGACGCAGGAAACCTGCGCAGTGTGGAAAAAGCCCTGCTTTCACTGGGGGAAACGCCTGTCATAACCAGGGACAGGAAAACGATACTCAAAGCGGACAAGGTCATTCTGCCGGGGGTGGGATCTTTTGGCGATGCCATGGGAAAGCTGGAGCAGTATGGTCTGGTGGATGTGATTCATGAGACAGTGGACCAGGGAACTCCATTTTTGGGTATCTGCCTGGGACTGCAGCTTTTATTTGCCAGCAGTGAGGAGAGCCAGGGGGTTTCGGGTCTGGGCATCCTTCCGGGAAAGATACTTAAGATACCGGAGCATCCCGGACTTAAGATTCCGCATATGGGCTGGAATTCACTGAAGATAAGGCCGGAGGCAAAGCTGTTTCATGGGATTGAAGACGGAGCCTATGTTTATTTTGTCCATTCCTATTACCTGAAAGCAGAGGATGAGTCCATTGTGGCAGCTTCCACGGAGTACAGCACCGTGATACACGCTTCTGTTGAACGGGGAAATGTGTTTGCATGTCAGTTCCACCCGGAGAAAAGCGGGAAGGCGGGCCTTGCCATTCTTAAGAATTTTATCGGACTGTGAAAGTCCTGCGCTGTCTGAAAAAAGGATATCGGAGGCAGCGCCATACCAATTAAAACAGGAGATAGGAGAGGCGATATGTTTACCAAAAGAATCATACCATGCCTGGACGTGAACAACGGACGCGTGGTAAAAGGCGTAAATTTTGTGAACCTGCGGGACGCAGGGGACCCGGTGGAGATAGCCGCGGCTTATGACAAGGCAGGGGCAGACGAACTGGTATTTCTGGATATCACGGCATCCTCGGACAACCGCCGTACTGTGGCGGATATGGTGCGCAAGGTGGCGGAGACTGTTTTCATCCCGTTTACTGTGGGCGGCGGCATACGCACAGTGGAAGATTTCCGCATGCTTCTCCGGGAGGGGGCGGATAAGATATCCATTAATTCCTCAGCCATCGACAATCCGCGTCTTATAAACGACGCGGCGGATAAGTTCGGCCGCCAATGTGTGGTGGTAGCCATAGACGCCAGGCGCAGGGCTGATGGAAAAGGCTGGAATATCTACAAGCACGGCGGACGTGTGGATGTGGGGAAAGATGCCCTGGAGTGGGCCATGGAGGCAGACCGTCTGGGCGCGGGTGAGATACTGCTCACCAGTATGGACTGCGACGGAACCAAGAACGGATATGACAACGAACTGACCTCTCTCATAGCCTCCCATGTATCCGTGCCTGTCATTGCTTCGGGAGGCGCCGGGAATAAGGAACATTTCTATGATGCGCTGACAAAGGGCGGCGCGGACGCCGCCCTGGCCGCCTCTCTCTTTCATTATAAGGAACTGGAGATACGGGAGCTTAAGGAGTACCTGTCGGAGAGAGGGATTGCCGTAAGGATGTAGCGATTCATCCTCGTCAGGCTGTGCTCCCAGCCCTCTTTCTCAATTATTTTGTCGATATCCGTTGTTTCCAGCCGTTTCCTATGCTAAAATATGAAAATGTGAATTTATATCGTGAATGAAAAGGAGAAGCAGGATATGGCCGCTATTACCAATGACTGGCTGGGGCCCTTGAGCAGCGAGTTTAAGAAGCCCTATTATAAAGAACTGTATAAGACAGTAAAGCATGAATATGAGACCAAAAGGGTGTTTCCCGAGCCCGATGATATCTTCAACGCATTTGCATTTACACCGCTGGCGGACGTGAAGGTAGTGATTCTGGGGCAGGACCCTTACCACAATTATGGTCAGGCCCATGGCCTGTGTTTTTCGGTAAAGCCGGACGTGGATATTCCTCCCTCACTGGTGAACATTTACCAGGAGCTTCACGACGATTTGGGGTGTTATATACCGAATAACGGTTATCTGAAAAAGTGGGCTGACCAGGGTGTCATGCTGTTAAATACAGTGCTCACGGTGAGAGCCCATCAGGCCAATTCCCACCGGGACATTGGATGGGAGAAGTTTACGGATGCGGCGATAGGCATTCTTAACCAGCAGGACAGGCCCATGGTGTTTATTTTATGGGGACGTCCGGCCCAGGCCAAGAAGGCAATGCTGAATAATCCCAGGCATTTAATCCTGGAGGCGCCCCACCCAAGTCCGTTGTCCGCGTCCAGGGGATTTTTCGGCAGCAGGCCTTTCAGCAAGACCAATGCATTTTTGGCAGAGCACGGCCTTACGCCTGTTGACTGGCAGATTGAGAATATATAAAACAGGTATAGGGATAGATAAGAATACATAAAATGTACAGCAGGCAGGGGCCCTTGCGGCAGGATGGCTGCACGGGCGGGATGCCTAGGCGTCAGGGAATGGAGCCTGTCTGCGGTAAGGAGAATTTATGAGTTTAGTTGAAGTGTTAAAAATCATTGTACTGGGAATTGTGGAAGGATTCACGGAGTGGCTTCCCATCAGCAGCACAGGCCATATGATTCTGGTGGATGAAATCATACGCCTGAACCAGCCGGATGCGTTTAAGGACGTGTTTCTGGTGGTGATTCAGTTAGGGGCCATCCTGGCTGTGGTTGTCATGTTTTTTCATAAGCTGAATCCCTTTAGTCCCAGCAAGACCAGCCGGCAGAAGGATGCCACCTGGGCCCTGTGGATTAAAATTATCATTGCCTGTGTTCCGGCAGCCATTCTGGGACTATTGCTGGATGACTGGATGGAGGCCCATCTGTTCAATGCCTATGTGGTGGCAGCGGCCCTGATTGTATACGGTGTACTTTTTATTGTACTTGAGAACAGCAGCGTGTGTACCAATCCAAGGTTTAACAAGGTGGGACAGATTTCAGCCAAGACAGCGTTCCTCATTGGCATGGTACAGCTTCTGGCTTTGATTCCGGGAACCTCCCGCTCCGGTTCCACCATTCTGGGCGCCATGGTCTTAGGCTGTTCCAGGGCTGCAGCGGCAGAGTTCTCATTTTTCCTGGGAATCCCGGTTATGTTTGGAGCCAGTTTATTGAAAATTGTGAAGTATTTCCTGACAGGGAATGCATTTACAGGACCGCAGATTTTCTATACCATACTGGGAATGCTGATTGCCTTTGTGGTTTCCGTTTATTCCATCCAGTTTCTTATGAGCTATGTGCGCAAGCATGATTTTAAGTTCTTTGGATACTATAGAATCATTCTGGGCGTGATTGTGCTGGCATACTTTGGTATTACGGCGCTGGCCAGCTAGGAGCTAAAGTCAGAAGCGAAGTCAGAATCAAATAGAGGCAAAGTCAGAAGCTTAATCAGAAATAAAAGAATGATTTACAGAATAGAAAAGGGCCTGCCATGCAAACGGATTGTGAATGGCAGAGCCCTATTTGCCGCTCATTTTTTCGTTTGAGTCATATTATGGTGTTAATCCAGATTATCCGCAATCTCATACAGCAGCCGCTCCGTATCATCCCATCCAAGACAGGGATCGGTGATGGACTTGCCGTAGCAGTGTTCTCCGATTTTCTGGCTGCCGGGCTCAATATAGCTCTCAATCATGAGGCCCTTTACCAGATTCTTTATATCTCCGGAGTGACGGCGGCTGTGGAGCACTTCCTTGGCAATGCGAATTTGTTCCTGATACTGCTTGTTGGAGTTGGCGTGGTTTGTGTCCACGATGCAGGCCGGATTCTGTAACCCCCGCTGGTTATACAGGTCAAATAAAAGCTTCAAATCTTCATAGTGGTAGTTGGGGTTGCACTGGCCCCTTTTGTTCACGGCACCGCGCAGGATGGTGTGGGTCAGAGGATTGCCGGGGCACTGTACTTCAAAGCCGCGGAAGATAAAGTCGTGGGGAAGCTGGGCAGCCACCACGGAATTCAGCATGACTGTCAGGTCGCCGCTGGTGGGGTTCTTCATGCCTACGGGCACATCGCAGCCGCTGGCTACCAGCCGGTGGAACTGATTTTCCACGGAACGGGCGCCTACTGCCACATAGGACATCATGTCGGAGAGATAGTTCATATTTTCAGGATAAAGCATTTCATCAGCGGTGGAAAAACCTGTCTCCCGCAGCACCCTCATGTGCATATGGCGGATGGCCAGTATTCCTTCGAACATATCAGGCCGCTTCTCAGGATCGGGCTGATGAATCATTCCCATATATCCCTCGCCGGTGGTTCTGGGCTTGTTGGTGTAGACCCGGGGAATGATGATTAGCTTGTCCTTTGTCTTTTCCTGGATTTTCACAAGGCGTCCGGCGTAATCACATACAGATTCCTCGTTGTCAGCTGAGCAGGGGCCGATGATGACAACAAACTTGTCGCTCTCACCGGTAAATACCTTTTTTATTTCCTCGTCCCTTGCGTGTTTGATTTCTGCCAGCTCAGGGGCCAGAGGGAATTGTTCCCGGATTTCTGCCGGCGTAGGCAGCTTATTGATGAATGTGAATCCCATTTCTTCGTCCTCCAATTATGTAAACACCGGACTGCGGTGTAAGATACATTTCAATGCTTCATTATAGTATAGAAAACCGGATTCGTAAATAGTGAATCCCACGAAAATATTGACAATAAGGCATTTTTTCTGGCTGGGAACCCAGTTTACGCTGCCTGATTTTCTGGGATTTACCCTGATACTGGGAGCTGTGTTTGCACTTGCCTTTGCACACCGCCCGGGAGGGAAAACAGCGGAAGGGCAGACTTGGGAGTAACTCTTGACAAACCGGGAGAGTCTGTCTATAATAGTCATAATTTCATGAATTGGCTATGACGGGAACAAGTAGTAGCCTGCAGGAACAGACAGAAAGCAGCCGGATGATGAGAGGCGCATGGAATGCAGGTCATGAATACATCCCTGAGCTTCGCACCCAACGGCGCTGTTGCGGATAACAGCCTTAGTAGGCTGCGACGGATCCTGCATCCGTTATCGTGCTAGAGTATATGGGCGTTTGTTGAAAGCTTGCCGCCAGTACTCGAAGAGGCAGGCAGCGTGAGCTGTCTGTGAACATCAGGTGGTAACACGGGGCTTACGGGCTTCGTCCTTTTGGATAAGGGCGGGGCTTTTTTTAGTTCATAAAGGGGAATCCGTGTCTGCGGTCCCCCCTGCGCCCCGGCTGCCCCTGTATAAAAAATGTAAGAATCAAGCCCTTGCATGAAAGCAGAAGTATGGTAAAATAAAGAAAGTAAGAAGAGGAGAAAATCACCATGCAGATTTACGAAGAACTGGTTGCCAGGGGCCTCATTGCCCAGGTGACCAACGAAGAAGAAATTAAGAAAATGGTCAACGAGGGAAAGGCCGTATTCTATATCGGCTTCGACCCCACAGCTGACAGCCTCCATGTAGGCCACTTCATGGCACTCTGCCTGATGAAGCGCCTTCAGATGGCAGGCAACAAGCCCATTGCACTGATTGGCGGAGGCACGGGCATGATTGGGGACCCGTCGGGACGTTCAGATATGCGCACCATGATGACCCCTGAAATCATCCAGCATAACTGTGACTGCTTCAAAAAGCAGATGAGCCGTTTCATCGATTTCTCAGAGGGAAAGGCCATGATGGTGAACAATGCAAAATGGCTCATGGGCCTTAACTATATTGAATTCCTCAGGGAGGTTGGACCTCATTTTTCCGTCAACAACATGCTGCGGGCTGAGTGCTACAAGCAGAGGATGGAGAAGGGCTTAAGCTTCCTGGAATTCAACTACATGATTATGCAGAGCTATGACTTCTATGAGCTGTTTAAACGGTACGGCTGCAACATGCAGTTTGGCGGCGATGACCAGTGGAGCAACATGCTGGGCGGAACTGAACTGATTCGCCGTAAGCTGGGAAAGGATGCACATGCCATGACCATTACCCTGCTCCTTAACTCCGAGGGCAAGAAGATGGGTAAGACACAGTCCGGCGCCGTGTGGCTGGATCCTGAGAAGACATCACCCTTTGATTTCTATCAGTACTGGAGGAATGTGGGGGATTCGGATGTTCTTAAGTGCCTGCGCATGCTTACCTTCCTTCCTCTGGAGCAGATTGACGAGATGGATAAGTGGGAAGGCAGCCAGTTAAACCAGGCAAAGGAGATACTGGCATTCGAGCTTACAAAGCTGGTGCACGGCGAGGAAGAGGCTGCCAAGGCACAGGAAGGCGCCAGGGCTCTGTTTGCAGCAGGAGCAAGCACCGAGAACATACCTGCTTTCGAACTTTTAGAAGAGGACTTTACAGAGGGAACCATTGATATCTTAAGCATCCTTAACAAGTCCGGTCTGGCAGCGTCCCGTTCTGAGGCCAGAAGGAACGTGGAACAGGGCGGTGTGTCCGTGGACGGAAATCCTGTAAAGGATATCAAGGCCGTATTCTCCAGGGAACAGTTTGCCGGAGATGGCATGGTCGTCAAGCGCGGCAAGAAGAATTTCAAGAAGATTGTATTGAAATAATGGTTGGCGGATGCGCCGGGAATTCACCCTGGATGTCATCATGAGTAGTCCAAAGGTTTGAGAGGAGGGTACCGGATGAGACGGTATATGTCTGTTAAGCGGTTAGGCGCGCTGGTCCTGGCGGCAGTGCTCAGTGTGTCGGCTGCGTTTGTCTCAGAGGCAGCGGCCTCGTTTAAGGCTGAGGTGCCTGTTACCCTGCATTTGGATGTTAACAGCAGAAGGACCACGATTTACGATGGATATTCGTCCTATCTGCTTGGGTACAGGGTATCGGAATACGATACGTTCACAGTTACAAAGGACAAAAGTGATGTGGACCTGAATGAAGTGACACTGAATTATTATCTTGTCACCTATAGGGGCGAGACCCAGAAGTATCTGGAGTGTACGGTGTACGGCTTAAAGGAAGGAACCCATTACCCTGTAATCCGGCCGGAGACCGTTGAAAAAGAGCGGTCCGCTGAGGGGGATTACAACTACCTGGATCAATGTTATATTGTAGAGTTCTGCTATCAGGATAAAAAGGAAAGCCGGTATTTCATGCTGCTTCCTGAGGAGGACATGAGCAACTACCGGAACATACTGCTGGGCAAGTGGAACAAGGATGTGCGCGGCTGGAGGTATCTGTATCAGGATGAATACCTTACATCCTGGGCCATGATTAATGACAAGTGGTATTTTTTCGGCACGGACGGCTATATGAAGACCGGCTGGCTGGAATACAAGGGACAGTGGTATTATATGGACCCTGAAAACGGAGTGATGCAGACGAACCGCATCATTGACGGTTACCAGCTGGATAGCAGCGGCGTCAGAATCTGAGGCCGGGACGGTTTAAGTTTCTGAGCCTGGGAACAGGATTTTAGACAGGAAAAGGATAATATAAAAGACGGCGGGGCAGCGTATTCCGAGAGGACGCTGCCCCGCTGTCTTTATAAGGGGGCTGGCGTATTCTTATGTATGCCTTACCGGAACAAAATCCCCAGGTGTTCCAACAGTATCTTGAATCCCATGAGGATGAGGATGGCGCCGCCTGCCAGCTCGGCTTTGGATTTATAGCGGCATCCAAATGCGTTGCCTGCCTTTACGCCTGCCACGGACAGAAGGAAGGTGACGCTTCCGATAAAGGATACAGCGGGGAGGATGTCAACATTCAGGAAGGCAAAGGTCACGCCCACGGCCAGGGCATCTATGCTGGTGGCAATGGCCAGAAGCACCATGTTTTTAACATCCAGGTCCGCGTTTGGACATTCCTCTTCTTGGCTGAAGGATTCTTTTACCATGTTTGCGCCGATAACAGCCAGCAGGATGAAGGCCACCCAGTGGTCGTAAGCCCGTATGGCCAGGCTGAAGCTGGAGCCCAGGAAATACCCGAAAAGGGGCATGGCGGCCTGGAATCCGCCGAAGTACAGCCCCGCCAAAAGGGCGCCCTTCCAGTTCATTTTAGGCATGGACAGGCCCTTACAGACAGATACCGCAAACGCGTCCATGGACAGACCTACGGCGATGACGAACAGTTCAGCTAATGACATAATGATTCCTCCCTGGTGATGTTTTAATATATGGATTGTGGTATAAAAAAGGACCCACCTACAGCCTTGGAATGCTGTAGATAAGTCTCATTGTTTCAAATAAAGCCAGATAGAAACTATCAGTATGTTGACCTTATTACATGCCCGGCAGGGCGGGGCATGCCAATTACTCCCTTATCACTTGCTCCATTTTAAAGGAGGGGCCTGGAAATGTCAAGAAAATTCGCAGGTTTTCATGGCCTTTTAACCCATTGTAAAAAACGCGGTCCTGTGATATAACTGATAAGAACATATGCCATGGATTGGCATGGAGAAAGAATGACACAGGGAGTTAAAAGAAGATGAAAAAGTCTTATGAGATTGACATGACAAGCGGCCCGCTTCTGGGCAAAATCCTTTTATTTTCCATTCCTTTGATGCTGTCGGGCATATTGCAGCTGCTGTTTAATGCAGCGGACATCATCGTGGTGGGCCGTTTTGCCGGCAGCGGGGCTCTGGCGGCAGTGGGCTCCACATCTTCGCTCATCAACCTATTAATTAATGTATTCGTGGGACTCTCAGTTGGTGTCAATGTGCTGGTGGCCCGGTATTACGGGGCCCAGAATGACAGGGACGTCAGCGAGACCGTCCACACGGCGGTGACCACCAGCATTGTAAGCGGCCTTATTCTGGTGGTGCTGGGAATCCTTCTGGCAAACCCGCTGCTGCGCCTTATGGGAACTCCTGAGGACGTCCTGGGCCAGTCGGTCCTCTATATGAGGATATACTTCCTGGGCATGCCGGTACTTATGGTCTACAACTTCGGCGCAGCCATTCTGAGGGCCATCGGGGATACCAGGAGGCCCCTGTATTTCCTCTTTGCCTCCGGCGTGGTGAATGTGTGCCTGAACCTGTTCTTTGTGGTTGTGCTGGGAATGGGTGTGGACGGTGTGGCCTGGGCCACGGTCATATCAGAACACATCTCCGCCTTTCTGGTCCTGAAGAGCCTGATGGGTGCTCCGGGAGCCCTGAAGCTGGATTTGAGGCAGCTGCGGATTCACCCCAGGAAGCTGAGACGAATCGTAAAAATCGGACTTCCCGCAGGCATGCAGGGAGCCATATTCTCCATTTCCAATGTGCTGATTCAGTCCTCGGTCAACTCCTTTGGCTCCATTGCCATGGCCGGGAACACGGCCTCCTCCAACATTGAGGGCTTTGTCTATACGGCTATGAATGCGGTGTACCAGACCAACCTGAGCTTTACCAGCCAGAATCTGGGCGGCAGGAAGTACAGCAGGATTAATAAAATCATGTACATATGCCTGGGGGTAGTTACGGCCGTGGGCGTAATTCTGGGACTCACAGCCGTGGCCGCGGGAAACGGGCTTTTGCATATCTATTCCTCAGACCCTGAGGTGCTGCACTACGGGATGCTGAGGCTGGAGATCATCTGCGGAACCTATTTCCTGTGCGGAATCATGGACTGCATGGTGGGAAGCCTGAGAGGGCTGGGATACTCCATCATCCCCATGTTTGTATCCCTCACAGGGGCATGCGGATTCAGGGTGCTCTGGGTATTCACCGTATTTGCGGCGTACCGTTCCCTGGACGTGCTGTACCTGTCCTATCCTGTCTCCTGGGCCATCACAGCCCTTGCCCATATGGTGACATTCCATAAGATACGGCGCAAGATCCCAAGGCAGGACGCTGTCTCCATGTAGCCTGTACTTCTGTGATAAATGATTGATAAACTTTGATAGAAAGGGAATTTTCCTCAATATGCTGTTTAGTTCACTGACGTTTGTATGGTTTTTCCTTCCGGCCCTGGCCCTGATATACAATATCTCGCCGGGGAGGAAGCTTAAGAATGGGGTTCTGCTCATAGCCAGCCTTGTGTTTTACAGCTGGGGCGAGCCGCGGTATGTGGTCCTGGTGATTATTTCCATCCTGCTCAACTATGGGTTTGGCCTGGCACTGGATGGCTGCGGGGAAAGGAGAGGGCTTAAGAAGGCGGTATTTGTCCTGAGCATCCTGGTTAACCTGGGGCTTTTGGGGTATTTTAAATATTTCAACTTCTTCCTGGAACTGGCCATGTCCGTCCTGGGGCGCCAGGGCTTTACGCCAAGGGATATCGCGCTGCCTATCGGCATATCATTTTACACCTTCCAGTCCATCTCCTACCTGGCGGATACCTTCCGGGGGGAGAATCCCGCCCAGAGAAATGTGTTTCGTCTGGCACTGTATATCTCTTTGTTTCCCCAGATACTTTCCGGTCCCATTGTCAAGTATCATGAGCTGGAACCGCAGATTGGGGACCGGCAGGAGAGCCTGTCCATGCATGCCTACGGCATCAAGCGTTTTGTGTACGGACTGGTGAAGAAAATGGTATTTGCCAACATGTTCGGCCAGGTGGTGGACCGTATGTTTGACCTGCCCCTGGAACAGCTGGGCACGGTCACGGTATGGCTGGCTGTGATTCTGTACAGCTTTCAGATTTACTATGATTTTTCCGGGTATTCCGACATGGCCATCGGCCTGGGCAGGATGTTCGGCTTTACCTACAAGGAGAACTTCAATTATCCGTATCTGTCGGCCTCTGTCAGCGAGTTCTGGAGGCGCTGGCATATCTCCCTTTCCACCTGGTTCAGGCAGTATCTGTACATTCCCCTGGGAGGCAACCGAAAGGGACTGGCACGCACCTGCGTAAATCTTTTCCTGGTATTCCTGGCAACGGGACTGTGGCACGGGGCCAGCATGAACTTCATATGCTGGGGCGTATATTACGGCATCCTTATTGTGGCGGAACGGCTGTGGATTGGCAGGATTTTAGAAAAAAATCCCCTGAAGCTCCTGAATCATCTGTATACCCTTGCGGCAGTGGCAGTGGGCTGGCTGCTGTTTCGGGTGGATACCCTGCACAATGGGAAGATACTGTTAAAGGCAATGCTGATTCCCAGTAAGGGACTGTGGAATCCGCGGATTTTCGCGGATAACCGCATACTGTTTCTGCTGGTTCCGGCAGTGGTATTCTGCGGTCCCATCCAGCAGCTGATGCCCCGTCTCAAGGCCCGGCTGTTCGACGAGGAGAACATCACCGCGGCGGATGCGGCTGTGATGGCAGCGCTTTTGCTGCTGGGGACCCTTCTCATGGTCAGCAGCACCTATCAGGCTTTTATTTATTTCAGATTTTAGTCCATATGGAAAGTGAGCAGTACCTATGATGAAAAAGATTATGATTGCGGGGTTCTGGGCCCTGCTTCTGATACCCAATCTGCTGTTTCCCTTTGTGAAGGGAAGCAGCCAGACAGGCACCGGGGAAAACAGGAACCTGGCAGAGTTTCCCGTGTTTTCACCGGATACATATGAGGCGTATCCGGCTGCGGTCAACAGCTATATCAATGATCACGCGGCATTCAGGAACCTGTTTCTGAGCATGAATTCCATCATTAACTTAAAGCTGTTCGGCTATGCGGATTCCCAGGACGTGATTGTGGGAAAGGATGGCTGGTACTTTTTTGCCGGGGGCATGAGCCTGTATGACGCCCTGGGAACCCAGCCCTTTTACCCGGACGACGCTGCCTGGATTGGCGGCCAGGTAATAAAGGCGGCCAGATATTATGAGAGCCAGGGCATACCCTTCCTCATGATGATTGCTCCCAACAAGGAAGGAATCTACAGGGAATATATGCCGGATGCATATAAGCGGGTCTGGGATGGAAACCGGCCCCGGCAGCTGGAGGATTACATCCGGGAGCACTCGGATGTGACGGTTCTGGACCCCAGGGAGTACTTTAACACGAACCGGGATTATGTGTGGTATTATAAGACGGATACTCACTGGAACAGCGCGGGAGGATATGCGGCAGGTCAGATGCTCATAGAAGCCTTGGGAGGAACACCGCTGCCCATAGAGGATGTGCAGGTGGATTATATCAAAGGAGCCCCAGGAGACCTGGCCAATCTGTTCCACCTGCCTGAGAAATACTGCGATGACCAGATTGCCCTTGTAAGCGGGTATCACGAAGACCTTGAGGCCACGGTGCAGGATGTAAACGGGGATAAGAATATTGTCCATACAAGTACATCCGGGGCGCCGGATAAGCGCCGGATTGCCGTTATACGGGATTCCTTTGGGACAGCCCTCATGGATTTTCTGCCCAGGTATTTTGCCAATGTGGACTTTTATCATTGGCAGGCCTTTGACCGGTCACTTCTGGAGGAGAACCCTCCGGATGCAGTGATATATCTGATTGTGGAGCGGGACCTGACCAGGATTCCCCAGGATGTGGGGAAGATGGTGCCGGAAGAATAAAGATACCTATAGTGTGGACCACTTTGTCAGGGGCGGGGAGACTATGTCCTCGGCAGAAATGCATGTGTTTTCAGGCGGCAAGGGACTGAACCAGTCCATCGCCTTGAGTAAGAGCGGGGCAGAGGTATGGCACGCGGGGGCCATCGGCACCGGGGATGGGGATTTTCTCATCCGCCAGTTAAAGGAAGCCGGGGTGAAATCATACCTGTATCCGGTGGGAATAGGTATCTTTTTTGGAAAAAATCAGAATATTTAAACAATTAACACAAATAAAAGGTTAAGATGTGTATTAAAACGAAAACAATTGTAATAAAATGGATTCAAATATTAATAAACTAAATAAATAATAAAAAAATCAAAAAAGTGTTGACAAATACGGGAGCATTTACTATAATGAAAACAACAAAAGAACAGAGAACAAAAGATTTCAAGGAACTGTAGACAATCAGTTCACAAGTAATAAAATCCAAGCAAAGGAGGTACGGACCGCCAAAGACTTAAATTTCGTTTCATTTATAATTTAAAGTAATTTAATTGTAAATGAGACCAGGAAAAACCAATCTACAAAAGTGAAACGCTCAAACAGATAAGTAATTTTAAGAAGTTGATTTAAAGAAACAAGAATCCAATCGGTTGGTAAACAATTCAAGAAGTAGCAATAAAGATACAGACTGTTGAGTGAAGCATTTATAAACAAGTGAATGATTGAATTTGTAACACTATCTCAAGAGTATCAGAACAATTAAATTCGGTTTAGTGATATGACGAGAAAGTATTATTAGACGAAAGATGATACCGGATAGTAAAGAAAAAGCAATAAAAGAAATGAATCAGACATAAGTGAAGAAATGCAGAAGTAGGAGCGAAGTAACAGAACGTAGAATGGTGTAACAATTTAATATAGAAAAGCCAGAAATAATTAAAAGAATTGTTTCAGAAAAGAGAGGTTTAGTCCAATGGACGAAATAGTTAGAAGACGGATATCGTAATCTGAGAACGTGGTTAGTCAAGGATTCGATATCCGTTTTCATGTTTTTATTCGTTTGGGGAGCTTTTAAGGAGAGTAAGACGGGATGGCGCAGCCGGATGAGGCAGGCGCTTTTTTTTCGTTCTGAAACCCGATCCCCCGGCCCTAATACCTTAGAGTCCTTCCAAATCAAAGGGAGGAGTGTATTCTTCCCTGGCACTGCTTTTTTCCTGCATGAAGCCTTCGGTGAGCCCCAGACGGATGGCGGCATCCACCACCTTGTCATATTCGTATGATGTGATACACCGGTTTAGTTCCGGGAATTCCCGGTTTTTGATGTAGGGAGTGTACTGGCTCATAAGGCTAATCATATACCGGCCGCGGGGCAGATTGTCACTTATCCATTCCAACAGGGCAACGGAGTCATGGCGTTGTCCCGGCAGGACCATGTGACGGATGATGACGCCTTTTGACAGCAGTCCGGGAGAAGCAGACTGGTAAACAGGGGCGCCGGTCTGGTCGATCATCTGCCGGATGGCGGCAGCGGCTGTCTCAAAATAGTCCTTTGCCCTGGAATATCTCTGGGCCAGACGGTTATCATAGTACTTGAAGTCAGGCAGCCATATGTCCACATAATCCTTTAATGCCTTTACCGTCTCCACCCGCTCATAGCCGCCGCAGTTATAGACCACGGGTATGGTAAGCTTAAAGCGTACCTGGTCCAGGGCGGAGATAATATGAGGCAGGTACTGGGTGGGTGTCACCAGGTTTATGTTATATGCCCCCTGGTCCTGGAGGCGGAGGAACGCCTGGCCCAGCTCCTTTGCGGTCATCTCCCGGCCGAAATGTCCGCTGCTGATTCGGTGATTCTGGCAGAAACAGCAGCCCAGGGTACAGCCGGAGAAGAATACAGTGCCGCTGCCGCCGGGTGCCGCTAAGCCGTCGCCGGAATCCGCAGATCCGCTGATGCAGGGCTCCTCCCAGTGGTGGAGGGCGGCCCTTGCAGCCGTAAGGACGTCGCCGCAGCCGCAGAAGCCCGCGGCGCGGCTGCGGTCGGCTTTGCACATCCTGGGGCAGAGGCTGCAGTTTCTGTATGTGTCAAAGGAAAGGATATCGGGTGTATTCATGTCAGTCAAATCCCCTTATATGGTGTAATCCTGCTGTTCAGGCAGGCGGTGCTGCTCCCGGTACTCCTTGGGGGAAACACCGTACTCCTTTTTGAATGCCCTGAAAAAGCTGGTGTAGTCCTTGAAGCCGTACTGGAGATACACATGGCTGATGGGCTGGTCGGACAATATGGCGTTCTTGCTGGCGTGAAGCCGTTTTTTCAGGATGTACTGGTGGAGTGGAATGCCCATGTTGTCCTTAAATATGTGGGAGATATGGTATTTGCTCACATAGAAAAAGGACGACAGGCTGTCCAGGCTCAAATTCTCCTCCAGGTGCCGGTTGATGTAGTCACAGATGTTCAGGTACAGGACATTTTCATAGACAGCTGATTTCTGGTGGAGGCTGTCATAGAGAAGGCGGTTAACGTACACCAGGAAGGAGACTGCCATAAGCTCTGAGACAAGCCGGTGGAAGGAGCGTCCGCCAACAAGCTCTTCCATCAGGTCGGTAAGCTTTCCCTGAATCTCCTGGGTGGTGATGGTGTCTGTGTGGAACCGGTAGGTCTGGTGGCTCTGGGCATAGTCAAAACAGTATGTCAGCTCTTCGTCGGTCTGGCGCAGCTTCTTATGGTAATCCTGATTCAGCCAGAATACAAACCTGCGGTACGGTTTATCATAGGAATGGAACTGGGGATAATGGGGGGTATCAGGCGGAATCAGCAGGCAGTCCCCGTATTCCAGCTGATAGCTTTTATCACCTATGTGGTATTCCACATCGCCTTCCAGGAAAAAATAGAACTCGTAGTAGTCATGTTCATGGGCATCTACGGATTTAAGCGTAGTGTCATTGTAATAGAAGAGTTCAAAGTCTCCGGACTGCATGTATTGCCGTGTGTTAAAGTCCATGGACAGCTGTTTTTTCACGGGAGTCCCTCCTCTCGGGAAACATGGTTTGTCATGATTTTATCCCCATCTTAGCATGAAACAACAACATTTGCAATATGGACGGCAAGTATCACTATGGACGGAAAAATGGTTTCTGTTATAATAAAACCATAGGTTAGGGAACGTAAAACAACACTTATCAGGAGGAGTTTACACATGAAATTATCATTCAGATGGTACGGGGAAGACGACAAGGTAACACTGGAGAACATCCGTCAGATTCCGGGCATGCAGTCCATTGTTACGGCTGTATACGATGTTCCTGTAGGCGAAGTGTGGAGCAGGGAGAGCATTGCAAAGCTTAAGAAGCAGGTAGAGGATGCGGGCCTGGGCTTTGACGTGATTGAGAGCATTCCTGTCCATGAGGATATAAAGCTGGGCAAGGCTTCCAGGGACAAGTACATCGAGAACTACTGTGAGAACATCCGCCGTGTTGCGGAGGCAGGCGTAAAATGTATCTGCTACAATTTCATGCCTGTATTTGACTGGACCAGGACCCAGTTAGACCATGAGCTGGCTGACGGCTCCACTTCCTTAGTGTACTATCAGGAGCAGGTGGATGCTGTGAATCCTCTTAACAGCGACAGCGACCTGACACTTCCAGGATGGGATTCCAGCTATACCAAGGACGGCCTTAAGGCTGTAGTGGAGGAATACCACAACCTGACAGAGGAGAATCTGTGGGATAACTTAAAATATTTCCTGGAGCGCATTATTCCGGTTGCGGCTGAGTGCGACGTGAACATGGCAATCCATGAGGACGACCCATGCTGGAGCATCTTCGGTCTTCCAAGAATCATTACCTGCGAGGAGAATCTGGATAAGTTTTTAAAGCTGGTGGATGACAGGCACAACGGAATCACACTGTGCACCGGTTCCCTGGGCTGCTCCGCTAAGAACGACGTGGTAAGACTGGCCGGCAAGTACGCCGCCATGGGAAGAATCCACTTCGCGCATCTGAGAAATGTGGCTGTGCTGGATAATGGCTTTGAGGAAAGAGCGCATCTGTCCTGCTGCGGTTCCCTGGATATGTCCGGCATCGTGAAGGCCCTGGTGGAGAATGGCTTTGACGGCTATGTAAGACCTGACCACGGACGTATGATTTGGGGAGAGACAGGAAGAGCCGGATACGGCCTGTATGACAGAGCCTTAGGCGCTACCTACCTCAATGGTCTGTTCGAGGCTGTGGAGAAAATGAGCAGGTAATGCCCGGACAACAGGTCCATCGAGCACAAAATCAGACGGAAAACACAAAATAAATCAGGAAAGGGCCGGGAAGAAATTTCTCAGGCCCTTTTTGTCCATCAGCCGGTGAGGATGAATGGGAAGAGAATGAGAGGAGGAAGAAAAAGGTGGTATTGGGGACGGATTTGACGGGGAAGATGGCGGTGGTGACCGGCGCCGGGGGAATCCTCTGCGGCATGTTTGCCAGGACGCTGGCCCGGGCCGGCGCAGCGGTTGCCCTTCTGGACATTAACCTGGAGGCGGCTGAGGAGACAGCCAGGGACATACGGGAGGCAGGGGGTACGGCTGCTGCCTATGGAGTGGATGTCATGGATAAGGAGATGCTGGAGAGCGTTCATGCCAGGGTGCTGGCCCGGTTAGGACCCTGCGACATCCTGATAAACGGCGCGGGAGGCAATCAGGCCAGGGCCAATACGTCTAAAGAATATTTTGAGATGGGGGATATCGAGGCCGATGTGGCTACTTTCTTTGATATGGAGTATAAGGGAGTACAGGGCGTGCTGGATCTGAATTTTTTAGGAGGATTTCTGACCTGCCAGGTCTTTGCCAAGGATATGGTGGGCAGGGAGGGATGCAATATCATCAACATCTCATCTGCCAGCGCGGCCAGGCCACTTACCAGAATACCCGTATACAGCGGGGCAGTGGCTGCTCTCAGCAATTTTACCCAGTGGCTGGCCGTGCATTTTGCAAAAGCCGGAATCCGGGTCAATGCCATTGCGCCGGGCTTCTTTGTGACCAGACAGAATGAAGGCCTTCTCTATGAGGAGGACGGAAAACCGGCGGCCAGGACAGCCAAGGTGCTGGCCGCTACCCCCATGGGGCGGTTCGGTAAGCCTGAGGAGCTCAACGGGGCCCTCATGTTCCTGCTCAACAATGAGGCAGCCGGTTTCATTACCGGAATCATACTTCCGGTGGACGGCGGGTTTTCGGCATATTCCGGGGTGTGACGGCTGAGGCGGTTACTTCCTGTAGAGATATTTTGGCAGTCCGTTCTCCATGATGTGGTCCGGCTGCCCCTGAATCAGGGGAAGGGCATAGTCCAGGAATTCCGGTCCGATGTCGGAGCCTCCCGCTGTGATCCATTCCATGGGAAAGGATTTTTCGCGGTTGCATACATTGCCTACCTCTGTAAGTCCATATTCAAGTTCATATCCAGGCCCTGACAGGCGGGAACAGGTAACCATTTTGCCGGTTTCTCCCTGCAGGGCCTTTTCTACTGCCCTTCTGCCGGAGCACTCTGCTTCCTCCACATCGGCGGCAGAGGCCAGAAGGCTGCTGCAGCGCTGGTTTACGTTCAGCTCCACAGAGCGGACCTTTACCCGGAAACGGTTGCGGACGTAGCTTTCCAGTATCTTGGCGCAGCCGGTGAGCATCTTGTGGCCGAAGGTGTCAATCTGGGCATCGTTGGTGTATTCGCAGATAAAACGGCCTTTTTTGTCGCGGACCCCTTCGGATACACAGATTACCACATTGGGCTGGCGGGACAGGGCCTGCTCCACGTCCTTAAAAAACTGTTCCATGGAGAACGGCACTTCCGGCATATAGATGAGAAGGGGATTGTCGCCGGGACATTTTCTGGCCAGGGCGCTGGCAGCCGTCACCCAGCCTGCATGGCGTCCCATCAGCTCCACGATTGTGACGGCCGGCTGCTGGTACACGGAGGCGTCCAGGGAAATTTCACGGACAGTGGAGGCCACATACTTGGCGGCGCTTCCGTATCCGGGTGTATGGTCTGTCACAGGCAGGTCGTTGTCTATGGTCTTTGGCACTCCTATGAAGGAGATGGTTTCACGGCGGATCCGGGCGCATCGGGAGAGCTTGTCAACCGTGTCCATGGAATCATTTCCACCGATATAGAAACAGGCACCTATGTTCATGGCTGTGAATTTTTCAAATAAAAGGCTGTAAACCGGTGCATCCAGGTTTTCAGGCAGCTTGAACCGGCATGAGCCAAGATAGGCGGCCGGAGTCTGCTTAAGCAGGCTGAGGTCCTCATGGGTAAGAAGAGACAGGTCCATGACGTGGCCTGAGAGGAAGCCTTCGATGCCGTTTACCATGCCGTATACATGGTCTACCTCTTCCGGCCGGGCCATGCCCTCTGCAATGACTCCATATAAGCTGGCGTTAATGACGGCTGTGGGGCCGCCGGACTGGCCCACCAGGATGTTTTTTTTCATAATCATTCTCCTCGCTGTAATGTTTCATGGTCAAACACGGTCAAGTATATAATAAACAGACACACAACGCAAGCCTTACTGTTGTGAACATGCATAGAAAATCACTGCAATTTTGTAGAATATGCCCATTGAAAAAGATATACGACTGTGTTAATCTGTATACAGATTCAAAAGTTGTATACAAGTAGTAAAGAACAAATACAAACTCAAACTAAAGGAAATCAAGTTTAAAGGAGGAAGCAAGATAATGGATATTCGCTATTCTGCAAATCAGAGGGATGTAAAGCGTTACACCACCCAGGAGCTGAGGGATGAGTTCCTGATTCAGAACCTGTATGTGGCCAATGAGGTAGTGGCTGTGTATTCACATGTGGACCGCATGGTGACGTTAGGATGTATGCCTGCCACAGAGACTGTTTCCATAGATAAGGGAATTGACTGCTGGAAGAATTTCGGCACACACTATTTCCTGGAGCGCCGCGAGATCGGCATTTTCAACATCGGCGGCAGCGGCAGGATTGTGGCTGACGGACAGGAATTCCAGATGGGATATAAGGATTGCCTGTACATCACGAAGGGAACCAAGGAAGTATATTTTTCCAGTGACGACGCATCTGCACCGGCTAAGTTCTACATGGTAAGCGCACCGGCGCATACTTCCTACACCACCACCTACATTCCCATTGCAAAGGCAGCCAAGAGGTCCTGCGGAGCATCTGAGACAGCCAATAAGCGCGTTATCAACCAGTTTATCCATCCGGATGTACTTAAGACCTGCCAGCTGTCCATGGGCATGACCGTGCTGGAGGACGGAAGCGTATGGAACACCATGCCGGCCCACACCCATGAGCGCCGTATGGAGGTATATATGTACTTTGAGGTTCCCGGAGACAACGTGGTATTCCACATGATGGGAGAGCCCACTGAGACCAGGCATATTGTGATGAAGAACGAGGAAGCTGTCATCAGCCCTTCCTGGAGCATACACAGCGGTGCAGGCACATCCAACTATACATTCATCTGGGCCATGGGCGGAGAGAACATGGAGTTTGACGACATGGACACCATGATGCCCAACCAGATGAAATAAGCAAACCGGAAAGATAGAAGTATTCACATAGCGAGGCGCTTTTAGCTCATAACAAGGAGGAAAAAGAAATGGCAGATTATTTAAATAACTTTTCACTGGAGGGCAAGGTAGCCCTGATTACAGGCGCGTCCTACGGAATCGGCTTTGCCATCGCCAGGGCCATGGCAGGCGCAGGCGCCACCATCGTGTTCAATGATATCAAGCAGGAGCTGGTTGACAAGGGACTGGCAGCTTACAGGGAAGAGGGAATCGAAGCACACGGCTATGTGTGCGACGTGACCAATGAGGACGCTGTCAATGAGATGGTTGGAAAGATTGAGAAGGAAGTAGGCGTGGTGGACATTCTGGTGAACAATGCCGGCATCATCAAAAGGATTCCCATGTGCGATATGACGGCTGCCGAGTTCAGACAGGTCATTGACGTGGATCTGAACGCACCATTCATCGTGTCCAAGGCAGTTATCCCCAGCATGATTAAGAAGGGTCACGGAAAAATTATCAACATCTGCTCCATGATGAGCGAGCTTGGCCGTGAGACCGTATCCGCATACGCCGCAGCCAAGGGCGGCCTTAAGATGCTGACCAAGAACATTGCTTCCGAGTACGGCGGGTACAACATCCAGTGCAACGGCATCGGGCCTGGCTACATTGCCACCCCTCAGACCGCTCCGCTGCGCGAGATTCAGCCTGACGGCTCCAGACACCCATTTGACCAGTTTATCGTAAGCAAGACTCCGGCAGGGCGCTGGGGCGAGGCCGAGGACCTGGGCGGACCTGCTGTATTCCTGGCTTCCGACGCCTCCAATTTCGTCAACGGCCTGGTGCTGTATGTGGACGGAGGAATCCTGGCTTACATCGGCAAGCAGCCCAAATAATCCGGCTTGAATTTTGCAGGGGAATCATTTATAATATAGACCAGTTGGCAGTCCGGCAGCTTTTGATGCGGCCGGACTGTTTGATAAGAAGAACGGCATTTTATGCCTGTGCTGTATGCGGGTATTGATAAGGGGGTCCAGCCATGGGAGAGATGAACTTCAAGAACCGGGGAGAGCTTGTATACGAGACGCTTAAGCAGGAAATCCTGGATTTAAGGCTTAAGCCAGGCCAGATGATTAGTGAGAATGATATATGCGAGCGCTTTGGGGTGTCCAGGACGCCGGTGCGTGACGCACTCCGGCTTTTGCAGGAGCAGGGGTTTGCGGAGACTATTCCATACCGCGGCACCTACGTGACCCTTCTGAGCCTGGATAACATCAAACAGATGATATACATGCGCGTGGCCGTGGAGACCATGGTGCTCAGGGATTTCCTGGAAGTCCGGACTCCCATGGTCATTGAGGACATCCGCCACAGTATTGCGCAGCAGCGGGCCATTATCAGGGAACCGGGATTTGAGCCGGAGCAGTTTTACCGTATGGACGCGCAGATGCACTCCATCTGGTTTGCGGCCGTCAGGCGCCAGAAGCTGTGGGAGATGCTCCAGGCCCAGCAGCTCCACTATACCAGGTTCAGGATGCTGGACTTTATCACGGAAACTGATTTCATGCGCATCATCGGCGAGCATGAGGATTTATTCCGCCTGATTGTGGTTAAAAATGAAAAAGGGCTGGAGGAAGCCTTGAAGGAACATCTCTATTACAGCATGAAACGTATGCGCCATTCCATTGAGGTGGACTATAAGGATTACTTTGAGGAAGAAAATGAAGAAGGGCGGTTTGTCATTTGACAGGCCGCTCTTTTGCTTGATGGATATGCCTGATGGATACCTGCTTATTCAAATAGATTCTCTCATCCGGATTCTCATCCAGATATTCTTCCAGCTCCTCAGGGGACAGATGGGAACGCACCTCCTCGAAATAGGCCGCTCCACCCATGGTCATGAACTCCGTCAAACGGCGGACTACCTCTTCATCCTCCAGAAGCTTTTCCATGCCTTCTTTTGTGAAATAATTCATTTGTTTTGCCCTGCCTTTCAAATATGTACATAACAGCATTTACATTTATATAGTATATTCGTAATTGCGAAGATATTCAAGATGTGAAATCTAACTTATGCTTAATCTATCTAAGAAACCAGCCCTTCGGTGGCTTGAGCGTATACAGGAGATAAAGATGATAGATTATTCACCATTTTGGAAGACACTGGAGCAATCTGGGGAAAATTGGTACACACTTACAAAGAAGCACCGCGTGTCGGACAGTACCCTTCACAGGCTGAAACACAACATGGACATATCCATGAAGACTGTGAACGACCTTTGCAGGATACTGGACTGCGATATTGAGGATATTGCAGTGTATGTGCCTTCTGAAAAGGACCAGCTGCTGTGATGGTCCGCGGCTTATGGCCGGAGAACGCAGGAGAACGCCTGTGTCAGTAAAAGGCAGATGGTCTTACTGGCTGCAGGCGTTTTTTGCTGCGGAGAAATACAAAGTTCCGCCATGTTTTTGGTTTGTCTCTTCCAAAATAGTAAAATCTATTATAGAATAAGCTATGAACGATGGAGGTAGACTGCATGGAAGAAAGGCAAGGAAGAAAACTGCATGGTATTTGGATGTCCTGCTCCCTGGAGCGGAAGGTCAGATGGATTACCATTTCCACGGCCGCCGTGGTCATCCTGTCCATAACAGCGGTGATGCTGGTTGCCGGCTATGGGATGAAGGGATTCGGGGATTTGCTCATGGGCAATTCGCGGAGCCTGGCTTTCTGGTCGGCTATGGATGCTGAGAGCAGTTCCTTCCAGTATTATGCAGGGGACAGGACGCCTGAAAACAGGGAGAAATATGAGATGTCCTGTGCCAGGACCCGGTCGGCCCTGAAGGCTCTGCCTTTTGATTATGAGGAGATTGGTGCGGACCGGTATGGAGCCACCTGGTCCATTTTAAATATGTATGAGAATTATGCCAGAGCCAGGGATGCGTTCCTGGAGATGGAGGAAGGGACTCCGGATTACCTGGACCGCCTCTATACCATTTACCGGGTTCAGGGATATCTGGCAACCCATGCTGGCCGTCTGGAACAGATGACCGTGGAGTCGGGCAATGAGCGGTATGAGATGCAGCGGCCTCTTTTAATTATCGTGCCGGCAGTCAGCATCCTGTGGGGCGCGGCAGCCCTTTTGATGGTAAGATGGCTGAACCGCTCCGTACAGAGAAACATTGTCCGCCCCATGGTGGAGCTGGCGGAGGACTCCAGACGGATTGGGGAAAATGACTTCACAGGCCCGGACACCCATGCGGAGGGCGGTGATGAGATTGCCAGCCTGGTCAGGGCCTTTTGCACCATGAAGGCCAGCACCAGGGGATATATAGAAGCCCTGACGGAAAAGCACAAGATGGAGAAGCAGCTGGACGAGGTGCGGCTTCAGATGCTGAAAAACCAGATAAATCCTCATTTTCTGTTTAATACCCTGAATATGATTGCCAGCACGGCCCAGATAGAGGATGCGGCCACCACGGAGAAGATGATTAATGCCCTGAGCCGGCTGTTCCGCTATAACCTGAAATCCACGGACTCCGTGATGCCCCTGGAGCGGGAGCTTAAGGTGGTGCAGGACTACATGTATTTACAGCAGATGCGGTTCGGACAGAGAATCCGCTATGACACTGACTGTAAGCCGGATACCCTGGAGGTGCTGGTGCCTTCCTTCGCCCTGCAGCCCCTGGTGGAAAATGCCATCATCCACGGTATTTCCCCCAAAGGACAGGGGGGAAGGATACATGTCCGTTCCTGGATGGAGGGAAGGCGGCTCTGGATATCGGTGGCTGATACAGGGCGGGGAATGGACCCGGAACGGCTGGAGGAAATACGTCGTGCCCTGGCAAGGGGCGAGGATAAGGCAGCCGGCGTGGGCGTAGGGAATATTTACCGCAGGGTCCATGGAATGTACCAGGACGGCGAGGTTTTCATATACAGCAGTGAGGGACGGGGGACGGTCGTGCAGATGGCCTTTACACCCTGATGACAGGACGAAAGGATGAGGTATATGTATCGTGTATTGCTGGCGGATGACGAACAGATTGAACGGATGGCGCTGGCCAAGCGCCTTAAGAGGCATTTTTGCGGCTGCCTGGATATCAGCGAGGCAGTGAACGGGGCAGAGGCCCTGGAAACATTCAAGAGAGAAAAAAGCCATATCGTTGTCATGGACATATCCATGCCGGAGATGAACGGGGTGGAGGCGGCAGAACACATCCGCAGCCTGGATGAGAACTGTATTATCATTTTCCTGACAGCGTATGATGAGTTTTCCTATGCCAAGAGGGCCATTGTCATACGGGCCCTGGATTATCTGCTGAAGCCATGCGAGGAGGAAGAGCTGGTGGCTGTCATGGAGGAGGCCATGCGGCTGACGGATAAACGGCTGGCTGGTACGGACATCCCTGGTCCGGACATCCGCACAGGAGAACATGCTGAAGCCGTGCCCAGGGACGACGGGGACGGGCGCCTGGCCCAGGTGGCGGAAACCATACGGGAATATATAAGGAATAATTATATGAAGGAAATATCCATGCAGGATGCGGCCAGAATGATGAATTATTCAGACGCCTATTTCTGCAAGCTGTTCAAACAATGCTTTGACCAGAATTTCACATCCTACCTCACCGGTATCAGGGTCAACGAGGCTAAGAAACTGCTGAAGGACAGGAGCATCAGTGTCAAGGATGTGAGTATGCAGGTAGGGTATTATGATTCCAATTATTTTGCAAAAGTGTTCAAGCGCATGACCGGAATGATACCATCCGAGTATAGGGATAGTGAGACTGCACAAAAATAGAGAAAGGTTTTTGTACATTTGTGCGAAGGCAGCTAGAAAAAAATGGGGGAGGACAAAATCTTCTTCCTGTATGACAAACTTTTACGGTACAAAATAAAAGCCCTTGGCTATATAATTAAGAAAGTGTTAAGAAGGCGCCAAAAAATCTTAACGTTTTCTGGTTGATAGCTAAGGGGCTTTTGTTGTGGAGAAAAAGGCCGGGACTCTTACAGAGCCGGGCAACGGGCAGCAAAAGGCCGCCGTTTTGCGGTATGGGAAACAGTATTTCAGTCCAGAATAAACAGGAACGCAGGTTCCTGGGATGTATTGAAACAAAAGAGTTTGCCGTATAAAGGGAAAGGAATGAAAATAGTGAGAAAATTCATAAAGAGAGTGGCGGCTGCCGCGCTTGCGTCTGCTGTAGCAGCAGGTCTTACAGGCTGTGGCTCAGTGACTTCCGGAAAACGGATTATCCGTGTATCCCATGCCCAGTCAGAGACACATCCGGAGCATATAGGGCTTCTGGCTTTTAAGGAATATGTGGAGGAACGGCTGGGGGACAAGTACGAGGTTCAGATATTCCCCAATGAAATCCTGGGTTCTGCCCAGAAGGCCATTGAACTGACCCAGACAGGGGCCATTGACTTTGTTGTGGCCGGAACCGCCAATCTTGAGACGTTTGCAGGCGTATACGAGATTTTCAGTATGCCCTATCTTTTCGACTCAGAGGATGTGTACAAGTCTGTTATGCAGGATACGGATTACATGGAAAAGATTTATGAGTCCACGGACGAAGCCGGATTCAGGGTAGTTACCTGGTACAATGCAGGCGTCAGGAATTTTTATGCCAAGACTCCTATTCATACCCCTGATGACTTAAAGGGAAAGAAAATAAGGGTTCAGCAGAGCCCGGCCAGCGTGGCCATGGTCAATGCCTTCGGAGCAGCGGCAGCCCCCATGGGATTCGGTGAGGTATATACGGCCATCCAGCAGGGCGTCATCGACGGTGCGGAGAACAATGAGCTGGCGCTTACCAACAACAAGCACGGCGAGGTTGCCAAGTATTATGCCTATAATAAGCACCAGATGGTGCCGGATATGCTGGTTGCCAACCTGAAATTCTTAAACGGCTTAAGCCCTGAGGAATACCAGATATTCAAGGACGCGGCAGCCCTGTCCACAGAGGTGGAGCTTGAGGAGTGGGATAAGAGCATTGAGGAAGCCAAGGATATTGCACAGAATAAAATGGGCGTGGAATTTATAGATGTGGACGTGGATGCTTTCAAACAGAAGGTGCTGCCTCTTCACGAGACTATGTTAAACGATAATCCTAAGATTGTGGACCTGTACAATCATATCCAGGAAATAAATGAAAAAGCGAAGGGGGGAAAGTAGGATGGAGACAATGCATAAAGTGAGAGCCAGAATCATGCAGGTTCTGGGAATTTTCATCATCTGCCTGTTTATGCTGATGACCATAATCGGAACCTACCAGATTGTTACCCGCTACTTCTTCAATAAGCCCAGTACTGTTTCCGAGGAGCTTCTGACCTACAGCTTCACATGGATGGCCCTGCTGGCTTCCGCCTATGTGTTCGGCAAAAGGGACCATATGAGGATGGGATTTCTGGCAGATAAGATTAGCGGTTCCGCCAGGAAATACCTGGAAGTCATCATCGACCTGCTGACCTTTGCCTTTGCCGGTGTGGTCATGGTGTACGGCGGTATCTCCATCACAAAGCTGACCATGATCCAGACCACCGCGTCCCTCAGGGTGCCCATGGGATATATCTATGTGATTGTACCTGTGACAGGCATCATCATCATGATGTTCAGTCTGATGAACGCGGCAGACATGCTGCACACGGATTTCAGCAAAAAGGAGGATGCAGGAGTATGAATATAGCAGTAGTCTGCGGACTGATTATTTTGGTGCTTTTAGTCGTGATGCTCTTAGCGGGGGTTCCCATTGCGGTAGCCCTGGCAGTGTCATCCATCTGTGCCATTCTTCCGGTGCTCAATACGGGAGCAGCCGTGCTTACCGGCGCACAGAGAATCTTTTCAGGCATATCCGTATTCAGCCTTCTTGCCATTCCGTTTTTTATCCTGGCAGGAAATATCATGAATAAGGGAGGTATAGCCGTCCGTCTCATTAACTTTGCAAAGCTTTTTACAGGAAGCATTCCGGGTGCGCTGGCTCATACCAATGCTGTGGCAAACATGCTGTTCGGCGCCATATCCGGTTCAGGTACCGCGGCTGCCTCCGCCATGGGTTCCATTATAGGACCCATTGAGGAAGAGGAAGGATATGATAGGGATTTCTCTGCTGCGGCTAATATTGCCACGGCTCCTACCGGCCTTCTGATTCCTCCAAGCAATGTAATGATTACCTACTCCCTGGTCAGCGGCGGCACTTCGGTGGCAGCCCTGTTCATGGCAGGATACATTCCGGGCATCCTCTGGGGCCTTGCCTGTATGGCGGTTATCCTCTATTTTGCAAAGAAGAAAGGGTACCGCAGCACAAAGAAATACTCTAACAGTGAAAAGGCAAAGGTATTCTTCCAGGCCGTTCCCTGTCTGCTGATGATTGTCATTGTTATCGGAGGTATCATCAGCGGTATTTTTACCGCAACTGAGGGAAGCGTGGTGGCAGTGGTGTACAGCCTGATTCTGTCCCTGTTCTTCTATAAGTCCATCAAGTTCTCTGAGCTGCCTAAGATTTTCCTGGACAGCGCGGAGATGACAGGCATCATTATTTTCCTGATTGGCGTGTCCAGCATCATGAGCTGGGTCATGGCCTTTACAGGAATCCCCACAGCCGTATCAGAGGCAATGTTAGGTATCAGCAACAACCGGTATGTGATTCTTTTCATCATCAATATCCTCCTGCTGATTATCGGAACATTCATGGACATGACGCCTGCCTGCCTTATCTTCACACCTATCTTCCTGCCAATCTGCCAGGCTCTGGGTATGAATACCGTACACTTTGGTATCATGATGATATTCAACCTGTGTATCGGAACCATCACGCCTCCGGTAGGAACCACGCTGTTTGTGGGTGTAAAAGTGGGTAAGACCAAGATTGAAAATGTAATTAAACCGCTGTTATTGTATTTTGCAGCCATATTCGTTGTGCTGCTGCTTGTATCCTATGTTCCGATTCTGTCCATGTGGCTGCCGGGACTGCTGGGATATGTATAGGCGGCACGGAAATTCGGAGTACGAAGCTGCCTGTACAGGAGGCAGAGGATTGGGACGCATGTAAGTAAGCGTGCGTTGTTTCATGAAGGGTTTGGAGAGACCGGCGCCAGGGTGGGCGGCCGGTCTTTCTTTCTGTCCCTCGGCTATACTTGGGCTGTTCGGGATTTTCTCCGGATTTGTCTGCCCGATATTGATTTGTTATTGCAGTCTGCCGCTGTTTTTGATATTATAACTAGGACTTGCGAAATGAATTTTTAAATCAAAAGCCGGGGCGGGAAGAGTAAACGGATGGGAGAAATGATAAAATGGCAGAAGTGTTAATGAAGGCCGGCTCTTTTGTGGCCGTCATAATAATGGGAAATCTGCTGAGAAGGGCAGTTTTTTTTAAGGAGGAAGATTTTTATGTCTTATCCAAAATCGTACTTAAGATAACCCTTCCCGCAGCAATTATTTCTAATTTTTCAGGGATTGACCTGAAGCCGTCCATGCTGGTGATGACACTGCTGGGATTTGGCGGAGGAATCCTGTATATCAGCATGGCCTTTTTCATAAGTATCGGAAAGGACCGGGAAGAACGGGCATTCAACATACTGAATTTGCCCGGATACAATATAGGTAATTTTACCATTCCCTTTGCCCAGAGCTTCCTGGGCCCCGTTGGCGTGGTGGCGACCAGCCTGTTTGATTCCGGAAATGCGTTTATCTGCCTGGGCGGGGCCTACAGCGTGGCAGTGGTGACAATGGAGAAAAACGCCAGGTTCAGCATTTTGCCGGTTATAAAGACTCTGCTTAAATCCATTCCCTTTGACGCATATCTGCTTATGACCGTGCTGTCGCTTTTCCATGTGGGACTGCCGGCACCCATTACCTCATTTACCGGAGTTATTGGAAATGCAAATGCATTTATGGCCATGCTCATGATTGGGGTTGGATTTAAGTTAAACGGGGACAGCAGCCAGCCCGGGAAAATCGTGAAAATACTTGCGGCCCGGTATTCATTGGCCATTGTACTGGCACTGGTCTTTTACTTCCTGCTGCCTTTTGGGATAGAATACAGGCAGGCACTGACCATACTTGCCCTTAGCCCGATGTCATCTGCCGCTCCTGCATTTACAGGAAACCTGGATTCGGATGTGGGACTGGCAAGCGCGGTCAACTCCATGTCCGTGGTTATCAGCACGGTGCTGATTACCGGGACACTGATGATGATATTGTAGGGATTTGGCGGAATAAAACTGGATACAGGGGAGCGGGGATGACAGGAAGAATCGGGGAGGAGAAAATAAATTAAAAAATTTATCGGATGTGTATAATTATTTGGGATGGGGCCATAATAGGAGTATACACCAAAGAGAAAATAATTAATACTTATCCTCCCCTTTTTAAATCAGCTCCGGCGCAATGGCGTGCTGGGGCTGATTTTGTTTGCGCGCCATGGGCGCGCTATAAGGTTCAGAAACTCAACCAGCTTATCCGAGGTTGGATAAACTATTTCAAAATCGGGAGCATGAAAAGATTATGCACGCAAGGTGTGTCACTTGTTAAGTTGATTGAACCGCCGTGTACCGAAAGGTACGCACGGTGGTGTGAGAGGCCGGTAGGCGAAATAATCGCCTACCTCCTACTCGATTGACTTATCGGGAAGAAAAAATGTGAAAAATCCGGTGCGGATTCTACAACTTTCTCATTTCTTTCCCTTTAGTTAAACCTCTATCCATGAAGTGAACAAACACATAACCAGGATATGTCAGACAACCCATTCTGCTCTCAATCTATCCGGGCATATTCTGACGGCTTACTCGAAAGAAGCACAGTAAACTGGTGCAAAAGGACTTCAGCTCTGGTTTTTGAAGTTCCTGATGTGCATGTATACTGTGTTTTTTGAAATATTCAGCTGTTCGGCCACCTTGATTACAGCATCCTTCAGATTGAAAATACCGCGTTGGTAAAGCTGAAAAACGATCTCTTTATTTTTATTGGCGGAGGTGATATTCGGGTCACCGTAAACGGCCTCCTTCGTTTCGGAAAGAGAGGAGAGGATTAAGTCATCAATGCTCTCGGAGAAGGTCTCCGCCGGGGCTGCCGTCGTAACCGTACTCTGGGGCGGCACCAAGGTCTGCAGGATGCTGGAAAGAGGGATTTCCATGTGGAAGTTCATGCAGAGCAGGCCGATAATACGCCCGTGTTCCCCTGTGATGGGGATGGTGCAGGAACGGAGGACGGAGCCGGATTTGTTCGTATTATAATAGGGGGAAACCGTTCGGCCCGGATCCTTTTCCAGTTCGCCCAGCATTTTCAGGGCCAGATCCGTGATGGGCGAGCCTTCTTTCCTGCTGGTATAATGTCCGTTGATTATCTTTATGACGGAATGATCCAGGCTTTCTAGGCTGTGAAGCACCAGCTCATAGCCTTCGCCCAGATAAGCGCCCAGTCCGTCAAGCATGTGGGCGTAGGAGTTCAGAATCTGTCTGTCAGTTGGGGTAAGTTCAATAAAAGGGGTATCCATAGTTATCACCTGTGCCTTTCGGGATAGTTTGTCTGTGATAGTGATTTCGCGGCCTTCCGGACGGTCCCGGCCGTTTTCCGGCTGCGGCAGCCTGGAAAACGGCCGGGACCCGGGGTGGCTTCGGAATACCTATTATAGATAAGCTTTGGTGAAAGCGGCAGGGAATAATGTTAGCTGGAGAACTTAACAGTTACGGTAAAATAAGAATTTAAATAATGTCAATTAGTGAAAAATATTTCAGCGCCGCTTTCTGATTCTATTATAAGGGAGTGGAGGGAAATGTGCAAGAAATTAGTGAAATAATTTTTAATAAATATACAGAATTAATAAACAAAAGTGTATTGACTAAAATATATTTTATTGATATAATGCAGTTATCAAACAAAAACAAAGAAAGAGGTGGAAAAAGTGCTGAAAAAAATTTACACAAAAAAAGCTCCGGAGGCAATTGGGCCTTATTCCCAGGCGATCCTGTTCAATGAACTTTTGTTCAGTTCAGGACAAATCCCGGTGGACCCGGCTGTCGGAGAGGTAGTTCAGGGAGACATTACGGCTCAGGCAGAGCAGGTAATGAAGAACGTGGGAGCAGTGCTTGAGGAAGCGGGAACGGATTTTGCGTCTGTTATCAAGACGACCTGTTTCCTGAGCGACATGGGAGACTTTGCCGCATTCAATGAGGTGTACGGAAAGTATTTTACCGGGAAGCCGGCGCGTTCCTGTGTGGCGGTGAAGGCGCTTCCGAAGAATGTACTGTGCGAAGTGGAAGTTATCGCAGCTGTTGAAAAGCAGGGCGGCAGCTTGACAGTCTGAATGGCCGTAAAGCAGTAGTGCAGCGTTGCGTAAGAACAAGTGAGTTGACACAATGCGGAGAGTGTATTGTGCATACGGAGGGGAATGTATCCATGAGTGAAAGAAAAGTAAAAGAAAAAAAGAAACCGGGTTTTTTCCTGGCAGTGCTCCCGATTCTGGCAATGATTCTGCTGCTGGGTGTAGGCTATGCGGTAATGGGCTTAAGCCCTGAGGTTCTGATGCTGGTATCCGCGGCGGTGGCGGCGGTAATTGCCGTTTATCTGGGCTATACCTGGGATGACATTATGAATTCCATCGTTGGAAAGCTTTCCAAGACGATGCCGGCTATTTTCATTTTGATTATTGTAGGCTTCCTGATTGGTTCCTGGATGATCGGCGGTACCATCCCGATGATGGTTTATTACGGACTGAAAATCATCAGCCCCCGTTACATCGCAGTTACTTCCTTTCTGGTAACGGCAGTGGTTTCCCTTTGTACCGGTACTTCCTGGGGATCCGCGGGAACCATCGGCGTGGCCTTAATGGGGGTTGCGGCAGGTATGGGCGCTCCGCTTCCGCTGGTGGCAGGCGCTGTTGTATCCGGTGCGTATTTCGGCGACAAGATGTCTCCGCTTTCCGATACCACCAACCTTGCCCCCATCGCAGCAGGCTCCAAGCTGTATGACCATATCGGACATATGTTTTACACAACGATTCCCGGCTGTATTATCTGTCTGATCGTTTATACCGTAGCCGGATTTTCACTGGCAGGCGGCGGTGCGGTGGCAACTCCTGAAAAGGTGGATACCATTCTGACAACGTTGGAAGGGATGTTCCGGTTCAATCCGCTTGTAATTCTGCCTCCGGTTATCGTACTGTACGGTTCCATCCGCAAGAAGCCTACCATTCCGGTAATGCTGATTTCCAGTGTGGTCGCTTTCTTTAACGCCACCATTTTCCAGGGCTTTTCCCTGCAGCAGTGCTTTACCGCGGCTATCAGCGGTTTCAGCCTTGATATGGTTACCAAAGCCGGTTTTGATGCGGCGGCCCTGATTCCCGATATCCCGAGGCTGCTGGAACGCGGCGGCATGCTTTCCATGCTGAATACGGTTCTGATTGCATTCTGTGCATATGGGTTCGCCGGAACACTGGCTGTTACAGGCTCCCTTGATATTGTGCTGAATAAGCTGATGAAGTCCGTAAAGAGCACGGGCGGCCTGATTGTATCCACAATTGTTTCCTGTATTACCGCAGTTTTTGTTACAAGCAACGGACAGCTCTCCATCCTGATTCCCGGAGAAATGTTCTCCAAGACTTATATTAAGAAAGGCCTGCAGCCCAAGAACCTTTCCAGAACGCTGGAAGACTCTGCAACCGTTGTGGAGCCCATCGTTCCCTGGACGGCAGCAGGCGTTTACATGGCAACGACACTGGGCGTGCCCACGCTTTCCTATCTGCCCTGGGCAATCCTGTGCTACACCGGCGTGATATTTGCAATCATCTGGGGCTTCACCGGCTTCGGCATTGCCAAAATCAAGCCCGGCGATGATTATTATGAGGAATATCTGGCGCTTCAGAAAGAAGACGATGCGGCATAAACGCTGTTCCGGGAGGAGGTTATTCTATGGGAATGCATTTTGATTTTGACACTATGACGGACCGCAGGAATACAAACTGCGGAAAATGGGATACCATGGATAAAAAATACGGCCGTGAAGGTATGATTCATCTGGGTGTTGCGGACATGGATTTCAGGGCGCCGGCGCCCATCCTTGACGGGCTGCGCGATGTGCTTGACATGGGTGTCCTGGGCTACACGGATTTGAGCGATAAGTTTTACGAAAGCATTCAGCGCTGGTATCTGAAGCAGTATGGCCTGGAGGTGCCCAGGGAGTGGATCGTATTCTGCCCCAGAATCAATATCGCATCCAGCATCTGTGTGGAGACCTATACGGAAGCGGGCGACGGCGTTATCATGAACACGCCTGCCTACGGCCCGCTGCGCAGCGCGATCCTCAAGAACGGAAGGCGGATGCTTTCCAGCCCGCTGAAAAGAAACGGGGATCGGTATGAACTGGATTTTGACCACATGGAAAGCCTGGTGGACGAGCGGACGAAAATGCTGATCATGTGCAATCCCCACAATCCTACCGGACGCTCCTGGACGAAGGAAGAACTGGCGCAGGCCGCAGACTTCTGTAAAAAGCACAAGCTGATTCTTTTCTCGGATGAAATCCACGGGGATCTGACGGCGGAAGGCGTGAAGCACCAGACTACCCTTTCCGTTACGGAGGACATCAACAACAGGCTGATTGTGGCCACCTCGCCTGCAAAGACCTTCAACATCCCGGGTGTTATCGTTTCCTATATGATAATTCCCAATGAGGAGCTTCGCAGCCGGATAGCCGCGGATATTGACCGGATCGGCATGCATAACCCTACGATTTTTGCGGTAACCGCCGTGGAAAAGGCGTATACGGAATGCGATGACTGGTACGAGGCGGTGAAGAAGTATATTGATGATAATGAAACATATACCCGGAAGTTTTTTGCTGAGCATTTCCCTGATTTTCATATCATGCCCAGAGAGGGAACCTATCTGTTATGGATTGATTACCAAAAGACCGGCATGAGTGAAGAAGAACTGGAGCAGTGGTTCCTGCAGGAGGCCAACGTATCCGTATATATGGGAAGCGTGTTTGGGGAAGACGGCAACGGCTATGTCAGGCTGAATCTAGCGTCACCCAGAAGCCTGCTGGAGAAAGCCTATGAAAGAATGTACAGGGCGTGGAAACGCTGAGAAGTTCAGCATAAATTGCAGGAAATTGGTGTTATGTGTATTCTATGAAACGATTCTGTTTATATCCGGGAAGGCCGGCAGTCAATTTGACTGTCGGCCTTTATTGGGAAGCTTCTGCTGCGTGTGTTGGAGGAAAAAGTATGCGGAGCCTGAAAAAGCCGTCTTCGATCTGATAATCCAGGGCTGCGTTATTTTTCTGGGCAAAGGCTATAATACTGCGCGTGCCGATGCCATGGCCGGGGTTTTGGGAAAGAGGAAAATGATTTTCATCAAAAACAATAGCTTCCTCCAGACAGGTATTAGCGATCTCGTACAGCATCTGATTTTCTTCCAGGCAGGTAACCCTGATTTCCCGCTGCTTTGGATCCGACAGCTTCATGCAGCCGTTGACAGCATTTTCAAAAGAATTGGCAAGCATAATTGAAAAATCAATATCACTGGACAGATGAAGGCAGGGCGGCGGAAATATTCCCATCCTGAAGGCAGACGGTGAAGCGGCCGTTCCGTTATCCGTGTCGGTCAGCCTGACATCAGGGTAAAGAAAGCATAAAAAAGTCCGGAAGCAAAGGCAAAGCCGTCCCAGCCATGGATTACAACGGTTCTTTTGTATCCTTTCCTGCCATTTTCTTCTGAGAAAATCTGCGGCTGGCTGCAACTGTCCACAGAATGGAAACGGCAGCAGGTGAAGGCGGGCTATCCGATTCCGGGACGACGTTCGGGTGAACAATGTGGCGGGTGTAGGCATAGTAAGGCGCTACCTCATAGTTCTTAAAGTCACGGTAAACCAGCTCACTGTTTTCCGCAGCATCGATAACGCCCTGCTGCAGTGCGGTGTAAACTTCTGACTGTGCCATAACGGCTCCGTTTCCGCCCATTAGCTTGGTCATTTCTACATGGTTTATAACCTGAATGGAACAGTATATAATCAGGTGAAAGTTGGGACGGTTATCATATATGACAATTGTTTCAATCGCTACATATAACTATTATTGACAGACAGAAACAGGTTTACGGAGAAAAGGTGTTGCGGATGGATGGATATATATTTCACCTACCAGACGGCACACCCATAAGCGAAAAACGGCTGCAAAATGAGATTGATAAAACCGTGAAACGGATTAATACAGAAGGTATAGAGTTTGATAGGTTCGATAATAATAAAATCTTTATCCTCCCCTTTTTATCCAGGCTTACCGCAATGGCGCGGTGGGCCTGGATTTTTTAACACAAAGGTTTACCAGGTTTGGGTTTTTTGAGAATGTATATCCAATACATATTTCGGACTGTCATGGTACATACTATCCCAGAGGTGATGATAATGAAGCAGGGAGAGCAGAAATCCACAAAAGAACTGGAAGAGCAGGCAAAGAATGTAGAGACATTCAATCCCAGATGGCACGATGGCGAGTATCTGGGGCCGAACACACTGAGACAGAAAGCAGATACTGAGGTTTATGGGAAAATGGAAGAGAAGCCGTAGGGCTTCTCTTTTTTGCTTTTCAGGAAACTTCGCAAATCGGCCAAAATGGTGTATGACTTGAAATAAAAAATGGCATAGCAAAAGAGCGAAGATGTAACTTCGCCATGACGTTGCCTATGTAGTTTTTTGTTTTTGGTTTAGGCTGCACTATCTGATGCAGTTTTTTTGTGGTAAACTTCTAAAACCAACATAGAAGTGCCACACTCCGGGCATCTGAGCGGATCATAGCCAAAAGCCAGAAGGATTGAATTACGCCAATCCAGAAGCCTGGAAAGATAACGCTGTTTCTGAGGGGATAAACATTTCCGGAGATTTTTTTCCTGTTTATGGTGCAGACGGGCTCAGTTTAAGGGAGAGCTGCAGGACTTTACGGAAAGCCAGGCGCAGGAAACGATAATCAAAATGAGTATGAGGGCGCCAGGCAGTGAAGTTACCAGCCCCGCCTTGGGAAATCAGGGCATGGATATAAGGATTCCATTTCAAATCCCTCCCGAAGGTATGCAGGACGCAGATAAAGCCAGGAGTAAAGTTTTCGGACTTGTTAAGCTTGAAGAACATACGCAGGATGACATCCCTGACCGAATGAAACAGGCAGTTAAGAAGGGAATGGTCCTTAAGAAAAAAGATGCGGAGTTCTTCAGGAATGGTAAAGACACAATGCCTGTGAATGCAGGAAACCAGTTTACAGGACATACGAAAAGCCCGTTTCTGATTATACATGTTG
>NZ_AUJR01000008.1 GCF_000424325.1 [Clostridium] clostridioforme AGR2157
CTGAAGGTGGATGGAGGGAAGAAAATGAAAAATGGGTGTTCTACCGGGATGGAGGGAAGGTAAAGAATGATTGGATTTCTGATTTAGGCATATGGTATTATTTCGATTCCGACGGATATATGGTTGGTGACCAGATTTGTAGCATTGATGGAAATTTATATAGTTTTGCAGGAAATGGCCATATGGAAACCAACATTGAAAAATTCTATAATGGGGTCAATTATTACTTTGGTGAAGACGGGATTGGTGTGAGAAAAGCCCATAAATATGATAATATCTATCGCCATAATGAGGTTGTTCAATGGTTCAATGCTACATATGCAATCCTCACCAAATCAAATAATGGAGCATGTACCTATCTTGGGGGATATGCTAAAAATTCTTCTTTCGATTCATATGAGGGTGTATTAGAGTTACTCCAGAGAGATTGGGGGATAACGGACAGAGCCTCCGGGGAAAATGCAGTGGCCAATCTGCTCCTGTCCGCACAAAATGCGGATCATTCAACCAAAGCCTGGTACTATAGCCGCGCCATGCAGCTAAGCGCCTGGTTCTATCTTGTAGACTACTACACGGAACAGGAAAGCCTAGACAGGCAGTTAGAGATTGCCAAGATGATACAGCCTGAATTTTCTTCATGGGATGACTTCAATCGCTCATACATGAATGGATACCAGAAATGGTCAAACAATGAAGAAAAAATAGAAAACCGGCAGTTTATTTATAATTACCTTAATAAATTGGATGACGGACCGTTTACTATCAGGTGGAGTGTTTCATTAACAAAGACCTGGTAACCATTGACTCCTTTGTCCTGCGTCACGCAGGAAGCGGAATCCAAACATGACCTGGCAGCTCACATGGTTTGCCGGGTCATGCCTGTATTTCAGGAGAAAAAGACTTTGAATTCGTCAAGGGAAGATGCTTGCGGGAGCCGTTTAGGCGGAGAATAGCTAATAGTGTCCAGGAGCCGGCAGACCGTCTGGACGGAAACACCGGTAAGTTCTGCGAGTTTTCATGCAAAAGGCAACCTTACAGGCAGTAATCAAGAACCAGTTTTAAAGTTATTCGCCCGGCTTTGCTGGTCGATGTCCTCCGGTCGGGTAGCATCAAGCCACCTGACCTTTAACCTGTACACTTTTTGACCCTGACTATTTTGGCTCTTTGAGGGAAAATGTCTTTGTCTCAAATCCGCTCAACGAGCCAGAACATCCGTGCAGTGGTATATCTTTTCGAGTTAGGGTCTAAAATCGGCACACGGGCTGTTAAGATTTCAGTAAGGAAAACGCAAGGGATTCGAAATTGACAGTCACACGGGCGCTATGGTACAATGACGCACCCCCGGGGGTTTAAGGGGGTGGAAACACGCTGAAAGCAATCGTCGGAAGACAAACACACCGGCCGCTCCATGATGGATACGGCCGGTGTGTTTTCTTTTTGCCGGACCCAGCTGGCTGTATTTGCGGCGAAGCATGATTTGGATTAATGAAAATGGGCCTTCAGACGTGCCCGGCCACAGCGTTGACCTGAGTTTTGAAGGATTCCACAGGTATATAGTGCTTGCTGGATACCAGTACCCGGTGGTTTTCACCGTATAGTGTCTCCTGGATCAGGATGAAGGAGGCATGCTGGGAGAGCATGTACTTGACGGCTGTGAAATTGCCTGTGGTGGTATAGGAGAGCTGGCAGGAGCTGCTGCCGGCATCCTCATATACACCATACTCCAGGTATTGGAGTAAATCTTCTTTCTCCCTTAAATCTATCTGTTTCTCGGAAATAACCTCGATGGGAATGAAACTGAGGCTGTAGGCACACGCCTTCCCGGCGCGTTTATACCAGCGGTCTGCGATCACCACCACGGCGGTTTTCCGTTTCAGGTTCTGATTGATGGATTCTGTGGGGGGTTCTATACGGAATTCCATCTCTGTCTCGACAATGGGGCCGGACAGCGTACAGCGGACCGGGTGCTGTGTGACCTCCAGGCCCGGCAGCTCTGCGTCGGGATTGCGTTCGCTGATGAAATTTCCTTTTCCGCGTATGTTGATAACCAGATTGTCCTCCTGCAGCAGTGCCAGAGCCCTGCGCAGGGTCATGCGGCTTACGTCCATCTGCAGGGCCAGCTCTGGTTCGGAGGGAAGCTGGCTGCCCGGAGGATACACGCCGTCCTGTATCATGGAATACAGGCGGTTATATACTTTCACATGTTTTAATTTCTTTATTTTCTCAGATAATACATCTACTTCCATTGGTTCATCCTTCCTGTCTGGCTGTATCACAAAAATATACAAGTCCTTATTCAACATCATAATTCCCGGAAGCTGTTTTGTCAATAAAATAGACATGTCTAGTTGCATAACAAGATAAAATCAGTAAAAATCCATAAAAAAGCCATGGTATATTGTTGTTATACACAAAAAAAGCTTATATTAATTGTAAATTATTTCATCTGGTAATTATACAAGTTAGATGATATTATACAAGTATGCAATAAACAGACAAGAAAATAAACAAAAAACAAAAGAAAAAGCAATTAAGAAAGAGAGGGTAATTATCATGCAGAACTATTCAGGAGAAGAAGGTTTACAGTACCATTTACAGATCAGGAAGGGAGACGTGGGACGGTATGTCATCATGCCAGGGGATCCGAAACGCTGCGAAAAGATTGCAAAACATTTTGACAATGCAGTGCTGGTAGCGGACAGCAGGGAGTATGTTACATACACCGGTTATCTGGACGGGGAAAAGGTAAGCGTGACCTCCACGGGCATCGGCGGTCCGTCTGCGTCCATTGCCATGGAGGAATTGGTATTGTGCGGGGCTGATACGTTTATCCGTGTGGGAACCTGCGGCGGAATGGACATGGACGTGAAAGGCGGGGATATCGTGGTCGCCACAGGCGCCATCCGCATGGAGGGCACCAGCAGGGAATACGCTCCCATCGAGTTCCCGGCCGTGGCTGACCTGGATGTGACCAATGCCCTGGTTTCCTCGGTAAAGGCGCTGGGATACACGTACCACGTGGGAGTGGTGCAGTGCAAGGATGCGTTTTACGGGCAGCATGAGCCCAAACGTATGCCGGTGAGCTATGAGCTTCTGAACAAGTGGGAGGCCTGGAAGCGCATGGGCTGCAAGGCATCTGAGATGGAATCCGCGGCCCTGTTCATTGCAGCCAGCCACTTAAGGGTGCGCTGCGGTTCTGATTTCCTGGTGGTGGGAAACCAGGAGCGCCAGGAGGCCGGACTGGATAACCCCATTGTCCACGATACGGAGGCAGCCATCAAGGTGGCGGTGGAAGCCATCCGCCGGCTGATTCAGGCAGATAAGCAGGCTTAAGGAGAAAGGTAAGGGGTGGGGACAAATGAAAATATTATTAAACCTTACAGGTATCCTTTTGGTGCTGGCCATCATCTATCTGATTTCCTGGAAGAAGAAAAACATATCTGTCAAAATGTTGGTTAAGGCAGTTATTGCCCAGTTCCTGATTGCGGTGATTCTGGTAAAGATTCCGGCTGGCCGTTACGTGGTGTCCAAGGTATCGGATGCAGTGACCAGTGTCATCAACTGCGGGCAGGACGGTTTAAGCTTTGTGTTCGGTTCACTGGCAGACAGCACGGCTGCCGCCGGATCCATATTTGCAATACAGGTCCTGGGCAACATTGTATTCCTGTCTGCCCTGGTAAGTCTTCTTTACTATATCGGAATTCTGGGATTTGTGGTAAAATTGATTGGTAAAGCAGTGGGTAAGCTTATGGGCACATCCGAGGTGGAAAGCTTTGTGGCGGTTGCCAACATGTTCCTGGGACAGACCGACAGCCCGATTCTGGTGAGCAGGTACCTGGGCCAGATGACGGACAGCGAGGTCATGGTGGTCCTGGTTTCCGGCATGGGCAGTATGTCCGTGTCCATATTGGGCGGTTATACGGCCCTGGGCATTCCCATGGAGTATCTTCTGATTGCCAGCACACTGGTGCCGGTGGGCAGCATCATGGTGGCCAAGATGCTTCTGCCCCAGACAGAGGAGATCCGGGAAGTGGGAAGCGTTAAGATGGACAATAAGGGGAATAATACCAACGTCATAGAGGCAGTTGCAGAGGGGGCTGTCACCGGCATGCAGATGGCTCTGTCCATCGGCGCCTCCCTGGTGGCCATGGTGGCTCTGGTGGCAGCGGTGAATAAGCTGTTAGGCGTCTGCGGTATCAGCCTTCAGCAGGTATTTTCCTATGTATTTGCTCCATTTGGCTTCTTCATGGGCCTGGACCCGTCGGAAATCCTGTTGGAAGGAAATCTCCTGGGAAGCAAGCTGGTTCTCAATGAATTCGTGGCGTTCCAGCAGCTGGGCGGCATGATATCTTCCATGGATTACAGGACGGGGATGATATGCGCCATTTCCCTGTGCGGGTTTGCCAATTTCTCCAGTCTTGGAATCTGCGTTTCAGGTATCGCGGTCCTGTGCCCTGAAAAGAAAAGCACCCTTGCCCGTCTGGTGTTTAAGGCTATGTTAGGCGGTGTGGCGGTTAGCCTGATCAGCGCCATGGTAGTGGGTCTGGTCACATTATTTTAAGGAGGTTGTAAGATGGGAAAATATAAACGTATCTTTGTTGTGGTCCTGGATTCGCTTGGAATCGGGGCAGTGGAGGATTCACCGGAATATGGCGATGTGGGGGTGGACACCCTGGGACATATTGCCCAGAAGGTTCCGGGGCTTAAGATTCCGAATCTGAAAAAGCTGGGCATGGTCAACCTGCATCCCTTAGAAGGGATGGAGAAGGCAGAACACCCCATGGGGCGTTACATGCGCCTGAAGGAGAGAAGCCGGGGCAAGGACACCATGACGGGACACTGGGAGATGATGGGGCTTCTTGTCACCACGCCCTTCCAGACATTTACCAGCCACGGCTTTCCAAAGGAACTGATAGACGAGCTGGAGAAAAGGACCGGACGGAAAATCATCGGCAACAAGAGCGCCAGCGGAACGGAAATCCTGGATGAACTGGCAGAGGAAGAGATTCGGGAAGGCCATCTGATTGTGTATACTTCTGCTGATTCCGTGCTTCAGATATGCGGCAACGAGGAGACCATGGGACTTGACAACCTGTATCACTACTGCGAGATTGCCAGGGAACTGACACTGCGGGATGAGTGGAAAGTGGGACGCGTCATTGCCAGGCCCTATACCGGCATGAAGAAGGGCGAATTCAAGCGCACCTCCAACCGCCATGATTATGCGCTGAAGCCATATGGAAGGACTGCCCTCAACGCCCTTAAGGATGCGGGATATGATGTGGTGTCCATTGGTAAGATATACGATATTTTTGACGGCGAGGGACTGACACAGTCCAATCATTCCAATTCATCTGTTCACGGTATGGAGCAGACAATCCAGTATGCAAAAGCGGATTTCAATGGACTTTGTTTTGTGAACCTGGTGGATTTTGACGCTCTGTGGGGACACCGCCGCAATCCGGAAGGGTACGGCAGGGAGCTGGAGCGCTTTGATGAGAGGCTGGGCCGGCTGCTTCCCCTTCTGCGTGAGGACGACCTTCTGATTCTCACCGCGGACCACGGCAATGACCCCACCTATACAGGCACGGACCACACCAGGGAGCAGGTGCCCTTCATCGCCTATTCCCCGTCCATGGAGGGCGGAAAGGACCTGGGCTGGGCAGATACATTTGCAGTCATCGGAGCAACGGTTGCTGATAACTTTGGGGTGAAGATGCCGGAAGGCACCATAGGGACTTCTGTTCTGAACGAATTGTAATACGGAAGAATGCCCCTTGGATTGTTTTCTCTGCGGGGCGGCTGACTGAAGGATAGAAAGGATTGAAAATTATGGATAAGAAGGATATTTTAAGCAAGGTAGACCACACACTGTTAAAGCAGACAGCTACCTGGGAGCAGATAGAGAAGCTGTGCAGGGAGGGAATGGAATACGGCACCGCCTCTGTGTGCATTCCTCCCTGTTATGTGAAGCAGGCAAAGGATTTTGTGGGGGATAAGCTGGCTATCTGTACAGTTATCGGATTCCCCAACGGCAACATGACTACCGCGGTGAAGGTGTTCGAGACAGAGGATGCGGTGAAGAACGGCGCGGATGAAATCGATATGGTCATCAACATCGGCCTGGTAAAAGCAGGGCATTATGACCAGGTCCTGGACGAAATCAGACAGATTAAGGCTGCCTGCGGCGGCAGATGCCTGAAGGTCATCATCGAGACCTGCCTTCTGACAGTGGAAGAGAAGAAGGAAATGTGCCGTGTGGTCACGGAGTCAGGGGCGGATTTCATCAAGACTTCCACCGGGTTCTCCACGGCCGGCGCAACGCCGGAGGATGTGGCCCTTATGAGGAAGTACTCAGGACCTGAGGTCAAGGTTAAGGCAGCCGGCGGAATCGCCTCCATTGAAGACGCAGAGCATTTCATAGAGCTGGGTGCAGACCGCCTGGGAACCAGCAGGCTGATTCCATAGGACGGGAGCCGCCCAATAAACGGGAGTGGTCCGCAAACGGGAGCCAGCCAATATAGGGAGTCATCCGCAAAGGAGAGTTATTCACTAAAGTATCTGGACGCAGGACGGTTGGTGTGGTAGAATTTCTACAGCAGTTTAGCAACCAATCACTTAAGCGAGGATACATAAGATGAAGTTGATGGAAAAACATCCATTGGTCATGATAATCATAGGAATAGCCGGTATTTCATTATCGGCTATTTTTGTTAAATATTCCCAGGCCCCTGCTGTGGTCACGGCCCTTTACCGCCTGCTTTGGACCGTGGCTCTGATGACGCCGGTGGTTTTGGGACGGAAGGACTGCAGGCGGGAACTGATGGACACGGACAGGAGGACGGTTTTGCTGTGCGGGGCCAGCGGTGTATTCCTGGCGCTGCATTTTACTGCATGGTTTGAATCGTTGAACCAGACCTCGGTGGCCAGTTCCACTGCCATTGTCTGTACGGAGGTCATATGGGTGGCGCTGGGGTACTGCCTGTTCATGAAGGGAAAGATATCCGGGGCTGCTGCCCTGAGCATTCTTGTGACCGTGGGAGGAAGCCTGTTGATTGCCTTTTCCGATTACTCCGCCGGCGGAAACCACCTGTACGGGGATGTACTGGCCCTTGCCGCCGCCGTATTCTGCGCCGTGTACACCCTGATTGGGCGGCAGGCCAGGGGATATATGTCCACGACGATTTACACCTACATTGTCTATGTGTTCTGCGCCCTGGCCCTGGGGCTGGCAACGGCTTTAAGCGGGCTTGCCTTTACTGGCTACGGGGTGCGTTCCGTGGTTGTGGGACTTCTTCTCAGTGTGTGTTCCACCCTTTTTGGGCACAGCATTTTCAGCTGGTGCCTGAAATTCTTTTCCCCCTCCTTTGTATCCGCCTCCAAGCTGTGCGAGCCTGTGGCAGCAGCTGTGTTTGCCCTGTTCCTGTTCGGGGAAGTGCCTGCCCCCCTCCAGATAGCAGGGGATGTGGTGACAATCGGAGGCGTTTTCCTTTATTCTCAGGTGGAAAAGAAAGAAAATGACGTTTTAAAAGGAAAATAGTAAGATAAGATTGACAAAAAAGGTGGAAATTATCTGGAAAAAATTATATAATAGTGATAATAAGAAACAGTTGTAACCTCCCAGGGGGGACTTTCTGGGTTGGACTGGAAGGAGGTATCACTATGAATGAAAAAATAGCTCAGTTGAGAAAGATTCTGGATGAAAGTACCTATACTGTGGCTCTCTGCGGTTCCGGTATGATGGAAGAGGGCGGTTTTATCGGTATCAAGAAACAGGATAAGGCTTATGACATCGAGAACCGGTATGGCTACGGCGTTGAGGAGATGTACACCAGTGCATTTTACAATACCCGCCCGGAGCAGTTTTTTGAGTTCTACAAAAAAGAGATGCTTCACAATGCGCCAAGGGACACTGCTTCCGGCCCGGCCCTGGCTGCCATGGAACGGGCCGGAAAGCTTCAGTGCATCATAGACAGCAACATCTACGACAAGGCCCGCAGGGGCGGCTGCCGTCATGTCATAAACCTTCACGGAAGCATTTACCAGAACCAGTGTCCCAGATGTAAGAAAAAGTATCCCATTGAATACATCGCAGGCGCAAAGCGGGTTCCAATCTGCGGGGACTGTAATGTTCCCATACGCCCCATGATTTCCCTGATTGGCGAGATGGTGGACAGCCAGAACATGACCAGGACCACGGAGGAGATAACAAAGGCAGATACCCTGCTGCTGTTGGGCACTACCCTGGCTTCCGAGGTGTTCTGCCAGTACATACAATATTTTGCCGGGCGAAACATGGTAATCATCCATAAGCAGGAGCACTATCTGGATAAGGATGCAAACCTGGTGATACTGGACCATCCCATGAATGTACTGCCCCGGCTGGGGTATGGGGAAGAGAAAACAGAAGAGAAAACAGAAGAATAAACAGAGATGATGACAGGCCGGGAAGCACGCAGCTTTCCGGCCTGTTTTATGCCCTGATTTGTGCATATAGCCCAAGAAATGATTCATGTATGCAGTTTGGTTAATTCCTGCTCTTAAAGAGTAAGACAATACCCGCTGTTGTGTTTGTTGTTCTGCCCATTGTCACCATCTGGACGGCTCCGGCTGCGCTTCACACGGAGAGCTGCGGGCATTTTTCATGGCCGGAATCTTAACGATTTTTAAGATAAAGCCTTTCTGCATTTAAGATTCCGCCGCTATGATGAAGTCAGAAACAAGGAAATAAGGAACAAAAAATAAATCATGATATAAGGAGGTCCTGGGGAGTATGGAGATTCGCAAACCAGCCGTGGCAGGGACACTGGAGTCCAGTGACTGCCAGGTCACCGTGGAGCCGGGAGAGGGAAATATTGAGTTCGCGCTTGAGAGCGCTGTCATCAACCAGTACGGAAACCAGATTAAGAGAGTGGTCATGGAGACACTGGGAAATCTGGGCGTGGAGGATGTAAGGATTGCCATTGTGGACAAGGGCGCTCTGGACTGCACCATCAGGGCCAGGGTGGAAGGCGCGGTGTTCCGTGCAGCCGGACAATATGACAATCTGCCGTGGGGAGGTGCCATCCGATGATGAATACAGGTAAAAAGAGGCTGAGAAGGACCATGATGTTCCTCAATGCCCAGAAGCCGGGACTGATTAAGGACCCATATATCTACAGGCCGGACTCCATCATGCTGGATTTGGAGGATGCCGTGGCTGAGAACCAGAAGGACGCGGCCAGGTTTTCACTGTACCATGCCCTTAAAACCATTGATTACCGGGGATGCGAGCGGGTGGTGCGCATCAACGGACTGGACACTCCTTACTGGAAGGAGGATATCCGGTGCGCGGTGGCCGGCGGCTGTGACGCCATCCGCATTCCCAAGACAGAGCGTCCTGAGGATGTGAGGACAGTGGAAGACCACATTGAGGCAGCGGAAAAGGAATTCGGCATTCCGGAGGGCAGGACCTTAATCATGGCAGCCATTGAGTCGGCCAGGGGGGTCATGAAGGCCCTCGATATATGCGAGGCCTCGGAGCGGCTTTTCGGCATTGCCCTTTCAGGCGGGGATTATACAAAGGACCTTCAGACCCATATTACAGGGACGGGAATTGAGCTTATGGGCGCCCGCCAGAACATGATTATAGCTGCCAGGGCAGCGGGCGTGCAGTGTTTTGACACGGTTTACACCAATCTGGACGATATGGAAGGCTTCCGCAAGGATGTGGAGACCATACATCTCATGGGATTTGACGGGAAATCCATTATTAATCCCAGGCAGATAACCATTGTCCATGAAATCTTTACGCCCACCCCGAAGGACATCATCTTTGCGGAAAAAGTGGTGAAGGAGATTGACGACAAGAAGGCCAAGGGAATCGGCGTGTTTACGGTTGACGGTAAGATGATTGATATAGCATTTTATGACGGCGCCAGAAGAATCATTGCACTGGCTAAGGCATCCGGCGTGTATAAGGGGGATTTGTAAGATGATGAATGCGGTTGGACGGGACATACCCGAGGAAATCTTAAGGCAGACAGGCAAGGAAGTGTTTCAGGGAGTCCACCATTTTGACGGGTACACCTATAAGAAACACGGACCCATGACACAGTGCGTCATTAACTCCGATGGCAGCAAGCTGGTGGAAAGCATCCATGATGTACTGGTAAAATGCGGCATACGGGACGGTATGACTCTTGGATTCCACCACCATTTCCGGGAAGGTGACTTTGTGGTCAACATGGTCATGGAGGAGGTCCATAAAATGGGAATCAGGGATATCACCATCTGCGCCAGCTCCCTGGGCAAGGCCCATGACCCTATTGTGCCCTATATTGAGGACGGCACCATTACTAACATTCAGTCATCGGGCGTCCGCGGGAAGGTGGGGGAAGCCATATCCGGGGGAAAGCTTAAGGGGCTTGCCATCATGCGGTCCCACGGCGGCAGGGTGAGGGCCATTGAGACAGGGGAAACCGTCATAGATATTGCCTTTATCGGAGCGCCTACCTGCGATGATTACGGCAACTGCCGGGGAATTGGCGGCAAGAGCGACTGCGGCGTGCTGTCCTACGCCATGGCGGATGCATTCCATGCTGATAAGGTGGTGGCCATCACGGACTGTCTTGTTCCCTTCCCCAATTTTCCGGCCCATATCAGCATGACAAAGGTGGATTATGTGGTTGTGGTGGATGCCATCGGCGACCCGGAGAAGATAGCCACCGGAGCAGCCAAGCCAACCACGGATATGAGGAAGCTGATGATGGCGGATTACTGCACCAGGTTTGTGGTCAATACCCCCTATTTCAAGGACGGGTTTTCCTACCAGACCGGAGTGGGGGGAGCTTCCATCGCCTCTACCATCTCCCTGGCAAGAGTCATGAAGGAGAGGAATATCCGAATGAGGTTCGGGGTGGGCGGTTTGACAAAGCCTATGTGCGACCTGTTGATTAACGGCCAGGCGGATTGCCTGCTGGATACCCAGGACTTTGACCTGGATGCAGTGGAAAATTTAAAGGATTTAAAGCATTTCCGCATATCGGCAGGGGCCTATGCCGACCCCTTCAACAAAGGGGCCGTGGTCAATAAGCTGGATTTTGTGATTCTGGCAGCCCTGGAGGTGGACGTGAATTTTAACTGCAATGTGGTGGTTGGCTCTGACGGAGTCATCACAGGAGCCCAGGGCGGTCATCCTGACACGGCGGCCGGTGCAAAGTGCACCATTGTTATCACACCTCTGCTCCAGGGCAGGATACCGGCAGTATGTACCCAGGTGACCACGGTCACCACGCCGGGAGAGAGCATTGACGTGGTTATTACGGATTACGGCATTGCCATCAATCCCCTCAGACAGGATTTGATTGAGTGCATGAAGGATGTGGACCTGCCTTTTAAGACCATAGCGGAGCTGAGGGACATTGCCTACTCCATAGTGGGCGAACCGGAAAAGGTCCGGTTTACAGATAAGGTGGTGGGAATCATCGAAAGCCGGGACGGAACCATCATGGATGTGGTGCGGCAGGTGAAGAAGTTTGAGTTTGCAGAAGAATGAGTTTTCAGAAGAATGTGTTTGCGGAAACGTAAATAACAGAAACAGCAGATGAAAATGGCCTGAACCGGGGACCGCTGGGCGGAACCTGGTTCAGGCCGTCTGTATATTTATATGTCTGTATATTTATAAGGTTACGGAACAAACCGGTACCCCAGGCCCCGTACCGTCATGATGTGGGCCGATTTCTGGCGGTCCTTCTCAATCTTTGAGCGGAGACGGTTGATATAGACCATGATGGCGTTGTCGTCCACGGCAATGGTATTGCCCCACACATGCTCGTATATCATTTCTTTGGTGAATACCTGCCCTGGGTGCTTCATGAACAGGAGCATAAGGCTGCTCTCCTTGGATGAGAGGAAGATTTCCCCGCCGTCCTTATAAAAACGCATGGTGGATGTATTGTATGAAAAGGGGCCGCACTCCAGCTCGTCCGGGCTGTCCGGGGACAGGTTCTTGCTGCGGCGGATTAGCGCCTTGACCTTGGCGCCCAGCACCAGGGGCCGGAAGGGTTTGGTGATGTAGTCGTCCGCTCCGATGGAAAGGCCGTAGAGGGAGTCGTAGTCTTCGTTGCGTCCGCTGACAATCATCACAGGGGTCTTGATGCCCTGGCTCCGCAGGGCCTTGATGACCTCAAATCCTTCCATGTCCCCCAGCATCACATCCATGAGAATCATGTCATAGGCATGGTTTTTAAGGAGATGCAGGGCAGCCTGCCCGCTGTCCGCCACAGTGGTTTCCAGGTCATTGCTGTGCATTACCTTTTCCAGCAGTTTGCAGATGGACGGGTCATCGTCCACAATCAATACTTTATCAGCCATAGTTCCCCCCAAAATCTTTTGTTTCGTTGTTTGTTTTTATGTAAAATTCTTTAAATCATTATAATATTAAGGTGGGGACAAGTCAATAAGGGAGTCTTTTTACATCGTAAGGGGTAGTTTATGAAAGAGAAGAAAAAAGACAGGCAGAGGAACGGATACCTGGCGGCAGCGGCCGGTCTGCTGTACGCGGTGCTGCTGGCCCTGGCCTTTGCCGGGGTCAGTGTGTGGAATGAATATAAACAGTCCATCATAGACAACCAGAAGCAGCAGATGCTTCTGACCGCCCAGAGCCTGGCGGACAATCTGGAGGTGCTGATTGAGGAATATAAGGCGGACCTGGAGGCTCTGAGCGGCATGGCCCTCAGGAGGACTGAGGGGGATGGGGAACCGGACTGGACCGTGTTCCAGGAGTATGCCGGCGCCCATCATGCATTTGTCTATGACATCATGCTGGAAAATGAGGATGGAGAGGTGGTGCGGAGCATGAAGGGGCACCGGATTATCACCATATATTCCGTCAGCGCGGTTGACAGCACCATGAAACTGTATCAGGCCAGGCTGGACAACGGGGAAATCTATCTGATATTAAAGAAAAAGACCGAACACAAGAATTCAATCTCCCTTGTCATTGACGGCCAGGCCTATTACCAGAGCATGATTTCCGGTATTCGCCTGGGGACCAACGGCTATGTGGTGGTCAAGGATTCCAAGGGAACCATCCTGATGCACCCGGCCCAGGAACAATGGGGGATTGATGTCATATATGGACGGCGCCAACTGTATCCGGATAAGGACCTGGCCAGCCTGGAGGATATGATAGACAAACAGAACCAAGGGCAGGAAGGGGTATCGGAGTATTATTCCTACTGGTGGACCGAACCGGAAGCGCCAAGGGTAAAGAAGATAAGCGCCTATTCCCCGGCCCCCATAGGTCAGGATTTCCTGGTGGTCAGCGCTGTCATTGATTATGACGATATCTATATACCCATTGCGGAGGGATTTTTAAAGCTGGTCATGGTGTTTTCAGGCATTATTGGGGCCATCCTTCTTATGGGGGCTTATATGTTCCGCCTGGTGCTCCAGCGGAAAAAGGATACGGAGCAGATTGCCTATCTGACCGAGCTTAACCGCCTGCTGGAGGAAATGCACCAGAGTGAGGAGGCCATTGCCCATCAGCAGAGGCTCCAGATTATGGGGACCATGACAGGCGGCATTGCCCATGAATTCAACAACCTGCTTACGCCCATAATGGGGTATGCGGAGATGCTTATGATGGACCTGGATGAGGACTGCGGGTCATATGACAGTGCGTCGGAAATCTTCGAAGCTTCGGTAAAGGCAAAAGAAATCATACAGCAGATATCCTCCCTCAGCAGGAAGAACATGGAGACAGCCTATAAGAACATGGGGGCGGAGCGGATGATGAAACGCGCCCTGAAATTGGTACGGTCCGTATGCCCATCCAATGTGCACCTGGAAACAGACCTGGATTTCAGGGGAAAATGCATTCTTGGAAATGAAACTCAGATGAACCAGGTCATCCTGAATATATGCGTCAATGCCATTCACGCCATAGGCCATGAGGACGGCCGGATTCTTGTAAGGGGCAGGACAGTGGAAAAAAGGGAGCTGGAGTCCGGCTGTCGTGTACCGGTTTCAGGTACCTGGGATGAGTATGTGAGAATCGGCATTGAGGACAATGGCTGCGGCATGAGCCAGGATGTGCTGAAACAGATATTTGACCCGTTTTTTACCACAAAAAAGGGAGGAAAGGGAACCGGACTGGGGCTGGCCCTGGTGGAACAAATCATCACCTCCCACAGGGGATACATATATGCGCAGAGCCAGCCGGGAAACGGCAGCGTATTCCACATTTACCTGCCTGTCAATGAACAGACAGAGCCGGATAGTGAGGAAGCGGGGACGGAGGCCAGAGAGCCTGAGCTGCGGCTTCTTATTGCAGATGACAACCCCAAGGTGCTGGGGCTTCTGGAAAAGAACTTTCACCGCCTTAAGATACCGGTGGTGACAGCCATGGGATTTGAGGAGGCCAGGAAGCTTCTGAGGACCCGTACCTTTGACGCTGTGGTGGCGGACCAGTACATGGAAGGAGGCAGCGCGGTGGATTTCTGTATGTCCGTCCAGGGGCAGTATCCCGGCCTGATAAAAATTGTCATGGCGGACCAGGTGGACAGGGAGCTGGCGGAGGCCAGGCAGAGGGGAATCATAGACGGGTACATTGACAAGCCGGTCTCAGACACCTCTATACTGAAAGCCCTCAGGAACTGCGGGCGGGAAATGGAATCTTAACAATCATTCATGTTCCTCTTAATCCGATTTAAGGGACCGGCCGTAAGGGTGTAAGGTTGGGCGCTTATACTTGAATCATAAAATAAATGAGAAGAGGAGGAACAGACATGAGTGAGACCATGCTTGCATTGCTGGGCTTTGCAACCATTATCATGATTATTGTTTTGTTGCTGAAAAACGTTACGGTGCCGGCCATTGCATTCATCGGCGTGTCCACGGTGACAGCCCTGATTCTGGTGCTGACCGGTACATTTACGGTAAAAGAAATGGGGGGATTTATCAAGGCGGGCGTACAGGGGGTACATTCCACAGCGGCCCTGTTCATTTTCTCGGTGCTGTTTTTCGGAATCATGACAGATGTGGGGATGTTTGACCGCATCATCAATGCCCTGATGAAGAGAGTGGGACACAATGTGGTGGGGGTGGCCCTTATGACCTGTATCATTGCCATGATTGGACATCTGGACGGAGGCGGGGCATCCACCTTTCTGATTACCATTCCGGCCATGCTGCCTGTGTACAAGCGCTTGAAGATGCGTCCCACCACCCTGCTGCTGATTTGCGTGACTGCCATGGGTGTCATGAACCTACTGCCATGGGGCGGCCCTACCATGCGTACTGCTTCTGTGCTGGAGATTGAGTCCAATGTACTCTGGATGAAGCTTATGCCCATGCAGATTGTAGGTATCGGCATTGCATTGTTCACTGCTGTGTTCTGGGGATTTGTGGAGAAAAAAAGGGGCGCGGGCATTGACAGCGGCCTGGCGGCGGATGACAGCGGGATTTTAGAGATTGCAGAGGAGGCAGGGGACCACAGCGATTTGGTCAGGCCAGGAATGTTCTGGTTCAATGTATGTCTGACCCTGTTCATCATCGTGTGCCTTATATGGCTTCCCGTGCCATCCTATTACACCTTTATGCTGGGGTGCGTGATTGCCCTCCTGGTCGATTATCCCGGAGCCAGGCTCCAGAACAAAATCATCAAGTCCCATGCAGGCCCTTCCCTGATGATGGCCTCTACCATTCTGGCGGCAGGCGTGTTCCTGGGCGTTCTGGAGGACAGTGAAATCATGAACCATATGGCAAATGTGCTGGCGTCCTTCATACCTCAGTCCATGGGCCGGTTCCTGCCGCTTATCATCGGAGTGCTGTCCGTGCCGCTTACACTGATGTTCTGTACGGACTCTTATTTCTACGGGCTGCTGCCTGTGCTGATTGGAGTGGGGAACAAGTTCGGCGTGGACCCGGTACATATCGGCATTGCCATGGTGGTGTGCCGCAACTGCGCCACCTTCATCAGCCCGGTTGTGCCTGCTACCTTCCTGGGGGTGGGACTGGCCGGCGTGGAAATCAAGGACCACATCAGGACCTCCTTCTTCTGGATATGGGGCGTCAGTCTTGTGTGCATGGTGGCAGGACTGCTGTTAGGGGTGCTTTCCGTCAGCTGATTCGATTTTATTACATTGGTTTAGAATTTGGGATTATATGGTATACTAAACCAGATATGAAAATAAGCGTAAGGAGATGGAACAGGATGAGATTCAGAAAATGTGCTGCTGCCGGAGTCCTGGCACTGTCCCTGATGGCAATCAGTCCTCTGAGTGCCCTGGCCGGGCAGACAGCGGGACCGGGGGCAACGTATCAGCCGTCTGTCAACGGGGTGAACATCTATGTCAGCAAGATGGGGAACACGCTGACTTTGAAACAGTATTCCCAGACCATAGGGACCTGGCCCGTAAAGCTGGGACGGCGGTCTGAGACAGGGGACAAGGTGCAGGAGGGGGATGAAATTACGCCTTCCGGATCGTTCTATGTGTGTACGAGAAATGACCAGAGCATATGCTATCTGGCACTGGGACTTTCCTATCCCAATGCCGAGGATGCAGAGCGGGGCCTTAGGGACGGCCTGATTAATGAGGAACAGTATAATGCCATTGTGGAGGCGAATAAAGCAGGCAGACAGCCGCCCTGGAATACCCCTTTGGGCGGGGCCATTGAGATACACGGGGACCAGGGAGGCGGAACCTCCGGATGCATTGCGGTTACCAATGACGTGATGGATATTCTGTGGGAATACTGCCCTCTGGGGGTTCCGGTAACGGTGGGGCCATAGAGCCGGTAATCAGGTATAATCAAGAAAAAAGAGCCATTTCAAAAAAGACAGGGACTGTTGCCGCCGTCCATATGCCGGCGGCAACAGTCCCTGTCATGCCGTATCTAGTCGTCTTCCTCAGGTGCCAGCTCCGTGGTCTCTTCCTTAGGCGGCATGGCCAGTGAGAAAATGATGAAGCAGACAAAGGCAGCCACCAGACCCGGAATAATGGGCTGGCTTAACTTGATGCCGAACAGCATACCATTGGAAACATGCTCCAGGTATACCACCACGATGGTACCGGCAATCAGGGATGCAATGGTGCCTGCTGTGGACGCCTTCTTCCAGTAATGGCCCATGACATATGGGAAGAAGGACCCGGCTGCCCTTAATGTGAAGCAGAACATCAGGATGGATACAATGCTCTGGGTGTTGAAGAGAGCGATGAACATGGAGGCCACGCCAACCAGGCACATAACGATTTTTGTCACCTTCATGACGGACTGGCTGGATGCATCCGGCTTCAGAACTGCCTTGTAGATGTCATTGGCAAAGATGGAGCCCGCGCCAAGGAGGTCGGAGTCAGAGCTGGACATGGTGGCGGAGATGATGCCTGCAAACAGAAGTCCGCATATGAGGGCCGGCATGGTGTTGATGGCAAGGACCGGCAGGGCGTAACGGGCGCCCACGGACTCAAACTGCGCGGAGCTGAACTTGCCCATATTGATTAAGGCCAGCGTGATGATGCCCAGGATGGTAGGAATGAAGGCGTAGATGAAGTTGACCAGGGCTGCCAGCCATGCGCCGCCCCTGGCTGCCTTTTCATCCTTAGCGGCGTAGAAACGTGACACTGCCTCCTGTCCTACGGAGAAGGTGGCTGTGTACATGATTACAAGGGAGATGATTCCAAACAGGTCATAGCCCTGGAACAGGCTTAAGGTGCCCCCCGGTATATTGGACGCCACATTTCCCCAGCCCCCGGCGTAATTCATGGCAAAGGGAACTGCGATAATCATGCCGATAACAATCAGGAATACCTGGACAAAGTCTGTCAGCGTAACGCTCCAGAGGCCGCCCATGATGGAGTAAACCGTAACCACCACGGCCACGATGATGACAGCCACCTGGTAGTCAATGTTCAGCATGGTGGACAGAATGACGGCAGATGCGATAAACTGTCCGGCAGTAAGGCCCACCAGGGGAAGGAGCATGATGACGGCTGTTATGATGCCGCAGGATTTGCCGTAGCGCCTGCGGAAGTATTCAGGAACCGTCTTGACTGTGGCTGCCCTGAATTTTGGGGCCACAAAGCTGAGGATGATGAAGGCGATTCCCATGGTGGTTATGTACCAGGATGCGCTGAGCCCGAAGCCTGACATACCGTTCTGGACCACGCCCAGGGAGCTGCCGCCGCCGATTTCCGTGGCTGCCAGGGTGCCGGCCATGAGAAGCGGTCCCAGACGGCGTCCGGCCACCATGAAGTCGGTGTTGGTGGAAATTTTAGTGGATGAGTACCAGCCAATCCACAGCATCAAAAGCAGGTAGATGATTACAATGATTGTTACAATTACATTTGAATCCATAAAACCCCTCCTGTTGAAATGTTTTTCTTACCATTATTTTACCATAGCAGGAACGGGGGAATAAGGGCCATTTCTGCAGAAAATATACCGAATATGATACTTTGTGGGGGAACTTGACTTATGGTATAAATGTCAATAAAATATAGGATAGGCTGTGGGACGTACAGCAGTTTTATGGGAGAGGGGGTCCTGGGTATGTATGAGGTGGCTATCTGTGACGATACAGAGGAGGAGCGTCTTCAGGCAGCGGAATATGCCGGGCGTTTTTTTGACAGAGAAGGCCTGGAGGTTCACATAGATACATATGCTGCCGGAAAGGAGCTTCTGGAGTCAGGCAAGGCGTATGATTTGTATCTTCTGGATGTGCTGATGCCCGGAATGAGCGGCATTGATACGGCGGAAGCGCTGGCAGGGGAAGATGGGCAGGGCCATCCGGTGGTGGTGTTTATCACATCCTCCCTGGAATCCGCCGTGGAGGGATACCGGGTGGAGGCAGCCGGATTCATCCTTAAGCCGGTGGAGGAGGAGAACTTCCGGTCTACCATGGAACGGGTGATGAGGCGCAGGCTGGGATTGAAAAAGGCGGTCCTGTCCGTGGTCCATAACCGGGTGAATGTGGAGCTTCCTTTGGAGCGTCTGGCCTGGTTTGAGAACCGGCTGCACCGCGTTTTTGTGAGACTGACAGATGGGGAAGTACTGGGCATTAACCAGAAGCTGTCCGAGCTGCAGCAGGCTCTTGAATGCCATTCCCAGTTCCTGCGCTGCCATCAGAGCTACCTGGTGAATCTGGACTATGTGGATAAGCTGGAGGATTCCTGTTTTTACATGAGGGATGGGCAGATGATTCCCATATCCAGGAATTTTTATAAACAGAGCAAGAATGCCTATTACCATTACCGGCTGAAATGAGGTACCTATGAACGACGCGGCTTGTACTGTCTTTATAAATCTGATTAACCTGGCTGTGCGCATGATGCCCATTTTCGTGTGCCTGGAGCCAAAGCACAGCTACAGGGAAAACATAGCAGCCATTTCCGCCTGCCTGTGGGTCATCATGATATCCATGGAATCTGTATTCCATATCAGCCCCCAGGTCTTTTTTGTGTTCCGGGGCATATTTTCCTGCCTTTATTTCCTGGTGCTCCTTATCTTTTTTAAGGGGTCCCTGCTTAAGAAAGGCTTCCTGTACATATCCGCATGGCTGTTCGCGGTCCTGTCCACATCGCTGAACGAGTTTGCAGCATGGATGTTAAAGGGGCATGTTTCCCTGACATACGGACAAATCTGTGTGGCGGTATCCCTGCTGTGGGCCTGCGGCTTTTATGTGTTTGTCCGGTTCTGGCTGAGAGATAAGGTGAACCGGCTTTTTGACCAGTTATCCAGGCGCTCCTGCTCCCTGCTGCTGACGTATCCCTCGGTTTCCCTGTTCATTCTTTTCATCGGGAACAACACCATATTTTCATCCCTTTCCCTGTCTGTGCGCGGGCTGGAGGACGTGCTGTTCTACCTGGCCCTGTGCATCATGATACTGGTGCTCTATGTGCTGATTTTAAGCAGTACCCTGGAAATCATGTGCAGACGCAGGACAGAGGAGGAGCTGCAGTTTGCCAGGCAGCTCATCAGCCAGCAGAGGGAGCATTATAACCAGACCCTGGATTACATTGAACAGGTGCGTATCATCAAACATGATTTCCGCCATCACATCCATGCCCTTCTGAACATGGACAGGGGGGAGCGGACCAATTATCTGATGAACCTGAAACGGGAGCTGGACATGACGGCGGAAATGGTGTTCTGCCAGAACCAGGCCGTGAACGGACTTCTCCAGGAGTATGCTGCCAGGGCAAGGCAGGATGGAGTGGAGTTCACTGCCATGGTGGATTTATCCGCCCATGTGCCTGTGGATGATTTGACCCTGTGCATTGTCATCGGCAATCTGCTGGAAAATGCCCTGGAAGCATGCCGCCGCCTGTCAGGGCAGCGTTTCATCCTGGTCCAGGCCAGATGGCTGGATGACAACCTGATGATGCTGGTGGAAAATTCCTACAACGGACAAATAAAAAAGAACGGGAGCAGGATTCTATCCAGCAAAAGGGACGGAGGGCTGGGCATACTGAGCATAAAGCGAATCCTGAACCAGCCGGGGGACGAGTTCGACGTGGATTACAATGACTCCACCTTTACGGCCATGGTGAAAATCGTGGACAGGGCCCTGGGATAGGATGTACAGATAGATTATTGTTCGCTGTCTTTGTGAGACTGTAATTTGGACTGGGTAGTTCGCCAGGAACTGGCAAAGAGCGGATTGTGGAACGGTTCTTACAGATGTGACAATAAGATTCAGAAAGGACTCCCAGGATATGTCGCCAGGATGCGGTCAATCAGAAGATAAAAGGATTGCAATCTCCTTGAAACCATGTATAATGGTAGTTGTAAATAAACGGGGAGCTCACTTAAGTGGGCTGAGAGTAAGCTGTTCATGCTTAGACCCATTACCTGATTTGGATAATGCCAACGTAGGGACCATAGCGGACGATTGCCGGCGGAGCACCTGTTTTGGTGTTCCGCCTTTTTGAGTATGACGGGCATGTCCGTATGGCATCAGGCATGGGCGCCGGAGCTTCCCGGCGGCGGATTGGGGGCACCACCTTCCGCCGCTTTATAAAATTAATGCGAAAAGGAGAATGACTATGAAAACAGCATTAACAATCGCTGGAAGCGATTCCAGCGGAGGCGCCGGCATCCAGGCAGATATCAAGACCATGACCGCTCACGGGGTATACGCCATGAGCGCCATAACGGCATTGACTGCCCAGAATACGACCGGTGTGACAGGAATCATGGAGGTGACTCCATTTTTTTTAAAGGAACAGTTAGACGACATATTTACGGATATATTCCCGGACGCAGTTAAAATCGGGATGGTTTCCTCCGGCGGCCTGATAGAGGCCATCGGGGACAGGCTGGCATTTTACAGGGCAGCCAATGTGGTGGTGGACCCGGTCATGGTATCCACCAGCGGTTCCCGGCTAATCAGCGGGGAGGCCATAGAGGCGCTGAAGAAAGTCCTTCTTCCCATGGCAAACCTGCTGACTCCCAATATCCCGGAGGCAGAGGTGCTGTCAGGAATGGAGATACATAATCCCGGTGACATGGAGAGGGCGGCAAGAGCCATCGGGGAGGGCTATGGCTGCGCCGTGCTCCTTAAGGGCGGCCACCAGCTCAATGATGCCAATGATCTGCTGTACCGGGATAAGAAACTGAAATGGTTTAACGGCAGGCGGATTGACAACCCCAATACCCATGGGACAGGCTGTACCCTGTCCAGCGCCATTGCCTCCAACCTGGCCAAGGGCATGGATATGGACCTGGCTGTGGAGCGGGCCAAGGTATATCTCTCAGGCGCGCTGGAAGCGCAGCTGGACCTGGGAAAAGGAAGCGGACCAATGAACCATGGATTTGCCATCCGGGGCGAGTATTAAGGAGGGATGAGCATGAAGGAAAAGATAAGTATGAAGGAAAAGGGGACCTCCGTGTCTGCCAACAGCCTTATATGGTTTGGGGCAGGCGTATCCATAGCCGAAATACTGACAGGCACATATCTGGCGCCTCTGGGATTTGGAAAGGGGTTGGCAGCCATTTTGCTGGGCCATGTGATTGGCTGCGTTCTGCTGTTCATGGCAGGACTCATTGGAGGATATACCGGGCGCAGCTCCATGGAAACAGTGAAGATGAGCTTTGGGCAGAAAGGAAGCCTGCTGTTTTGCGGGCTTAATGTCCTGCAGCTGGTGGGCTGGACCTCCATCATGATTTACGACGGCGGGCTGGCTGCCAACGGTATTTTTGACGCAGGCCTGTGGGTCTGGTGCCTTGTGATTGGCGGTCTGATTCTGGTGTGGCTTTTAATTGGAATCAGGAACCTGGGAAAAATCAATACGGCAGCCATGGCAGCGCTGTTTGTGCTGACTCTCATCCTGTGCCGGGTTATATTTGCCGGCAACGGGGAGCCGTCCATGAATGCAGACAGTTCCCTGAGCTTTGGGGCTGCAGTTGAATTGTCTGTGGCCATGCCGCTGTCCTGGCTGCCACTAATCAGCGATTATACAAGGGAGGCCGAACGGCCCTTCGGGGTAACGGCTGCAAGCGCCGTGGTCTACGGCCTGGTAAGCTGCTTTATGTATGTCATTGGTATGGGAGCAGCCATCTATACGGGCGAATATGATATCTCTGTCATCATGGTCAAGGCAGGGCTGGGAGTGGCGGGGCTCCTCATTATCGTGCTGTCCACCGTGACCACCACGTTTCTGGACGCCTACTCTGCCGGTGTATCCAGTGTGTCCATCACACGCAGGATTAAGGAAAAATGGGCGGCAGTGGCAGTTACTATCGTTGGCACTGCGGCAGCCATGGTATACCCCATGGACAACATTACGGATTTCCTTTATCTGATTGGTTCCGTGTTTGCCCCCATGATTGCCATTCAGATTGCGGATTATTTTATCATCCGGCAGGACCATGAGGCGGAGGCGGCTAATCTGCCAAACCTGGTTATCTGGCTGGCTGGTTTTGTGATTTACCGCGTACTGATGCGGGTGGATACACCTGTGGGAAGCACCCTTCCAGACATGGCGGTCACCGTGGTTCTGTGCGTGGTCTGCCGCCGGGTGATGGCTGCCGGCCGTGCGCTGCCCGGACGGGCATGAGAGACGGCTGGCAAGCGGATTTTGTGATTTACGTTCCGGGGAAAATGTGACAAAAGTATGATATTTCTAAAAAGTCCTTTACGGGAAGGCATTGCAGGTGTTACAATATGCTCTGGCAGTCCGGGTGACATAACGCCCGGACGTCTATTACGGTAAAATGGCCGGACATAGGGACGGCGGACCGGTTTTCCCATAAGAAGAGGAGCAGAATAAATGAAAAAATGGATTTGTATATGTGCGGCAGCGGTACTGGCGGTTTCAGCCCTGACCGGATGCAGCACCAGTTCAGGGGCCGCGACTACGGCGGCGCAGACTGAGGTGGTTAAGGAACATGCAGCCAAGGCGGAGACGGCTAAAAAGGAGACAACCAAGACAGCGGAGGCTTCAGAGGAAGCCCAGGATACCGATTCTGAGGAAATTGAGGCAGCGGCAGGAAAACACCATGTAAAGATTAACGTAAAGGACTATGGAACCATTTCCGTGGAGCTTTACGGGGACGAGGCCCCCATCACGGTGGCTAACTTCCTGAAGCTGGCCAAGGACGGTTTCTATGACGGACTTACCTTCCACCGCATCATAAGCGGTTTCATGATTCAGGGCGGCGACCCGTTAGGCACGGGCATGGGCGGTTCTGACCAGGAAATCAAAGGCGAGTTTTCCAACAACGGAGTGGAGAACCCATTGTCCCACACCAGGGGAGCTATTTCCATGGCACGTTCCCAGATAAAGGACAGCGCCAGTTCGCAGTTCTTCATTGTACACGAGGACAGCACATTCCTGGATGGGGATTACGCCTGTTTCGGATATGTGACAGAGGGCATGGAGGTAGTGGATGCCATCTGCGAGGATACAAAGGTGGAAGACAACAACGGTTCCGTGGCAAAGGCCAACCAGCCTGTCATCGAGAGCATAGAGGTAGTGGACTGATAAAGGTCCTGACATACGAAAGAATCCGGGTTTTCCTGTTTTAGGGACCCCGGATTTTATATTTTTATGAAGAATTCTTACATTTTTGATTTTCATATTGAAAATATGGTGAAGGGCTGTTATGTTAAGAAAGCATCCTGCCGTTTTCAGGCAGGAGTGGAAGAAAATGCAGTAAATATCAATAAAAGGCAGGGCAGGATTGTTTATGCAGAAGTTAAGGAAGAGGACATGGATGGGAAGGCTGGCCGCAGCGGTGATGGCAGCGGCTGTGCTTGTGCTGGCAGGGGCGTTTGTGTCCCTGGCGGATGAGAGCGGAGATACAACCCGTTTTGTATCCGGTACAAAAGTCAACGGCGTGGGAGTGGGCGGACTGACCGTGGATGAGGCCAAGGCCAGAATCGAGGGTTTTTATGCCGGTGAATACAATCTCACCATCAAGGAGAGAGGCGGACGCCAGGAAACCATAACAGGTACGGATATCGGTTACAGGGTGGAGGTTCCCGAGGGACTTAAGGCTATACTGGACGCACAGAACGCAACCGGGCGTGTCTCAGGACCGGATGCGGATAACTCCCATACCATGGGCATGACAGTGACCTACAGCCAGGAGGCCCTGGGGGCAAAGATTAAGGCTCTGACCCTGATAAGCGGCTCCGGCATCACAGTCACTTCCGATGCCCGCATATCCTCCTATGAGGAGGGACAGCCTTTTTCCATCATACCGGCTGTCCAGGGAAATAATGTGGACGAGGCCAAAACCACGGAGGTGATTACCGCTGCTGTAAAAGCAGGGCAGAACTCAGTGGATGTGGACAGCGCAGGCTGTTATTACCAGGTAAATATATGGGAGACAGATGAGAACCTTATCGCCCTGTGCGCCCGCATGAACCAGTACCGGGACATGAGCGTCAATTATGTGTTTGGCGGTGAGAAGGAGACCCTTGGCGGTGAGACCATAGCCACCTGGGTCACAGGAAGCCAGGACGGGGTACCGACGGTTGACCTGGAGAAAATCACGGCCTTTGTGACAGAGATGGCTTCCAGAAGGGATACGGCCGGAACCGCCCGCATATTCCATACAGCCACGGGCAAAGATGTGGAGCTGACAGGCCCCTACGGCTGGAAAATAGATGTGGCAGGCGAGGTCCAGGCCCTGGCAGCCCTGATTCAGGCCGGCCCCGCAGCTGGTCCTGTGGACAGGGAACCTGTATACGCCATGACGGCAGCAAGCCGCACGGCTCCTGACTGGGGCACCACGTATGCGGAGGTGGACCTGACAGGACAGCACGTATACATGTTCCAGGAAGGAAACCTGGTGTGGGATGCGCCCTGCGTCACGGGAAATATATCCAAGAATTACGACACGCCCGCAGGCATCTACAGCCTGACCTACAAGGAAAAGGACAGGATACTGAGGGGAGCCAAGCAGGCGGACGGAACCTATGAGTACGAGAGCCATGTGGATTACTGGATGCCCTTTAACGGAGGCATTGGTTTCCATGACGCCGCATGGAGAAGCAAATTCGGAGGCACCATCTTCCAGACCAGCGGAAGCCATGGCTGCATAAACCTTCCGCCGGAAAAAGCCAGCGTGCTCTATGACTTAATATATAAGGGCATGCCTGTGCTCTGCTACCAATAACAGGCTTGGGATGAAATTCACAGAAACAGAGAGGAATACATACATGGCCGCAAATGTGACAAAGGATATGACGGAAGGCTCCCCGGTAAAACTGATACTGGGATTTTTCATCCCCATGCTGTGCGGGCTGCTGTTCCAGCAGCTGTACAATATGGCGGACACCATCATCGTGGGCAAGTGCCTGGGGGTCAGGGCTCTGGCAGCGGTGGGCTCCACCGGTTCCATTAACTTTATGATTATCGGTTTCTGCCTGGGGGTGTGCAGCGGTTTTGCCATTCCGGTGGCCCAGAAATTCGGGGAAAAGAACGAAAAGGCGCTCAGACGGTTTGTTGCCAACAGCGCATGGCTGGCAATCCTGTTTTCAGTGGTCATGACCGTGGCCGTGTGCCTGTTATGCCGCAACATCCTGGAGCTGATGCAGACGCCGGAGGATATTATTGATGGGGCCTACAGCTATATCTTCGTGATATTCCTGGGTATTCCAGCCACCTATCTCTATAACCTGCTGTCCTGCACCATACGTTCCCTGGGAGACAGCACTACCCCCCTGATTTTTCTGGTGTTCTCATCTGTGGTGAATGTGGCCCTGGACCTCTTTATGATTCTGGTCCTTAAGATGGGCGTGTCAGGGGCTGCCTGGGCCACCGTCACGGCCCAGGCAGTGTCGGGAATCCTGTGCCTGATGTACATGAAAAAGAAATTCACCATTCTTAAGATGAATGATGACGAGTGGAGGCCGGATGCCCATTACATGAAGATTCTGTGCAACATGGGAATTCCCATGGGGCTGCAGTATTCCATCACCGCCATAGGAAGCGTAATCCTGCAGACCGCAGTCAATTCCCTGGGCTCCATGGCAGTGGCCGCAGTGACGGCAGGCAGCAAAATCAGCATGTTCTTCTGCTGTCCCTTTGACGCTCTGGGCTCCACCATGGCCACCTACGGCGGACAGAATGTGGGGGCCAGGAAGCTGGACCGTATTGACCAGGGCCTGAAGGCAGGGGCTGTCATGGGCTGTGTCTATGCCGTTATAGCCTTTGCCGTGCTCTGTATCTTCGGACAATGGATTGCCCTTATGTTTGTGGATAAGGGGGAAGGGGAAATCCTGAGGAACACGCGCCTGTTCCTCATCGGCAACAGCTTGTTCTATATTCCTCTGGTGTTCGTCAATGCGGTGCGGTTTATGATTCAGGGACTTGGATATTCCAGGCTGGCCATTATTGCCGGAGTATGCGAGATGGCAGCGCGCTCCTTTGTGGGCTTCTGCCTGGTGCCTGTGTTTGGATATACAGCAGTGTGCATCGCCAGCCCGGTGGCCTGGATCGCCGCGGATCTGTTTCTCATACCGGCTTACCGCCATGTGATGAATAATCTGAACCAACTTTTTTATGGCAGGAGCAGGGCCACAGACGCGGCAGAATGATTGTGAAAAGTATGTTTATTCCCGAAGGCCTGCCGGGGTGCGCTTCCAGGGAAGCACCGGCTGAAGCTTGTAATCCACAATCAGGTCCTTGCGGCTGTAGAGCCTGCGGAAATTGCTCAGTATCCGCTTCATGACCATCTCACCCTTTTCCATGGTCACGGTGGGAAGGAGGATGATGTACTGGCTGATACTGTAACGGGTGTAAACGTCGCTGCAACGCAGGGAGCCGCGGATGGCATGGTTCAGATGCTCCATTGCCTTGTTAAGGACCGTTGTCTTAGGGACCCGTCCGTCCAGGTCACCGATGGTGAGGAGACACAGATAGATGGAATCCCCGGTACGCTCAATGGCCCTGCGTTCCAGATGGAACAGGTCGTGAAATACAGGATATTCACAGTAAAATGCCCCTCCTGAGGCTTCCTCCTTAAGGGTCTCCTGGATGGAATCCAGGTTTGTGTTGATGCCCTGCTCCTTGCTGCGGATGGACTTGTATAAATCCTTAAAATGGTCCGACGGAGAGATGGAGAATTCATTATAAAACAGGTCCAGTGTATGGTTGTATTCTTCTATGGCCTGGCTGGTGTGGCCGTCCCTGTAGAGGGAGTATACCAGGTGATAGCGGAATTTTTCATCAAAGGGATCTATCCCCACTGCTGCCTGGCAGATGGAGGTTATCCTGGAGAAATCTTCCTTTCTGGTAAGCAGCTCCACCGTCTTATAGACCAGCTTCTGGTACAGGGAATGGTAGTATGTGCTGATGGGGATGACCCAGGATTCATATTCGGATTTGGGAAGGAAATCCCCCTTGTACAGTTCCAGTCCCTCAAGGCAGAGCTTAAGGGCCTCGGCCTCATCCATGTCCTGATTCAGGACCCGGGTACAGACGGACTCAAACTGTTCAGTGTCCAGGACGGATGAATAGTCCTGCGTCCAGCAATAGGAACCTCTCTGCTGGACTAACAGCTTCTGGGGAGGAATCCCCAGGGGCTCTAACAGCTTGCGGCTGCGGAACATCAGGGTTTTCAGGGCTCCGCCCGGGTTGACGCCGGGGGCGTCGGCCCATACGATGTTGATAAGTTCACCGGGACTGATGGATTTCTTCTGGAACACCACCAGATATTCCAGGAGGCACCAGGGTTTTTTGGACTGGTTGCTGTTGTCGGTTATCTCTTTATCGCCAACCTTGAGGGAAAATCCGCCCAGGGTTTTTATATAAATAGTAGGTTTATCTTCCAGAATGGATGCATTCATGTCTGCTCTCCTTTGCAAAAACGAGGTCATTCTAAGATAAGTATACTAATCAGAACCATAATTGTCCAGAAAAAAGTACATAAAAAAGCAGCCCGGTGTTCTTTTGTAACCGGATTGTAACCGGAGGCTGTTATAATGGTAACAGGTTTAATGGGATTACTATGTCAATTTAGTAGAGAAAAGCAGGTGAATATATGTCGATTGCAAAAACCGGGGCCCTACAGGATTCGTACAAATATGTAAATATAGCCATTGACAGCTTTGATGGCCGCCTGTTACAGGGAAGGCTCTGCCATGACAGCCTGGAGGAGGCAGTACCCTTTGGCTGTATATCGGAGATGGCCATCTGCCTGGAAAAACTTTTTGATGAGCTTCGCTATCCCATGAAGAGTGTGGGCCAGAGGTCCTTTGCGGGGATAAACCATGGCGGTCTATCCTTAAGGTGTGGGGAGGAGTCCGGCAAAAAGCGGCTCCAGGGAAAACTGGCCGAGTTCTGCCTTCATGTGAAATACAGGTTTCATTCCACGTGGCAGGGTGAAATAATGGACCTGAGAAACGGCATCACCTATTCCTTTCAGAGCTTTTTGGATCTGATGGAGTATCTGGACCGTTCTCTCGGACACGGTAGTGATATCATGCACGGCCTCGGCAAGCGGATGTGCGAGGTGGCTGTGCGGAATTTCAGCCATTTCGTCATGGGCGGGGATGTATCCCATCCGGCAGTGGCGGACCGCCGGGAGTTTGTCAGTGAGTTTGAACTCAGGGATGAAGTGGAGCGCCTTCTTCTTCCTCTTCCGGAAGGCGAGGAGGAAGAGACCATCATCAGTCCCAGAAGCGTTATGGTCAATGCAGGAGGCTTTGGCCCCATGACCTTTGTTATAAGGGTCATGTTCAGAAGGAACGCCACCTGGCAGGGAACCATCTGCTGGAAGGAGAAGCGCAGGCAGGTTAGTTTCCGCAGCTTTTTGGAGATGCTGCTTCTGATGCAGGAGGCAGCGGCTGACAGCGAAGGATGGAGCGGGGAGCTTAAAGCGGCCTCCGGCCATATGGGATGACAGCAGGAAAGGACACAGAATCATCTATGGATCAGAAAAAAGGAATGAGCAGGATACGGGGCATCATCATCCTTGTCTTGCTGGCCGTCATGCTGGTAAGCGGCGCCATGAGCATACACAGCTGGGTGGAGGACAAGAGGACCGGAGAAGAGTATGAGCGGCTGGCTGAGCTGGCCAGGGAGACAACCGCGCAGCCGTACACAGAGGCAGTGGCGGAGCCCGGTCCCGCGGAGCCGGAGACAGAACCATATGTATCTCCAATTAACTTTGAGGAGCTGATGAAGGAAAATCCGGATACCATCGGATGGATCCGGGTGCCGGATACCAACATCGATTATCCCATTGTCCAGGGAGAGGACAATGATTTCTACCTGAATCATGATTTTTACGGCAAGGAGAACATTGCAGGCGCCATTTACCTGGATTTTGAGAGTCAGGGCGATTTTGCGGGACGCAACAATGTGCTGTACGGCCATAATATGAAGAACGGAAGCATGTTCAAGGATGTAAACCGCTTTAAGGACGAGGCATATTTTAAAGAGCACCGTTTTTTCAGCATCTACACTCCTGACCGGGAAATCAAGTTACAGGCAGTGGCTGCCTATTACGGGGAGGCCCAGCCCATTGTGCGCAAGACCAGGTTCAAATCCCAGGAATCCTTTGACGCCTTTGTACATGAGATGGTGAAGCCCTGCAGCTACGGCGAGGAGATTACATATCCGGCCAAGACACTGTATACCCTGGTTACATGCAGCTACGAAATCAAAGATGCCAGGACATTCCTGTTTGCCGTGGAGGTGGATGAGGACGGTAATCAAATTCAGCCCGACGATGCATTCTTACAGCGCATGGATGAGCTGATGGGGGACAAGAACCATGAAACAGTTCAGGAAACAGCCCAGGGGGCAGTCCGGGGACCAGAGGATGGGACAGAGGAAAACAAACAGTAGGAAATGATTATATATGACAGCCATGAATTCCCAATTAAAGGATTTATGGCTGTTTTTACAAGTATTTATACCTTTTTCCTGTATAAAAAAACGTATTTGGGTATTGGAAAACAGGACGAGTTATGTTATACTTAGCACGTTAGGCGCATGTATGCTTAAGAAAGTAAAGTGCGCCGTGTTTAATAGGGCAAGGTTTTAGCTGTTTGGGATTGCCGGTCATCAGATGACAGTGGAGTCATACCTGTGAGGATGGGTGTGGCTTTTTTCTTAGACAGTAAAGCCTGGAACATTTTTAAGAGGAGAGATTATTATGAAAATGAGTGCAAAGAAAGTTTTAGGCCTGATTCTGGCCGGCGTCCTTGCTGCCGGTTCCTTGACGGCGTGCGGCGGACGCGGCACAGCAGCCACTGCAGCAGACACAAAGGCAGAGGCAACAACCACAGCAGGCGATGCCAAGTCACAGGGCGATGCCGCAGCAGATACCACAGCCGCAGACAGCGGAGAGAAGAAGACGCTGCGCGTGGCCATGGAATGTGCATATGCGCCTTACAACTGGACACAGCCTGATGATTCCAACGGCGCAGTGGCCATTGCTGACAGCAATGAGTTTGCTTACGGATATGATGTCATGATGGCAAAGAAGATTTGTGAGGAACTGGGCTATGACCTGGAAATCGTACGTCTGGACTGGGATTCCCTGATTCCGGCTGTCACCACAGGACAGGTTGACTGTGTCATCGCAGGACAGTCCATTACCTCCGAGCGCCTTAAGGCAGTGGATTTCACTGAGCCATATTACTATGCAACCATCGTTACCCTGGTAAAGGAAGGCAGCAAGTATGCAGATGCCAAGAGCGTCGCAGACCTGGCAGGAGCCACCTGTACTTCCCAGCAGAGCACCATCTGGTACAACACCTGTCTGCCTCAGATTCAGGATGCCAATGTACTGGCAGCCACTGCCAGCGCTCCTGACATGCTGATGTCCTTAAACGCCGACAAGTGCGACCTGGTTGTTACTGACCAGCCTACAGGCAAGGGCGCTCTCATCGCTTATCCCAATTTCAAGATGATTGAGTTTGGCGGCGGCGATGCTGACTTCCAGGTGACGGATGAAGATATCAATATCGGTATTTCCTTAAAGAAGGGCAATACAGAGTTAAAGGATGCCATTAACAGCGTCCTCACAAAGATGACAAAGGATGACTTCTCCAAGATGATGGATGAAGCTATCTCTGTTCAGCCTCTGGCAAACTAAGTTGCCGTCAGGCTAAAGTACGTTAAAGAGTAAGGAGAAGGGATATGCCAACAGATTTTTTCGGCCGAGTTATGGTCGTATTCAACCGATACGGTATGTCAATGCTCCAGGGCGCAGGCGTCAGCCTTAAGATTGCCCTGGTAGGTACTCTGGTGGGCTGTATCATAGGCTTTGCCGTGGGTATTGTGCAGACCATACCAAATGAGCGGGGAGACAACCCGGTAAAGAGGGCCGTGCTCTGGGTCGTGAAACTGATTCTGAACGCCTATGTGGAGTTCTTCCGCGGTACGCCCATGATGGCCCAGGCCATGTTTATTTATTACGGGCTTCTGCCCATGTTAGGAATCAATATGTCCATGTGGGGCGCCGCCTATTTCATTCTTTCCATCAATACAGGCGCTTATATGGCTGAGACAGTCCGCGGCGGAATCCTTTCCATTGACCCGGGCCAGACAGAGGGAGCAAAGGCCATCGGCATGACCCATGTACAGACCATGCTCTATGTGATTCTGCCCCAGGCGCTGAGGAACATCATGCCTCAGATTGGCAACAACCTGATTATCAATATCAAGGACAGCTGCGTGCTCTCTGTTATCGGCGTCACGGAGCTGCTGTATAAGACCAAGGCAGCTGCAGGAGCCCTGTACATGAATTTCGAGGCATATACCATTACCATGATTGTATATTTCATCATGACATTCACCTGCTCCAGAATCCTGCGCTGGTGGGAAAACAGGATGGACGGCGCGGACAATTACGACCTGGCCACCACTGACACCCTGGCGCATACCAGCGGTATGTACCGGTTCCCGGATGAAAAGGATAAGAAGAAGGAGGATGCGCGATGAAAGGAGACAGGATATTAGAAATCCGTCATTTGAGCAAAACCTTCGGTACCAATCCTGTGCTTAAGGATATTGACTTTTCAGTAAGCAGCGGGGATGTGACCTGTATCATCGGCGCGTCGGGTTCCGGAAAGTCCACACTGCTCAGATGTCTGAATCTGTTGGAAACGCCTACCACAGGCGAAATCATGTACCATGGAACCAATATTGCCGATAAGAAGGTCAATGCGCCCCAGTACCGCTCCAAGGTGGGAATGGTGTTCCAGAGCTTTAATCTGTTTAACAACATGACCGTGTTGGAGAACTGTATTATCGGACAGGTCAAGGTGCTTAAGAAGAACAAGACAAATGCCCATAAGAATGCCATGTATTACCTGGAAAAGGTGGGGATGGCTCCTTATATCAACGCCAAGCCCAGGCAGCTTTCAGGCGGACAGAAACAGAGGGTGGCCATTGCCAGGGCATTGGCCATGGAACCTGAGGTGCTGCTGTTTGACGAGCCCACATCGGCACTGGACCCGCAGATGGTGGGCGAGGTGCTGGAGGTCATGCGCAAGCTGGCCGGAGAGGGCCTTACCATGATTATCGTCACACATGAAATGGCCTTTGCCAGGGATGTGTCCAGCCATGTGGCATTCATGGCAGGCGGCGTGATTGTGGAGGAGGGAGAGCCCTCAGAGATATTCGGAGCGCCGAAGCAGCTTAAGACCCAGGAGTTTTTAAGCAGATTTATGCATGGGTGATGGCGGTCGGCAGATTGCAGATGACAGATGCAGTTTACAGATTGCAGAAACAGTGTATTAAGATGATGTATAAAATGAAACGGAGCAAAGGCAAGTGTCTCGGCTCCGTTTTTGTAATTTAGGCTGTGCTGTCCTGCCCCCATTCCTTTATTCCTTGTCCGATGAAACAGCCTTGGTGACATAGGGATAGAGGTCCTCATAGGCTTCCTTTTCCGCCTCATCCTGGGGCAGGGAAGGAATCAGGCCGGTACAGTCCATGATGGAGCAGGCTTGTATGTCAACGTCAAAATCGTCTTTTTCCTTGCGTTCCAATTGGGATTCACCTCCTTTGATGCATTATGATTGAATCTTAAATATAGTTTGTGCAAAGTCAGATGATTCATACTGGCAAATCAAAAACAGGACAGCCATTTTTGTCATACATTATTTTTTACATCCCTTTTCCTTTAAAGCGGCCTCTATGAAACCTGTGAACAGGGGATGGGGCCGGTTGGGCCTGGATTTGAGCTCGGGATGGGCCTGGGTGGCAATGAACCAGGGATGGTCCAAAAGCTCTATCATTTCCACAATCCGTCCGTCGGGGGACAGGCCGGAGAGCATCATGCCGCATTTTGTAAGTACGGTGCGGTAGTCGTTATTGACCTCGTAGCGGTGTCTGTGGCGCTCATGGATGGTGGTTTCACCGTACAGGCCATAAGCTTTGGAGGTCTTGTCCAGGACGCATGGATAGGAACCCAGCCTTAAGGTGCCGCCGATGTCCTCCACTCCGTTCTGTTCCGGCATCAGATGGATGACAGGATGGGTGGTGGCGGGATTCAGCTCCACGCTGTGGGCATCTGCGTATCCGGCCACATTTCTGGCGAACTCCACAATTGACAGCTGCATTCCCAGACAAAGTCCAAGGAATGGTATGCGGTGTTCCCGGGCATACTGGATGGCGTGAATCTTTCCGTCAATGCCGCGGTCGCCAAAGCCGCCGGGAACCAGGATGCCACTCACATCTTTGAAGGTTTCAGGGGCATTTTCCGGCGTGACTGTCTCGGAATCCACCCATTTGATGTGAACGGCGGCACGGTTGGCAACGCCTCCGTGTTTCAGGGCTTCCACCACGGAAATATAGGCGTCGTGGAGCTGGATGTATTTGCCTACCAGGGCCACGGTCACTTCCTGCTCCGGATGCTTCCAGGCATCTATCATGGCCTTCCAGTCTGTCAGGTCCGGCTCCGGACAGGGCAGCTCCAGGCATTCACAGGCGGACTGGGCCAGATGCTCTTCCTCCATTACAAGGGGTACTTCATAGAGCACGTCCACATCCAGGTTCTGGAGTACGTGATGTTTGGGAACGTTGCAGAATTGAGCGATTTTCGTCTTAATGCCGCCGTCCAGGGGGAGTTCGCTGCGGCAGACAAGGATATCGGGCTGAATGCCCATTCCCTGAAGGTCTTTTACGCTGGCCTGAGTCGGCTTGGTCTTAAGCTCCTCTGAGGCTTTCAGATAAGGAATGAGAGTTACATGGATGATGCAGGTGTTACCGGGGCCGGCCTCATGCTGGAACTGACGGATGGCCTCCAGGAAGGGCTGGCTTTCGATGTCGCCGACCGTGCCGCCTACCTCGATGATGGCGATTTCCGTCTCGTTTTCCGTGTAGTTGCGGTGGAAACGGCTTTTGATTTCGTTGGTAATATGGGGGATTACCTGTACGGTTCTGCCGCCGAAGTCTCCGCGGCGTTCCTTCTGCAGGACCGTCCAGTAGACCTTGCCGGTGGTGACGTTGGAATTCCTGGTAAGGCTTTCGTCGATAAAGCGCTCATAGTGGCCTAAGTCCAGGTCTGTCTCAGCGCCGTCATCCGTCACGAAGACTTCTCCGTGCTGGACCGGGTTCATGGTGCCGGGGTCTATGTTGATGTAGGGGTCGAACTTCTGCATGGTCACTTTGTAGCCTCTGGCCTTTAACAGGCGGCCAAGAGATGCCGCAGTGATGCCTTTTCCCAGGCCGGAGACTACGCCACCGGTTACGAATACGTATTTGACTGGCATGATGGGGATACCTCCTTTTCTTGTTGTGGGTGTCGTGTGACTTGCTTGATATAGTTTCAAAAAAATAACTGAAACATTATACATCCTCATTGAGAATAAATCCAGGACTTTTTAAAATTTAAGAAAATTAATTGTTCTTTTCTTGATTTATGGGGAGACTGACACTATAATGGTAGAGAATGGGCTTTTGCTGGAAATTGATAGATGACTCATTCAGAGGGAGAATTTATACAATATGGATAATAATAGCAAACAGGACCCGAATATGAAAAGTAACTGGCAGACCATAACCATGCTGGTGGTTGCTGCCATACTTACATTTATCGTGGTCAGCAGTATGAACAACTATCTGAATTCCAAGAAACGTCAGGAGTTGTCCTATAATGAGTTCGTCCAGATGGTTGAAGCCGGCGAGGTGGACTCCATCAAGGTGGGCAGCACGGAAATCACGGTCATCCCTAAGAAGGGTAATACTAAGTATTCCCAGAATCTGGATTATTATGTGGTGAGGCTGGAAGGCGATTATGATTTCGTCAGCAGGATACTGGATAATAACGTGGTCACCAACCGTGAGAAGTCCGACAGCAGCACCCTTCTTCTGGTCCTGCTGAATTATGCTGTCCCATTCCTGTTCCTGCTGTTCCTCATGAACTTCACCATGAAGCGAATGGGCGGCGGCGGAATCATGGGCGTGGGCAAGTCCAATGCCAAGATGTACGTCCAGAGGGAGACCGGCATCACCTTTAAGGATGTGGCCGGTGAGGACGAGGCCAAGGAGTCGCTGACTGAAATCGTGGATTTCCTCCACAATCCGGGCAAGTATACCAAGATTGGCGCCAAGCTGCCCAAGGGCGCCCTTTTAGTGGGCCCTCCCGGAACTGGTAAGACCCTGCTTGCCAAGGCAGTGGCAGGCGAGGCCCATGTGCCCTTCTATTCCCTTTCCGGTTCTGACTTTGTGGAAATGTTCGTGGGCGTGGGTGCGTCCCGTGTCCGTGATTTGTTTAAGAACGCCACTGAGAATGCGCCCTGCATTATCTTCATTGATGAGATTGACGCCATTGGACGCAGCCGTGACAGCCGTATGGGCGGCAACGACGAGCGTGAACAGACCCTGAACCAGCTTCTTTCCGAGATGGATGGATTTGATTCCACCAAGGGACTTCTGGTTCTGGGCGCCACCAACCGTCCTGAGGTCCTGGATCCGGCCCTTCTTCGTCCGGGACGTTTTGACCGCCGTGTGGTGGTGGATAAGCCGGACCTTAACGGTCGTATCAACATACTTAAAGTACATTCCAAGGATGTGCTCCTGGATGAATCCGTAGACTTTAAGGAGATAGCGCTGGCCACCTCGGGCGCTGTGGGCGCGGACCTGGCCAACATGATGAACGAGGCAGCCATCAATGCGGTTAAGCACGGGCGCAATGCCGTGTCACAGAAGGATTTGTTTGAGGCAGTGGAAGTGGTTCTTGTGGGTAAGGAAAAGAAGGACCGTATCATGAGCAAGGAAGAGCGCCGCATCGTATCCTACCACGAGGTGGGCCACGCTCTTGTAAGCGCACTCCAGAAGCATTCCGAGCCGGTACAGAAGATTACCATTGTGCCAAGGACAATGGGCGCTCTTGGATATGTCATGAATGTGCCGGAGGAGGAGAAGTACCTCAATACGAAGAAGGAGCTGGAGGCGAGGCTGGTAGAGCTGATGGCCGGCCGTGCCGCCGAGGAAATCGTATTTGAGACAGTTACCACAGGAGCGTCCAACGATATCCAGCAGGCCACCAACCTGGCCAGGGCCATGGTTACCCAGTACGGCATGTCTGATAAATTCGGCCTCATGGGGCTTGAATCCCAGGAGAACCAGTACCTGACAGGACGGGCCGTGTTAAACTGCGGCGATGCAACGGCAGCTGAAATTGACCAGGAGGTCATGAAGATACTGAAGGCTTCCTACGATGAGGCAAAGCGTCTCTTAAGCGATAACAAGGATGCCATGGACCAGATAGCCGCATTCCTCATTGACAGGGAGACAATCACCGGCAGGGAATTCATGAAGATATTCCGCAAGGTTAAGGGCATTCCGGAGCCGGAGGAAACAAAAGAGGATTCAGACAAATGTAATGATTCAGACAAATGTAATGATTCAGAGAATAAACCGGAGGATACAGTGTGGAGTCATCCTGGAAATGACAGGAATCTGTAGGATTGGCTAATACAAAGGTAGCATATATCAGACAGGATTATACGTATTATGACTACAGGGACTGCCCTCTGTGTAAACAGGGAAAGAAGTTCTGTAATATAAGAAATAGAGATATAGGTTAAAAAGGCCGGGGAGCATTGCTTCCCGGCCTTATCAGCGTGTGCCTAGCGGCGCACGTTTCCAACAGGTGCAAGCAACACAAGACCTGTTTATGAACAATGACAATAAAAACAGGACCTGGTATTGGAATTGAGCTGATTCCGTGGAAGATAAGTTCCCATTTCAGGCACACAAGATTAACACACGTCTGTATGAAGACGGCTCCATCTGCGACCAGTAAATCCTAGGGCAGATGGTCCCCTTACTGTTCCGTTGTCTGGAGCCAGAAGTTAGAACCTGAGCCGGCCAGGGTAACGGTTGTGGATGTGTTCCGCTGGAATGACATCCAGGTATCCACGATTGGCGTACGCATGTTGTTGTCGCTGTAGATGGTAATGCGGTAGCGGCCTGGCGCCACATTATAGAACCGGGTGAAATCCAGGAAACCAAGATTGGATACAACCAGACGGTTATTTATATAAATCTGGATTGGGCCACGTATTGCCGCATTATAAAACCGAACCCGCGCAACGGAGACAGGGAAGACCGTACCTGGAAGGATGAATCCCCAGTTCCACGACCAATCCGGATTCACTATAGGAGGAACTGGCCTCGGAGGAACTGGCCTTGGAGGGTTAGGTCTGTCGGGCCGTTCGGGAGGATTTGGCCTATCGGGTCTTACAGGAGGGTTAGGTCTGTCGGGCCGTTCGGGAGGGTTGGGTCTGTCGGGTCTTACGGAAGGATTCGGCCTGTCTGGCCTAAACATTGCTGGCTGGGCCTGCATGGGTTGGGCCTGCATGGGCTGATCCTGCATGGACTGGGCAGTGCGTCCGGACATGGGGGCGCCAAAAACCTGCTCATCCTCCGGGCTGTCTGTATATGGGATGATTGGGTCATACTCCTGTGAATTAACCCAGTCTTCTGAATAGTCCATATCAGATTGTAAATCATCAGGCTGCAATTCATCTGTCTGCAGATCATCAGAGATGGATTCATCCATCTGCAGGCCATCAGGCTGTAATTCAGAACCTGCTGCAGGGTAAGAATAGAGGTCTTCCGGCATGGAAGGATAGTAGTTATCGTAATACATACAGTAACCTTTCATAATACGCTTTGTCATATCTTATGCGGCGGAATTGGATTGGTGAGTTGGCTATGCGATTCAAAGAAGTTTTAGAACTATTTTACAAGTCTTGACGTAACGGTGGAACAGCAAAATAATGCATATTACTATGCAAAGACAGAATAATCTATGCGGGGCGGAAACGACCAAATCAAAGAAGCCGTTGAAAGATTGGCCTGCAGCGCTGTTTATTCAGGCCGGGCTTGTGATTGCCTCCCATGCTGGAAATCGTTCCCACAAAACGGCGGCAGGCGGCGTAGTAAGGCATTATGATATGGCGGTTCTCTGTGTCCTGATGGCAGCCGTTGTCTCAAGACTTATGTTTTTCGGCGAGGAAACGGAATGGGCGCAGATGGTTTGCCTGACAGGTGCTGGTCGGAATCACTTCTTTACTGAGGTACCGCCATTTCAGGCGCATGGAGCGCTAAGACGTATTTGGTTCATGGATGGCTGCACGGCTCTTCTTTCTGTATTCAGAAGGAGACTCCTCATAACTTTTTTTAAAGATACGGGAAAATGCAAGCTGGTCATCAAATCCTAAAGAACTTGAGATTACCGAAACAGGAAGTTCTGTAGTAGTCAGCAATCTGCGGGCTTTTTTGAGTTTGATATCCATCAGGTACTGTTTGGGGGACATTCCATATTTGTTGTGGAATATTCTGGTCAGATAGTTGGGATGGACGCCAAAAGATTTTGCTACGTCTTTTAGCTTCAGCTTTTCCGCATAATGCATATCAAGATAAAATTTTACTTCATCAATAACAGATTCTTTTCCCCAATTGTTTTCATTAAATGAAACGTCTTCAAAAAGGGAAGACATAATCAAAAAAAGAAGGCTGTTCGCTTTAAGGTATTCGCTTGTAGTGTTTCCTTCCAGTGTCAGTATTTCAAAAATGCAAGCTTTATATTTCTCTGTATCCAGATTGTGGATAATATAGATGTCATCAGAAGACGTCATCAGCTGATAGATATATCTTTGTGAATTAATTCCCAGAAAACTAACCCAGGCATAACACCAGGGAGCCTCTTTCGATGCCTCATAGTAGGAGACCTTTCCAGACGGTATGATAAATGCATCTCCTGCAGATAACTGGAATACATGCTCATTAATATGTAATTCCCCCTTACCGCTGAGCACAAAATGAATTAACTGATAGGACCTGAATCTTGGCCCATAGCTGTATCCGGGGCTGCATTCCTCATATCCGGCACTATAGAAAGATAAGTCAGAGGTTGATTTGTACATTAAGGTATGTTGGGTTTCTTTATATTCTTTCATGATTTGATTATAGTACAAAAGGTTAGTTTTTTCCATATATATTTGATGAAATGCTATAGAAAATCAAGATAGAATATAGTTTAATATGCTCATAGGTGCCAAGTAAAAAAGAGGAGATAGAAAATGACAGGAAAGATAAGACAGCAATATCATTTGGAACCGGATTGCGGCTTATTGAATGATCCGAATGGATTGGCTTATTTTAAAGGAAAATATCATGTCTTTTTTCAATGGAACCGATTTGCCAAGAATCATTCTTATAAAGAATGGGGGCTGTTTACCTCACCAGATTTGTGTTCATGGGAATTTGAAGGCAGTGCAATTCTTCCGGATCAGAGCTATGACAAGGATGGAGTATATTCCGGCAGCGGTTATGTAATACAAGACAAATTATATTTGTTTTATACAGGTAACACCAAAACCTGCGGAAAACGAAAAAGCAGACAGTGTATGGCTGTTTCGGAAGATGGGAAAAAATTCTTAAAGACTGGTCCGGTATTGGAGACACCGGAAGGATTTACGGAACATTTCAGGGATCCTAAAGTATTTAAAGGGAAAGGCAATCACTATTTTATGGTAGTGGGAGCGCAGAGAAAAAATGGAAAAGGATCGATTGCACTGTGCCGCTCAAAAGACGGAATAACCTGGGAATACACAAATATGCTGGCGGTAACCGAACAGTATGAAATGATAGAGTGTCCTGATTTATTCCAACTGGACGGAAATTATGTGCTGTTGTTTGACCCGCAGAAACGAGACAATGAAAAAGATGAACCAGAGTACAGCTTCGCGGCATCTAAAATCGTAAATTTTGATGAGAAGACAGGAACACTGGATCGTGAAAATCTGGATGAAGGATATACGGTGATGGACAGTGGTTTTGATTTTTATGCGCCTCAAACTTTTCTTGCTCCGGATGGAAGACGAGTTTTATTCGCCTGGATGTCCAGGATGGAAGAGGAACAGGAAAAGGCATTTGCAGAAAATGAACCGAACATTCATTGCCAGACGATTCCGAGAGAACTGTCTGTAAAAGACGGAAAATTATATCAGCATCCGGCCAGGGAACTGTATCAACAACTTGGAAATGAAGTGACTGTGATTTTGAAATCACAGAATGTAAAAAAGGCTTATCCGGAAAATCGTGCTTTTTCTATGCGGATTCAGAATATAGATTTAAAGCAGAACCTGTGCATGGATTTCCATCAGGGGGAAGCAAAAATAGAATATAATCCCGTTGAGAAGAAAATCGTGTTTTCAAGATGTAGCTGGCTTACGGATGAGTGGGAATCAAAAGAATGCCGGCTTGAGAATCTGCAGGAAATGGAAGTATGGTCAGATAATTCCAGCCTGGAAATCTTTGTAAATGGCGGAGAAAAAGTATTTTCATCCAGAATCTTACCGAAAGACAGAAAACCAGAGCTCACATTTGCAGGCATAACCGAACGTACCAATATAAAAATAAAAGAGATTATTTAGAAGGAAAAGGAGAAAATTATGAGTGAAAAGGAACTTGCAAAAAAGATTATTGAACTTGTGGGTGGAGAAAGCAACATCGTGTCCGTCAGACACTGTGCTACCCGGCTGAGAATCGTTGTATCTGATAAAGAAAAAATTCAGACAAAAGATGTGGAAGCACTGGACAAGGTAAAGGGATCTTTTTTTAACTCCGGGCAGTACCAGATCATTCTGGGAACAGGTCTGGTAAACAGAGTCTATGATGAAGTAATCAAAATAACCGGAGATGAGGGAGAAGCACCGGCATCTGATAAAAAGAAAGAAACCGTTGTTTACGGCAATAAATTCCAGAGGGCAGTCCGTATGTTCTCGGATGTATTTGTTCCGATTATTCCTGTCCTTGTTGCAACCGGTCTTTTCATGGGACTCAGAGGATTACTGACGCAGGAAGCCGTGTTGGCGGTATTTGGCTTAACACCGGAGAACGTTTCGCAGACGCTGCTTACATTTACACAGATTTTGACGGATACAGCATTTGCATTCTTACCTGCATTAGTTTGCTGGTCAACCTTCCGCAACTTTGGCGGAAGCCCTGTCATTGGCATCGTATTAGGACTTATGCTGGTAAGCCCAAGCCTGCCGAATGCCTATGCGGTAGGTGCAGGGGAAGCAGACCCGTTGGTATTTTTTGGATTTTTGAAGGTTACCGGTTATCAGGGTTCCGTTCTGCCGGCCTTTGTGACAGGTATTCTTGCAGCCAAGTTTGAAAAATGGCTCCGCAGACATGTGCCGGATGCAATTGACCTGATTGTAACACCATTCGTAACCCTTTTAGTTGGCAGCATCCTTGCAATTTTCGGAATCGGACCCTTACTTCATTCTTTAGAAGCAATTATTTTGAAAGTGGTAGAGACGATTATTTTCCTCCCGATGGGAATCGGCGGATTCTTATACGGATGCTTTGGACAGCTCCTTGGTATCTTCGGTATCCACCATGTACTGAACTTCCTGGAAATCAGCATGCTGGCTCAGGACGGCTGGAATTATCTGAATCCGATTGGAACCTGCGGAAATATGGCTCAGGCGGGAGCGGTTCTTGCCGTAGCAATCAAAGCGGTATCCAATAAGACAAAACAGGTTGCTTACCCTTCCTGCTTATCCGCTATGCTGGGAATCACAGAACCTGCAGTGTTTGGTGTAAACTTAAAATTCGTGAAACCGTTTATCATGTCCATGATTGGCGGCGGTGTCGGTGGTTTCCTGGCATCGATCTTCCACCTGAGAGCAACCGGAATGTCCATTACCGGTATTCCCGGAACCTTATTATACTTAAATGAACAGCTACCGCTGTATATTTTAGTAAATGTGGTATCCTTTGCAGTTGCTTTTGCATTAACATGGTCTATTGGATTTAACAAAAAAATGGAGCAGCAGTAGATATGAGTATAACATTTCATCAGAATAATCAGATCGTACATATCCAAAATACGTCAATCAGTTATGTGATGGAAGTGACAGACGGGAAATATCTGGTTCACCGCTATTTCGGACCAAGCATCCGGAAATATCGGGGAACCGGGATTCCGCAGTATTTTAAAAGAGGATACAATACCGAGCATGAATGCAGTGAGGAACATGTATCCTTTGACGATTTCCCATTTGAATATCCGGTGAGAGGACATGGCGATTATCGAATCCCGGCATTGTCGGTTATGCAGGAATCCGGGACAGAATTTACAGAGCCGGTGTTTAAAAGCTGGAAGGTTTTAGATGGAAAGCCTGAAATAAAGGGGCTTCCCAGCACATTTGCAGCAGACAGCAGGGGTGAGACGCTGGAGATAATGTGTGAGGATGAAGCAGCCGGAATCCGTATTTACCTGTATTACTCTGTTTTTGAAGACAGGGGAATCATTGCCCGTCATCAGAAAGTAGAAAATATCGGAATGCAGACGGTAAAACTTCAAAATGTGCAGAGTATGTCCTTAGAGCTTCCGGCAGAAAATTATGATTTCCTTTCCTTATATGGGACCCATGCGAAGGAAGGAAATAGAGAACGTTTTTCATTGCATCATGGCGTTCAGAGAATCGAAAGTGTCAGAGGCAGCAGCAGTCCGCAGCACCAGCCGTTTTTTGCACTGATCTCAGAGCAGACAACGGAACATTCAGGTGCAGTATATGGATTTCATCTGGTATACAGCGGCAACTTCCTTGCACAGGCTGAAAAAGACCAGTTTGGAAATGTACGTGCCCAGATTGGGATGCACCCGGATACGTTCTGCTGGGAATTAAAACCGGGAGATATATTTGAGACACCGGAAGCAGTTTTGAATTTCAGCCCCGATGGATTAAATGGTATGAGCCGGAATTTTCACTGGCTGTATCAGAATCATCTTATGCCGTCCCGTTTTAAAGACAAGGTGCGTCCTGTCCTGTTAAACTCCTGGGAATCCATGTACTGTGATGTGAGTCTGGAAAAGATTGAAGAGCAGTCGGAGCTTGCAAGGCAGACTGGCGTGGAGTTATTTGTTCTGGATGATGGGTGGTTCCGGAAAGAAAATAATACCAGAACTTCTATGGGAGACTGGAAATGCAATGAAAATAAGCTCCCAGGCGGCATCAGACGTGCGGCAGAAATCATTCATGGAAAAGGGATGCAGTTTGGGCTGTGGTTTGAGCCGGAAGCGGTCAGCGAAGACAGCGAGGTGCTGCAAAAACATCCGGAGTGGGCCTTACAGATTCCTGGGTACCAGATGGTAAAGGGACGCCATGAATATCTGTTTGATTTATCCCGAAAAGAGGTAAGAGAGTACCTTATTTCCATGCTGGATTCCTATTTGAGGAATGGGGACATTGACTATATCAAATGGGATATGAACCGGCCGCTGACAGATGTGAATTCTCTTGTACTTGATAAGGACAGAAAAGGTGAAATCAGTCATCGCTATGTGCTGGGGCTGTATGAAATACTGGATACCATTACAAAAGCCTATCCCAAGATACTGATTGAAGGATGCTCCAGCGGAGGTGCAAGGTTTGATCCGGGAATGCTTTACTATGTTCCACAGAATTGGACCAGCGATAATACGGATGCCTTTGACAGAACACAGATTCAGTCAGGATACAGCCTGCTGTATCCACAGATTGCAATGGGAGCTCATGTAAGTATCACACCGAATCACCAGACAGGAAGAACAACTTCTCTGAAAACAAGGTATCAGGTAGCGAGGCTCTATAATCTGGGGTATGAACTGGATTTGACAAAATGCTCTGAGGAAGAAAGAGAAGAGATTGCTTGTCAGATTGCAGAACATAAGCTGGAAAGAGAGTGGATTCAAAAAGGAACTATGTGCCGTCATGAAGTTCCAAACGAAAATTATGTCATGTGGTCTGTTGTTAGTGAAGATAAAGAAGAATGTGCAGCGATTATTTTCCAGAAATTCCATAATCCGATTTTTTCTCACGGAAGATTTAAAATGTGTTCCCTGAATCCGGATTTTGATTATATGGACCAGGATAGTCAAGTGATTTATGGCGGAGATGAATTGATGCAGATTGGTATTACAGTACCAATAATAAAAGAAGATTTTTATGTGTTTTCATTTCGTTTTACAAAGGTGGATGAAAAGAATGGCAATAAAGCTGATTGTGAGTGATCTGGATGGTACTTTGTTGAATGAGAATCATAAGATTTCTGAAGTAACAGTAAAAGCGATAAGAGCTGCCGAGAATGATGGCATTCGATGGCTTACGGCAACAGGACGTGCCTGGAATACAGCATTTCCACTATTAGAAGAGGCCGGAGTTACGTGTGATTTTGTATTGCTGAATGGAGCGGAATTCCGAAGTTCAGGCGGCAGATTGATTCAGGCTGAAGCTATTTCGAACAGGGAAGCCGGGAAGACTATCAGGATTCTGCAGGAACAGGGGATTGGTTTTGAACTTAACACGGAATCCGGGGATTATTCTACAGATACGGAATTATGCAGCACAGCATCCGTGGAGCCTGCATCCTCAATGGCTTTGATGGCAGCCAGGTAGGAATCGTAACCCAGAGCGGAGACAGCCGGGATGATGTCTTCCTGCTTTCCCTTTACCAGTATTCCTTGAAGCCCTCGATGAAGACCGCAGCCTCGTCGTTGGCCGGCTCCGCCTCGTCGAAGAAGGTGGAGAGCACTACGCCCTCTGAGTCAGCTCCTGCTTCGTTTGGGGAGCTGGTGGAAGTGATTTTTGTAGGCCCTGAGAAAGGTGGAATAATGGCTGAAGCCGGAACGGAAGCAGGCGTCCGTGGCGTTTACCCCCTCGCCAAGCAGGTCCCTGGCGTAAAGCAGGCGTTTTTCGGTGATGTAATTTCCTATGGTACATCCTGTTTCTTCCTTGAAAATACGCATCATGTGGTATGGGCTGATGCAGCTTAAGGCGGACAAAGTCCCGATGCTCAGGTCCTCGTCCAGATGTTCATTTATATAGGATATAAGGCCGGAGACCCGGTAGTTTAAGACGCCCGTGGGAAGGTACTGGGCGTTGTCATCCATGGAGGCCCTGTTCAGCTCCACCAGGAATTCCAGGCATAAAAGGCGGCTCATGAGGGACCCGGCAAATTCTTCCTGCTGCCAGTTCTGGGAGCGTTCCAGCCGCTTTAAAAGGGAGAGCATGCTTACCCGGACCTCATCCTTAAGCCTGAGAACATTAGAATGGCGGTAGGCTGCCGTGGCAAAACACCGGTCCAGGGAATCCTCGTTTTCCCTGTGGCGGTCCAGAAAATCCTGGGACAGGTAAAGTATCTGCCGTTCATAGGGCTGTCCCGGGTCCACCTCCGGCCGGTGAATCTGTCCCCGTCCCACCAGCACAATATCAAAGGGGTGAAGGGTATATGAACGGCCTTCTATGACATAGTTCACCCTTCCCTCCAGCAGCACCATGATTTTCAGGAAATCGTGATAGTGGAATTCATAGCAGGGACTTACCTTATCTTTTAAATGGAACAGCCGGAAGTCCTCCTTCAGGAATCCCTGGCGCTCAAACGCAGGGGCGTCATCTGTGATGGGCATGGAACAGTTACCTCCTTTATTATATGTCTAATGTTACTTTATCTTTATCTCCTTTATATATAACAACATCAATTTCTCCATGTATTTTATCTCCATACAATTGAAATAATGATGTTATTACTCTCAGTGAATCATTATGTGATAATCCTGCTCTCGAAAGGTTTGTTCCCATCAATGGAATTACCAATCTATGCCCTTGCCCATGTTGATCATAAAAATTAACAAGTGATTTTATACACCATTCTAAATCATCAACAGAAGTGTGTGCAATATTATCTTTATCAAATTCAGAGATTGCAAGTAATAAAAAAGTACTATTATTCTTGCCCCTAATCATCGCCACTGTACCCAAATCATATACTTCTTTTTTTCCACGTTCTTTATCTTCATCGGATATAATCCTTTTAGGCACTAACTTTTGCATTTCCAAACATTTATGTATTTTACTATCAATATCTTCTATGGTAAATCCATTATTAACCATTGCTTTTATCCATCTTCCATGTAAGGAATTAGGCGACACCAATGGTTTTGAACAGGATGATATATCTCATCACCTTTAATACTAAGTAAGGAATTGATTAGTTCTGGATCAGGCAATGCTCCAAGAGCACCTTTCCTATATTTTTCCATAACATCTGTCGTATCTCTCACTCCCTGCTGTGCTGTAAAATCAGCAAGTGAATATACATATACGCCTTCTTCATCTTTGTGGATAAACCAAATCTGCTCCTTCCGGAACATTCTCTTGCAATCCATAAGATTAATATCGTGAACTGTAAATATCATCTGCGCATTTGTATTCAATTCATTATTAAACATCGCAACAATTGCCCTGGTAAGCTTAAAATGAATACTGCTATCTAATTCATCTACAATAGAATTCTGCCCTGTTCAAGTGCTTCTATGACATAACTGGCTACAAGTTATCCATATACAAGTCTGCATTTTTTATGAACTCAACAACCTTTTGCTGCAACTGATTCTTATTCTTCATGAGTTCAATCGTGTGCTTCATAGGAATATCGTTCATCTTGATTATGTCAATTTTCTCTGCAAATCCAACAAGAATCTGCTTCATCTCGTTGATGTGTTCAAATTTACTTGTATCTATTACATAACACAGCAAATTATTTTTCGATACAACCGGAATCATTGCCAGCACATCCTCATCAACACATTCGTATATTTCTTTAATGGTATCCTTTTTCAACCAGCAAACTTCCTTTTCATTGTTATACTGATCTTTGAATATCTCCGAAAATGATTCATATATATACTCTTCTTTTTCTGCATCATACTTAAAGTCATAAGAAAACTTTCTTTCAGATGCCATAAATGTTACGCCTAACTCACATACATCACTCTCCGTAAATATATTAGGCATTAAACCATTTTTCTTATTCAAAAGCACTCTCTTTATTGCCCTAATGCACTTGATCAAACAGGTTTTTCCTGCATTGTTTGGACCGTATATTCCCACCGTTTTAAGCACATTAAAATTGTTCTCTTTATGAACATTGGATCCAAATTTCTTATTTCGCATATCTGCTTTCATTGAAAATGTAATATCATCCTCAAATGCATAACAGTTTTTTGCTTTTATTTATTCCGCCATATAAATCTCATGGTGTAAACGCTGTTCATTTATATCATTCTCATAGCCCTGCTCCTTCAGGTAATCTTCCATCAAAGCTAATGTTAAGGGTTCCGAATCAAATGAACCTAGATGCATAATCTGGACGAGGATTTCCCTTTCCGCGAACTGCAACATAATTCATAGGAGGAATTTTTATAATTTCCGGTTTATTCTTCGGCATATAAAATTCCTTGTACTCTTTTTTAAAATCAAATGCCATCTTTTTTCATCCTTTCTTTAATCTATTTACTCGCTCCTGTATATTACATTCAAATTCACCCCTTGCATATATTTCCGAAGCAACCCACACTTGGAGCAATCTGTCCCACAACAGCTTATTATATTTACCGGTTGAGCCACCTCTAATATTTCCCGCTGTTTCTTTTTACTAAATCCCCCAAGCACAAGTTGATACGATTTATCCAATAAGTCCTTCAATAAATCATCGGGCTGGGTTTTATTCATATAATATCCTGGAATGATATCCTCGTACTGTTGACGCAAGAAATCACCTTCGCCCGGTTCAAGTCTCAGTGTAATATAATATGGCTCATTGTTCTCATCCATACAGACTGCTGCAAACATTTTCCCACCTATTTGATAACGAATCCCATTCCACTCTTTCTGAATGTCCTTTGTCACGCCCATTTATGTACATAATTTAAGTATAAAATAATTAGAGCATTATTTGCAATATAAAATAGCAATATATCTATATTTTTCTCAAAAAATGCTTGATAAAATAATGGTAAAGTTTTCAGGCGGCGAACCTGTTATGCAGCCGGTAAGCAGAGCTGTTGAATCAGACCGCAGATATGGAGGATATCTATATGAGGATTGTAGTGGAAAAATATCATGGACTGGGAAATGATTATCTGGTATATGACCCCAATAAAAACAAACTGAAGCTGACTCCTTCCAATGTACAGCTCATGTGCAACCGCAATTTTGGGGTGGGTGCTGACGGCATTCTGGAGGGACCCATTCTGGACGGTGAGCAGATTTCCATGGTGGTGTGGAATCCGGACGGCAGCGCTGCACAAAAGAGCGGGAACGGCGTCCGCATTTTTGCCAAATATTTAAAGGACGCAGGGTACGTACAGAAGAAGGATTTTACCATTTTCTCCCAGGGCGGTGAGGCGTCCATCCATTATCTCAATGAGGAGGGCACCCGGTTAAAGGCATCCATGGGAAAGGTATCCTTCTGGAGTGACGATGTGCCGGTGGAGGGACCGCGCAGGGAAATCATCAACGAGACCATGGTGTTTGGCCGGATTCCCTATCCTGTTACCTGCCTGTCCATCGGCAATCCCCACTGCGTTATCCTTATGGATGAGATTTCAAAGGATTTGGTATGCAGGATTGGAAGGTATTCTGAGAGCGCCAAACAGTTTCCGGAGAAAATCAACACCCAAATCATGAAGGTGCTGGACCGGACCCATATCCAGACAGAAGTGTACGAAAGAGGAGCGGGATATACCCTGGCTTCCGGAAGCGGCTGCTGTGCGGCTGCTGCGGCTGCTTGCCGCCTGGGGCTTACGGACCCCAAGATGTTTGTGCAGATGCCGGGAGGCACCCTGGAGCTGGAGATTGACGGGGAAGGTGTGGTCCACATGACCGGCGATGTGGGGTATGTGGGGACCATCAAACTGGGAAGCCATTTCACAGAGCAGCTTCGCGCGTTAAAGTGATATCAGAAAAAAAAGAGGAAATTCATTGACAAATGAAATATCTGCTGATATATTTTTTATAACATAAAGCAGGGGTAAGGGAAGGCTGACGAGGACGTCTTAAGGGGGGCCCTGTCCCTGCCCGGTGGTTTTAAGGAGGCGGGAGCATGGTAAGAGGTTCCCGCCTCTGCGTGTTTGCCGGTATCACAGTTTGCAAGAGAGGGAGATTAATATGAGCAAATACAGTAAAGAAGACATCATGCGTATGGTGGAAGAGGAGGATGTGGAGTTTATCCGCCTACAGTTTACGGATATCTTCGGAATGCTTAAGAATGTGGCCATCACTGCCAGCCAGCTTGAAAAGGCATTGGATAACCGCTGCATGTTTGACGGATCTGCCATTGAAGGTTTTGTGAGGATTGACGAGTCGGATATGTACCTGTATCCGGATTTGGATACCTTCGAGGTGTTTCCGTGGAGGCCCCAGCAGGGCAAGGTGGCCAGGTTCATCTGCGACGTGTATAACCCGGATGGAACCCCGTTTTCCGGCGACCCAAGGTATGTGCTCAAACGGGCTGTGAAGCGGGCGGAGGACATGGGATATGTGCTCAATGTGGGGCCGGAATGTGAATTCTTTCTCTTTCACACGGACGAGGAGGGAAGGCCCACCACCAGCACACATGAGATGGCGGGATATTTTGACGTGTCTCCCATTGACCTGGCGGAAAATGTCCGCAGGGATATTGTGCTGAACCTGGAGGAGATGGGATTTCAGGTGGAGGCCAGCCATCATGAGATTGCGCCGGCCCAGCACGAGATTGATTTCCAGTATACGGATGCGCTTCGGGCCGCGGACAATATTATGACCTTTAAGATGGCTGCCAAGACCATAGCAAAGCGCCACGGACTCCATGCCACCTTCATGCCAAAGCCCAGAGAGGGGATGAACGGCTCCGGCATGCATATCAATATGTCCCTGTCAGACAAGGAGGGCAGGAACTTGTTTGCGGATGACCAGGATGCTTTGAGACTGAGCAGGGACGCCTATTATTTCATGGCCGGCATCCTTAAGCACATGAAGGCAATGACCATCCTTACCAACCCCCTTGTGAATTCCTATAAAAGGCTGATTCCGGGATTCGACGCACCGATTTATATTGCCTGGTCCCCTACCTCCAACCGCAGTTCCCTGATTCGCATACCATCCCCCAGAGGGGAGAGCACGCGGATTGAGCTGCGATGCCCGGATTCTGCCATGAATCCTTATCTGGCGCTGGCAGCCTGCCTGTGGGCAGGCCTGGACGGGATTGAGAAGAAAGTCGGACTTCCCGCGTGTGTGGAGGGAAATATGTTCACCATGGAGCCGGAGGAGCTGAGGGAAAGGAACGTGGAGCGGATTCCGGAAACCCTGGGTGATGCCATCGAGGCGTACAACGGGGATGCCTTCATGAAGGAGGTGCTGGGAGAGCACATTTATACCAAGTATCTGGAGGCCAAGGAGCAGGAATGGAGAGATTTTCGGGCTCAGGTAACGGATTGGGAAGTAAGCCAGTATCTGTATAAATATTGATTGCGCCGGCAGTTGTGAATAAGGTTTTACCTGGAGGTGGGACTTGTGACTAACATCATCGTAGCGTTCTCCAAGCCGGAGGACGGGAAGAACATAAAGAGCATACTGGTCCGAAACGGTTTCCAGGTAGTCGCAGTCTGCACCTCAGGCGGTCAGGTTCTGTCGGCTGCGGACTGTCTGAACGGGGGAATCGTGGTGAGCGGTTACCGGTTTGAGGATATGATGTACGACGAGCTGCGCCAGTGCCTGCCGGGGGATTTTGACATGCTTCTGATTTCATCGCCTGCCAGGTGGGGCGGACAGTGCCCGGACAGGGTCATCTGTCTGCCCATGCCCCTTAAGGTCCACGACCTCTTAAATACCCTGGAAATGATGGTGCAGGCCCAGGAGAGAATCCGCAGAAGGAGAAGAAGCAGGCCCAGGGAGCGCAGCAAGGAGGAGCAGGATATCATAACAGAGGCAAAGACACTGCTGATGGAACGGAACAATATGACGGAGTCTGAAGCCCACAGATATATACAGAAATGCAGCATGGACAGCGGCACCAATCTGGTGGAGACAGCCCAGATGGTAATCAGCCTCATCCATGTGTGCTAGGGATGGATAAGGGAAATATTTAATAGAAAGCCTTATACGGCAGGATGGAGACGGATATGGAGTTTACAAAAATGCAGGGAACCGGCAATGATTATGTGTATGTGGACTGTTTTAAGGAGACGGTGAGGGATCCGGCAAAGACAGCAATCTATGTGAGCGACCGCCATTTTGGCATCGGGTCGGACGGACTGATTCTCATATGCCCCTCCCGGACAGCGGACTGCAGAATGGAGATGTACAACGCGGACGGTTCCCAGGGAATCATGTGCGGCAACGGTGTGCGCTGCGTGGGAAAATACGTTTACGACCACGGTCTGGTGGATAAGGATAAAAGGACCATCACAGTGGAGACACTGGCGGGAATCAAGACGCTGGAGTTAGATACTGAGGATGGCAGAGCGGTGTCCGTTACCGTGGACATGGGGGAAGCAGCCCTCACATCCCGGCTGCCGGAGGATATCACGGTGGACGGGAAGGAATACAGGTTTGTGGGAATCAATGTTGGAAATCCCCATGCAATCTATTATGTGGACCAGGTGGACAGTCTGGATTTGGAGCGGATTGGACCGGCCTTTGAGAACCATGTGCGGTTTGCGCCTGACCGTGTCAATACGGAGTTCATTCATGTGGTGGACCGGAAACACCTTGAGATGCGGGTGTGGGAGCGGGGAAGCGGTGAAACCTGGGCATGCGGTACAGGGGCCACGGCCAGCGTCATGGCTTCCATCCTCATGGGATATACGGAGGATGAGGCGGAGGTGGCTCTGCGCGGAGGAAAGCTGGTGATACGGTATGACAGGGAGTCCGGCCATCTGTTTATGACAGGGCCGGCCGTGGAGGTGTTCCGGGGCTCTATTGACATACCCGAAGAAATATATTATGATTGATGAGGTGAATTTCATCAATTAATACTTTAAAGCGAAAATGTTTACTATACACTCTCAGGAACCAGACGCACGACGGCGTGCGTCCTGGTACATCTTTTGCGGCACAGCGGCGGTCATGGGAAAGACATGGCAATTTGTTCTGCGGCGAAAGGCGTATCCGGTTTTTGGGAGTGTTTTCATATTTAACAGAGACAGAGGACAGGAGGAAACGGACATGTTTAAGATCAATGAAAATTATTTGAAGCTGCCGGGCAGCTATCTCTTTTCCGCCATTGCAAAAAAAGTGGCTGCATATGAAAAGGCCAACCCGGACAGGCGGGTCATACGGCTGGGAATCGGGGATGTGACACTTCCCATTGCCCCGGCCATTGTGGAAGCCATTCACAAGGCGGCGGATGAGATGGGACATGCAGAGACATTTCACGGCTATGCGCCGGATTTGGGCTATGCCTTCCTGCGTGAGACGATTGTGGAAAAGGACTACAGGTCATGGGGCTGTCATGTAGAGGCAGACGAGATATTCGTATCGGACGGAGCCAAAAGCGACTGCGGCAATATCCAGGAGATATTCAGTGAGGACAGCCGCATTGCGGTCTGCGACCCCGTATATCCCGTGTATGTGGATTCCAATGTTATGGCAGGCCGCACAGGTAGTTATGACCCTGCCACAGGCGTGTGGAGCAATGTGATTTACATGCCCTGTACGGCGCAGAATCATTTTGTGCCGGCGCTTCCGGAGGAAACGCCGGACCTTATTTACCTGTGTGTGCCCAATAACCCTACAGGAACCACGCTGACCAGGGACCAGCTAAAGGTGTGGGTGGACTACGCTAACAGGGCAGGGGCCGTAATTCTCTATGATGCTGCTTACGAGGCATATATATCCGAGGAGGATGTGCCTCACAGCATATTTGAGATTCAGGGAGCCAGGACCTGTGCCATTGAGTTCCGTTCCTTCTCAAAAAAAGCCGGGTTCACAGGCGTGCGTCTGGGATTTACCGTGGTTCCAAAGGATTTGAAATGCGGGGATGTGACGCTCCATTCGCTGTGGGCCAGACGCCACGGCACCAAGTTCAACGGGGCCCCCTATATTGAGCAGAGAGCCGGGGAAGCCGTATATTCCGAAGAAGGCAGCCGGCAGGTCATGGAGCAGGTGGCGTATTATAAGAGGAATGCCAGGGTAATCTATGACGGGCTGAAGGAAGCGGGCTACACCGTGTTTGGCGGAATCAATTCCCCCTACATCTGGCTTAAGGTGGAGGACGGGATGGACAGCTGGGAGTTTTTTGATTATCTTCTGGAACAGGCCAATGTGGTGGGAACACCGGGAAGCGGCTTCGGGCCCAGCGGCCAGGGGTATTTCCGCCTGACGGCCTTTGGCACCTATGAGAATACGGTGGAGGCTGTAAAACGGATAAAGGCCCTCAGGCGGTAACGGCGGCAGAGCGTGAGACTGAAAAAATGTGCTGACGCGCCAAGGGCAGGAGAACAGGGAGGCAAGGGAGTAATATGGATGATATCGACCGCAAGATACTAAAGCTTTTACAGGACAATGCCAGGGTTTCCCTAAAGACCATCGCAGAGAATACATTTTTATCCTCTCCGGCGGTATCTGCCAGGATTGAACGCCTGGAAAAGGAGGGAATCATAACCGGTTATCATGCCGCGGTGGATCCGGTGAAGCTGGGGTATCACATACTGGCATATATTAACCTGGAAGTGATACCGGAGGACAAGGAGCAGTTCTATGCCTATGCCGAGGAGGTCCCCAATATACTGGAGTGCAGCTGTGTCACCGGAGGATTTTCCATGTTGTTAAAGGTTACCTTTAAGAGTACCATGGAACTGGATATGTTCATAGGGCAGCTGCAGAAATTCGGCAGGACAAGCACACAAATCGTATTTTCCACCCATGTGGGCCCTAGAGGAGTGGATGTGGACTAAATTTAGTTCCAGGTTCAGTCAACATTTGTCTTACTTTCACATATGGTATAATGTAGAGTCATATATGAAGGAGAATCTGGTATGACAGATGTTAAGAGAGTCATAATTGATGCCGGCCACGGCGGCGAAGAGCCGGGCGCCATGTACGACGGGCGCCGGGAAAAAGACGATACCCTGCGGCTGGCTCTTGCGATAGGACGGATATTGGAGAATAATGGGGTGGATGTGGTATATACCAGGACCACGGATGTATACGACACACCTCTTGAGAAGGCTCAGATAGCAAACCAGTCAGGGGCTGATTATTTTGTGTCCATTCACCGGAATGCCTTCCCTGTGCCGGGAGCGGCAAGCGGCGCCATGACGCTGGTGTATCAGGATGCGGGTGTGCCTGCCATGCTGGCGGATAATATCCAGCGCAATCTGGTGGAAACAGGGTTCAGGGACCTGGGGGTACAGGAGCGTCCCGGTCTTATCGTGCTGCGAAATACACAGATGCCTGCAGTACTGGTGGAAGCGGGATTTATTGATAGTCCGGAAGACAACCTGCTTTTAGATGAGAATTTCGATGCCATTGCCCAGGCCATAGCAGACGGTGTGCTGGAAACCATCCGGCAGCAGGAGGCGCAGCGGCCTGAATATTATCAGGTCCAGGTGGGAGCCTTCCGCACCAGGATGCCGGCAGACAGGCTGGTAAATGAGCTCCAGGCCAGCGGCCTCCCGGCCTTCCTGGTTTACGACGACGGGCTGTACAAGGTAAGGGTTGGCGCTTTCCTCAATATGGACCATGCGGTACAGATGGAGAGGAACCTGAGAAACATGGGGTATCCCACTGTTCTGGTGAGGGAACGGGCCATATACTGATGGGTGTAATGTAAAAAACTGCTAAACACATACAGAATAAATGCCGCAGGTCAAATTCTCTTGGATTTGGCCTGCGGCAGCTTTCATATGTCCTATCACCAGTTCCAGCGCCCGTAGCGCAGTGTGACGGAGGCAATGGTTTTCACTAACTGGTCCGACATCTGGCCGGGAAGAAGGCGCCATTTCCAGTTGGTGCCAACGGTGGAAGGGGTGTTGATGCGGCAGTCATTGTCCAGGCCCATGTAATCCTGGAGGGGGATGATGCATATTCTGGCCTGGCTGCGCATAATCAGGCTGATGAAGGACATATGCAGACGGTTTGCGGGGGTGCAGCTGTCACAGAGATAATCCCTGGCCAGCTTCCGCTCCTGGGCCGTGATGGAGGCGTACCATCCTTTGATGGTTTCATTGTCATGGGTGCCGGTGTAGGCCACACAGTTTTCAGGGTAGTTGTGGGGAAGATAATCGCCGGCACAGCCGGAATCCCTGGAATCAAATGCAAATTCCAGCACCTTCATGCCCGGAAATCCGCTGTCTTTTACAAGCTGTCTGACGGAGTCTGTCACATATCCCAGGTCCTCGGCAATGATTTCCTTTTCTCCTAACGTATTTCTCACCATGTGGAAGAAGCCGATTCCCGGTCCCTGCTCCCAATGGCCTCCGATGGCAGTGGCGGAACCGGCCGGAATGGAATAATACTGGTCAAATCCCCGGAAATGGTCAATTCTCACCACATCATAAAGTTTATAACAGTAGGACAGGCGGGCCAGCCACCATTCATAGCCCGTGCTGCGGTGGTATTCCCAGCGGTACAGGGGATTGCCCCAGACCTGCCCTGCGGCAGAAAAGCCGTCAGGAGGGCAGCCTGCAACTGCGGTGGGTATATTGTCCCTGTCCAGCTCAAAGAGTTCGGGGTGGGCCCATGTGTCGGCGCTGTCCATGGCCACATAGATGGGAATGTCCCCTATGATGCGGATTCCGTTGGCATTGGCATAGGATTTTAGTTTTTTCCACTGCTGGCTGAATTTGAACTGAAGGTATTGGTGGAATTCTATGTCGTAATATAGCTCCCTGCGGTAGTAATCCAGGGCATTCTGCCAGCGAAGGCGGATGTCCTGTGCCCACTGGGTCCAGGCGGTTCCTCCGAACCGGGTCTTCACTGCCATGAAAAGGGCGTAATCCTCCAGCCACCATCTGTTTTCCTCCATGAATTTCCCAAACTCCGGGTCAAGGCTTATGCTGCTCCTCTCATAGGCTTTTCTGAGCAGGGGGAACCGCTCTTCGTAAATCTTTGCGTAGTCCACAAAATCCGGCTGGCTGCCGAAGTCGGCCCGGCTGCATTCTTCCTCTGTAAGGACGCCCTCCTGGATAAGGTCCTCCAGACTTATGAAATAGGGATTGCCTGCAAAGGTGGAAAAGGACTGGTAGGGGGAATCCCCGTAACTGGTGGGGCCCAGGGGGAGAATCTGCCAGTAGGACTGGCCGGCCTCTTTTAAACGGTCCACGAATTCGTAGGCCTCCTTTGAAAAGCAGCCGATTCCATATCTGGAGGGAAGGCTGGTGATGGATAGTAAGATTCCGCTTTCTCGTTTCATATCTATATGCTCCTTTTAGCAGGCATTGGTCTAGTATTCTGTGATGATTCCAAAATGGTCTGATACAACGGGACAGGATGTGCCGTCGTATATGGTTCTGGAGGAAATAACCGGCACCCTGCGGCTGGTCCAGATGTAATCAATGCGCATTCCGGATATATCTCCCTGTTCCCGCCATCCGTCAATGGCATTTGCCACCGTGACGCCTGAATCCCTGGAGACAGCCAGGTCATATGTGTCAAACCAGCCTGAGGCCAGAATCAGATCCCGTCCCTGGCCGGTTACATGGGCCGGGGAGTTGAAATCCCCCATGAGCCACAGCTGTTTTCCGGATAAGGGGGCCAGGCCGTTGCATATGCGTTTCCATTGTCCCTCAAAGGGTTCCTCGCTGTCATTCCACCAACCCATGTGGACACTGTAAAAATATTCATCTCCGTATTCTGTCCGGGTATTGATTCCAAGTATTTTGCGGGTCTTCCAGTTTTCATAATCCCGGATGCCGGTGATGTAAAACTGGCTGGTCCCCAGTATGGGAGAACGGCTGAGGACGGCCAGGCCCTCGTCGTATTTTCCGTATCCTATCTTGGCCGGGGTCCAGGTCCATTGGTAGGAAACACCGGCCCGGGCCAGGAGCAGCGCTAGGTTAAAGGCGTGGTTGTCTGCCCGGATGACTGTTCGGGGCGCGCAGGGGGAGTACGGACTCAAGTCTTTGGTGCAGCAGGGGACGCAGCCGGATTCCCGCAGCCGGCCGGAGGCTGCGGGGAGAGCGCTCCTGGACTGGTTGACCTCCTGGAGGGCTATGATATCCGGCTTGATTTGGACAAGGGAGCCGGCAAAGGCGGCGAGCTTGGATGCATAATCCGGTTCCGCCAGACTGTGTGTGTTAAGCGTCATTATTTTCATATTACCTGTCTCCGGTGGTTTTCAGTTACAGCAGATTGCTGTGGTGCGTCAGTTACAGCGCGCAGTTTACAGTATATCATTGATATCGGATTTGAGCACATCTGCTTTCGGTCCGTAGATGGCCTGGATGCCGCCATCCTTTTTAATCAGTCCCATGGTGCCCTCTGCCTTCCATTGGGGCAGTTCGGCTACCTTATCCACGTCCCTTACCGTGACGCGCAGCCGGGTCATGCAGGCGTCCACCAGGACAATGTTATCCCTGCCGCCCAGGAGGGAGATGATGCGCTCAGCCTGGCTGTTTCCGGATGATTTGGATCCGGCCTGGCCCTGGCTGTTCTCTGAGGCAGAGTCGTCGGTATAGTTGCCCAGTCTGCCTGGGGTGGCAAAGTGGAGCCTTCCTATCATGAAATAGGCGATTGCATATCCTGCGGCAAAGAATACAGCCACACAGAGGATAAAGTTAACCAGGTCTCCGCCAAGTCCTGCACGGATGGACATGGGAACGCGCGTCAGGAATTCCAGGTTGCCAAAGGAATGCAGCCTGAGGTGGATGATGCCGGCCATGGCAAACGCGCATCCCTGCAGCACTGCGTATACCAGATACAGCGGAAGGGCGCAGAACATGAACATAAATTCCAGAGGCTCCGTGACACCTGTAAGAAATACGGCCAGCACAGTGGAGATGAACATGGAACGGTAATTATGGCGCTTATCCGGGTCTACGCGGCGGTACATGGCCAGGGCAATGCCCAGAAGGAGCCCTGTGGCGCCAATCATCTGTCCCACCTTGAAACGCGCAGGGGTAATGGTGGACAGCAGGTTCTGGTATCCCGCCATGTCGCCCGCGTCCTTAAGGTTGATAAGGTCTGTTGCCCAGGCCAGCCACAGCGGGTCCTGCCCAAAGACCCGGGAACCTGCGTTGACGCCTGTGAGGATGGTATAAGTGCCTCCGAAGGAGGTATAATTCATGGGTATGGTCAGCATATGGTGCAGGCCGAAGGGGAGGAGAAGCCTCTCCAGGGTTCCGTAGATAAAGGGGGCCAGCACAGGCGAGGTGGAGGAGGAGTTGGCAATCCACACGCCGAAGGAGTTAATGCCGGTCTGGACCACAGGCCATAGGATGGCCAGCACCAGGGAGATGATTACGGACCAGAGGATGACCATCATGGGGACGAAGCGTTTGCCGTTGAAGAAGGCCAGGGCGTCCGGCAGCTTCCTGTAATTATAATATTTATTGTAAATGACTCCGCCTGCAAAGCCTGATATGATGCCCACGAACACGCCCATGTTCAGTGCGGGAGCGCCCAGGACCGATGTGAAATATCCGTTTACAAGGATTTCCTGGCCCAGCAGGGTCCGGGTGACGGCGGCCGGGTCATTCAGTTCGGCGCTGCTGACTCCAAAGAGGGCGCCGGTTATAACATTGATGAGGATGAAGGCAATGACAGCCGCAAATGCGCCGCCGGCCCGTTCCTTTGCCCAGGAGCCGCCGATGGCAACAGCAAACAGGATGTGCAGGTTGTTGATTACGGCCCAGCCTATGGTTTCCATGGTGCTTCCGATTGTAAGGACAGCGCCCATATCCCCGCCCGCCATCTGTATCAGCTTTCCTACGCTGATCATCAGTCCGGCTGCGGGCATGACGGCAATGACTGTCATCAGCACCTTGCCCAGCTTTTGGAGGAAGTCAAAATTTATCAGGGATTTTCCGGCCTTTCCGATTTTCCTGTCCGCGGTGTCTGTGAGGGAAGACGCATTTGCTGCCGGGGAGCCATCTGGATTTTGGAGGGCGGTTGTCTCGGCTTCTGCGGCCCCGTCCGGCGGACAATGGTCTAAAACCGTTATCACGGCATCTGTACCCGCCTTTACAGGACCTGTGAAGGCATTCATGGAACGGCCTTCCATTCCGCCGCATATGAGGACAGGCGTGATGGTATTGACCTGCTTTTCCTCAAGGGCCTTTAAATCGGCTTTTGCCAACAGGTCGCCGGCCTTTACCTTATCTCCGGCCTTTACACAGCACTGGAAGCATTCTCCCTTTAAGGCCACGGTCTCCAGGCCGAAGTGGACCATGACCTCTATGCCGTTCCCGGAACGCAGACCATAGGCGTGGAGGGTCTCTGCTACGGAAACCACCTCTGCGTCAATGGGACTGACCAGATTGCCGTCCTGAGGCAGGATGGCAACGCCGTCTCCTATGATTTTCTGTGAGAATACAGGGTCCGGCACTTCCTCTAATGGGACCGCTGTCCCGGTTAAAGGGGAGAGAATCCTGATTCCAATACAGCCGTCAGTGTTCTTGTTCATATGTAACCTCCTGAGTTTAATTGTTGCACTGTTTGCGCAACCGATTGCATTAAATATAGTCCGGTTGTCTGAAGAATGCAATAGATATTTTGAAAATCTTGTGTTTTCTACGTTTTGGACAAAAATAGCTCCAGGCATTTGTGCAATTTTCTTAAAAGAGAATGCAAATGAGCGGGGTTGGGGGGTGCGCAAACAGAGCGCAAACGAGTTGACAAAAATTGCATTAAACTTTACAATATAGGAAGGGTGTATATGAATTGCGGAGATGGATTCGGTCAGCGGATTCGGTCAGCGGATTCGGTCAGCGGATCCTGGCAGCGGATCCGGACAATGGGTTTATATACATCCCCGTGACGATGAAAATGAAACGCATATTAAGGAGGCTGTTTATGCCTGTTACAATCAAAGACGTGGCTGCCCTTGCAGGGGTGTCGCCGTCAACCGTAAGCCGTACGTGCAAGGACCATCCCTCTATCAGCCGCCAGACCAAGGAGAAGGTCCGGCAGGCCATGGCGAAGCTGGGCTATGAACCGAATTTTCAGGCCAGCAGCCTGGCCACCCAGAATTCCCGCACCGTGGGAATCATTCTGCCCCCGTCGGAGTGGGAGGCTTACCAGAATCCCTTCTATCTGGAGATGATACGGGGAATCAGCCAGTATTGCAACCAGAAGCAGTACATCAATACCGTGATTACGGGACAGAATGAGGATGAGGTCCTCCAGGCCATAAAGACCATGGCAAGAACCGGCCTGGCAGAGGGATTTATCGTGCTCTACTCCAGGGAGCAGGACCCGGTTCTGGATTATCTCTATGAAGAGGGACTGCTGTATGTGCTCATAGGAAAGGCATGCCGGAATGTGAACCAGACCATCTATGTGGATAACGACAATGTGCTCGCGGGCAGGGAGGCGGCGGAGTACCTGCTGAATTTGGGCCATGTAAGGATTGCCTGCCTGTCCGGGGACCATTCTCTTTTGTATAACCACGACAGGAAGATGGGGTACATGCTGGCCCTGGCAGAGCGGAGCATTCCTTTTGACGGCCGGCTGTGCGTGGAGGTTCCCTCTGTGCCGGAGGAGCAGGACCAGGCCCTGGCAGCCCTGTTCGCAAGGGAGGACAGACCCACGGCCGTGCTGGTCAGCGATGACATACTGGCAGTGGCCCTGGAAAAGACCTGCATTGGTCTGGGGCTATCCATTCCGGGGGATGTATCCATCCTGTCCTTTAACAATTCCCTTCTCTCCAGACTCACATTTCCGCCCCTGACATCCGTGGATGTGAATGCCTGCCAGCTGGGAATCGAGGCAGCCGCCCAGATGATAAGCCATGTGGAAAATCCGGAGCTGGTGGCCACGAAAATCATTGTTCCCCACCACCTGGTGGAGCGGGAGAGCTGTGCGGGAGCCGGATGGTTCTGTGGTGATTGAGATACTGAAACAGTATAACACATCCCCGGCAGGGGACTACCTGAAATAGGGCGGAAGAAGGCGCCGGATGGCCGGCGCGGCATGCTCAAGAGCAGCGGCCGGGCATCCGGGCGCCTTTTTGCTGTCAGACTTATCTCCGGGTTCGGCCGGGATTTCAGCCAATTGTCTTATTTTTCTGAAATACATCTTATCGTATACTTCCTCTTGAAAAACACAACATTTAGTGCTAAAATCTTATACTGTTGCACAAGCAACAGATTTTTCCAGTATTCTGTGATAAGATGCCTTTAAACCGTTTACCTTATGACAGGCAGCGTGGGAGAGCATTTGGATAAAAGGAGTGTAGTGACGATGAAGATTATTAAGAGGAATGGCGCGGAAGAGGATTTTGACAACAATAAGATCGTGGTGGCCGTGGCAAAGGCCAATACGGCTGCCGGAAAAAACAAGCTGAGTCTGGAGCAGATTAAGGACATTGCGGATTACGTGGAGTACAAGTGTGTAAAGCTTAACAGGGCTGTGTCCGTTGAGGAGATCCAGGATATGGTGGAGAACCAGATCATGTCTACAGGCGCGTTTGAGCTTGCAAAGGATTATGTGAGATACCGTTACCAGCGCTCCCTCATACGCAAGGCCAATACAACGGATAACCGTATTCTGTCCCTGATTGAGTGCAATAACGAGGATGTGAAGCAGGAGAATTCCAACAAGAATCCAACGGTTAACAGTGTGCAGAGGGATTACATGGCCGGTGAGGTCAGCAAGGACCTGACCAAGAGGATGCTCCTTCCACAGGATATCGTGGAGGCGGACAAGGAGGGCATCATTCATTTCCATGATTCCGATTATTTTGCCCAGCACATGCACAACTGCGACCTGGTGAATCTGGAGGACATGCTGCAGAACGGCACGGTTATCAGCGAGACCAGGATTGAGAAGCCCCACAGCTTTTCCACGGCCTGCAACATCGCCACTCAGATTATCGCCCAGGTAGCCAGCAACCAGTACGGCGGGCAGAGCATCAGCCTGGCCCATCTGGCTCCCTTTGTGGACGTATCCAGAAAGAAAATATACGCGGAGGTTCAGGAAGAGGTAAAGACCTTTGGCTGCATGCCTTCCGAGGAAACCATCCATGAAGTGGTGGAAAACAGGCTTCGCAAGGAGGTTACCAAGGGAGTCCAGACCATCCAGTATCAGGTCATCACACTGATGACCACCAACGGACAGGCCCCCTTCCTGACCGTGTTCATGTACCTGAATGAGGCTAAGAACGAGCGGGAGAAAAAGGACCTGGCCATGATTATCGAGGAGACTCTGAAGCAGCGCTGCCAGGGGGTAAAAAATGAGTCGGGCGTATGGATCACGCCGGCATTTCCAAAGCTGATTTATGTGCTGGAGGAGGATAATGTCAACGAGGGAACCGAGTATTATTACCTGACCGAGATGGCTGCGAAATGTACGGCCAAGCGTCTTGTTCCCGACTATATTTCCGAGAAAAAGATGATGGAATTAAAGGAAGGCAACTGCTTCCCTGTCATGGGATGCCGCAGCGCCTTAAGCCCCTGGAAGGATGAAAATGGAAATTATAAATTCTACGGCCGTTTCAACCAGGGCGTGGTGACCATCAACCTGGTGGATGTGGCCCTGTCCTCCGGCGGGGACATGGAAGCCTTCTGGAAGATATTTGACGAGAGGCTGGACCTGTGCTACCGGGCCCTGATGTGCCGCCACAACCGTCTGAGAGGCACTCTGTCCGATGCGGCGCCCATTCTCTGGCAGAACGGCGCCCTGGCAAGGCTTAAGAAGGGCGAAACCATTGACAGGCTCCTTTACGGCGGCTATTCCACCATTTCCCTGGGATATGCGGGACTCTATGAGTGCGTGAAGTACATGACCGGAAAGTCCCATACCGACCAGGCGGCCACTCCCTTTGCCCTGGAGGTCATGGAGTACATGAATAAGGCCTGCAACCGCTGGAAGGATGAGACTAACATCGGATTCAGCATCTATGGTTCACCCATAGAGAGCACCACCTATAAGTTTGCCAAATGCCTCCAGAAGCGTTTTGGCATCATCGAGGGCGTGACGGACAAAAGCTATATCACCAACAGCTATCATGTGAATGTTTCCGAGGAAATCGATGCCTTCTCAAAGCTGAAATTTGAGTCGCAGTTCCAGGCTCTTTCCACCGGCGGAGCCATCAGCTACGTGGAGGTGCCCAACATGCAGAACAACATTCCGGCCGTGCTGGGAATCATACGGTATATCTACGACAATATCATGTACGCGGAGTTAAACACCAAGAGCGATTTCTGCCAGGAATGCGGATTTGACGGCGAGATTCAGATTGTGACGGATGAGAGCGGCAAGCTGGTGTGGGAATGCCCCAAGTGCGGCAACCGGGACGAGAACAAGCTGAACGTGGCCAGGAGAACCTGCGGCTACATCGGGACTCAGTTCTGGAACCAGGGCAGGACCCAGGAAATCAAGGAAAGGGTGCTCCATTTATAAGATGAATTACGGTACAATCAAGAAGTATGATATTGCCAACGGCGCAGGCGTGAGGGTATCCCTGTTTGTGTCAGGGTGTACCCATCACTGTCCGGGCTGTTTTAATGAGGAGGCGTGGGATTTTGGCTTCGGGAAACCCTTTACAGAGGAGACTGAGGAGGAAATCCTGGACGCTCTTGCTCCGGATTATATAGACGGCCTCACCCTTCTGGGGGGAGAGCCCTTTGAGCCTGAGAACCAGGAGGCGCTGGTGCCTTTTTTGGAAAAGGTGAGGGCGCGCTATCCGCAGAAGAATCTGTGGTGCTATACAGGATATACCCTGGAACAGGACCTTCTGAAGGACAGCCGGGCCAGGTGCGGGTATACGGACCGGATGCTGTCCATGATTGACGTGCTGGTGGACGGGCGGTTTGTGGAGGCCCTTAAGGATATCAGCCTTGCCTTCCGGGGATCGTCCAACCAGCGCATTCTGAATCTTAAGGACACCCTTGAGAGCGGGAGCGTGAAGCTGCTGGAGATTGGCAGCGGAAGAATCTAGCGCTGCCAATGCCTCTGAGGAGGATAAGGCCAAGGCCTATGAGGCGGGCATGAACGGTTATCTGGTGAAGCCTCTGGATATGGAGGCAGTGCTGGATGAGCTGAAGAAGCATTTGTAAGCAGCGTGCTATGGGCGGCAGGGTCCATCCTGGACAGAGGGCATGGCGGATAAGCTGTCATCCGCCGTCCCTCCGTGGAGTTCATGTATCAGATTTACCATCTCTATGGCTCCCGCAGCGCAGTCATATCCCTTGTTGCCTGCTTTGGTCCCGGCCCGTTCAATGGCCTGCTCAATGTTCTCCGTGGTCAGCACGCCGAACATGACCGGGACTCCGGTGGCAAGGGAGGTCTGGGCAATGCCCTTGGAGACCTCGCTGCACACATAGTCGTAATGGCTGGTGCTGCCCCGGATTACGGCGCCCAGGCATATGACGGCGTCATAACGTCTGCTGGCAGCCATGCGGGAGGCGATGAGCGGAATCTCAAAGGCGCCCGGAACCCAGGCTACCGTGATATCGTCCTCTGACACCTCATGGCGCCGCAGGCAGTCCAGGGCGCCGGACAGGAGCTTGGAGGTAATGAATTCGTTGAAACGGGAGGCGACAATGCCTACCCTTATTTTTTTGGGAACAAGTTTTCCTTCTAATATATACATGGCGTATTCTCCTATTCTGAATATGTGACAGTTTCTTAATAATGCGTCAAATGTCCCATGCGCTGTTCCTTTGTCCTTAAATAGAACAGATCATGGACCGTTGGCGCCATCTGGATAGGCACCCTTTCTTTGATATCCAGGCCAAAGCCGGAGAGCTGGTATACCTTATCCGGGTTATTGGTCAGAAGCCGCAGGGTCCTGGCTCCCAGGTCCCTTAATATCTGGGCGCCTATGAAATATTCCCTCAAATCCCCCGGAAAACCCAGAGCCAGATTGGCTTCCAGGGTATCCATGCCCTGGTCCTGCAGTTCGTAAGCCCGGAGCTTATTGAGAAGCCCGATTCCCCTCCCTTCCTGGCGCATGTAGAGGAGAACTCCCCTGCCCTCCTGTTCAATCCGGGCCATGGCCGCGGCAAACTGCTGACCGCAGTCGCAGCGCAGGGAGCCAAAGGCGTCGCCGGTCAGGCATTCCGAGTGGACCCGGCATAATAAGTCCTGGCCGTCCCCAATCTCACCTTTTACTAAGGCCACATGATGTTCCCCGTTCAGCAGGTTCCTGTAGCCGTAAGCCTTAAAGGTGCCGTAACGGGTGGGCATATGGGTGACGGCAGCGCATTCCACCAGCTTATCGTGCTGTTTGCGGTAGTCCTGGAGGGCCTTGATGGTGGTGATTTTCATGTTCCATTGTCCGGCGCATTGCAGGAGCTGGGGCATACGCATCATGGTTCCGTCCTCCTTCATGATTTCACAGCAGAGTCCGCATTCACTGAGACCGGCCAGACGCATCAGGTCAACGGTGGCTTCGGTATGGCCGTTCCGTTCCAGCACTCCGTTTTTTCTGGCTGCCAGCGGAAACATGTGGCCCGGACGCCGGAAATCCTCAGGCCGGGACCGGGCATTCGCACACTGTCTGGCCGTCACGCCCCGTTCGGCCGCGGAAATGCCGGTGGAGGTGCTTATGTGGTCAATGGATACGGTAAAGGCTGTCTCATGGTTGTCGGAATTGTCGGATACCATCTGCGGGAACTTAAGCCTTGTGCACAGTTCCATGCTCATGGGCATACAGATAAGGCCTTTGCCGTGCACAGCCATGAAATTTACGTTTTCCGTGGTGGCATATTGGGCGGCGCAGATAAAATCGCCCTCATTTTCCCTGTCTTCATCGTCTGTAACCAGTACGATTTTTCCCTGGCGCAGGTCGTCCAGTACTTCTTCTATGGTGTTGAATCCTTCCATGGTGCGGGAATCCTCCTTGTTTTTAATGGGGACAATCCAGGTGTCCTGTTTTTAATTATCCTGTTTTTAATTATCCTGTTTTTAATTATCCTGTTTTTGATTATCCTGTTTTCAGTTGTCCTGTTCTGGTACTGCTTAAAACCCATATTGTTTGAGTAATTCCGGTGTGATTCGGCTGTTGGTCCTTCTGTTTCCGGTGTCCGCCCATTCTGTGCTATGGGCAGACGGGGGGATTTTCATAAATTTTTCGATATATTTCCCCACACAGTCATTTTCCAGATTGACCACGCGGCCCGGTTTCAGGGACCCCAGGGTGGTGCGGGAGGCTGTATGGGGAATCAGGGATACGCTGAAATCCTGCTCCCTTACCTGGGCAACCGTCAGGCTGACGCCGTCTATGGCAATGGATCCCTTTTCAATGATGCAGCGCAGGATGGACGGGGCAGAGCGGATGGTGTACCACAGGGCATTGCCGTCGCGGACAATATTCACAATGGTCCCGGTGCCGTCAATATGGCCTGATACAATATGTCCGCCGAACCTGCCGCCTGCCATCATGGCCCGTTCCAGGTTAAGGGGGCTTTTGATGGGCAGACAGCCAAGATTGGAACGCTTCAGGGTTTCTGGCATCACATCCGCAGTAAAACAGCAGGAATCAAAGGAAGCCGCGGTAAGGCAGACGCCGTTGACGGCAATGCTGTCCCCCTTTTTTATATCTTCCAGGACCCTGCCTGCCCCGATGACCAGGCGGGAACCGGATGAACCGCCCTTAACAGACAGCAGGATTCCGGTTTCTTCTATTATTCCTGTGAACATGGCATCAACTCCCCTTCGATAAGAATGTCCTGGTCCAGGGCTGTGATTTTGGTCTTTCCCAGGGAAAAGCCCTGGTGCGGGAATTCCACCCCGCTGCCGCCCACAGGTGTTTTGGCGGTTGTGCCGCCAAAGAGTTTTGGGGAAATGTAGGCCTGCACCCTGTTTACGATTCCATGGGACAGCGCGGACCAGTTGAGGGCGGCTCCGCCCTCCAGCAGGACGCTGTCAATACCCATCTGCCCCAGGTGTTCTGTGAGGGCATTCAGGTCCACGCGTCCCTCACGGGGCGGAAGGAGGAGGATTTCACAGCCCTTTTCTTCATAGGGAAGCCATGCTTCTCTGTCAGGACAGCAGGTGGCCAGTATGGTCCTGGCCTGGGAACAGGTGGTGACAACCTGGGAATCCGGCGGAGTGCGAAGCCGTGAATCGCAGATAATCCGCACCGGATTCCTGGTATCCGGGAGACGGCATGTAAGCAGGGAATCATCAGCCAGTATGGTTCCCACCCCGCACATGACTGCAAAATACCTGCTTCTGTCCTCATGGACCCTTTGGCGTGAGCGCTCCCCGGTAATCCATCGGGAATGCCCGGCCCGGGTGGCTGTCTTGCCGTCCAGTGTCATGGCGTATTTCATGACAACGAGGGGAAGCCCGGTCTTTATGTAGTGGAAGAATACGTGATTAAGTTCCCTGCATTCTTCTTCCAGGATACCCTCTGTTACCTCAATGCCATTGGTTATTAAAATTCCGGTGCCTTTGCCGGACACCATGGGATTGGGATCTCTTGTGCCTATGACGACCCGGCTGATGCCGCTTTCCACGATGGCGTCCGTGCAGGGCGGTGTCTTGCCGTGATGGCAGCAGGGCTCTAAGGTCACATACAGGGTTGCCCCCCTGGGAGATTCGGTCAGGGATGCCAGGGCATTTCGCTCTGCATGGGGCCCGCCGAAACAGAGGTGGCTGCCCTGTCCGATGATACGGCCCTCCCTGACAATTACAGCACCTACCATGGGATTGGGGCTGACCCTCCCGCAGCCCTTTTCGGCCAGTTTCAGTGCGATGGACATGTAATCAGTATCGTTCAATGCAGTGCCTCCTTTACAAATGTTGGGATCCACATGGTGCTGCCATGGTCCGTCCCCTGGTTCACAGCCAAAAAACAACTGTAAAAAATGCCTTGAACCGTATCGTTCAAGGCAGAAAATATAAAACCACAAGGCACAATGTTTTGTGCCTTCAGGAGGACATGGGAGATACACAAAAGCCCTGGAATGATAGTTCATTCCAGGGCACTGTCAGCCAGCCACGAAAAGCGCATAAGCGCGTCCATGTCATCTATTCATCTTCTTTCATCCAGACTGTACTGTCGGCTTCGGAGTTTCACCGAATCATGCCTTGCGGCTCGTGGGCTGTACCACCGGTAGGGAATTGCACCCTGCCCTGAAGATATTATTCAATTAAGTGTTATTATAAGCACTGTGTGGCGGTATGTCAAGAAGGACTTTTGCCGTATACGCTTCTTTTTGCACTTTTCAGGTTTAGGGGAAAATACATGCATATAATAGGCTGGGCAGTATTATACTTAGGTAATGAAAGAAGAAACTGCGAGGTATTACATGGCAACCAATCCAGAACGGACATCCAGCGGACTGCTGCAAATTAACGTAATCAACATACAGAACAATTTTCCCATACAGAACGCCCGGGTCACCATCAGCTATAAAGGAGAACCGGACCGCCCTGTGGAGCAGCTGACCACCAACAGTTCAGGACAGACAGAACAGGTACAGCTTCCGGCGCCTCCTGTGGAATACAGCCTGGAACCAAGCATTATACAGCCTTATTCGGAATATAACCTGATGGTGGAGGCGGAGGGCTTTGAGCCTCTGGCCATATCCGGCACCGAGATACTGGCCCAGTCCACGGCCATACAGCCGGCAGCCATGACACCGGTTGGAGGGGAAACACCTCCTGAAGAACCGGTGGTGATACCGGACCATACCCTGTATGGGAATTATCCTCCAAAGATAGCGGAATCAGAGATAAAACCAGTGAACGAAAGCGGGGAAATCGTACTCAGCCGGGTGGTAGTGCCTCAGACCGTGGTGGTCCACGACGGGGTTCCCACGGACAGTACGGCCAAGGACTATTATGTGCCTTACAGAGACTACATAAAGAACGTGGCCTCCAGCGAAATATATTCCACCTGGCCAAGGGCCACCATAACAGCCAATGTGCTGGCAATTATGTCCTTTACCCTGAACCGGGTATACACGGAGTGGTACAGGAACCAGAGCTATGATTTCACCATCACGTCCTCCACTGCCTTTGACCACAAGTGGATATATGGAAGGAATATATTTGAGAGTATCAGCCTGATCGTGGATGAGATATTTGACAACTACCTGTCCCGTCCGGGTGTGAGACAGCCTATCCTGACCCAGTACTGTGACGGACGTCAGGTCCAGTGTCCTAACTGGATGACACAGTGGGGGTCCTGTTCCCTTGGAGAGCAGGGATACAGTCCCATTGAGATTCTGCGTTATTTTTACGGGGACAGCATCTACGTGAACACGGCGGAGCGGATATCCGGGATTCCGGCCTCCTGGCCGGGCAACGACCTGACCATAGGAAGCTCCGGGGATAAGGTGCGCCAGATGCAGGAACAGCTGGATGAAATAGCAATGGTTTACTCGGCCATTCCCAGGGTGACGCCTGACGGTATATACGGAACCAGGACAGCGGATGCGGTGCGGGAATTCCAGTCCATCTTCGGACTGCCTCAGACAGGGGTGGTGAATTTTGCCACTTGGTATAAGATATCGCATATTTATGTGGGAATTACGCGGATTGCGGAGTTGGTATGATGATTTGGTAACATGGTGAAAAAGAATTGAGATGTATGATGGCCTCCGGTGCTGCCGGGGGCCTTATTTTTAATTCTGGCTTTAGCCAGTTGAGTGCGTTGGAGTTCCTCAGGTGAGGAACGGAGACGTGCGAAACAGAAAACCACATGTATTGCCAGGTTACACTAAAAAATATTTGATTAGCACAAAAAAATTTAGCTTCCAAAGTCATTGCAAATTCATATGAAATACAGTATAATCTTTACAATTTGGGCTGAGGTCACATGGCCCTTAAGCAAACACATAAGAAAGGACAGGTACCCCCATATGAAAGCATACCTCATACTGGAAGATGGAACTGTATTCACCGGGACCAGCATTGGTTCTGAACGTGAAGTCATCAGTGAAATCGTGTTTAACACGTCAATGACCGGTTATCTGGAAGTGCTGACCGATCCGTCCTATGCAGGACAGGCCGTTGTCATGACATATCCCCTTATTGGCAATTATGGAATCTGCCATCAGGACATGGAGTCAGCAAAGCCCTGGCCGGATGCCTATATTGTAAGAGAATTATCAAGAATCCCCAGCAATTTCAGAAGCGAGGATACCATTCAGAACTTCTTAAAAGAACACGACATTCCCGGTATCTGCGGTATCGATACAAGAGCCCTTACCAAAATATTAAGAGAAAAAGGCACCATGAACGGTATGATTACTACAAAGGAATATACCGATTTTAGCGAGCCCATAAAACGTATGAAGGAGTATGCCGTGACAGGCGTGGTGCTTAAAACCACCACAAAGGAAACCTACGTTCTTCCCGGAACCGGTAAGAAGGTTGCCCTCATGGATTACGGCGCTAAGAGAAACATTGCCCGTTCTCTGAACCAGAGGGGATGTGAGGTAACTGTTTATCCGGCTGACACACCCGCGGAGGAAGTACTGGCAGGGAAACCTGACGGCATTATGCTCAGCAACGGCCCCGGGGATCCAAAGGAAAATACGGCCATCATACGGGAAGTGAAAAAGCTTTATGAATCAGATGTGCCTATCTTTGCCATCTGTCTGGGACACCAGCTCATGGCCCTGGCCAACGGCATGGATACCCATAAATTAAAATACGGACACAGAGGCGGAAACCATCCCGTGAAGGATTTGGAGACAGGAAGGGTTTATATTTCTTCCCAGAACCATGGCTATGTGGTGGATACGGACAACCTGGACCCATCGGTGGCCGTACCGGCATTTGTCAATGTAAATGACAGCACCAACGAGGGCTTAAAGTATGTGGGCAAGAATATCTTCACGGTGCAGTACCATCCGGAAGCATGCCCCGGACCCCTTGATTCCGGTTACCTCTTTGACCGTTTCCTTAAAATGATGGAGGTGAATGACTGATGCCAAAGAATCCTGATATCAAAAAAGTACTGGTGCTTGGCTCCGGCCCCATTGTCATCGGACAGGCAGCAGAATTCGACTATGCAGGCACCCAGGCCTGCCGTTCCCTGAAGGAAGAGGGGGTTGAGGTGGTTCTCCTCAACTCCAACCCTGCCACCATCATGACAGACAAGGACATTGCAGACCGCGTCTACATTGAGCCCCTTACCGTGGAAGTGGTGGAACAGCTTATATTAAAAGAAAAACCGGACAGCGTACTGCCCACCCTGGGCGGACAGGCAGGGCTTAACCTTGCCATGGAGCTGGAGGATGCAGGTTTCTTAAAAGAACACAATGTGCGCCTGATTGGCACCACGGCCCTGACCATCAAGAAGGCAGAGGACCGCGAGATGTTTAAGGAAACCATGGAAAAGATTGGCGAACCCGTGGCTCCCTCTGATATTGTGGAGGATGTAAAGCATGGTCTGGAGATTGCCGAAAAAATAGGCTATCCGGTTGTGCTTCGTCCTGCATACACCCTGGGCGGTTCCGGCGGCGGTATTGCAAGCAACCCGGAGCAGTGCGCCGAAATCCTGGAAAATGGACTGCGCCTTTCCCGTGTGGGACAGGTGCTGGTGGAGCGCTGCATCGCAGGGTGGAAGGAAATCGAGTACGAGGTAATGCGCGACGGCGCAGGCAATGTAATCACTGTTTGTAATATGGAAAATATTGACCCTGTCGGCGTTCATACAGGCGACAGTATTGTGGTGGCTCCCTCCCAGACACTGGGAGACAAGGAGTACCAGATGCTCCGCACCTCTGCCCTTAACATCATCAGCGAGCTGGGAATCACCGGCGGCTGCAATGTGCAGTATGCCCTGAATCCGGACAGCTTCGAGTACTGTGTTATTGAGGTAAATCCCCGCGTAAGCCGCTCTTCCGCACTGGCAAGTAAGGCAACGGGATACCCCATCGCCAAGGTGGCTGCCAAGATTGCCCTGGGATATACTCTGGACGAAATCAGGAATGCGGTTACAAAGAAGACATATGCAAGCTTTGAACCCATGCTGGATTACTGCGTGGTCAAGATGCCAAGGCTTCCATTTGATAAATTTATCAGTGCCAAGCGTACGCTGGGCACCCAGATGAAGGCCACAGGTGAGGTCATGAGTATCTGCACCAATTTTGAGGGTGCGCTCATGAAGGCCATCCGTTCCCTGGAGCAGCATGTGGACTGCCTGCTGTCCTATGATTTTACGGACCTTTCCGACGAAACGCTGACAGAGGAATTATCCAGGGTGGATGATATGCGTATCTGGAGAATTGCAGAGGCACTGCGCCGCGGATTCACCTATGAGCATATTCATGACATCACCAAGATTGATTTCTGGTTCATTGACAAGCTGGCCATCCTGGTGGAGATGGAAGATGCCCTGAAGACAGTGGGCGCTGGAGAAAAGCAGCTGACCGTGGAGCTTCTGGCTGAGGCCAAGAGAATCGAGTATCCTGACAATGTCATAGCAAGGCTTACAGGCATTGCCAGGGAAGAAATCAAAAAGCTGCGCTACCACAATGATATCCGAGCGGTTTACAAGATGGTGGATACCTGTGCGGCTGAGTTTGCAGCCGAGACCCCTTACTATTACTCCTGCTTCGGCGGTTTCAACGAGGCGGAGCAGACCGGCGGGCGCAAGAAGGTGCTGGTGCTTGGGTCCGGCCCAATCCGCATAGGACAGGGAATCGAGTTCGACTTCTGTTCTGTCCACAGTACCTGGGCTTTCAGCAGGGAAGGCTATGAGACCATCATTATAAACAATAACCCGGAAACCGTCAGCACAGACTTTGATATTGCAGATAAGCTGTATTTCGAACCCCTTACTCCGGAGGATGTGGAGAGCATCGTGGACATTGAGAAGCCGGATGGCGCAGTGGTGCAGTTCGGCGGCCAGACAGCCATCAAGCTGACAGAGGCCCTGATGAAGATGGGAGTTCCCATTCTGGGCACGGCGGCAGAGGATGTGGATGCGGCAGAGGACAGGGAGCGCTTTGACGCCATCCTGGAGCAGTGCAATATCCCAAGGCCTGCGGGCCATACCGTATTCACGGCCGAGGAGGCCAAGGAAGCAGCCAATAAGCTGGGCTATCCGGTGCTGGTGAGACCGTCCTATGTGCTGGGCGGACAGGGTATGCAGATTGCCATAAGCGATGAGGATATCGACGAATTCATCGGCATCATCAACCAGATAGCCCAGGAGCATCCGATTCTGGTTGACAAGTATATCATGGGCAAGGAAATCGAGGTGGATGCCATCTGTGACGGCACCGACATCCTGATTCCCGGTATCATGCAGCATATTGAGCGTACCGGTATCCACTCCGGTGACAGTATCTCCGTATATCCGGCCCAGGATATCACCCAGCACAATATCGACACCATTGTGGACTACACTGAGAAGCTGGCAAGGGCTCTCCATGTAAAGGGCATGATTAATATTCAGTTTATTGTGGATGGGGACGACGTATACATCATCGAGGTGAATCCCCGTTCCTCACGTACGGTTCCCTATATCAGCAAGGTAACCGGAATCCCCATTGTACCGCTGGCTACCCGGATTATCTGCGGCCATACCATCCGGGAGCTGGGCTATAAACCGGGATTACAGCCGGCTGCTGATTATATTGCCATCAAGATGCCTGTGTTCTCCTTTGAGAAGATTCGGGGCGCTGACATCAGCCTTGGGCCTGAGATGAAGTCCACCGGCGAGTGCCTGGGCATTGCAAAGACGTTCAATGAGGCGCTCTATAAAGCGTTTGAGGGAGCGGGAATCCGTCTTCCAAAATACAAGAAAATGATTATGTCCGTGCGTCACAGCGACCAGGAGGAGGCGGTGGATATTGCCCGCAGGTTTGCTGCTGTGGGGTATCAGATATTTGCCACCAGAGGCACTGCGGGAACACTGAACAAGAACGGTGTAAAGGCTTACGAAATCCGCAAGCTGGAGCAGGAATCTCCCAACATCCTGGACCTGGTGCTGGGCCATCAGATTGACCTGATTATCGACATTCCGGCCCAGGGCGCAGAGCGCAGCCATGACGGTTTCATCATCCGCCGCAATGCCATCGAGACAGGCGTCAATGTCCTGACCTCCCTGGATACGGCCAACGCGCTGGTAACCAGCCTGGAGAACCGGGCCAAGGAGCTGACGCTGATTGATATTGCTACGGTGAAGAATGCCTAAGGGAATGGAAACACGCCTAAGGAATAAATGACTTGTGCCGGAGGCGCTGGGTATGGTGGTTCATCTGCTGTATGCAGCGCTTTTGCATAAAGAATGCTTGAGCTTCCTGAGCTGCAAAGGATAGTGAACTGGTTATTGTATACAAAAAATTATACGGCATCATGGTGTATTATTTACAAAATTTAAGGCGGCGCCAAAAAACTTCTGACATCGACACCTTTTTAGTGATACAATATAGGTATTATAAAATAAGGGAAGTAGGCGGTAAAATTATGTATCAGAAAGGTCAGTATATCATATACGGCATCAGGGGCGTCTGCGAGGTGATGGATATCATCAGAATAGACAGACCTGACGGTCCAAAGGACCGGCTGTATTATGTACTCCGTCCCTATTATCAGCAAGACAGCAAGATTGTGACGCCTGTGGATTCGGAGAAAACCATAACCAGGCCGCTTCTTTCCAAAGAAGAGGCCCTTGAACTGATTGACAAAATCTCTGATGTGAAGGAGATGGAGGTAACCAATGATAAGCAGCGGGAGGAACGGTATAAGGAAGCCCTTAAGACCTGTGACTGCCGGGTGTGGATCAGCATGATAAAAGCATTGTACCTGCGCCGGAAGGACCGCTTAAAGCAGGGAAAGAAGATGACGGATCTGGACGAGCGGTATTTTAAGACAGCGGAGGATAATCTGTATTCCGAGCTGGCCTTGTCTCTGGGGATGCAAAAGGATGAGATGGTCAGCTTTATTACGGAGCGGGTACTGGCACCATAAAATGCATACAAAAAAGAATCCATTAACCGTTTGGGAAATACTTGCGGTTAGTGGATTTCTTTTTACTGTTTCCTCATGGGAAATCAAAGTGCTTATTCAATTACCGTGCCTGCATGGCCTTTCAGGCTGTCCTTTGCCTTATCCAGGGTGGTGATGATGGCCTTCCTGCCTTTTCCGCTCTCCAGGAAATCAATGGAGGCAGATACCTTTGGCAGCATGGAGGCAAATTCGAACTGGCCCTGGCTGATATAATCCCTGGCCTGGTCTATGGTCATGTGGCTGATGGGCTGTTCCTGGGGAGTGCCGTAGTTTAAGGTCACATTATCCACGCTGGTGAGTATCATCATCACATCCGCGTCAATCTCCTTGGCCAGCAGTCCGGTGGCAAGGTCCTTCTCAATGATGGCGCTGGCGCCCCTTAAGTTATAGCCCTGTTCCATGACAGGAATGCCTCCGCCTCCGCAGGCAATGACAATCTGGTCCGCGTCCATAAGGGCCTTGATGGCATCAATCTCCACAATGGCAACAGGATGGGGGGAGGCGACGATTCTGCGGTAACCGCCTTCCACTTCTGTCACATGGTTGCCCTTGGCTTCCTCGGCGTCCGCTTCCTCTTTGGTCATCACACGTCCGATGACTTTGACGGGGGTATAGAAGGCCTCATCGTATGGGTCCACTGTCACCTGGGTCAATACAGTGCTTACTGGTTTGTAAATGCCTCTCTTAATGAGTTCAGCCCGAATTCCGTTCTGAAGATCGTATCCAATATAACCCTGGCTCATGGCGGAGCAGACAGACATGGGAGCCTGGCTATAGCCGTCATGCTGTTTGCCGAATTCATTCATGGCCGTGTGAATCATTCCTACCTGGGGAGCGTTGCTGTGTACAATGGCTACCTGCCACCCCTCCTGGATGAAATCAGCGATAATTTTGGCGGTTCTCGCCACAGCTGCCTTTTGTTCAGGAAGATTGGTTCCCATATCTTTGTGGCCAATGGCCATTACGATGCGTTTTTTCGCCATAATCCATACCTCGCTTGTCTTTAAAATCGTCATATAAATTAAGTTTATTATAGGGTAATATGGGAAAAAATGCAATGGAAAGAGAAAAAAGATGGTGGCAAAACCCAGGGAGCCATGCTATACTGTCAGCAGAATAAGAATAGAAGGACAGGAAGCGTATGAGGGATGGAAAACAGCTTCTGCCCCCAGGGTGGCAGAAGCGTATACTGGCGGCAGCGTTGGCGGCACTGGCCGGCAATCTGCTGGTAAAGGTTATACCATGGCCAGCCAGTCTCTTATCATCTTACCAGGAGGCCATGAAGCCGGCCGTATCCCAGGGAGCGGGATTTTTGTGGATGACATTGGTCCTGGCGCCCGTTCTGGAGGAAGGAGCATTCCGCCTGGTCCTGTACGGATGGCTGAGGCGTTTCATGGCCTTTTTTCCGGCGGTTTTCATATCCTCCCTGGCCTTTGGGATGTATCATGGAAACTGGATTCAAGGCACATACGCATTCCTTTTGGGAATGGTGCTGGCATGGGGCTATGAAGGCAGTGAATACCGCAGATATCCTATGGTAGTATTGATGCATGGGGCCGCCAATCTGGCAGCCCTGGCAGCGTTTGGTTAAGTACTTATAACGAGCCATCGCACGTAGGAGACCAAAGGACGGTCTCCAAGTGCTCATAACGAGGAGGTAGAAACGTGAAGTTATTGACTGTGGCAATCCCCTGCTATAACTCGGAAAGCTATATGGAGCACTGTATCAACACCCTGCTTACGGGCGGGGAGGAAGTGGAAATTATTATTGTGGATGACGGCTCCACCAAAGACAGGACAGGAGAGATTGCTGACCGGTATGCCCGGGAATATCCCACTATCTGCCGCGCCATTCATCAGGAAAACGGCGGGCATGGGGAAGCGGTGAACACAGGACTTAAAAATGCCACAGGCATTTTCTTCAAGGTGGTGGACAGCGACGACTGGGTCAATGAGGAGGCATATGAGCAGGTCCTTGCAACCCTGAGGCGGTTTGTATACGGGGGGGAGAAACTGGACATGCTGGTAACCAACTTTGTCTATGAGAAGGAAGGGGCCAGAAGAAAAAAAGTGATGAAATACCACACGGCATTTCCGAAGGACAGGGTATTTGGATGGAATGACGTGAAGTTCTTCATGACAGGGCAGTATATATTGATGCACTCTGTTATTTACAGGACAGGGCTGCTTATCCAGTGCGGACTGGAGCTTCCCAAACACACCTTTTATGTGGACAATATTTTTGTGTACCAGCCCCTGCCTCATGTGAAGCATATCTATTACCTGGACGTGAATTTCTACCGCTATTACATCGGAAGGCAGGACCAGTCAGTCAACGAAGAGGTAATGATTGGCCGCATTGACCAGCAGATTCGGGTCACCAAGCTGATGCTGGGGTATTATGATGCCATGAAGATAAGCAGCAGGAAGCTGCGCCACTACATGATACAATACCTGGAAATCATGATGACCATTTGTTCTGTCCTGGCTATCAAATCCGGAACAGAGGAAAACCTGGAGAAAAAGAAGGAGCTGTGGCAGTATCTGAAAAAGCAGAATCTGCCCCTTTTCCTGCGGCTCAGGATGGGCTTTTTGGGACAGGGCTGCAACCTTCCCGGCAAGGGCGGAAGGGGGCTTTTGATTCTGGGATATAAAATAACGCAGAAATTTTACGGTTTTAATTGACATCATTTTAACGAGGTAGTATAGTATAGCCGGTATCAAAAAATTTCCATATGCATGGAGGTCTTATAAAATGGTAAAAGAATTTCTGAAGTGTAATTCAATCAGGGAGCGGATTCAGTTTCTTGCAAACACAGTTCTTAAGGACTGGGATGCCAGTGAGCTGGATACGGTCATGGACATCATGGGACTATCTAGGGAAGGTATGGAGGCGCCTGAGGACAAAATCAGCGCCATCGAAAAATACCTGGCTGACTATAAGCATGAAGTAGAGATGAGGGGGTGCGTTGACGGTTCCAAGGTGGACAGCATACCTGCTAAGGACCAGGGAAGTACCCTGTTCGAAGGCCCGTCTGAGGAGGAAGTGGTGAGCAGGATGCTGAATCCTTTTTCGAAGGAGCAGTAAGCCCAATCTAATTTTCAATCGAATACTAAAGTGAAAAATCCATGGAAATCCTGTTGGTCGGGAGGAACGTGGATTTTTTTATCCACGTTTACAGGATGGATGGCAGGGGGGTATTCCGGAGGGAAAGGTTGACTTTTGCCCATAAACTGGATAGAATGGAATTAAGATTTTTATCTGAGACAATAGAAAAAGAGAGGAACAGGGATTGACGCAGGGAGGAAACAGCTGGAGCGCTCAGGACTCCTCTACCGGGGGCGCGAGCGGTATAATGAAAAGAAGGTCCTGTATTATCCCACTGAGAAGGGACTGGAGCTTCACGAAATGCACCGGGCTTATGACACGGAAAATTTCGGCAGGTTCATCGCTTATCTGGAGCAGCGTTTTACAAAGGAGCAGATTGAATCTGCATTTCAAATCCTGCAGGCCTACAGCGATTATATTCCTGAGCATCACTTTCATGGGACGACGCCATGGTAAAGGCTGATGGACGGGTTACCATGGCCATTGCCTTCATATCAGGTGAATGCCACAATGATTGACCTTTATTGGGGGATTGGAGAATTTGTTTCCCATAAGGCCATGCAGGATGGCTGGGGGCGTTCTACCGTAAAGGCACTTTCTGAATATATCCTGTCACAGGAGCCGGGAATCAGAGGCTATTCTCCACAGAATATCTGGCGTATGAAGCAGTTCTTTGAAACCTATTGTGACAAACCGGAGCTGGGAACTCTGTTACGGGAAAATACATGGTCAAATAATCTGCATATCATGTCAAAGACAAAATCGGATGCAGAGCGATTATTCTATTTGAAGCTGGCCTCCCGGGAAAAGTATAAGGCAAAGGAACTGGAACGGCAGATTGACAGCGGATATTACGAGCGTTTGATGCTGTCGGACGGTAAGGCTCCTTCCGCCATATCCCAGGCCGCTCCTACGAACATAATCAGGGACATGTATATGCTGGAGTTTTTAGACCTGCCGGAACCTTATAAGGAATATGATTTAAAAAGGCTATTTTGAAGAACATGAAAAATTTTTTACTGGAATTTGGCAGAGATTTCATTTTTATGGGAGAAGAATATCATCTTCAAGTAGGAAAGAACGACTATTATACTGACTTAATCTTTTTTCATAGAGAACTCCAATGCCTTGTTGCGATTGAGTTGAAAATTGATGATTTCAAACCGGAATACCTTGGAAAAATGCAGTTTTATCTTGAAGCACTGGACAGAGATGTAAAGAAGCCCCACGAAAATCCCAGCGTTGGCATTATCCTTTGCAAGAGTAAGGACGAGGACGTTGTTGAATATGCCCTGAGTCGAAACATGAGTCCCACAATGATTTCCGAATACCGGACAAAACTAATCAGCAAGGAAATCTTACAAAAGAAACTTGAAGAATTAACGGAAATGGTAGATGAGGATAAAAACTCTCAATGACGTTGAGAGTTTTTCAAAAAATTTTTTATCATATTAGTACAAGAATAGCAGGGGATTATGATGAACCTCTGTTATTTTTATACCCTCAAGCCAACATAAGGAGCAAAGCGACGCTGACACTTCGGGCCTCGGATTTCCAACCATTTTTCTTCATGGAAATACCGCTTGCCCTAAGGCAGAATTTGAACAGTTCATTTTTACCGCTATGGGAGAGAAATTCCGTGATTTCAAACACCTCCGGGGCGGTGAGGAAAAGGCCAACCCGAAGTTGACCGCCTATCAGGTGGAGCTTGCACAGGTAGAGGCGGAAATTGAAAAGCTTCTTGATACATTGACCGGGGCAAACGCTACCTTGCTTGCCTATGCCAACAAGAAAATCGAGGAACTGGACACGCGCCGCCAGAAAATCGCAAAGGCGATTGCCGATTATCCGTTGAGACCATTTCCCAATAGCAGATTGATTTGCTGTCCGGCTATCTGGACGACTGGGAGAATATCAGCTTTGAGGATAAGAGGAAAGCCACGGACGGCCTGATTTCATCAATCAGCGCAACCAGCGAGTATGTTAAAATAGAGTGGAAAATCTGACTTTTCCACTCTGCATATCTGAAACATTTCTTTATATCGTTTGTAGCCCCTTGTACACTGATGTTTAATTTCTGCTATTTAACTTCTCTCCCTTTAGTCTCCATCCAGCTAACTGAGCGCCTTCTGGGTGACCTTCTTGTCTTCTGCGGACCAGTTGTATCCGTAGACGATTCCGTAAATCACATAAGCCATGATAGCTGCTCCCACCATGTCGATGACCGAGTGCTGTTTTAAGAATACGGTGGACAGGCAGATGGAAACCATAAGGATGGCTGAACCGGCTCGCACCCAGGGATATTTCTTAAGGGACTCACTCTTCATGATGGCGATGTGGGTGCCGATGGAGTTGTACACATGGATGCTGGGGAATACGTTGGTAGGCGTATCCGTCTGGTACAGGGCGGCAACCATGCCGGAAAATATGTTCTTACCCGGGTCAATGACCGGTCTGAAATCTGTGCCGTTGTGGAAAAAGGTACAGATAATCAGGCTGATGGTCATGCCTGAGAACAGGAAGGTACAAATCCTGTAATAATCTTCCTTATTCCGGAAAAGGAAGAAAACAATGGTTCCCGCCACGTATAAAAACCACATCATGTAGGGAATAATAAAATATTCATTGAACGGTATGAAGTCATCCAGTGCCACATGCATTACATGGTAATTACGGGTGATCGTCTTTTCCAGGTAACAGAACCATGGAAGATAAATGAAGCCGTAACTCAGCAGCCATGCATGTTTGTACTTGGAAAGAAATGTTTTAATATTTTTCATGATACCAGCCTCTTTCCCACATTTGAAGACCTGATAAAATGCGGCTAAATATAAACAAATTGTTAATAATATGTTAACGTTTAGAGATTATAGCACAGTAAATTAGGAAAAACAAGGGGAGTAACGAAAAGTTAATAAAGTTTCATAAAGTATTATAATATATGACGAAGAACAACTTTTATTTTAAAATTTTGTGTGCTATATTTAAATCATGAAATATATTTACATGAGACAGGCGGATTATGATATGGGAGAGACACGAAGCGCGTTGGGAGTCATCTGCTCCTCCTATGATGAATTTTTTGAAGCAGAGAAAAAGATAGCGGATTACATGATGGAGCATAAGGCGGAAGTGGTGGATATGACAGTGGGCGAGCTGTCCAGGGCCAGCGGGACCAGCGATGCCACCGTATCCCGTTTCTGCAGGCGGTGCGGCTTCAAGGGATTCCACAGCCTGAAGCTGGCATTGGCCAGGGAGGTGCTGGAAGAAGAACAAAAGGACAGGAATGTGTCCAATGACATTGACCGCGGCGATCTGCGGCAGTCCCTTCAGAATATATTGGCCAACAAGGTGGCCGAGCTGACAGAGACCGTGAACATGATGGACCCCGCCAATCTGGAACATATCCTGGACAAGCTGGAACATGCCCGAATGGTGCAGCTGGCAGCTGTGGGCAATACCATTCCCGTGGCGCTGGACGGCGCTTTTAAATTCAACCAGCTGGGGATACCGGCTGTGGCAGGGGATATATGGGAAACGCAGACAGCCTATACCTTTAACCTGGGACAGGAGGATGTGGTTATGGTCATATCCAATTCAGGAAGCTCCAAGCGTCTCCAGACACTGGCGGAGGGGGCAAGGGAAAACGGATGCACGGTCATCCTCATTACTAACAATGGAAATTCACCTTTGGCCAGGATATGCGACTACAAGATTGTCACTGCCACCAGGGAAAAACTGCTGACAGAGGAGTTCTGGTTTTCCAGGGTGACGGCTACGGCAGTCATGGAGATACTGTACCTTCTGCTGATGGCCGGTATGAAGGGATCCGTGGAGCATATACGTCGTCATGAAAAAGCCATATCGCCGGATAAGAAATGACGCAACGCAGTACTAACGATAAAATAGAAAATAATGCACAAAAAACAGACGGCTTTTTACGAAAACAGGCCGTCTGTTTGTATATTGCGACGAAAAAATGCGTGAAATTAATTTTCTTATAAAATACTATTGACGAAAATTCAGTATCGTATTATGATAGAGACAAGATAAGAAATAAATTTTCATGAGAGGGCGGTGCAGAGATATATGATTTACACAGTAACATTTAATCCGGCACTGGACTATGTGGCGGCAGTAGAACATTTCACATTGGGAAGTGTAAACCGGACCATCAGAGAAAACATCTTTTACGGAGGTAAGGGCATCAATGTTTCGGCTCTTTTGGCAAACCTGGGATACAGGAGTACGGCCCTGGGATTTATAGCCGGGTTCACGGGCCGGGAGATTGAGCGGGGAGTCAGGAGCCTGGGCTTTGACTCTGATTTCATCCAGGTGGAGAAGGGCATGTCCCGCATCAACGTAAAGCTGAAGTCCGACCAGGAAAGCGAGATTAACGGCATGGGACCGGAGATTACAGCCGGCGATGTGGAGCAGCTTTTTCAGAAGCTTTCCTATTTAATGAAAGGGGATGTGCTGGTCCTTTCCGGAAGCATACCGGCTGCCATTGACAATGACATCTACCAGAGAATCATGGAACGCCTGGACGGCAGGGGAATCCGCATGGTAGTGGATGCGGAGAAGGATTTGCTCCTAAAGGTCTTAAAGTACCATCCATTCCTCATCAAACCCAACAACCATGAGTTGGGACAGATGTTCGGGCTGGAGCTTAAGACAGAAGAGGAAATCATTCTCCATGCCAGGAAGCTTAGGGAACAGGGAGCGGTGAATGTACTGGTATCCATGGCAGGAAACGGAGCCATACTGGTAGCAGAGGACGGCAGCGTACACCGCCAGGGAGTTGCCAGGGGAACCGTAAAGAATTCCGTTGGAGCAGGGGATTCCATGGTGGCAGGATTCATAGCCGGATACCTGGAAAAAGGGGACTATGCATACGCTCTGAAGCTGGGAACAGCCTGCGGCGGCGCTACTGCATTTTCCGACGGCATTGGAACAAAAGATGAAATTATGAGACTCTTAAACACACTTTAATCAGTCAGGAGGGGCGCATTTATGCGGATTACAGAGTTATTAAAAAGTGAGAGCATTGAGCTGGGCGTAAAGGTTTTGGGTAAGGAGGAGGCCATCGACAGGTTGGTATCCCTGATGGATGCAGGCGGAAGGCTTAAGGACACCGCCGGATACAAGGAAGGCATACTGGCAAGGGAAGCTCTGGGCAGCACGGCCATCGGTGAGGGAATCGCCATTCCCCACGCAAAGGTAGAGGCAGTGAAGGAGCCCGGACTGGCAGCCATGGTGGTTCCTGAGGGCGTTGATTACGACGCGTTTGACGGTTCCCTGGCAAATCTTCTGTTCATGATTGCGGCGCCTGCTGAGGGAGCAGACGTACACCTGGAGGCATTATCCCGCCTGTCTACCCTGCTTATGAATCCTGGATTCAAGGAAGGGCTTATGGGGGCAGCGGATAAGGATGAATTTTTACGCATCATCGATGAGGCAGAGGTAGAGCGTTTTGGGGCGCTTGAGGGAGAGGCGGGCCAGGATGCGAAGGCGGATGCCAAGATGAGTGCCAAGACAGACGCGAAGGCGGGGGCCAAGACAGATGCACAGGCGGGTGCAGAAGCAGGTTCCTCCTCCGGTTACCGGGTTCTGGCTGTTACGGCCTGCCCCACCGGCATTGCCCACACCTACATGGCGGCTGAGAACCTGGAGAATACGGGAAAGAAGCTGGGGATTGCCCTGAAGGCTGAGACCGACGGTTCCGGCGGAGCCCAGAATGTGCTCACAAGGGAAGAAATCGCAGCGGCGGATGCCATTATCATTGCTGCTGACAAGAACGTGGAGATGGCCAGGTTTGACGGAAAGCCTGTCATCATGGTCCCTGTAGCCGACGGTATCCACAAGGCCGAGGAACTGATCAAACGGGCAGTGGACGGCACGGTGCCGGTGTACCATCACACAGGAGCCGCGGGGGGAGAGTCCGTGTCAGAAGGCAATGACAGCATTGGGCGAACCATCTACAAGCACTTGATGAACGGCGTATCCCACATGCTTCCCTTTGTCATTGGCGGAGGTATCCTGATTGCCCTGGCGTTCCTGTTTGACGATTATTCCATTAACCCGGCCAACTTTGGAAAAAATACGCCACTGGCAGCCTATCTTAAGACTGTGGGCGAGCAGGCATTCGGAATGATGCTTCCTATCCTGGCTGGCTTCATCGCCATGAGTATTGCGGACCGTCCCGGCCTGGCAGTGGGACTGGTGGCAGGACTGATTGCCAAGATGGGATCCACCTTTGCCAACCCGGCAGGGGGCGATGTGAACGCAGGATTCCTGGGCGCTCTGTTTGCGGGCTTTGTAGGCGGATATATCGTGGCGGGCTTAAGGAAGCTTTTCTCCAAACTGCCAAAGTCACTGGAAGGCATCAAGCCGGTGCTTCTCTATCCGGTTATCGGTATCTTCCTGGCAGCAGTGGTAACCACATTCATCAACCCATATATGGGTATGATTAACGACGGCCTGACCCGTTTCCTGAACGGAATGGGCGGCACCAGCCGGATCGTGCTGGGTATGGCTTTAGGCGCCATGATGTCCATTGATATGGGCGGTCCGTTTAACAAGGCAGCTTATGTGTTCGGAACCGCACAGCTGGCGGAAGGCAACTTTGAGGTTATGGCAGCCGTCATGGCAGGCGGTATGGTGCCTCCGATTGCCATTGCCCTGTGCACCACCTTCTTTAAGAAGAAATTCACGGCAAAGGAGCGTCAGTCCGGTATTGTCAACTATGTGATGGGACTGTCCTTCATCACAGAGGGAGCCATTCCCTTTGCAGCCCAGGACCCGCTGCGCGTGATTCCTTCCTGTATCATCGGTTCCGCCATCGCAGGAGGACTTTCCATGGCATTTGGCTGTACCCTCAGGGCGCCTCATGGAGGTATTTTCGTCCTTCCCACCATCGGAAATTCCTTTATGTATCTGGCTGCGGTAGTTGTGGGAGCAGCGGCCGGATGCGTGATTCTGGGGATGCTTAAGAAGAACGCAGTGGAATAGAGGAAAATAAGATATGCGGTGCTGCGGCTGACAGGGGAGACGGATGGGCGGCAGTACCGGAGCCAACAGGGGAGTATTTGGTCATATAAATATAAGAGTATAAATAATATCCGCATTAAAAAGCAGTCCCGGTTTCTTGGCCGGGGCTGATTAAGAAAACTAAAAAATGGTGCAGCCGGTTCCTAAAGAAGCCCGAGCCGTTTTTTCACAGCAGGCGGGGCCGTCACTCCTTCCAGGAGATACTCATAGACCTGCATCATGGCATCTTCCTCCACGTACTGTGGATTGTCGCGGTAGCCGCCGTGCATGGTGGTTATGACTTCCATCTGTTCCAGCATCATATCAAACTCAGGGGGGCGGCCAAGAAAGCCGTCGCCATAGGTGGCTATGGCCTTCAGGTACTGGATATCCCACCGGGGGACCACACACAGGCTCATGGTGGGGATCCGGCTGCCTGCAAAGGAGACCTCATCGCTTTTGGGAAGGTATTTTAATACCTGTCCATTGTGCTTGTCCAACAGGGCTTTGTCACAGAATGGGCGCAGCACAGGCCTGGTCTCATGGCCCTTGCCGCAGATGGCAATGGTATCACCGAATCCGCACACATCCAGATTGATGATTCCTGTAATGGCGGACTTATCCATCTGTGCGGCGTAGAACCTGCTTCCCGCGTTGCCGTTTTCCTCTCCGTCAAAGAAAGCAAAGCGGGCGGGAAGATTCCTCATTTTTAATTCCTTTGCAAGGGCAATGAGGATACACAGGGATGCCGCGTTGTCATTGGCCCCAAAGCTACCGGGCACCGCGTCATAGTGGGCGCAGAACAACAGGCAGGGAGTTTCCTGCCAGGGGGTCAGGAGGTAATTAGCCACGCCTCTTGGATTCTTAAAGCTGGCTTCCTCCTCCTGGAGGGTGTAAGAAAGCCCCTCGGCTTCAAGCGCCTGCACCAGTGCCTGGCGGCGCTGGTCGGGGTCCTTTTGGGCGAGGGCTTCCAGATGAGTGATCATATCCATAATCAAAACCTCAGTTTTCTGCCACGGGGGCGCAGGCGCTCATGGCAACCTTAATCACGATCTTGCGGATCGGCGCAGGGGAAGCTCCTGTCTGGACAGCCGGAATATGCACATCCCATGGAAAGTAAACAGCATAGGTCCCGGGAACCATCTCAATGGTACCTTCCGGGGCATTGGGATTGTTGCGGTAAAACAGGATGTCCCTTGGCGTGTCGAGAAGGTCCTCATCCACCAGGTTTGTCTGGTCATCATTATAATATCCCGCCCGCTCCGGTCCGCCGGCAGCCAGGAACTGGACATCTATGTTCCTTCGGTGGATTTCCGGCCTTAAAGTTTCGCGGGGAGCGGTGTTTAAGTCCAGGACCTGAAGTATCATGGGGACGCCGCCCCCTTGTTATAAACAGCCGGCGGCCTGTCCCGGCGCCTTTTACTGCATGGATGTAAGTCCGCCGTCCACGGCCAGTACCTGTCCGCTTACGAATTCCGCCGCGTCACTGCAAAGGTACAGGGCCGCTGCCGCAATATCCCGTTCCTGTCCGATGCGGCCCAGGGGGATCCGGTCCGTCAGCTTTTTGCAGAAAGCCGGATCGTCCAGCTGGAAAGAATTGATGGGGGTGCGGACAAAGGTGGGGGCGATGGCGTTGCAGGTGATCCTGTATTTGCCCCACTCACAGGCCAGCTGTTTGGTGTACATGTTCACAGCGCCCTTGCTGGCGCAGTATGCGATATAGTTTTCCGTGGTCCCGATCAGGCTCTTGACAGAGGAAAGGTTGAGGATCCTGCCATAATTTCTGGGGATCATAAAGCGCTTTCCAATCGCCTTTGTTATCAGGTGAAGCCCTTTTACGTTCAGTCCCATGACCTGGTCAAAGGCTTCCTCCGTGTAGTCCTCAGCAGGCAGAAGACGGTTCATGCCCGCGCTGTTTACAAGGATATCCAGAGTGTCCAGCTGTTCCTCGATCTCATTTAACATATTGTCAATGTCTGACTGTTTCTGGATATCACAGCGTATGGAGAGGAACTTTCTTCCTGCCTGGGCCGCATAGTCAGCCAGGCCGGCCGCCTTTTCCGGATGGCCGCCGCACACAGCCACATTAGCTCCCTGCTGTAAAAAGGCCAGGGCAATGGCGCTGCCAAGTCCGCCCGTTCCTCCTGTGATCAGTGCAGTCTTGCCCTCCAGGGAAAATAAATCCCTATAATTTTCCATATCACATACCTCCTGGTTATGAGCACTTAGCGCCTGTCCTGCAGGCGCTAAAGCGCGGTCAATGTTTTGCAGATCAGGACGCGGCATCACTGCTGCCGCAGATAAAATATTCCGGGTTATGCTGCTTTAAAGGCGGGAGCAGAAGCAGCATCCTGGACATGTGATGGCTGTAGATCAGGCAGGCCTGGTCATTGTCCCTGTTGGCCAGGGCATCGGTCAGGTTGGTGAGCTCACACAGGAAACCTTCCGCCACAGCGGAACTGCTGGTGGCCAGGTATAAGAGCCGATGCAGGTCCATATCTACCTTTTGCAGGGATTCCCATACCAGGTCCATGTCCCCGGCCAGTATATAGAGCTGGTGATAGTAATCAGACAGCAGCCTGGGGGCCTGGTTTAGGTTGCCCTGGTAAAGATAGTCGTCCAGCTGGCTAAGGTTGTAATACAGGGATTCCAGATCATTTTTCTTCACATTTTTTATAAAGATGGTGTGAAGCATGGAGGTGCCCAGCTTTGTGTGAAGCCAGATGGCGTGCTCAATCCGTTCTGAGTCGATCCTGGATACAAAGGCCCCTCGCTGGGGAATGATGTCTACCAGGTTCTCCCTGGACAGTTTGGTAAAAGTATCGTGTACAGGCGTACGGCTTACATTTAAAGAGGAAGCCAAGGCTATTTCGTTCATCTTCTGCCCCGGAGGAAGAAACAGTTCCAGTATGCAGTTTTTAATCACGCGGTATGCATACTGGCGGGCATCCTCTGATGGGCGGCGCGCGATCATACGGCTGTTAGGGTCATTAAAGGGAAGTAGTGACATAACGATCACCTTTCTTATATTCTGCGAAAAATCAAGTCGGTTCAGGTGCGTATTCCATTGGTAATCAATGGCACATATCAAATTATAGCATAAAAGGACAGGTTTGATAAGAATGCATTTCCATTATTTAAAACATTGGAGCAGAACGTGAAATATGTAAATAAGTTCCAATTCAAACTTGTATGCAATTTCTCTCATTGCATTTTTTAATATAAATATTATCATTATTTGTGCAAAAAGCAACTAATAAATAAAAACAATGACAAAAATCATGGGTAAAATGTCAAAAATTGTGTTGCACTCGTGAGAAAAATATGTTACCTTGTATATGTCTTGAAAATAATACAATCCATTTTAAACCGTTATTTCCGCAGCTGATATGCAATTTTAAGTCAAACTGGTATGCAAAAGCGAAAATAACTTGTATGCAATCCTGGCAGACCCCCGTGACAGGCAGGGGGCGAAGCGGGCAGAGAGGGGATGAAAGTATGCCTGAGGTAAAAGACAAGATTCTGAAAGTCGATTCCAGAAATGAGATTTATAATTTTCTGCGCAATCAGATACTAAGCCTGGCCATCGAACCCGGTGAGATGCTCAGTGAGAATTCCCTTTCCTCCCAGATGAGCGTAAGCCGTGCCCTTGTAAGAGATGCACTGGCCCGGCTGATCGAAGAGGGCTGCATAGTGGTGTATCCTCAGAGGGGGACTGTGGTCACTATGATCAACCCTGAGCGGATCAAACAGTCCGTGCACACCCATATTGTTCTGGAGCAGGCGGTTATTGAGGAAATCTGCAGACAGGGGCTGACCACGGAGCAGAGGGATGCCCTGGAACAGACCCTTGCAAAACAAAAGGAGATCACAGGGGATAATGAGGTGCTGGAACTGCTGGCAGCGGATGAACATCTGCGCTACCTGCTGTCCACCTTTTGCGGCAAGGAGCATATATGGGATTATTTCAGGACAATGGACTGTGACCTGATGCGGGTCAACTATCTCCAGTACAGCACCTTTAATTTTAAGGTCTACATGTCATCCCTGACCAGGTGGGAACACACCCAGGTGGAAGGGCGCCTGCTTGTTGACAACATAATGCGGAGGGATGCGGAGGCAGCTTCCCTGATCTGTTCCAACCATTTCAACACAATTCTCTGGAACATGGATACACTCCAGGGGATCTATCCACAGTTCTTTTCCACATAAGGTCAGAGCGTGCCGATCTGGATGGAAATATATTTATTACATAATGAAGGGAGATGAGTTCAGAATATCCTGATGTTTTGAGAGAGAAGGGGACCTGAAGCAACAGGGAAAGCAGTTTCACGTGTAGGAAAATAAAAAAGATATGAGGAGGAATACCATGGAATACGTTATTGGTATAATTTTGTTACTTTCTTTCTTCGGCTTGGCATACTACTGTATCAAGGGCCACAATCTGATGATCGGATTCTTGATGATTACCGTTATCTGGACCGTTCTGCCGCTGGTGGGAACCATGTTTGCCAGCCAGGCATTCATTGAAGCTAACCCGGTTCTGCAGTTTGGCGAAGGCACAGACACAAAGCTGGTATTTATCCTGAACAAGATTTTCCAGAGTGCTCCTGAAGGCTGGGGTACCACACTGGTTAATGTTTGCTGGGGGGCATGGTTTGGACGTGTCCTGATGGATACCGGTATTGCATCTACTCTGATCCGTAAGACCGTTGAACTGGGCGGAGATAAGCCAATGGTTACCATCGCGCTGTTAAACATAGTAACAGCACTGATCTTTACCGCTATGACCGGCGCTGGCCCTGTTATCGCTATCGGCGTTATCGTACTTCCTATTTTGATGTCTCTTGGCGTACCCAAGGCAATCGCAATGTTCTCTTTCATGGGATCTGTTGCAGCGGGTATCTACCTGAACCCTGTTAACTTTGCGCAGTACCGTGCATTCTATATTACTCCTGATGAGATGCCTGAATTCACACTGGGATGGTATGCAGCTCACTGGGGTTATGCAGCACTGATCATCATGCTGGTGGCAACCACTGTACTTGCTGCTGTTTATCTTAAGAAGTCAAAGACAGTTTATTCATGGGCAGCTCAGAGCCGCAATTCCTCTCCTGACCAGAAGAATGCACCAATGTATACATTGATCCTCCCAATCGTACCGGTTGTACTGAAAATTTGGCTGGATTTCTCCGTTATCGGCGGATTCATCATTGCTGGTTTCCTGGCCCTGTTCCTTTGCGGCAGGATGAAGGGATCCTTCAAAGAGAACTGTCAGCTGGTAAACAAGCTGTACTATGATGGCGTGGTTGATACCGCTCCGCTGGTAGGCTTCCTTCTTACACTGCCTATGTTCAATCAGGTTGCTACATATGCATCTCCTTATTTCAAGGCGATCTTAGGAAATGTAATGCCTAAGAGCGAACTGGCTGTTTGTGTAATATTTGCTGTACTGCTTTTCATGGGCCTGTTCCGCGGACCTATGACACTGGTTGGCTGCGGTGCTGCTACACTGGGTGTGTTATCTAACGTTGCATCCTTCTCAGTACCATTCTTATACGCCGTATTTGCCATCCCAACCATCACTGTTAATATCGGAAGCTGTATCACCCAGTCATGGGTTGCATGGGGTCTTGCTTATACCAAGGTAGAATCCAGAGACTTCCTGAAACTATCAATTCCAAACTCTTACCTTACAGGTGTGATCCAGTACATTGCTGTATTCTTCCTGTTAGGCGGACTCGGAGCTGCTTGGTTCATCTAAGATTTGACAATGAATTTCTCTTAAAAAATAAAAGAATATTCTGTATAACCGGGCGTACATCATGTGCGCCCGGATATCTCCCGACAAATGTTTCGTTAAAGTAGTAATAAAAGTCCACGCTCATAAGGATCTTGGAAAAGTATTGTAGAGTGAAAGGAATGGATAATATGGCAGAGCGTAATCATAGAGCTGTTCGTATGGGGATTGACGTTGGTGGAACTTACACCAAGTGCGTTGCAATGGATAATGAGTCCCATGAAATTATTGGAAAAAATCAGGTTAAAACCACACATGATGATAAAAGTGGCGTTGCTGCCGGTGTTGTAAAGAGTTTTCAGAATTGTATGCGCGAGAACAACATCGCACCAGAAGATGTTGTGTTCGTTGCCCACTCTACCACTCAGGCTACCAACGCTTTTATTGAAGGCGACGTGGCAAGTGTCGGCGTGGTCGGCGTTGCAGGCGGCGGCCTGGAAGGATTTCTGGCAAAGCGCCAGCTGGCCCTTAAAGACATTGTTCTGGATGAAAAGGTTGGCAGGATGATCAAGGTATACAATACCTTTATCAAGAAGAAAATGCTGACAGAAGATGTGATCAACCAGAATATTGATGAATTACTGAACCAGGGCGCACAGGTAATTGTTGCCTCCATGGCCTTTGGTGTGGACAGTATGGATGAGGAAATGATGATCCATGGCTGTGCGGAGAAGAAAAATGTGCCAGTTACCATGGCTTCTGATATTACAAAGCTGTACGGACTTACCCGCCGTACACGTACTGCAGCGATCAATGCATCCATCCTGCCAAAGATGATGATGACAGCCAATGCAACCGAGTCATCTGTACGTGCGGCAGGCGTTACCGTGCCTCTGATGATCATGAGAGGCGACGGTGGCGTTATGGAGATCAGTGAGATGCGTAAGCGTCCTATCCTGACAGCACTGTCAGGACCGGCTGCTTCCGTTATGGGTTCCCTGATGTATCTGCGTGCTTCCAATGCAATCTACTTTGAGGTGGGCGGAACCACTACCAACATCGGTGTGATCAAGAACGGCCGTCCGGGTGTTGACTATGCCAAGATCGGAGGACATGACACTTACATCAGTTCCCTGGATGTGCGTATCCTGGGCTGCGCAGGCGGTTCCATGGTGCGTATCAGCGACAAGGCAGTGGTGGACGTTGGTCCCCGTTCTGCACATATTGCAGGCTGTGAGTATGCATGCTTTACTCCTGAGGAGGAGATTGAGGATCCGCAGATTGAAATGGTAAGCCCTAAGCCAGGGGATCCAAACGATTATGTGACCATCCGTTTAAAGAATGGAAAGCGTATCTGCTTTACCAATACATGTGCGGCTAACGTGCTGGGTCTGATCGAGGAGCAGTACTTTGCTCACGGCAATGCCAATGCAGCCCGCAAGGCCATGCAGCCCGTAGCGGATAAACTGGGCATTACAGTAGAAGAGCTGGCTACCCAGATTCTGGATAAGGATTTTGAAAAAGTAAATGCATGTATCAATGCTCTGGCAGAGAAATATCAGCTTGATCCTGAGAGCATGAAGCTGGTAGGCTGCGGCGGCGGAGCAGCATCCCTGGTTCCCTACTGCGCGGGAAAGATGGGACTTCAGTACAGCATTCCTGAGAATGCGGAGGTTATCTCCTCCATCGGCGTTGCCCTTTCCATGGTACGTGACGTGGTTGAGCGTGTGATCCCCAATCCTTCCCGGGATGATATCAGGGAGCTTAAGAAGGAAGCGGCTGATATGGCTGTAAGCTCCGGCGCATCACCGGATACGGTTGAAGTCCATATCGAGATCGACAACCAGACCGGTAAGGTAACTGCCATTGCAACCGGTTCTACGGAAGTTAAGACCACGGATCTGTTAAAGGAATGTGATGAGGCAGAGGCGTGTGAGCTGGCCACCCAGGATTTTGGACCAAAGGTAAGCCAGATCGCACTGGCGGAGATGACTGATAAATTCTATGTGTACCAGGGTCTGCGTGATGACAGGCATCCGCTGCGTATTGTTGATAAGAAAGGATTTATCAAGGTTCAGTGCTCTAATGGTAATGTTGTGAAATGCAAGGTCGCAGATTACAGGGATGTGGTTGAGCGGATGTGGAAGGATGAGGCTGTGTTTAAGACCGATACGGTCATAAGACCTGACTTCTTCGTATGTGTGGGACCGCGTGTAGGCGATTACAGTGCAGTTGACCTGGATCAGATCTACCTGTTGATGGATCTGGATCTGGGTGACAGGGAACCTGATGAGGATATCCTCATCGTGGCATCAGTGACGGAGATTTAATTTATTATGAACAAGGAAGAGTTTCAGAAAGCTTTAAAGCCCATAACAGACGGGCTGTTCGGAAAACAGGGGACGAAACGCTATGAGCGTCCCCATTTTCCGCTGCGGCCTCTGGAACGGATGCTGGAGGACCTGGCCGCCATCCGGCCGGTGGAGTGGTTCCGGTATGTGTTCTCAAGGGAACCGTTAAATGGAAAATTTACGGATGAGCAGCGCCGCAGCTGGATGGAGCAGGCCCTGGCCTGCGGGCAGGAATATGCCCGAAAGGTGATGGAGGAGTACAAAAGCTCCGATCCTGAGGTGATAGCAAAGGCCATGGGCATGAAGGTGTCCTATCCCACCTATCCGGAGAAGACGGACCGGGTGCTCTTTGCCGAATACCGGGTTCCGGACACCATATGCATCTACATGGATGCGGTGAAAAAGGCAAAGAAATTCCTGGAAAAGCCGGAAATCAGAGAGATCCTGACGGACAGGCTGAACATAAGCAGGCTTTTGCTGGCCCATGAGATCTTCCATAATGTGGAAGAAAAATATAAGCACGAAATATATACAAAGACCGAAAAGATCAGGTTGTGGTCTCTGGGTCCTGTGCACAATGACTCCACCATCATTGCACTCAGCGAGATCGCGGCCATGGCATTTGCAAAAGAGATAACAGGCATTCCCTATGCCCCCTATGTCATGGACGTGTTTCTTGTATACGGCTATTCCCCCGAAGAAGCCAGCGGCCTTTATGAGGAAATGATGGAGTTTGCAGGACTTGAGCCATGCGCGCCTGAACAGGCGCCTGATCTGGAATGATCCGGAACAAGTAAGGATGAATAATATAAATGTGTTTAAAGGAGAAGGACTATGAGTTTACGTATCCCCTATGATACTGTCAAAGACACTGTAAAGACTGCATTTTTAAACATGGGACTGAGCGGGGAGCAGGCAGAGGTGTGCTCCGCCATCCATGCCCAGTCCAGCGCGGACGGCGTTGAGAGCCATGGGCTTAACCGTATTCCACGCTTTGCGGAGTATGTACAGAAGGGGTGGATCAACCTGGAAGGCAAGCCTGTGTTAATGGGAGCAAAGGGCGCTGTGGAGAATTATGACGGTCATCTTGGAATCGGCATCACCAATGCGCTGTACTGCGCCGACCGTGCCATGGAGCTGGCAAAGGTCCACGGCATCGGCTGTGTGTCCCTTAAGAACACCACTCACTGGATGAGGGGCGGCACCTACGCATGGCGTATGGCGGAGGCCGGATTCATGGGGATCAGCTGGATCAATACTGAGAGCTGTATGCCTCTATGGGGAAGCGATGAGCCGGGAGTTGGAAACAATCCGTTCTGTATCGCCATCCCAAGGGAAGACGGACCCATTGTGCTGGATATGGCCATGAGCCAGTATGCCTATGGCAAGCTGGGGGGTTACCGTCTGGCCGGCAAGGAGCTTCCTTTCCCGGGCGGATTTGATAAGGACGGCAACCTGACCAGCGATCCGGGAGCCATTGAGGAGAGCAAGCGCATCCTGCCCACCGGATACTGGAAGGGCAGCGGAATGGCCATTGCCCTGGACATGGCAGCGGCTCTTATGGCAAACGGAAACTGCGGAACAGACATGGATGAGGCAAACAACGGAAGCTGTACCGGCTGCTGTCAGATCTTCATTGCATTTGACCCATATCTGTTCGGAAACAAGGAGGATATCCAGGCAATGCTCAACAGGCGTGTGGCTGCAGCGGACGCAAGCCATCCGGAGCGGGAGGGCGGCCACGTGACCTGCCCGGGTGAGCGCACTGTTACCACCCGTGCAAAGAGCATGACAGACGGTGTCAGTGTGGATGAAGCGATCTGGGCACAGATTCAGTCCCTTGCAGCAGGAAATATGGAAACAGAAGATATTGCAAGCAGATAATAACATATGGTTCAGACAAGGAGGTCATGACAATGTTTTTTTCAAATGTAAGTATTGCCGAGAAGTACAATTACCTGGAAGAAAAGTTTACCTGCGCCTATAAGTGGCTGGCTGAGACTGATATCAAGTCCCTGGCAGCGGGAAGCTATCCGATCATGGGGGATACGGTGGTTGCGAACGTACAGGAATATACCACATTTACTGCAAGCCAGGGTTCCTTTGAGACTCATGAGAAATATTTTGACATTCAGTACATGGTGTCCGGCAGGGAGCAGTTCGGGGTGTGCAAGAGAGACGGACTGGTGGAGAAAGAGCGCAATGAAGCCAATGACCTGATCTTCTATGAAGAGCCTGAATTTTCAGGAAGCGTATTCCTGGAGGAGGGCGACCTGATCGTAGTTGCTCCTGAGGATGCTCACAAGCCAAGATGTCAGGCAGGCGGACCATGTGAAGTAAAAAAGGTAGTTGTGAAAGTGGCATTATAATTGGACAGTGCAGGCAATTTTAATCCTGTGAACTGCCCTTCCATGTCACAGGATGTCCATATTAAGGGGCATCAGCAGGTGGGCGATGAGGATCCTGTAGGCTTTATCCCCGTCCTCTGATTTTAAGCAGTTGTAAAGTTCCTGATGTTCCTCAAACGTGGCCTGGACCCGTCCTTCAATGGACAGGGCGCTGGATGTGGTCAGATGGATCATGTACATGAGCCGCTGGAACAGATGGTTAAATTCCCCGCATGGATTCCTTGCTCAGCTGGCGTATCTTAAAGCCGCGGCTGGGAATGATAGTGATATACCCGTCCTGGGAAAGGCACTGGAGCGCCTCCCTCATGGGCGTGCTGGGTCATCTCCTCATCATCCGCGTCAATAACAGGCGCGGTGGCTGCAATGGCCCACCATTTCGGGACATGTTCTTCGATGTGCAGGGCGTGGGTGGAGCCGGCCGCCACATAATTCCTGTCATAAATCTGGTCATAGTCTTTTCTTCCAGAATACGTATTTTTCCGTACATTATATTCTTATCGTAGAGCATGGATCCATAGCTCCTATTCTTTCAGCCGTTTTACAGCTGCGCTGAATAACAGCATGCCTGCGCAGGGAATGATATTGGAAGCCATTCCGATTCCAATGCCTGCATATTCAGCCACCATGCCGATAATCCAGGGCATGATGATGGCGCCGCTGCTGGCAGCCGGAAGCATGATTCCCATGCTGGCCGCACTGGTCATACGGCCTGCGCTGGCCACGGCAGTGGGATTCATGCCGGCCATGGCAAAGGCAAAGGCGAACAGCAGGAGAATGGCAGTGGTCTGGGTACTGGCCATCATCAGGCCCAGGTAGAAGATGATGCAGCCAATGCCCATCTTAATCATGGCAGAATAGCTGTTTTTGATAGGAATTACAAATGCTATGAGCAGGCGGGCAATCAGGGTAGTGCCCCACATCACGGTCACGGTGTAGGGGCTGAGAGATCCGGATATGATGCCGTTTCCTTTAAAATATGTAACCATCCAGCCGGTTACACTGGTTTCCGCCGCGTTCTGGCAGAACAGAAGACCGGTGAGCATCCAGAATTTTCTGCTTTTAAGGAAGCTTTTATCTATGTTCGTGTCCTTTTTCATGGCCTTTGTTTCGGCGGGAGTCACACAAAAGGTCAGCCACAGCAGGAAACCGCAGGCTGCCAGCACCAGCATTGGGGCGGCATTTCCGGCCTTCATGGCGGCGCTGATGAAGAAAGGACACAGGAGCGCGCCCAGGGCGTAGCAGCTGTGCATGATATTCATGCCCTTTGTACGATCGCCGGAGTTATCAGCCACCAGGATCGTACAGGTATTGATGGTGCTTCCTTTGGCAACGCCCACCAGAAAAAAGCCCGGCATGAGAACCGGCATCCATCCGGAAAATCCCATGATCAGATATCCGGCCCCATAGCCTGCTGTCAGGAGCACCGCTGTTTTCCTGGTGCCGATTTTCGCAGGCAGCATGCCTGAGGCAAAGCCGGCCAGAAGATTGCCTATGCTCATAAGGGACAGCAGTGTCCCTGTCATGCCGTATGCAAAGCCGCAGGTCTCCTGCAGAATGCTTACGACAACACCGCTGCTGATGGCACATATGCCGCTTAGAAAAAATGCGAAAAATCCTGCATTTCTCTGAAAGATTTGTTCCTTTTCCATGATGCTCATATCCTCCATGGCAGATTTCAGACGGATTTAATGCTCTGGCAGGCAAATACCCGGCGGCAAAATAAAAGAAGCCTTGACAATCCAAAGCTTCTCGAGTAGCGGAAGGGAGATTTGAACTCTCGACACCACGGGTATGAACCGTGTGCTCTAGCCAACTGAGCTATTCCGCCATATTTGGTTTGGTAGATAGTGGGGCCTACAGGGCTCGAACCTGTGACCCTCTGCTTGTAAGGCAGATGCTCTCCCAGCTGAGCTAAGACCCCATATCCTGCCGTCGTTTGTGTCTCACTCGCGACTGCCTGTACAGTATATGATAAATTGTGGTAATTGTCAAGACTTTTTTTACAACTTTTTTTATAGAAATTTTCTTAGTGTTTTATAGGGTATTATGCTATAATTTAAGGCAGAGTAAAATATTAGAAAGGACGACCTGAATCCTTCATGTATAACTTCATTGTAAATCCCAAAGCAGGCTCCGGCAAGGGTCTCAGAATCTGGAAAGCCATAGCCCGTTATATGGACAGTCATAATATTGAATACGAAGTTTTCCTGACAGAAGGCATTGGGGACGCAAGAACCGCGGCAAGGCTGCTGACAGACAGCCATGATGAGCCCAGATATATCATCGTCGTGGGCGGGGACGGTACCATGAACGAGGTTCTGGACGGTGTGTCTTTCCATGGGCCTTTAAGTCTGGGCTATATCCCGGCCGGTTCCAGCAACGACCTGGCCAGGAGTCTTCGCATGCCTGGCCGTACCATAAAGTGTCTTAAGAAACAGCTGGCCCCCCGGCATTTCACCATGATTGATTACGGAGTCCTTACCTATGGGAATCAGGAGGTATCCCACCGCCGGTTCCTGGTCAGCGCCGGAATCGGATTTGACGCAGCCGTCTGTCAGGATGCTCTGTCTTCCAGATGCCGTCAGCGTTTAAATCGTTTCGGTATGGGGAAACTTTCTTATATACTCATAGGCATACACCAGTTTTTCAAATGTAAATCCTGCAAAGGATATATTTTATTAGACGGGGTAAAAAAGGTAGAGTTCAACAACATTCTTTTCATATCCTGTCACATACAGCCCTCAGAGGGAGGCGGCTTCCTTTTTGCCCCAAGGGCAGACGGAAGCGACGGAAAATTAAACATCTGCGTCATGAGCCACGGCACCAGGACAAAGCTGATACCCGTCCTGCTGTCAGCCTTCATAGGAAGGCGGCGGCCCAAAGGCGTCAGAACCTACGAATGCAGGGAAGTATCCATCCACACAGAAGCAGCGCTGCCCGTCCATGCAGACGGCGAAAGCTGCGGCTTCCAGACAGACATCCAAGCCGGCTGCATAGCCAGAAAGGTAAGGATGATGATATGACGCAGGCAATGAGCCATGCAAAATAAGGCAGAAGGAAATCTTCGTTGTGCCCGCACAAAAGAAGATTTCCTTATGGCTTATTTTATAGGGCGAAGCCCGACACGGAGAGCAGCAAAATCACGGTGTGCATGGCGGGGTAACGGGATCGCGATGAACATGGCCGGCCGGCAAAATCGCGGCGAGCATGGCGGCGCAGCAAAATCGCGGCAAGCATGGCGGTCCCGCCCAACCCCAACCCCAACCCAAACCCATCAAACAAGGAGACACTATGAGAATCGGACAAGGATACGATGTTCACAAATTAGTACAAGGCCGTGACCTAATCTTAGGCGGCGTCAATATCCCATATGAAAAGGGCCTCTTAGGCCATTCCGACGCGGATGTTCTGGTCCACGCGGTCATGGATGCCCTGTTGGGGGCTGCTGCCCTGGGAGACATCGGACAGCATTTCCCGGACACGGACCCGGCATATAAAGGTATCTCCAGCATAGAACTGTTAAAGAAGGTAGGAGAACTCCTGGACGAGAAAGGCTACGTGGTTGAGAATATTGACGCCACCATCATAGCCCAGCGTCCCAAGCTGGCCGCATACAGGCCTCAGATGGCGGCAAACATAGCAGACGCCCTCCGCCTGGATGTGACCAGGGTAAGCGTCAAGGCCACTACAGAGGAAGGACTTGGATTTACGGGAACCGGAGAAGGAATCTCTTCTCAGGCAATTACCTTATTGACGGAAACAGCAGATTACTGCTATGATAGTAAGATAATGGAAGGCGGCTGTGGAGGCTGTCCTGGCTGCAGCCGGGCGAATGAAGTATAAGACAGGATAAAACACATTTGACACAGCTGACCCGGCATGTTCCGGACATGCCGCAAGAGATTCATTTGAGGAGAATAAGAGTATGAAGATATTTAACACACTGAGCAGAAAAAAAGAGGAATTCGTTCCGCTGACCCCGGGAGAGGTCAAGATGTACGTCTGCGGCCCTACGGTGTATAATTTTATTCATATAGGAAACGCCAGGCCCATGATTGTATTTGACACGGTACGCAGGTATTTTGAGTATAAGGGATACGACGTGCGCTATGTGTCCAATTTCACGGATGTGGATGACAAAATCATCAAAAAGGCAATCGAGGAAGGTGTGGACGCTGATACAGTGTCACGCCGGTACATTGAAGAGTGCAAAAAGGACATGGCAGCCATGAATGTAAAGCCTGCTACCATCCATCCTCAGGCAACCCAGGAAATCTGCGGCATGCTGGAGATGATACAGACCCTTATCGACAAGAACCACGCCTATGTGGCCGGGGACGGGACCGTGTACTTCAGGACCGGTTCCTTTAAGGAATACGGAAAGCTGTCCCATAAGAACCTGGATGAGCTTCAGTCCGGGTTCCGTGAAATCAAGGTCACCGGCGAGGAGGGCAAGGAAGATCCCAATGATTTCGTGCTCTGGAAGCCTAAGAAGGAAGGGGAGCCTTTCTGGGAGTCACCGTGGTGCGACGGACGTCCGGGCTGGCATATTGAGTGCTCCGTCATGTCCAAACGCTATCTGGGCGAGCAGATTGATATTCATGCCGGCGGCGAGGATTTGATATTCCCTCATCACGAGAACGAGATTGCCCAGAGCGAGTGCGCCAATGACAAGACCTTTGCCACATACTGGATGCACAACGCATTCCTGAATATTGACAATAAGAAAATGTCCAAATCCCTGGGAAATTTCTTCACAGTAAGGGAAATCAGTGAAAAATACGACTTGCAGGTACTGCGTTTCTTTATGCTCAGCGCCCATTACCGCAGTCCCCTTAACTTCAGCGCCGACCTGATGGAGGCTTCCAAGAACGGTCTGGAGCGTATACTGACCTGTGTGGAAAAGTTAAGGGACCTGGAGGCAAAGGCCTCAGACAGTTCCAAGACTGCCGTTGAGCAGGGGAATATGGAAGAGGCAGATAAGCTGCGGAGCAAATACGAGGAGGCCATGGATGATGACTTCAACACCGCGGACGCTATTTCCGCCATATTTGAACTGGTGAAGCTGGCCAACACAACGGCAGATGAATCCAGTACCAGGGAATTCGTTTCTTATATGAAGACAATGATAGAAAAGCTGTGCGATGTACTGGGCATCATCACGGAGAAGAAGGAAGAAGTGCTGGACAGCGAGATTGAAGAGATGATTGCAGCCAGACAGCAGGCCAGGAAAGAGAAGAACTTTGCGCTGGCGGATGAAATCCGCGGAAAGCTTCTGGATATGGGAATTGTATTAGAGGATACCAGAGAGGGCGTCAAGTGGAAGAGAGTGTAACCATTCAGGAATTTCTCACATATTATAGACAGTGCATGAGGCTTGAACCAGTGGATGAGAATTCTTACTCCCCGCTGGTTCTGGCCTATATTGGAGATTCGGTGTATGAGGTCATCATACGAACCAAGGTGATAAACCGGGGCAGCATGCAGGTAAATAAAATGCATAAGCAGAGCTCGGAGCTTGTAAAGGCCGGGACGCAGGCAGAGCTCATAAAGGCCATCGAGGACATGCTTACCCAGGAGGAACACGCTGTATTCAAGCGGGGGCGCAATGCAAAATCAGCCACATCGGCCAAGAACGCGTCTGTCATTGATTACCGCATGGCCACAGGGATGGAAGCCCTGGTGGGATGGCTGTTCCTGAGGCAGGAATACAACAGGCTGGTATATCTGATAAGCCAGGGGCTTGAGAAGCTGGGCAGGATGCCGGACCCGGAAGGAGATAAGACATGAGATACGAAGAACTGACCATAGAGGGGCGCAATGCCGTGCTGGAAGCATTCCGGTCAGGCAAGACAATCGACAAGCTGTTCGTCCTGGACGGCTGTCAGGACGGTCCGGTGCGCACCATCCTGAGAGAAGCCAGGAAATATGATACTATCATTAACTACGTGCCAAAGGAGAGGCTGGATCAGATATCAGAGACAGGAAAGCATCAGGGCGTTATTGCCTATGCGGCAGCTTATGAGTACGCCGAGGTGGAAGACATGCTGAAAGCAGCGGAGGAAAAGGGGGAGCCGCCCTTCCTCATACTGCTGGACGGCATAGAGGACCCCCACAACCTGGGAGCCATCATCCGTACGGCCAACCTGGCAGGGGCCCATGGTGTCATTATTCCCAAACGCCGCGCCGTGGGACTGACCGCCACCGTGGCAAAGACATCGGCAGGAGCCTTAAACTATACGCCGGTGGCGAAGGTTACAAATCTGACGGCTACCATGGAAGATTTGAAGAAAAAGGGCATGTGGTTTGTCTGTGCCGACATGGGCGGGGAACTCATGTATAAGATGAACCTGAAAGGTTCCATCGGACTTGTGGTGGGAAATGAAGGGGAAGGAGTCGGCAAGCTTGTGCGCGGGCACTGTGATATGGTTGCTTCCATTCCCATGAAGGGGAATATTGACTCCCTGAATGCATCGGTTGCGGCAGGAGTGCTGGCCTATGAGATTGTAAGGCAGCGCCTGGAGGTATAGTCCTTTTAGAGATAAAGGAGTGATAATGTTATGAAGGCAGCATATAAACCTGTTGTTAAGCTTGCGGCAGCAGCGGCAGCGGCTTTTTTTGCCGTCAGCAGCATCCAGGCGCCGGTGACGGCCCTGGCTTACACAAAGCCTGCCGGAAGTCATGTACTGACTCCCATTGCTTCCGGAGTCACTACATACAGCAACGAGAAGGCCACCCTGGATGCATCCAATGTGTCAGAGGGCTATATCATGGTAAAGTATACGGGAAGCGTCGGCAAGATTAAGGTGCAGATTACAAAAAGCGGTTCCGAGACATATACATATGATTTAAGCAGCAGCGGCGTATACGAGGTATTCCCTCTGTCCGAGGGCAGCGGCAGCTATTCGGTGAAGGTGTTTGAAAATATCCAGGGAAACCAGTATTCCCAGGCATTCAGCCAGAATGTAAATGCCAGCATAACTAACCAGTTCGGACCATTCCTGTACCCCAACCAGTATGTGAATTTTAATGCGGCCAGCGCAGCGGTGCAGACGGGCGCATCAGTGGCTGCCAGCGCAACGGACCAGCTGGGAGTGGTGTCAAACGTATATAACTATGTAATCAACAACGTCACCTATGATACTGCCAAGGCAAGTTCGGTCCAGTCCGGCTATCTGCCCAATGTGGATGTGGTTCTGGCGCAGAAAAAGGGCATCTGCTTTGACTATGCGGCCCTTATGACAGCCATGCTCAGGTCCCAGGACATTCCGACCAAGCTGGTAGTGGGGTATACGGGGAATCTGTATCACGCGTGGATAAATGTATATCTGGAAGGCCAGGGATGGGTTGATAATATCATCTATTTTGACGGCAACAGCTGGAAGCTGATGGACCCCACGTTTGCGTCCTCCAGCGGCCAGAGCCAGGAAATCATGGAGTACATTGGAAACGGCTCTAACTACAGGGCAAAATACAGCTATTAAGGGGAGGCAAAAGAGATGGCGAAAAAGGGAGAGGCTTATTACAGGTATTCCTATGAGGAGCTGTCGGCCTTCTGTCTGCAGATATCCCTGCTGTTGGAAGCAGCTGTTCCGTTGGAGGAAGGGCTGGCCATTATGGCTGAGGATGCGGCTGCGCAGAGCGAGAAGGATATGCTTTTGTACATGGCAGAGGGTGTGGAACTGGGAGACCCCTTTTTCAAGGTTATGGAGGATACGGGAGTATTCCCGGCTTATGTGGTGCGTATGGCCAAGCTGGGCCAGCAGACAGGAACCATGGACCAGATGATGAAGTCGCTGTCCGATTATTATGAGAAGGAATACCGGCTCTTGCGGGCCATAAAGAATGCGGTCACATATCCTGTGATGATGGTAGTAATGCTTTTGGTGGTCCTCTTTGTGCTGTTTTCCAAGGTCATGCCTGTGTTTAACAAGGTATATGAGCAGCTGGGGGCGCAGATGCCTCCTGTGGCAGCTTCGGCCATGAGGCTGGGAGGCTGGTTAAGCGGCGGAGCCCTTATTGCGGGGGCTGTACTGGTCCTGGTGTTATGCGGAATCTGGACAGTCTCCAAATCGGGCAAACGCTTTGCCCTGGTGGAGCGTTCTGTGAATTTCGTGAAGGGCCGCAGCAAGATTGCCCTGGCAGTGGCCAACCGGCGCTTTGCCGCGGTGCTGGCCCTGACCTTAAAGAGCGGTATGGAGCTGGAAAAGGGCATGGACCTGGCAAAGGAGCTGGTTGAGAACGAAAGTGTGGCAGTCCGCATCGGGAAATGCTCGGAGCAGCTTCAGATGGGTGAGAGCTATTACCAGGCCATGAAGGATACCGGCCTGTTTTCCGGTTTTTATATCCAAATGATTAAGGTGGGAACCAGAAGCGGCCATCTGGACAGCGTCATGGATGAGATATCCCAGGATTACGAGGAAATGGCTGATACTGCCATCAATGATATGATTGCCAGATTTGAACCGACCATTGTGGCGGTCCTGGCCATATCCGTGGGACTGGTCCTTTTGTCCGTCATGCTTCCTCTGGTGGGCGTATTGTCCGCTATAGGATAACAGTTAGGAGGCAGTAAATGAAGGTTAAGTCTCAGAAAAAAGAGAAGAATCAGGCGCTGGGATACATACTGTCGCTGGCGGCAATGGCGGCCCTGGTGGTTGTATTTGCGGTGGCTGTGCTGAATTTTTCAGGCAGGACAGGCACAAGGGAGGAGGAGACTCTCAGGAAGGCAGTGGCAAGGGCTTCGGTCCAGTGCTATGCCATTGAGGGCCGTTATCCACCCAGCGTGGAATATCTGGAGGAGAATTACGCGGTCCAGATTAACAGGAAGAAATATAATGTGTTTTACGATGGTTTTGCATCCAACGTGATGCCTGAAATCACCATCATACCCATAGAAGAGTAGGGGGCATACAGTATGAATCGGAAGACAGACAAGAAGGGAAATGCCGTTAGCGTGCTTTTTACCATGCTGTTATTTCTGGTATTTGTGCTGTGTGCCCTTTTCACAGTGCTGATTGGCAGCCGGGTATATGAAAATATCATTGTGCGCAGCGACGCCAATTATACAGGCAACACAGCGCTGAGCTACATTGCCAACAAGGTGCGCCAGGGTGACCGGGCCGGGATGGTAAATGTGGTGGATGTGGATGGAACCCAGGTGCTGGAGATGAAACAGGAGATTGGGGATTCAGAATACGTCACATGGATTTACTGGGACAACGGAAGCATCAGGGAACTGTTTACAGACACATCCAGCGGCCTGGGGCTTGGGGACGGTCTGGAGATTCTGGAATGCCAGGGCCTGAAGCTTTTGAGGGACGGCAGGCTGCTGCATATAGAGACTGTGGGAGAGGGCGGCGGAAGCCTGGAACTTTCCCTGCGGAGCGGAGGACTTGAGACGGATGAATAGGAAAAGCGGGTCAGGTTCAGGGCCATTTTTAATGGAAATGCTGGTTGTGGTGGGTTTCTTCATCATCTGCGCCAGTATCTGTGTTCTGGTGTTCGTGAAGGCTGACAACATAAGCCGGGATGCCCGGGACATAAACCAGGCGGTGCTGAGGGCGCAAAGCCTGGCAGAGGAGCTTAAGGCAGGCCAGACCCTTATGTGGTCAGAGATGCTGCCGGACCGGAATATCCGGGAACACCTGGCAGCTGCCGACAGTGGAAACCAGGAGCAGGCTGAATGGAACCAGGAGCTGGTCAAAAGCGAAGGCTACTACGGCATACATACCATGTACTGGAACAGCAGCTGGGAGGAAATAGAAGCCGGCAGTGAACCGCCTTTTTTGGGCGTCATATACACAGGAACAGCGGACGGCATGAAGCGGGCGGACATACTTATAATGCGCTATGGAAGAGGCGCTGATAAGGGAAAGCTGCTTTACCGCTTGCAGACAGAGACATATGCGCAGCCGTAAGTACATGACAGGGTTCAGGAAAATGAAACACGGGAAAGGTAAGACAGATGGCAGGAGAGGCATCCAGGAATAAAGTGAATATAGGGGCGTCGTCCCTGATTCTTATTTTCATCGTTCTGTGCATGGCTACCTTCGGACTGCTGTCCTTAAGCAGCGCCCAGGGTGATTTAAAGCTTGCCAAACGCAACGGGGACGCGGTCCGGGCATATTACGAGGCAGACAGCAGCGGGCAGCAGTGGCTTAAGGAAGTGGACCAGGTTCTGACAGAGGAGATGGGTGAGGGAAAGGATTCCACCCAGTGCAGCCTGGACATCAAGGACAGGCTGGGAGACCTCTATGACAGGGAGACCGGCCTTATTTCCACGGACATCCCCATGGACAGGGGACAGTCCCTGCACATTGAGCTGGTCCTTATGTGCGGGGAAAAGCATTACGACATAAAATCATGGTATGTATATGCCAGTGATGAGTATGAAATAGATAATTCAATGCCTGTGTGGGGCAAAGCAGCCCCATCCCAGGAATAAAACAGAGGCAAAAGGAGCAAAACAGATGAATGTGATGGAATTGCTTACATCGGCCGTGGAGAAGAATGCGGCTGACATATTTCTTATTCCAGGCATGCCCTTCTCCTATAAGATTGGCGGCCGGATTATCTGTCAGGGTGACAACCGAATCATGCCCGACGAGATGGACAAGATGATTACCGAGATATACGGCCTGGCAAAGAACCGGGGCATGGATAAGGTCCAGTCCCACGGAGATGATGATTTTTCCTTTGCCATCCCGGGAGTATCGCGTTTCAGGGCCAGCGTGTTCCGCCAGAGGGGATCTTTGGCAGGAATCATCCGCGTGGTGCGTTTTGAACTGCCGGATGCCGGACAGCTCCATCTGCCGGACAGCATCATCGGCGTCTCCAGGCTTACCAAGGGAATGGTCCTGGTGACCGGACCGGCAGGCAGCGGCAAAAGCACAACCCTGGCCTGTATTATCGATGAAATCAACAGCACCAGAAATGCCCATGTCATCACACTGGAGGACCCCATCGAATACCTGCACAGGCATAAAAAGAGCGTGGTGACCCAGAGAGAGATTGTTACGGATACGGACAGCTACGTCACGGGCCTGAGAGCATCCCTGCGCCAGGCGCCGGATGTCATCCTGTTAGGAGAAATGAGAGATTATGAGACCATCAGCATAGCCATGACAGCAGCTGAGACAGGCCATCTGATTCTCTCCACCCTTCATACCGTGGGAGCAGCCAATACCATTGACCGTGTCATTGATGCATTTCCGTCAAATCAGCAGCAGCAGATAAGAACCCAGCTGGCCATGGTGCTGGATGCGGTCATATCCCAGCAGCTCATACCCACTGTGGACGGCGGTGTGCAGCCAGCCTTTGAAATCATGTTTTTAAACAATGCAATCCGCAATATGATACGTGAATCCAAGATTCATCAGATAGACGGAATCATTGCCACCTCCCAGGAGGAAGGCATGATATCCATGGATAACAGCCTTATTAAACTATACCGTGACGGAGTGATTTCCCGTGAAAATGCTTTGGCTTACAGCAGCAACAGCGAGCTCATGGAGAAGAAACTGGCCAGGTAACCGGAGAACTTGCAGAGGTCCTGGAAAACCAGCTGGACATCCTGCCGGAATAAGATGCAGGTTTTCCAGATATACTAAGGATATGAACAGCAGACCGGGACGGTGGGAAAGGAGCAGTACGTGAGAGCAGATAAGAGGAAAGTGGTAATCGTAGGAACTGGAATGGTGGGCATGAGCTATGCCTACTGTCTTTTGAATCAGTCGGTGTGCGATGAGCTGGTGCTCATTGATGTGAACAAGAAGAGGGCCGAGGGGGAGGCAATGGATTTAAACCATGGCCTGGCATTTGCCAATTCCAGCATGACAATATATGCAGGAGAGTACGATGACTGCAGGGATGCGGATATCGTGGTCATCTGCGCCGGAGTGGCCCAGAAGCAGGGGGAAACCCGCCTGGACCTTTTGAAAAGGAATGCAGAGGTGTTCCGTTCCATCATTGAGCCTGTTACCTCATCGGGCTTCAATGGCCTGTTTCTGGTGGCAACCAACCCGGTTGACATCATGACCAGGATAACCTGTACCCTGTCGGGCTTTAATCCAAGACGGGTGCTGGGAACGGGAACAGCCCTGGACACAGCCAGACTCAGATACCTGTTAGGCGATTATCTGAAGGCAGACCCGAGAAATGTCCATGCCTATGTCATGGGAGAGCATGGGGACAGCGAGTTCGTACCGTGGAGCCAGGCGCTGCTGGCCACCAAGCCCATACTGGAACTGTGCGGGGAAAACGAGGAAGCGGTGTGCCGGCAACGGTTTGATGAAATCGAGGAGGAGGTTCGCACTGCCGCCTATAAAATCATAGAGGCCAAGAATGCCACCTATTATGGCATTGGCATGGCCCTTACCAGAATAACCAAGGCCATTCTGGGGGATGAGCACAGTGTGCTTACCGTATCCGCCATGCTGCGGGGAGAGTACGGCCAGATGGATGTATTTGCCGGCGTTCCCTGTATCATAAACCAGAACGGAGTACAGAGGGTCTTGCCGCTGTCCCTGACACCGGAGGAGCTGGAGAAGCTGGGGCGCTCCTGTGATACGCTGCGGGAAGGGTATGACGGGATTTTCTGATATTTGGAAGAGGGTTGATTTTAGAATTCCGTTTTTGGGAAGCTGGCGCACAGACCGCTGCTCACGATTGCCAGGGAGGCTTGAGGGAGCAGCGGTTTGGATGCGGGGGATAGAATGAAAGAAAGAATTGTTGGTGAATTGTTTAAAAAAATTCGAAAATTATTGTTGACAAAACCATGTGGTCATGATAATATATACAAGGTTCGCGAATGCGTACCAAAACAGAATAAGCTGCTGTGGCTCAGTCGGTAGAGCGTCGCATTGGTAGTGCGGAGGTCACGGGTCCGATTCCCGTCAGCAGCTTGTGGATAGCCTGGTGTTTACCGGGCTTTTTTCTTTTTATTCCGCATTAGTGTATATCGTATACATATGAGGATATTTATAAGAAAAGATAAATAATATCCGGACAAATCCCTTCCTTTTTCGGCATATTTATGATAGAATTTATTCTATTCGGCAAATAGTTTCTATTTGCATAATACTTTACATAATTTCCCAAGGGTTGAGAACAGATGGGAGGATTTATTTTTGATACGGTTGGGAGTCTGGAATCATGAAGAGAGCGGGCTCCCTTTTATATATCGGACAGGGGGGATGCAGATGTTGGATTGGGGCTTTGGGTTAGGGGCCTTTGGGATGTTTTTCCTATATGACTGGAATCGGGTTTTTTGGAAAAAGAAGTGGTTTGTCCCGTTTTTTGCGGCAGGCAACCTGCTGTTGGCTGTAGTAGGAGGAAGGATGGTATATACTTGTGTTTCCTCAGGGTTTAAGGAACAGTCTGTCTGGCTCCTTCCGGGCGCATTTTTTCTGGCAATGCTGATTTATACGCTGTATTTTGCATTGCCCTTTGACAGTACTTATTGTCAGGAGGCGGACCGGCACAAGGTCTGCCGCTCAGGTATGTATGGCTGGTGCCGTCATCCAGGTATCTGGTGGTTTTTTGGCTGCTTTTTCTGTATGGGCCTGTCCACCGGGAATCTGAACCGGGTGATGCTCAGTCTTTGTCTTTCTTTTCTGAACCTTCTGTATGCCTGGTATCAGGACAGGCTTATATTTGCAGAGGAATTTTCTGACTACAGGGATTACCAGGAACAGGTACCATTTTTACTACCCAGACTGTGGGAAAGGCGGTGAATCGGAATGACATTTGAGGAAAAGCTGACCAATCAGGAATATGACAGGATATGGCAGGAATACTGCGGATTTCTGGACCTGGATATGGAGTCTTATATGAAAATCCAGAGAAGGCTTTTGGAGGAGCAGATTGGACTTTGGTGCGCAAGTCCTCTTGGAAAGAAGATTCTAAAGGATAAGAGGCCGGAGAACATAGATGAGTTCCGGGCCATGGTACCTTTGACTACCTACGAAGATTATGCTGATGTCCTTCTTTTGAAGAAGGAGGACATGCTTCCTGATAAACCGATCATATGGATACAGACCACATGGGAGGGCGGCAAGCATCCCATAAAGGTGGCGCCCTACACCAGCGGCATGCTGCAAACCTACAAGAATAATATCCTGACCTGCCTGATGATGGCTGCCAGCAAGGGCAGGGGAAGCTTTGACATCGAAATCGGCGATACATTTTTGTATGGCCTGGCGCCTTTGCCCTATATCACGGGTTTGATTCCACTGGGATTGGCGGACGAGCTCCACATAGAGTTCCTTCCTCCGGTGGACGAGGCCGTGAACATGACCTTTTCCGAGCGGAATAAGAAGGGGTTCAAGATGGGGCTGGGGAAGGGGATTGATTTCTTCTTCGGCATGGGCAGCGTTGCTTATTATGTGAGCATGAGCATTGCCAGCCTGTCCGAGGGCGGTAAGAAGGGCGGGTCTTTCCTTAAAAAGATGTTCACCATGCCCCCCGCTATGACACTGCGGTACCTTAAGGCTAAGAAACAGTGTGAGAAGGCGGGGCGGGGACTGATGCCTAAGGACCTTTTCAAACTGAAGGGATTTTTGTGTGCTGGAACAGATAACCGCTGCTATAAAGATGACTTGGAGGAACTGTGGGGCATCAGGCCCGTGGAAGTGTTTGCAGGGACAGAACCCAGTTTTATCGGGACAGAGACATGGAACCGCAACGGACTGTACTTCTTCCCGGATGCATGCTTCTATGAATTCATACCGGAAACGGAAATGTACAAGAATCTGGATGATCCCTCCTATGTTCCCGGGACCATATGTATGGATGAGGTGGCAGCCGGAGAAGTATATGAGATTGTTCTTACTGTGTTGAAAGGCGGGGCATTTGCCCGGTATCGGGTGGGGGATGTCTACCGCTGTCTGGGACTTACCAGCAAGGAGGATGAGACGCGGATTCCCAGGTTTGAGTACATCGACCGGGTGCCGGATATTATTGATATTGCCGGTTTTACAAGGATTTCGGAAAATTCCATTAAGAATGTTATCAGCCTTTCGGGAATCGATGTGACGGACTGGGCAGCACTGAAGGAGTTTACCGAGGACAGGGGGAGACCTTATCTCCATATGTACGTGGAACTGGCGCCTGGCTGCGTGGTGAACAGGGCCGTAAGCCGGGAACTTCTGAAGGAACACCTGACCATTTATTTTAAATACGTGGACCAGGATTACCATGATTTGAAACGGATACTGGGTATGGACCCGCTGGAGATAACCATTCTGCGGTGCGGCACCTTTGCTTCCTATCGGGAAAAGACCGGAAAGACACTGAGGCATATCAACCCATCCATCCATGATATACAGGAAATGATAAAGATGCAGACGGCTTTTAACGGGCACAGGAGATACTAGGAGATACTGATTGTATGAGAAGCTATGTTTTTATATCCATAACAGCTTTATATTTCTATACCTTTCTTATGCTGGCTTTTATGTCGGCTAAGAAATCACGGCTGATTCGTGATTTTATCGCTGTGTTGGGCGCCATGATTCTGTGGACCGGCGGCTCTCTTTTGATGAGGCTTCGGGCCTGGCCGTCCTATGAGCTGTGGTTCCATCTTTCGCTGGCAGGAATCAGTCTGGTGCCATGTGCGTTTTTCTGCTTTATCAGGGATTTCTGCGGCCATAAGGCGAAAAGCTCCCACAGAATGTGGCTGGTGCTCATCCTTCTGGTGAATCTCTATAACATATGGACAGAAAACCTGGTCCAGCCGCCCGCCATCGTGTGGAACGGGGCCAGTGCCGTGTTTGTCTATCATATGGACTGGCGTGCCAGCATTATGTACGGACTCTGCTTCCTGGTAATCATACATACGGCCGCCATCATTTGGAGCAGCCGGAAAAACAGGGCCCTTAAGGCTAAAGTGGTTCCGCTGCTGTCAGGCATATTTCTGCTTTTTGCAGGCAATATGGCTGTGCCGCTGTTCAATGAATTTCCCATTGATATCCTGTCAGGGGTGCTGAATGCAGGGGTGATGTTCTATACGCTTTATTCCAGGCACGTGTTCCGTATGACCATGCTGGTGTCCAGAGGGAACTGCTACATCATTGCCATGGCAGTAAGCGCCCTGGCCTTTTACAATGTGGCCCAGACCCTGGACGGCATCATCCGCAGGGATGTGCCAATGCTGGCGTCTTTCAGCGTCATGATTGTGGCTACTATGACCATGATGGTCACCCTGCTGATTTACATTGTGGCCAAGGGATTTTTTGACCGGATTTTCATTAAGGAAGAGGTGAGCCAGACAGAACGGCTCAGCGAATATACGGCCATTGTGTCCCAATCCCTCAGACTGACTGAAATCCTCAATGCTCTGGTGAACGTCATAGGAAGCACCCTGCACACAAGGAAGATTTATATTTGTATCAAGGATTCACAGGGGAATTATCCGGCTGTGTTCAGCAGCAGTCCCCTGGATGACAAGAATTTTTCTCTGGCAGGCAGTGCGCCGCTCATCAACTGGCTTAAAAGCCATGACTCCTGTCTGCTGCTTAAGGATTTCCGCAGGACCGTGGAATACAAGTCCATGTGGGAGGAAGAAAAATACCAGATGGAGGTCCTTAAGATTGAGTGTATCCTGCCTCTTAAGGACGGGGACGACATGGCCGGACTGGTGCTTATGGGGGGCAAGGAGAAGCGGGGAAAGATGCGTGCCGGGGGGTATTCCGAGGAGGACATCATATTCCTTAACTCCATTGAATCCGTAAGCTCCATTGCGGTAAAGAATTCCAGGCTCTACGAAAAGGCATATGCGGAAGCCAGGACAGATGAGCTTACCGGACTATTGAACCGGAAATATTTCTGCGAGACACTGGAGGAAAATTACGAAAAATGTAAGCGCACCTCCCTGGCCCTTGTCATCTTCAACGTGGATGATTTTAAGCTGTACAACCAGCTTTACGGCAATCATGAGGGAGATAAGGCACTGGTGTATATTGCGCGTATCATACAGGGAACCGTGGGGGATAACGGTTACTGCGGACGTTACAGCGGCAAGGAATTTGCCGTCATTCTGCCTGATTATGATATCTATTCAGCGCAGAATCTGGCTGAGAACATTTCACGGCAGATTCAGAACATGAATCTGGATTGTACGGATACTTACTTAAAGCCGCTGACTGTCAGCTGCGGAATCTGTGCGGCTCCGTACGCGGCCGCGTCCACGAATGAGCTCATATCCAATGCAGACTGTGCGGTATACCATGTGAAGCGTTCCGGAAAGAACGGAATCCGGGTATACTCAGACGGTATCATCGGAGTGAGGGATACGGATGAGGGACTGGCAAAGAAGCACCGAAGCATGTATTCCGAGTATGCTCCCACCATCTACGCCCTGACAGCTGCCATCGACGCAAAAGACCACTATACATTCCAGCATTCCAAGAATGTGGCCTATTATGCTCATGCCATGGGGCAGGCCCTGAAAACCAGCGAGGAATACCAGGAGATTCTTAAGGAGTCAGCCCTGCTTCACGATATCGGGAAAATCGGGATACCGGAAAACATCCTGAACAAAACCGTAAAATTGACGGACGAGGAGTACAGCACCATGAAACGCCACGTGGAGGCATCCGTGGAAATCATACGCCACCTTCCATCCATGGATTACGTTATCCCCGCTGTCCTGGGACACCATGAGCGGTATGACGGAAGGGGATACCCCAGGCGCATCGCAGGAAAGGATATTCCTCTGGCAGCCAGAATCCTTTGCATTGCAGATTCCTTTGACGCTATGGTATCCAAGCGCAGCTATAAGCCCAGCATGTCAGTGGAATTCGCGGTCAATGAGCTGGAACGGGGCGCGGGAACACAGTTTGATCCGGAGCTGGTGCCGGTATTTATCGGCCTGGTGAAGGATGGAATTATCATGCCTGTGCTGAATGAAGGGAGCGGCGTTTGCGACAGGGAGTCGGAAGGGACGGATGCATGATTTTGCGAAGTATATTCAGACTGCCGGAGGCCGCCGGCAGGGTACGCCCAGAACATTGGCAGGGTACGGACAGAACATGGTCAGAGCATCATCAGAATACCATCTGCACCAGCAGCATGTAGCATACCGTCCCCAGCGCGATGCTGGCAAGGGTATTGCCCTTCCAGAGGTGGAGTCCCACCACCACGGCAACGGATATGAGCTCCGGCAGGCCATAGGGGTAGGCCAGCGGTGTGATTCCCTTCAGGCAGTAGACCACCAGCACGGCCATGATGGCGGCCGGGAGGATGGTCCCCAGGTAGCGGACCAGCCCGGGGACTTCCTTTTTACCGCCGAAGAGGAGGAAGGGAAGCCATCGGGTAACCTGGGTGCACAGAGCGCAAATAAGTATGGTAATTAGTACATAATTTGATTGGGTCATGGTTTAATCCTCCTCCATTTTCTGTTCCACAGTCCTGCGCAGGAACAGCAGCATGGCTGCGGCAGCTGCCAGGGCAGGCAGGATAAAGTTGGAAGAGCGGATGAGCACCAGAAACAGTGCGCCGCATATAAAACCGGTGACAGCCGGTATATGGGTCTTTGCCGCCTTCCACTGGTCCGCACATATTACCACGAACAGGGCGGTCATGGCAAAATCAATGCCTGTGGTGTCAAAGGTAATCAGCTCACCCATAAGGGCGCCCAGCACCGACCCGGCTATCCAGTAGCACTGGTCGAAAAACGCGGTAAAGAAAGTGGCTGCCTTCCATTCCCTGTCCGTAAAGTCGGACGGACGAGCCATGGAACATAACAGGGAATAAGTTTCATCCGTCAGGGAAAATACCATGTAAGGATAGGATTTTCTCATTTCCTTGAAACGCCCGATGAAGGTGAGCCCGTAAAATGCATGGCGGCTGTTGATAAACAGGGTCATGACAGCCGTGGTCACATAGCTTAAGCCGCCGGTGAGGATGCCCACCAGGGCAAACTGCATGGAACCCGCATAGACCAGGGTACTGATGAGAAAGGCCCAGAACACACCCAAACCGGATTTCTGTAACAGGAGTCCAAAGGCGATTCCTAAGAATATGTAGCCCAGAAATATGGGGAGGGTCTTTATCAGGGCGAATTTTGCTGCTTTTTCCATGGTTTGGTAAATCTCCTCATAATTGTACATAATTTAGCACACTAATATAGTATAGCAGACATGGGACAGGATTTCCACTGCAAAGTGTATTTTCCCCTTTCACTGATAGAAGAATTGTGTTATGATTAATAATTATATTTATCACAATAGCAACGTAACGGAGGAACAATTATGGCAGACAAGGATACCGTAATGGAAACTGAGGAAAAGGAGGTGGTCTCCAGGAATTTCATCGAACAGGAGATTGACAAGGACCTGGCAGAGGGCGTTTATAACCATGTCCAGACCCGTTTCCCGCCGGAGCCAAACGGTTATTTGCATATCGGACATGCCAAGTCCATCTTACTGAACTACGGCCTGGCACAGAAGTACGGCGGCAAGTTCAACCTGCGTTTTGACGATACAAACCCCACAAAGGAAAAGACTGAATTCGTGGAGTCCATCATGGATGATGTGAAGTGGCTGGGCGCTGATTTCGAGGACAGGCTTTTCTTTGCGTCCAATTATTTTGACCAGATGTACGAGTGTGCCGTGTTCCTGATTAAGAAGGGAAAGGCGTTTGTCTGTGACCTGACAGCTGACCAAATCAGGGAGTACAGGGGGGATTTCACTACACCCGGCAAGGAGAGTCCTTACAGGAACCGTTCCGTGGAGGAGAATCTTGCCCTGTTTGAGGATATGAAGGAGGGAAAGTACCAGGACGGGGAGAAGGTGCTGAGAGCCAAGATCGATATGGCTTCCCCTAATATCAACATGAGGGACCCGGTTATATACCGCGTTGCCCGCATGTCCCACCATAACACAGGCGATAAGTGGTGCATCTATCCCATGTATGATTTCGCCCATCCCATTGAGGATGCCATTGAACACATCACCCATTCCATCTGCACCCTGGAATTTGAGGACCACAGGCCTCTCTATGACTGGGTGGTAAAGGAGTGCGAGTTTGAGAATCCGCCCCGCCAGATTGAGTTCGCCAAGCTGTATCTGACCAATGTGATAACCGGCAAACGCTATATCAAGAAGCTGGTGGAGGATAAAATCGTGGACGGCTGGGACGACCCGCGTCTGGTGTCCATCGCGGCTCTGAGAAGAAGGGGATATACACCGGAGGCCATCAAGATGTTCGTGGAGATGGTTGGCGTATCCAAGGCCAACAGCTCCGTGGACTACGCCATGCTGGAATACTGTATCCGCGAGGACTTAAAGCTTAAGAAGCCCCGTATGATGGCTATTCTGAATCCGGTGAAGCTGGTCATTGACAATTATCCGGAAGGCCAGGTGGAGATGCTGGATGTTCCCAACAATCTGGAGAATCCGGAGCTGGGAGACAGGAAGGTGCCATTTGGGCGGGAGCTTTATATTGAACGGGAGGATTTCATGGAAGAGCCTCCGAAAAAGTATTTCCGCATGTTCCCTGGCAATGAGGTACGCCTGATGGGAGCATATTTCGTGAAGTGTACAGGATGTGAGAAGGATGCTGACGGCAACATCACCGTGGTTCACGGCACCTATGACCCGGAGACAAAGAGCGGTTCCGGTTTTGAGGGACGCAAAGTAAAGGGAACCATCCACTGGGTGGCTGTTCCCACCGCAAGGCAGGTGGAATGCCGCCTTTATGAGAACATTGTGGACGAGGAGAAGGGCAAGCTGAATGAAGACGGCAGCCTGAACTTAAATCCAAATTCCCTGGTTGTGTTAAAGGAGTGCTACGTGGAGCCGGCCCTGGCAGAGGGAAAGGCCTATGACAGCTATCAGTTTGTGCGCAACGGTTTCTTCTGCGTGGACTGCAAGGACAGCACACCTGAGAAGCCGGTGTTTAACCGGATTGTATCCTTAAAGAGCTCATTCAAGCTTCCTAAATAGGGATGAATCATAAGGGAATGGAACAGATAAAACAGGACAATCATCAATGAGATAAAGAAAATGCCGGGGAACCTGATGGAAAAGGTCCCCGGCCTTTGTTATGACTGCGGCTCATGCTTCATCCGGTGATGAAACACCTTATAATATGTCTTTTAATAATACCGGCAGGATATGAAGTGGTACTTGAAAAGCTCGTAGAGAAAACGTATGCCGATGATGACATACATGGCCGTGCCTGCTGCAAACAAAGCCATGAAGAATACATAGAGCCCCACATACATGCTGATTCTGGAGGCTGCGATAAGGCCAAGGCATAGATAGGTGAACTTGAAAACCTTGCGCTCCAGACGGTGTACCGGTATGCGGAATACCCGCTTGATGATGGATACCAGGGACACTATGAACAGCGGATAAAGCGCATCCACAGACAGGGCTGCAAGGAGCTGGTACCATTCCGGAAGGTCCCTTCCCGTGCTGTGTCTCTCTATGGCTGTAAATACCAGGATGTGTACAGACACGGTCAGCAGCACAACGGCCGCAGCCCCTATGAAACAGCGGAAAGCCAGTGAATGTTCTTTTTTGGGAGATAGTTTCTTTAACATATTCAGAGTCTGTGCGCTCATGTCCATCCATCCTTTCTCAACTGATTTTATTGGGTTCTCTTCCTACTTTTATTATAATTCCATACCGTGATGATTACAATGTACAAATCAGAAAAAGAGTTTATTTTCATGAAATAATCTTTGCATTTTTCATTAATAGCACAAATTAACTGAATAAATATGAAAACATATTGACATATCTTCGGCAGACTGGTATGATTAAAATGTTTATTTAAAATATAAATGATAATGCCAGTTTGTGGCAGGAAGGGGTCGAAGATGGAACTGATAGTACCCTTTGACAGCCAGTCGGACAGTCCTCTCTATGAACAGATTTACCAGTACATAAAAAATGAAATCCGCCAGGGAAAGCTGGAGGCGGGAAGCCGTCTGCCTTCCACCCGCATACTGGCCAGGAACCTGAGGCTGAGCCGCAGTACCACCCAGATGGCCTATGACCAGCTGCTGTCCGAAGGTTATATCGAGGCACTGCCATGCAGAGGTTATTTTGTCTGTAAGATAGAGGAACTGGTGGAAGTACGGCAAAAGGGAGGAGGCTCTTTCGTAGAGCCGGGAGACACCGGAAGGGACCGTTACGAGGTGGATTTTTCTCCCAGAGGAATTGATCTGGACAGTTTTCCCTTTAATACGTGGAGGAAAATCAGCAGGAATACACTGGTGGATGATAATAAGGAGATGTTTGCGGCAGGGGACCCTCAGGGAGAGAGGGCTCTCAGGACTGCCATAGGAGATTACCTCCATTCTGCCAGAGGGGTGGACTGCAGGCCGGAGCAGATTCTCATTGGCGCAGGAAGCGAATATCTGCTGATGCTTCTGTCCCAGATTTTGGGAAACGGCAGGAAAATTGCCATGGAAAACCCAACATACAAGCAGGCCTACAGAGTGCTTAAGGGGGAGGGATACCCTGTGATTCCCGTGGACATGGACCGATACGGAATGGATGTGGAGCGCCTTGCCCAAAGCAGCGCGGATGTGGCATATGTGATGCCTTCCCATCAGTATCCCACAGGGATTGTCATGCCTGTGAAGCGGCGGCAGGAGCTGCTGTCCTGGGCTTACAGCGGTGCAGACCGGTATCTGATTGAGGACGACTATGACAGTGAATTCCGATACAAGGGAAAGCCCATTCCCGCGCTGCAGGGCATGGACCGGGGCGGCCGTGTGATTTATATGGGAACATTTTCCAAGTCCATAGCCCCGGCTATCCGTGTGGGCTTCATGGTGCTGCCGGAGCATTTGCTGGAGGCATACCGGGAAAGGGCCGGTTTCTATCTTTCCACGGTGTCCAGGATTGACCAGAACATTCTCTATCAGTTTATAACCCAGGGATATTATGAGAGACATTTAAACCGGATGAGGGCGCTGTACAAGGGAAAACATGATGCGCTGATGGCCGGGCTTAAGGAACTGGAGGACTGGTTCTTAATCAGGGGGGAATATGCAGGGCTGCATGTGCTGCTGACCCACCGGCAGGGGGAGGCAGAGGAAAGCCTGGTGGCCCGTGCGGCTGCCCTGGGAGTGAAGGTCTACGGAATATCGGGATGTTTTATACAGCCGGAGGAAAACCTGTTTGGCTCAACCGTGATGCTGGGATATGCCAGTCTCAGCGAGGAGGAAATCCAAAAAGGCACTAAACTGCTGGCAAAGGCCTGGTCGTTTTAAGCTGCTGCATGGATTTTTAAGGCATAAAGCATGGTGTGTCTGACGGATAATGTATGAAATAATAGAAAAATAACAGGAAAGGAATGGTATGCCATGAAGGGCAGAAACGATACATGGACAGATATGGCTGCTGCCGCTGCTTTTGCAGTGGTACTGGGAATCAGCGCCTTCTGGGGACAGCGTGACAGGGCCTATGACCAGGGCCATGGCCAGGCGGGCAGTGCCTATGGCCGGATGTATGACCAGGCAGGTCCGGCGGGTGAAAATGGAAATTTCGTGGGGAAGGCTGATGCTTATCCAGGTACCGCAGGGGCTGCACAGGCGGCAGAGGGCGCAGAGGAGGACCCAGCCCGGACGGGAGGGGAAGAAGCAGAGATACTCCCGGATGTGACAGAAGCCCAGAAGGCGGTTCTGGACGAAATCATGGAGGCATTAGAGGCACAGGATTTGGAGGCTGCCGCGCGGGTCATGGACAGCGGTGAGGAGGAGCTTCTAACGCTGTTTTATGAGGTCATGGATGGAGTGCGGTATCTCTATGACGGCCAGTCATTCAGCCAGTCCATGGAGGGTGAGGGGCTGGTGCTCACCATGCCTAAGACCCTGTATTACGGCACCTTTAAGGACGGCAAGCCGGAAGGGGATTGTACGGCCCTTCAGGTGGTTGAACTGGATGCACCCAGGTATGATTACTCCCAGGGATTGTGGAAGGATGGAAAGATGGAGGGCGAGGGCCATACAGGATACTGCTATTATGAGAACAGCCCGGAGGGGGAAGCCAGGGATGTGTGCAAGACCGGGAGATTTTCCGGTGACAGGCTGGACGGTAAGGTAACCTATACCACCCTGAACCAGGAAGGAGAGACATCCACCTGGAAGCTGGAAGTAAAGGACGGTATGGTACAGATGGATGACCGTTGGATTCATATAGAAGAGCGTGGGGAGTATCAGCTTATGTCCGAGGAGGATGACAGCCACGCCTATATCATGGACGAGAAGCTGGCTGGCCAGCCTGTATGGATTAACCTTCTGGCCTGGGAGGAATAAAAGAAGAATAAAAGGATGAATGAAACACAGAATAAAATGTAAAAAACAGAAAAGCTCAGGGAACACGGAACCATCATGTTCCCTGAGTTTTTCTGGATATCTCACATGGTCTTAAACCGCTGTGTTATTCCAGCGTATCCTCCTCGATGACGGCGGTAGAGTGGCCTGCTTCCGGTTTCTCAGGTTCCCCGCTGCTGTCATGGTAATCATCTTCCGTAAGAACTCCTGAATCATAGGAGGAACTGCCGTCCATGCGGCGGTAATCATAGAGGTCGTCCTCGTCCACATAGTCGTCGTCCAGGAAGCCCTCATCTTCGAACAAATCAGAATCATCATCCTTATCCCTGGAGTGCTCATCCATGAAATCCGCTTTCTTGGACTTTACGGTCTGCAGTGCAATCTGAGCCGTGTCCACGGCAGCGGAAACCGCCTCGTGGGCAGTGTCCGATAACAGGCTTCCGGCATCCTTAAGGACATTCTTCGTTGCCTGGGCCATATCTTTGGCAGCCACCTTGAATTCGTCCTTGCTGGAGGAAAGAGAGATATAATTGCGGTCCAGGCTGCGTGCATCAATGGTGCGCTCCGTGCCGTCCTCATCGGTTCTGTCCTCGCCGCCATCCTCGAATTCCCGAAAATCCTTTTCCAGCTCCCTGTGGTATGTCTTATACTGAAGTACGTAGGAAACGCCGGCGGCCACAGCACCGGTCACTGCTGCAAATGCTACGAATTTACCCCAACCTTTCTTTGCCATGCCAAAAACCCCTTTCTTGTAATGGTGATGCATAAAAGCTCCCCTATGGGTCATATTATGCCTTATTGTTATTATTGTAATACGAATGGAAAAAAAAAGAAACAGCTAATTGTAAAAAAACAATAAAATTAAAAGAAATTAGCACTCAACTATTGACAGTGCTAATAACTGGTGATATAACATATCATGTGAGCAAAAGAAAGCAGTAAGGAAATAAAATCAAAAAGGAAAAAACAGAATATCGTGCAAGGAGGAATTCAATCATGAAGTTAGTACCATTGTTTGACAAGGTAGTGTTAAAGCAGTTAGTTGCAGAAGAGACAACGAAATCCGGCATCGTCCTTCCAGGCGCAGCCAAGGAGAAGCCACAGCAGGCAGAGGTCATTGCGGTTGGACCAGGCGGAGTTATTGACGGCAAGGAAGTAACCATGCAGGTTAAGGCAGGCGACAAGGTAATCTACTCCAAGTACTCAGGAACAGAGGTAGAGATTGAGGATGAGAAGTACGTTATCGTAAAGCAGAACGATATCCTGGCAGTTGTTGAATAATTAATAAAACAGTAGAACATAGAATATTGGAGGTTGATGAAAGATGGCAAAGCAGATTAAGTATGGTGTAGAAGCCCGCAAGGCACTGGAAGCAGGCGTTAACCAGTTAGCAGATACAGTACGTGTTACCCTTGGACCGAAGGGACGCAACGTTGTTCTGGATAAGTCCTTTGGCGCTCCGTTAATTACAAACGACGGTGTTACCATTGCAAAGGAAATCGAGCTGCAGGATCCATATGAGAACATGGGCGCACAGCTGATTAAGGAAGTTGCTTCAAAGACCAACGATGTGGCCGGAGACGGTACCACCACAGCAACTGTTCTGGCTCAGGCCATGGTAAACGAAGGCATGAAGAACCTGGCAGCAGGCGCAAACCCAATCGTCCTGAGAAAGGGTATGAAGAAGGCTACGGACGCGGCTGTGGAAGCTATCAAGAGGATGAGCAAGCCAATCAACGGCAAGGAGCAGATTGCAAGGGTAGCAGCCATCTCTGCTTCCGATGATGAAGTAGGAACCATGGTAGCAGACGCTATGGAGAAGGTTTCCAAGGACGGCGTCATCACCATTGAAGAATCCAAGACAATGAAGACAGAGCTTGACCTGGTTGAAGGTATGCAGTTCGACAGAGGTTACCTGTCCGCTTATATGTGCACGGATATGGATAAGATGGAAGCTAACTTAGACGACCCATACGTGCTGATTACTGATAAGAAGATTTCCAACATCCAGGATCTGCTTCCTCTGCTGGAGCAGGTAGTTAAGATGGGCGCAAGACTTCTCATCATTGCTGAGGATGTGGAAGGCGAAGCACTGACCACCCTGATTGTAAACAAGCTGAGAGGCACATTCAACGTAGTGGCTGTGAAGGCTCCTGGCTACGGCGACAGAAGGAAAGAGATGCTGCAGGATATCGCTATCCTGACAGGCGGCACTGTTATCTCCGAGGAACTGGGTCTGGATTTGAAGGATGCAACCATGGAGCAGTTAGGACGTGCAAAGTCCGTTAAGGTTCAGAAAGAGAACACCATCATCGTTGACGGCATGGGCGACAAGGATGCCATTTCAGCAAGGGTATCCCAGATTCGCAAGCAGATTGAGGAGACCACCTCTGACTTTGACAGGGAGAAGCTGCAGGAGCGTCTGGCTAAGCTGGCAGGCGGCGTAGCCGTTATCCGTGTTGGCGCTGCAACCGAGACAGAGATGAAGGAAGCTAAGCTTCGCATGGAAGATGCGCTGAACGCTACTAGAGCAGCTGTTGAGGAAGGCATCATCGCAGGCGGCGGTTCTGCTTATGTACACGCAGCTGAGGAAGTAAAGAGTGTTGTTGACGGACTGGAAGGCGATGAGAAGACCGGCGCAAGAATCATCTTAAAGGCTCTGGAAGCTCCTCTGTTCCACATCGTAGCCAACGCAGGACTGGAAGGCTCGGTTATTGTAAATAAGGTAAAAGAGTCCTCTGTAGGCAATGGCTTTGACGCTTACAAGGAAGAGTATGTGGATATGATTGAAGCTGGCATCCTGGACCCTGTAAAGGTTACAAGAAGCGCACTTCAGAACGCAACCAGCGTTGCTTCCACACTGCTGACAACAGAGACTGTTGTTGCCAACATCAAGGAGCCGGCTCCAGCAGGCCCGGCAGCACCTGATATGGGCGGAATGTATTAATCCGCAGGGTACGATATTTGATTGATGAAGTATAATAAGGATGGGACACAGCACAGGAATATGTGTGCTGCTGTCCCATCTTTTTTGTATTATAGGAAAGTCCTTGCTGAAACGAAGTTATGTAAACTAATGATTCTGCCAAAGGAGGGTATAGAAAACAGACGGTGGTTTAGA